>CAZETS010000037.1:0-57074 GCA_964515335.1 uncultured Spirochaetaceae bacterium
GAAATCGTCTCCGTCTCGAGTCAACGGGCCTAGGCGATCACCTCGCGGGCGCTCTGCCGCGCACCCTCCATCTGGTCTAGCTTCCTCTCCTTTGGCCAGGCAAGGAGGAGCGACCGCGATGCTCGACGGCAAGGTGATCCTGGTGGCCGGGGTGGGGGACGGCCTCGGCAAAGAGGTGGCGCGGCTCGCGCTGCGCGACGGTGCGAACGTCGTGATCGCGGCGCGCAGCGCCGACAAGCTCGAGGCGATTGCGAGCGAGCTGGATGCGAATGGCAAGCGCATTTCGATCTGCCCGGCCGACATCCTCGACGCCGCGAGCTGTGATCGCCTCGTTGCACACGCCGTCGAGAAATTCGGCGGACTCGACGCCGTCGTGAACGTCGCGGCTCTCGACACGCTCTTCGGCACCCTCGAGTCGACGCCGGACGACGACTGGAAGCGTGCCTTCGAGACCAACGTGGTCGGCACGCTGCACGTGGTGCGCGCGGCGGTTCCGAAGTTGCGCGAGCGGGGAGGCGGGTCGGTGGTGCTCGTTGGCTCGCGCAGCCAGTGGTTTCCGCCCGACAACGCACAGATCGCCTACGCGTCGTCGAAGGGCGCACTGCTCTCGGCCATGTACCACCTCGTCCACGAGCTCGGGCCCGACCGCATCCGCGTCAACATGGTGGTGCCGACCTGGATGTGGGGCCCGCCGGTCGAGATGTACGTGAAGTGGCAGGCAGGCGAGCGCAAGGTGCCCGAGCAGACGGTGGTCGACGAGATCACCTCGGGCATGCCGCTCGGCGACGAGATCCCCGCCGACGAGGACGTCGCCGAAGCGATCGTGTTCTTCTGCTCGGATCGCGCACGGATGATCACGGGCGAGACCCTGCAGGTGCACGCGGGCGAGCTGTTGCGCTGAGCGAACGGCCGCTCGGCGGGCTCAGAAGAACTGCATGCCGATGCCGGCCGTCGCGAAGTCGAAGTTCGTGCTGCCCGCGGGCACCGCTCCCGCGGTCAGGAAGTCGAGTTGGTTGCCGCTCGCGATGGGCATGAAGTAATTGGCGAAGATCGTGAAGACCACGTTCTCGCTCGCATAGATCTCCGTCCCCAGGCCGAAGCGCATCGTGAACTTCGGATCGAACGACACGATGCCGAAAGTCTGGGTCGAGTTGCGCGAGCGCAGCTGCTGGAATCCGGCGCCTACCGTCAGGTACGGCTGCACGCGGGAGCGCGAGAGATACAAGCGCTCGTTGACGCTCATCCCCCAGGCGAGGAAGTTCGTGCCGCTGTACTTGTGGATGTAGCCCCCGGAGATCTCGGTGGCGAGCCAGCGGTTGTGGCGGTAGCCGAGGCGGATATCGAAGCCACCGCTCACCATCATCGAGCTGCCCGAGATGAGCAGGCTGTTCTCGACGGCGACCAGCCCTTCGACGCCGAGGTAGTAGCCGCCGAGCGCGTAGTTGGGCTTGGCGAGCCGGTCCTGGACCTGCTGTTCGGTCTGGGGCGGTGGCTCGTCGGCGAGGGCCACGCCGGCGAGCACGCCGAAGGCGACGACGAGCGCGACCGTACAGGACCCCAGGCTCTTCAAGTGCTTCTCCCCCCGGCGCAATGGCGCTGGCGAAACATACCAGCCGCCGCGCCCCGTCTCGTACGTATCGGCCGAACGCTCGGCAGGTCAAGCGGCGTGTGAGCGGCGTGGGGGAATTACTTCACCCGGGCGGGGGCTGCCGCGGGACGCTCAGTTCTCGCGGCCGGCCGGTGGCTGATCGTTCAGCCCCCAGTCGTACTCCGCGAACCGGATCTCGCATGCGCTGCAGCGGGCCAGGTCGGCGGCCTGCTCGGGGGAAAGGTAGGGCTCGATGTAGCCCAGCAGCGTGGCAGGCCGCTCCGGATGGGTCGCTTCCATCCAATCGGTGAAGTCGTCCGCGTACCAGTCGAAGATCGCGGACAGCGTGATCTCGCCGCCCTCCGGATCGATGTGTACGTTGCGCTCCTCCTGCACGAATCGCAGCGCCTCGGCCTCGAGCTCGTCCTGGAGGCGATCGGATCGAAAGGCGCGGGCGGGCAAGCGCGGACAGCTGATCGAGGCGCAGTTCAGCGCGAAGTGGATCCGGGGGTCGGCGAAGCGCTTCCGGATCAGCCGGTGCTCGAGGTCGTAGAGATTGGTCCGGTCCTCGCCGAGCACGACACCCTCGAGCAGGAAGAAGCCGGAGAGCTTCGGCAGGAAGAACAGTCCCCGGGCCCGGACGTCCTTCACGCTGTCGATCGGATAGTGGTCGATGACGAGCGCGATCACCGAGGCGTTGTAGGCGTTGATCCAGTAGGCGAGGCGGGCGTCGTCGTCCGGAAAGAGCTCGGGACGGTTGTCCGGGCTGATGGCGGCGATCGCGGCGTAGTAGGCGTCGAGGCCGGCCCGCTCGGTTACCGCCGTTTCGTGAGCGCTACTCCGGGTAGTAGCGGCTGATCGTGTCGATCACGCAGCCCGGGCGGTCGCCGCCCTCGATCTCGACGCTGACGCGGATCGTCGCCTGAACGCCGCCGTCCTTCGTTTCCTGGGCGCCGATCAGCTCGGCCGATCCGCGCACCCGCGAGCCCACGGGCACCGGGGCCGGAAAGCGCAGCCTGTCGGCCCCGTAGTTGACGCCCATCGAGATGCCCCGCACGTCGACGATCTGGGGCAGGAAGAGGTTGACGAGCGACATCGTGAGGTAGCCGTGGGCGATGCAAGCGCCAAACGGCCCGTCCTTCGCCCGCTCGGGATCGACGTGGATCCACTGATGGTCGCCCGTGGCGTCGGCGAACTTGTCGATGCGGTCCTGGCCGATCTCCAGCCACTCGCTCTCGCCGAGGGACCGGCCGACGGCGTCCAGCAGTTCCTTGGGGCTCTCGAAGATCGTGGGCACGGGAAACCTCCGATGATGACTTCCGGACGGCCATCATAGCGATTCGGGGCCTTCGGCATGTCCAGCACCGGAGCCGCGCGGGTTCGGCGCTACACTTGGTGGCAGGTAAGAAACAGAGATTGCATCGGCACTGGTATTTCGAGATGGCTGCAGCGGCGCGGACAATCCAGCAAGCCTTCGAGTGGGCCTCGGCCTCGATCGCGGGGCTCGGCATCGATCGGCAGCGCGCCGACGCGCTGGCCGAGGAGCCGCTTCGGCCGTCGATCCTGCCCAAGAACTACCTCGTGGAATTCATCGCCGGCACCTTCGGTCCGGCCTCCACCGGCCGGGGCCTGATCGACCACCTCGAGGGCGAGCACAACGTCCGCCGCGTCGTCACCCGCACCAACGTTGGCGTGATGGCCGCACAGGATCTGGAGGAGAGTTCGCGGCGCAAGCTCGAGGAGGTCAACGTCACCCGGGCGATCAAGTTCAAGCACGCCATCGAGCTGATCCTCGATCACATCGACGCCTCGGCGCGGCGCCCGCAGGACCGTCCGCACGTGATTCGGGAGGTCTTCTACCTCGATGACTCGCCGGTCGCCCAGCAGATCGCGGTGCGCATGGCCGAGGGCCGGTTCCTCGAACGCCTCGCCGCCGAGGCCGGAAAGATCCCGGACGGGCAGCTCGCTCGGCTGCGCGCGGCGTCGACCGCGGCACGCTTCGTCGGCCTCGAGGGGCGGTTCCGTACCGAACTCGCCTCGTTCATCCCCGACTACGAGGTCGACGAGGAGGGGGTGCGCCGGGCCATCGCCGACGACAAGGCGCTGAAGATCATCAACCGCATCTTCGACGCGCTCGCGCCGCGGATGTTCCTGATCGGCCACAGCCAGGGTGGGCTGGTGGCGCTGCGCACCATGCAGCTCGGGATGCGGCGGGTCCGCGTCAAGGACTCGCGGCGTTTCCTCTACTCGCCGCGCAGCGGACGCGTGCATCGCTACAGCCCCGTCGCCCTGGCGATCGGTCTCGGCGCGCCCTTCGACGGCATCCATCGCAGTCCGCCCGGATTCGACGGCGGCCGCGGCCCCGAGCTCAGCGAGGAAACCCTCCCGTCCTGGGTGCGGCGGCTGATGCCGGGTGTCGGGCAGATGCTGCACGGCAGCCCTTTCCTCGAGGCGATGCGCGGGGCGTTCATCCCCTTCGACTGCTCGGCGATCTCGATCGCCAATCCCGAGGACGGCTTCGTGCCGCTCGAGAGCACGCGCCTGCCCGTCGGTGACTTCGTGAACATGCACAACCTCGAAGTCCGCTCGAAAGGAAGTTTCGACGTCGCGGACATGATCCCGGGCGTGTTCCGGCCGATGTTCGACTTTCCGCCTGCCAGCGCGATCCGGCGGCACCTGAATGGCGCCGAGCGGTTCGAGGGGCTGCGGCAGCACTGCTCGTTTCTCTTCGACCTCGGCGAGAACTGGGATGTCGACAAGGGCGAGATCGTCAAGCAGATATTCGCCGGCGAGTCGGGGCAGGGCGTCTTCGACGAGATGATGTACGAGGTGAACTTCGACGGGGTGCGTGAGCAGCTGATGGCGAATCTGCTCTACCGGCTCCGCCAGTCGACTCCCGACGAGCGCCAGCACCTCGCGTGGATGACGCCGCGTCTGCGGCACATGATCCACGAAGAGGAGCTGCCGTTCCTCAACAGCATCGACAAGCGCGCGGCGCTGGCCCTGAACTACATCGAGCCGCAGTAGCCGCCGGGGGGCCGCCTACTCGTCGCGGCCCTCGAGGAACGAGTGCAGCTGCCGGTCGTGCCGGCTCAGCGCGCTGAACGGCTTCTTGTAGGGGGGCCAGGGCGAGGGCGCCGTGGGCTGCGGGTGGTCGCCCATCACGGTGACGCGCTGGATGACGCGCTCGCCCTCGAAGTCGTCGAGCACGCAGTGCTGCGTGCAGCGGTTGTCCCACATGGCCACGGTTCCCTCGGTCCAGCGGTAGCGCAGGCCGAAGCGCGGGCTCGACGCCCAGCGGGTCAGGAAGCGCAGGAGCGCCTCGCTCTCTTCGTGGCTCAGCTCGACGATGCGTCGCGTGAAGTGCTCGTTGACGAAGAGCGACTTGCGCCCAGTCACCGGATGCACCCGCACCACCGGGTGGATCGCCATGTTGTCGGGCCGTCCGTGGGGGTGGGCGTCGTGAAGCGCGCTGAGCTGCTCGCAAAAGGCCTGCATCGGAGCGGAGAGCTCGTCATAGGCCTTGTACGCATTGGTCCACAGGGTGTCGCCGCCGACGGCCGGGCACTTCACGATCTGCAGGATGGCCATCACCGAGGGCGCCTGCTGGCAGGTCAGGTCGCTGTGCCACTCGTCGGCAATGGCGCCGGCTCCACCCGAAGAGCGCAGCTCGAAGAACTCGGGCCGCTCGGCGTCGAGGGCGAGGTTGGGATGCGACTCGAGCTTGCCGAACAAGCGGCCGAAGGCGATGTGCTCGTCGGGGTCGAGGTGCTGATCGGGAAAGAACAGCACGAGGTGCTCGGTGAGCAGCTCGCGGATCGTCTCGACGTCGTCGGCGGCCAGGTCGCGGAGCGCGAGCCCGCGGAGCTCGGCGCCGAGCGAGCCGGAAAGGGGTGTGACGTCGAGGCCCGAGAGATCCGTTGCAGTCGCCATGCGATCCTCCGCGCGCCGGCGGGCGCCGGCCGTGTGGCGAGAATACCAGAAGCGGTCGGCCCGGAGGTGTGCGCCGGTGTGGCCGAGGCGTCGCCCCGGTCGCTGTGCGATGATGGCCCGCATGGTCGGCGGCGGACCCTCCTCGCGGGATCCCTACGCGAATCCCGAGATCTCGCGCTTCATCGGCAGCATGGAGGGGTTGCCCGACTTCACCGACATCGCCGAGACCCCGGCCGAGCGGCTCGCGCGCCAGAGCTGGGCCGAGGCCGGACACGCCTGGCTCGAGCGGGCGGGACAGCTCGCGCCGGGGGTCACGCTGGCCCTCGTCCTGGCGCTGCTCGGCCGGAGCGCCTCGGAGTGGATCGGCTCGGGCCTGTTCGATCTGGCGCGCTCGCCGGTCTCGCCGATCCTGATCGCGATCCTCGCAGGCCTGCTGGTGCGCAACACGGTCGGGCTTCCGACCGTCTACGAAGAAGGCCTGCGGTTCTGCATCAAGCACGTCCTGCGCATCGGGGTGGCGCTGCTCGGAATCCGCCTGAGCCTCGGCGCGGCGGGGCAGATCGGTCTGGTCGCGCTGCCGATCATCGTGGTCTGCATCGCGACGGCGCTGCTTGCCGTCCGCTTCGTCGCCCGGGCGCTGTCGCTCCCCGCGCGGCTCGGCACGCTGGTGGCCGTGGGCACGGCGATCTGTGGCAACACGGCCATCGTCGCGACCGGTCCGGTGATCGACGCGAGCGACGACGAGATCAGCTATGCGGTCGGCACCATCACGCTCTTCGGCCTGGTCGCGCTGATCCTGCATCCGTTCATCGCACACTGGCTGTTCGGCGGCGATCCCGTGCTGGCCGGGCTCTTCCTCGGCACCGCCATCCACGATACCGCGCAGGTGGCCGGCGCCGGCCTGCTCTACAGCCAGCAGTACGCTTCGCCGCTCGCCCTCGACACGGCGACGGTCACCAAGCTGGTCCGCAACCTCTTCATGATCGCGGTGATTCCGCTGATGGCGCTGGCCTATCACGGTCGTGCTTCGCGCTCGGGGAAGCGTTCGTCTCCGCCGCTGGTCGAGATGGTGCCGCTCTTCGTCTTCGGCTTCCTCGGGATGGTCACGCTGCGCACGGTCGGCGACCTGGGCGATGCGCCCTTCGGCGGCCTGCTCGACACCGAAGCGTGGAATGCGCTGATCGCGGCCTGCGCGACGCTGTCGGCCTGGTGCCTGACAACCGCGATGTCGGCGGTGGGTCTCGGCACCCACCTGGCCCGGCTTCGCGGCCTGGGCCTGCGGCCGCTCGGGGCCGGGCTCGCTGCGGCGGTCACGGTCGGCGCGGTCAGCGCGGCCCTGATCCACCTGGCTGCGCCCTGGCTCGGCGTTCTGGGCTGAGGGCGGGGCCGCGAGCCGCCGCGCCCGCGGCCACGCCCTCAGCCCGTGTCCGCTCCAATCAGGCGCGGATGCGCTCGCCCTTCGGATCGTGCAACGGTCGCAGACTGGTGCGCGCGGGCACGCGGCGGCCTGCGATCTCGATCTCCCACTTGCCCGAGCGCACGAGCTCGCGGTCGACGCCGTCGGGCTGCTCGACCCAGCCCAGCCCCACCGCCCGCCCCACGCTGTGGCCGAACATGCCCGACGTGATCCGTCCGACTCGCTCGCCGTCTCGCCAGATCGGCTCGTCGTGGTAGAGCAGCGGCTCGGGATCGTCGAGCACGAAGGTGGCGAGGCGGCGGCCGAGCGGCCGCTCGCGCTGGCGCAGCAGGGCGTCGCGTCCGATGAAGTCGCCGGCCCCGTCGAAGGCCACCGCGAAGGAGAGCCCGGCCTCGAGGGGCGTGTCGGCGGAGGTGATGTCGTGGCCCCAGTGCCGATAGCCCTTCTCGATGCGCAGCGAGTTCAGCGCGTGGTAACCGGCGTGGTCGAGGCCGAACGGCTCGCCGGCCTCCACCAGCGCATCGTAGACGCCGAGCGCGAACTCGATCGGTACGTAGAGCTCCCAGCCGAGCTCGCCCACGTAGGTGATGCGCGTGGCGCGCACCCGCGCGTAGGCGAGATCGATCTCGCGTGACGTGCCGAACGGGAAGCCCTCGTTCGAGAGGTCGTCCGGTGTGAGGCGCGAGAGCAGCTCGCGCGAGCGCGGCCCCATCACGCCGAGCACCGCGTAGCCGGACGTCACGTCCACCACCTCGGCGCGCGCGTGGTCCGGCAGGTGGGCGCACAGCCACGCCCGGTCACGCACCTGGCAGGCGGGCGCCGTCACCACCCAGTAGCGCTGCTCGTCGAGGCGCGTCACGGTGAGATCGGCCTCGATGCCGCCGCCCTCGTTCAGCCACTGGGTGTAGACGACGCGCCCCGGCTCCACGCCGACGTCGGCGGCGCAGATCCTCTGCAGGGCGGCCTCGGCGTCGGGGCCCTGCACGAGCAGCTTCGCGAAGGAGGTCTGGTCGAAGAGCCCCACGCGCTCGCGCACCGCGCGGTGCTCGCAGGCCGAGTGCTCGAACCAGTTCTGTCGCCCGTAGCTGTATGCGTACTCGGGGCGTTCGCCGTCGGGCGCGAACCAGTTCGCCCGCTCCCACCCCGCCAGCTCGCCGAAGCAGGCGCCGCGCGCGGCCAGCCGGTCGTGGAGCGGCGACCGGCGCACGCCGCGCGCCGTCTCGAATTGCCTGAACGGCCAGTGCATCGCGTAGAGCAGGCCGAGCGACTCGACGGTGCGTTCGCGCAGGTACTTCGCGTTCGCCTGGAAGGGCATCATGCGCCGCAGGTCGACGTCCTCCAGGTCGACCGGGGCCGCGCCGTCGGCGATCCAGTCCGCCAGCGCGCGGCCCGCACCGCCCGCCGAGCTCACGCCCACCGAGTTGAAGCCCGCGGCTACGAAGAATCCGGGGAGATCGGGCGCCTCGCCCAGCAGGTAGCGGTCGTCCGGCGTGAAGCTCTCCGGTCCGTTGAAGAACTGCCGGATCCCGACCGACTGCAGGGCCGGCACGCGCTCGGCCGCGCGCTCGATCCACGGTTCGAGGTGGGGCCAGTTCTCGGGCAGCTCGCCGAACTCGAAGTCGTCGGGGATGCCGTCCATGCCCCACGGTCGCGCCACCGGCTCGAAGAAGCCCACCAGCAGCCGGCCGCCGGCCTCGTGCTTGAAGTAGAAGCAAGCGCCCGGATCCCGCAGCGTGGGCAGACTCTCGGGCAGGCCGTCGATCGGCTCGGTGATGATGTAGAAGTGCTCGGCGGCATGCAGCGGGACGTCCACGCCGGCGAGCCGGCCGATCTCGCGCGCCCACATGCCGCCGCAGTTCACCACCACGTCGCTCTCGACGTTTCCCCGCTCGGTCGCGACACCGGCCACGCGCCCGGCCCTCGTGAGCACGTCGGTGACCTTCACGCCCTCGACGACAGTCGCGCCGCCACGTCGGGCCCCCTCGGCGAGCGAGCGCGTCACGTCGACCGGACTCACGGTGCCGTCGTCCGGCAGGAACACCCCGCCGAGCACGTCGTCCACACGGGCGTGGGGCCACCGCCGACGTACCTCGGCGGGCTCGACCTCGGCGATCTCGATCCCGAAGCTGCGCGCCATCGAAGCCCCGCGAAGCAGCTCTTCGAGGCGCTCGGCGTCGGTCGCGATCGCGAGCGATCCGGTGCGCCGGTAGCCGGTCGCCTGGCCGGTTTCGGCCGGGAGACGTTCGTAGAGCTCGGCGGAGTACTGGGCGAGCCGTGTGAGCGTCTGCGTGGCGCGCAGCACGCCGACCAGGCCGGCGGCGTGCCAGGTGGTGCCGCAGGTGAGCCGCCGGCGCTCGAGCAGCAGCACGTCGCGAAAGCCCCGCTGCGTCAGGTGGTAGGCGACGCTGCACCCGACGACGCCACCCCCGATCACCACCGCGGAGGCGCGCGCCGGAAGATCACGCGCCACGTTGCTTCTTCACGTGGGGCGTGATCTCGCCCGAGCGGAGTCGCGCCCAATAGCCGTCGAGCTCGCGCTTGACGACCGGGGCGAGCATGTAGAGCCCGAGCATGTTGGCCAGCGCCATGGCGAAGATCATCGCATCCGAGAAGTCGAGGATCGGGTCGAGCTTCGTCGTACAGCCGAGCACCACCGAGGCGAGGAACACCGCGTTGTAGGCGAGCTTCGTGGCAGGGGCCGTGCCGAAGAGGTAGATCCAGGCCTCGAGCCCGTAGTACGACCACGCGATCATCGTCGAGTAGGCGAACATCATCACGACGCCCGCCAGGGCGACCGGGAACCAGGGGATCACGCTCGCGAAAGCCGACGACGTCAGCTCGACGCCGCTCAACCCGGTCGCCGGCGTCGCGGGGTCGTATACGGTGAGGGTGATTACGAGCGCCGTGATCGAGCAGACGATGATCGTGTCGATGAACGGCTCGAGCAGGGCCACGAAGCCCTCGGTGACGGGCTCGTTGGTGCGCACCGCGGAGTGCGCGACCGACGAAGAGCCGATGCCCGCCTCGTTGGAGAAGGCCGCCCGCCGGAATCCGAGGATCAGTGCGCCGAGGGCGCCGCCCGCCGCGCCGTGGGGCGTGAACGCTTCGCTGACGATCAGACCGATCGCCCGGGGCAGCTCGGCGGCGTGGTAGGCGATCACGAAGAGCCCGCTCGAGATGTAGATGGCCGCCATGAAGGGAACGATCTTGCTGGCGACCCGGGCGATGCTCTGGATGCCGCCCACGATCACCACGCCGACCACGGCGGCGAGCAGCAGTCCGAACAGCCAGCCGCGTTCGGAGAAGAAGCTGGCGGTGCCCCCCGTGACGTTCACGAACTGGACGTATGCCTGGTTGGACTGGAACATGCTGCCGACGCCGAAGGTGCCGACCATCAGGCAGATCGCGTAGTAGACGGCGAGCAGCTTGCCGAGTCTCGGGCGGCCGAGCTCGGCGAGGCCCCGGTCGAGGTAGAACATGGGGCCGCCGGAGACGCTGCCGTCGGCGTTCTCCTGCCGGTACTTCACGCCGAGCGTGCACTCGGCGAACTTCGACGACATGCCGAGGGCCCCGGCCACGACCATCCAGAAGGCGGCCCCGGGCCCGCCGACCGAGATCGCGATGGCGACGTGGGCGATGTTGCCGACACCGATCGTGCCCGAGATCGCCGTCGCGAGCGCCTCGAAGGGGCTCACCTCGCCGGGATCGTCCGGGTCGGCGTAGTCGCCGCGCACCAGCCGCAGGGCGTGCCGCAGGCCCCGCAGGCTGATGAAGCGCAGGTACAGGGTGAAGAAGGTCGCACCGGCTACGAGCCACAGCACGATCAGCTGCAGGTCGGTGCCGCCGACCTCGAGCGAAAAGAAGATCGTCTCGGAGAAGGCGCGGGCGATGGGCGCGAAGGCCTCGTTGATCGCTTGGTCGATGCCCATTCCGGTTCGTCTGCCGAGTCCGCGTCAGTCGACCGGGCGCAGCGCGCCTTCGAAGACGGTGCCCCAGATCCCGATGTCGGCGAGCCCGGCCGCGCCCACTTCGTAGGGGTCGGCCTCGAGCACCGCGAAGTCCGCTCGCTTGCCCGCGCGGATGCTGCCGATCTCGTCTTCCATGCGCAGCACCCAGGCGGCGTCGATGGTGATCGCGCGCAGCGCCTGCTCGACGGTCAGCCGCTCGGAAGGCGCCATCAGGGTGCCGTTCATGGTCACTCGGTTCGCCGCGACCCAGGCCAGGCGCAGAGGCTGGCTGGGCGCCATCGGAAGATCCGAGTGCAGCGTGACTGGCACGTTCTTGCGCACGAGCGAGCCGAGCCGGGCGATCTGCGACGCCCGGTCCCAGCCGAGCCCGAGGTCGGCGTACTTGTCGCCGAGCACGTACAGGTAGTAGGGCTGTGCCGACACGACCGCGCCGAGCCGCGCGATGCGGCGGGTCTGGTCCTCGGTCGCGAAGCCGAGGTGCTCGAGGGAAACGCGGTGGTCGGGCCGATTCTTCTCTTCCAGAAGCGCCGCGAGCGTGTCGAGCACCACGTCGAGACCCGCGTCGCCGTTGACGTGGATATGGATGTCGTATCCCGCGTTCCAGAAGGCCCGGGCCTGCTGCATGAGGACGTCCGGTTCGGTGAGCCAGGCCCCGTGCTGGTCGTCGGGATAGCCGGGCGGTCCCATCTGCATCAGCCGCGCGTAGAACGCGCCGTCGGCGAGAAGCTTGATGTGGCCGCCGATGCGGATGCGATCGGATCCGTGCCGGGCGGAGAGCGCGTCGGCGGCGACGACGAGCTCGTCGCCTTCGAGTCCTGTCAGGGCCATCACGCCCGCAGTGGGAATCAGCACCAGGCGGAACGGCGCGTCGCCCAGCTCGAAGACTCGAGTGAAGAGCGTTGCCTCGGCGTCCATGTCGCCGGTGAGGCCGAGCGCCATGTCGGCGATCGTCGTGATGCCGGCGCGGTGGGCCATCTCGCGCACGATCGCGAGGCCCTCGGCGACGCGTTCGGGCGCGAACAAGATCGATCCGTACCGGCTCAGCACGACCGGCGCGGCGGTCTCCATGAAGTGGCCGCCTTCGACGTCGATGTGCGCCGGGTCGACGCCCGGCGGCAGCTCGAGCGTTGTCTCGGCATCGGGGTCGATGCCGCCGAGGCGCAGCGCCGGTGTGTTGAGGATCTGCTCGTGGAACGAGCGCTGGAAGACGATGATGGGGATCGTGTCCGAGATGGCGTCGAGGTCGGCGCGGCGCAGCTTGCCGTGCCACAGATCGTGGTAGCCCCAGGTGAGGATCGGCTTCTTCGGGTCGGGCCAGTCGGCGGCGAGGGCGCGCAGCTTCGCGAGGTAGTTGGCCCGATCCAGTACGCCGGGGGCGACACCGCCCGGCAGTTCCCAATCGGTCGGCGCGATGACCTCCATGGGCAGCAGCAGAGCGCCGAGCATCGGGTGGAGGTGCGGATCGATCAGGCCCGGCAGCAGGACCTTGTCGGCGAGCGTCCCGTCGAGCCGATAGGGCTCGTCGGCGATCCACGCGCGCAGATCGCCGAGGTCGCGGCCGACGCCGAGGATGCGGCCGTCGCGCACGGCGACCACGCGCGCCTCGGGCAGGGCGGGCTCCATCGTAATGATCTTGCGTGCGTGGAAGACGGTGATGTCGGCTTCGGCGACGGGTTCGGGCAGGGCGGACGCGGCAGGTCCCGGCCCGGGCGCGGGAGCAGGCGGGGGCGTCGCGGTGCACGACGTCAGGCAGGCGACGGCGAGCAGGAGTCCCATCGATCGGCGAGTCATGACTTGCGATTCTAGGGGATCGGGCGCCGCCGGCGGGCCGGAATTCCTGCAGCCCGGGTGGTGGAAGGCGGCGACCGGGGCGGGCTCACCGCGCAGGTCGGTAAAGCCTCTGTGCGCGTCTCCGTTACAGTAGTCGTCCACAGGAGGCCGCCTCGCCATGCCTTTCGACCTCGAGACCACCGACCGATTGCTCTCGACCACCCGCGCCGTCCGCAAGCGGCTCGATCTCGCTCGCGACGTGCCGCCGGGCATCATCCACGACTGCATCGCGCTCTCCCAGCAGGCGCCGACCGGCTCGAACCAGCAGGGCTGGCGGTGGCTGGTGGTGACGGACGCCGACAAGCGAAGCGCACTCGCGGACTGGTACCGGCAGGCCGGCAAAGACTATCTCGCCGGCGGCGAGGCCCAGGCGCGTGCTTCCGGCCATGCCCAGACCGTGCGGGTGCTCGATTCGGCGAAGTACCTCGCCGAGCACCTGCAGGACGTGCCCGTCCACGTCATCCCCTGCATCAAGGGCAGGTTGCCCGGCGACGCGCCGTCGGCCATGCAGGCCGGCTTCTATGGCTCGATCTTTCCCGCGGTGTGGAGCTTCCAGCTCGCGCTGCGCTCGCGCGGCCTCGGCAGCGTGATCACGAGCTTCCATCTGGCGTTCGCCGACGAGGCCGCGAAGCTCCTCGGCATTCCCGACGACGTCACGCAGGTGGCGCTGCTGCCGGTCGCCTACACGGTCGGCGACGACTTCAAGCCCGCGACGCGCCCGCCGCCCGAGCACATCACCTACTGGAACGGCTGGAAGCAGCCGCTCGGCTGAGCGGCCCGCCTCAGCCGCCTGCGTCGGTCCGGCACATGTCCGCCATCGGGTGGAACGCGTCCATCAGCAGCCGTGTGAGCTCTGTGCTGGCGCCGACGTCGTCGAGCGCCCGGCCCATGCAGAGCAGCCACGCGTCGCGCTCGGCCGGTCCGATCGCGTAGGGGGCGTGCGCGGCCGGGATGACGACCGGGCCGAAGCGCTCGGTGTAGCGCCGCGGTCCGCCCATCCACCCCACCAGGAAGACCGCGAGCTTGTCGATCATCGGCGACAGGTCGCGCGCATGCATGGCGCGGATCGTCGACGCCTCGGGAAGCGTGTCCATGTAGCCGTAGAAGCGCGCAACCAGGTCCTGGACGCCGTTCTCGCGTCCGAGCTGCTCGTAGGGTGAGTCCATCGGCCCGCGCGTTCCGTGTCGCGCGTTCGCGATCAGGCGCTCGCCGTGACGAAGTCGCTCTTGAGCGGGCCGATCTCGGCCGCGATCTTCCCGAGCTTCTCGGCGTCGAAGCCGAACAGCTCGACCGCGTTGCCGCCTACCATTGCGGCGATCTCGTGCTCGGGCAGATCGTGGAAAGTCTCGATCAGCCGCTTCGGCGTCTCGGGCCAGGTGCCCTCCGGATGCGGGTAGTCGGAGCCCCACAGGATGTTGCCGACGCCGATCTCGTGGCGTAGCTCTGCCTCACGGCGGGGCATGCAGGAGGCGCCGAGATAGACGCACTCCGCGAAGTACTCGCTCGGCTTGCGCTTCAGGTGACTCACGTAGTCGCCGAGCTTGGCGCTGTAGGGCGTGTCTTCGTAGCGGAAGTCGAGCAGCGCCAGGTACTCGGGCACCCACACCGAGGTGGCCTCGGTGATCATCAGGCGCAGACCCGGGAAGCGCTCGAAGACGCCGCCCCAGATCATCATCGTGGCCGGTCGCGCCGCGAAGAAGGCCACCTCGCTGATGTAGGCCCCCACCATTCCCTGGCCGTCGCCGTAGTCGTGCATCGGCCCGGCGCCGGAGTGCACGTTGAGCACCATCTTGCGCTCTTCGCACTCGCGCCACACCGGGTCGTACTTGGGGTGCACGTACGAATCGAGCTGGCCCCACTGGGTGGGAATGAGGATCCCCTTCAGCCCGTTCTCGTGCGCCCAGCGAACCTCTTGGACGGCCATGTCGACGTCCCAGAGCATGGGGACGATCGCCAGGCCCGCGTGGCGCTCGGGCGTGATCCCGCAGAACTCGGCCAGCCAGCGGTTGTGGGCGCGTGCGCCGGCCCACTGCAGCTCGGCGGTGACGCCCTCGGTCGGCAGCGAAAGCCCGGCGCCGAAGGGGGGCGTGTTGAGTTCGGTGATGCCGTCCTGGAAGACGATTTCGCCCGCGCAGCCGTCGCCGTCGAGCACCTTGATGCGCTCGGCGTGGTCCCACGCGCCCTCGAGGCCGCTCTCGTGCCCGGCCCGCCACTCGGCGTTGATTTCGTCGATCAGGAACTTCTTCGCCGCCTCGAGCATGGCGGCGTTCTGGATCGGCAGCGCCGCGTCGAAGGCCTCGCGGTACCGCGGGTCGAGGTACTCGCGGTACTGCTCGGGGGGCAGGCCGGCGTGGCAGTCGGACGAGATGACGAGGTAGCGGTCCATGGTCGAGGGGCTCCTGAGGTGGCTCTCGGGCTACACGGCACGCTAAATTTACACTAGACTGCAAACATACAGCAGTGTGTAAAAATGCCCCGCTCGCCCGGTCGGGCCGCAACGCCGCAACGCCGGCGCAGCTGGCCAGATCGAAGGAGATCGCCGATGTCTTCCTCCGCCGATTCCCTGGACTTCCGACTCGACTCGCCCGAGGTCAAGGCGGACCCGTATCCGCTGCTCCGGCGGCTGCGCGAGGAAGACCCGGTCCACTACGTCGAGCAGATGGATTGTTGGCTGGTCAGCCGGTACGAGGACATCCACGACCTCTACACCGATCCACGGGTCACCGGTGATCGCCGCCAGTGGGAGCGCTACCAGCAGCCCGCCGAGGGCACGTTCTTCCGCTGGGTCGACGACCACGGCCTGATGGCGCTCGACAAGCAGACGCACTCCAAGCAGCGCCGGCTGATCGGCTCGGGTCTCACACCGAAGGGCGTCAAGAGCATCGAGAGCAAGATCCGCGGGGTCGTCGACCACTTCGCCGCCCCCCTGCACGGGCGCACGGGCGTGGTCGACATCATGAAGGAGTTCACCACGCCGATCCCCATCGTCGTGGTCGGCTCGATCACCGGAGTGTCGGCGCCGGGCGTCGACGACGCCGAGTTCAGCGAGCTCGCCATGGCGGTGATCCGGGGATTCTTCGGCATGGTGAGCCCCGAGGTGCTCGAGCGATCCGAGAGGAACTACCTGCAGCTCAAGGAGTGGGTGCAGGCGACGATCCGCGCGCGGCGCGAGAAGCCCGAGGACGACCTGATCAGCTACCTCATCGCGGCCAAGGAGGGCGACTTCTTCCTCGACGACGAGGGCATCGTCGCGCAGGTGAGCTCGATGCTCGCCGCCGGGACCGAGACGACCAGCAGCGGCGGCGTCACCTGCCTGATCACCCTGCTCGACCACCCCGAGGTGCTCGAGCGCGTGCGAGCCGATCGCTCGCTGATTCCGCAGACCGTCAACGAGGTGCTCCGCTACGCGTTCGGCGGCATCGGCGGGACCCAGCGCTACGCCCTCGAGGACTTCGAGTACCACGGGCGCAAGATCCGCAAGGGTCAGATGATGATGCTGAGCGGCGCGGGGGCGAGCCACGATCCCGAGGTCTACGAGGATCCCGAGACCTTCGACATCGATCGCGATTCCCAGGGCATCCTGACCTTCGGGCTGGGGCCGCACTACTGTCTGGGAGCGAACCTCGCCCGGGCCGAGCTGTCGAACATCGTCGATGCGGCGCTCGACTTCCTGCCGCCCGGCGCGAAGGTGCTCCACGACCAGATCGAGTACGAAGAGCTCGGCATGTTCGACCGCAAGGTGAACTGCCCGGTGGACTTCGGCTCGGGGGCGCAGTAGGCGATCTTCCACTCCTCGGCCCGGGGGCTCGCTGCCGGGCCCTTCGGGCAGTACGCTCGGTGGGGTCCCGCGTGACCTGCCACGGAGGTGCTCGCGATGATGCGCGCCGCCCGGTACGCACTGCCCCTTGCCGCCATCAGCGCTGCCGGCTTCGACGAGCCCGCCGATGCCGCCGACCTGTTCCTGAGCATCGACGGTGTCACCGGGGAATCGACCATCCCAGGGCACGAGGGCGAGATCGACGTGCTGGCCTGGTCTTGGGGAGTCGTCACCGGCGTCAGTGGCAGCGCTCCGACCCTGAACGACATCAAGATCATCAAGGGCTTCGACAAGGCCAGTCCATCGCTTCTGCTCGGCGCCCTGACGGGAGCCCCGCATCAGTTCGCGAAGCTCAGCGTCAACGTCGACGACGGGCAGGGCGGCTTGCTCGAGTACCTCAAGATCTCGCTGGACAACGTGATCGTCTCGAAGGTCGGCGAGGGCGGAAAGCAGGGCGAGGCGCCGGCCGAGACGGTCACGCTCAACTTCTCGAAGATCACCGTCGAGTACCTCAGCGACCCGGTCAACGGCGGGACCTGGGATCAGGTCTGCTGGGACGTGGCTCAGCAGGTTGAGCGCCTCGGGGCAGTCCGGAGCCTCGGCGAGGATGCGCGCGTAGATGCGGCGGGCCTCTTCGATGCGGCCCGAGCGGTGATGGTCGACCGCCTCGGCGATCTCTTCCTGGCGGCTCACCGGCGGGGCTCGGTGGGTGCGTGCGCGCTCACGGGCGCAACGTAGGCGCTGGCTCCCCCGCTGCCAGGCCGGGGATCAGCTCGTCCGTCCGCTCGCGGCCGCCAGGAAGGCCGGCTTCTCGCCGCCGCCGTGCAGCAGCACGTTCGCACCGCTCATGTAGCGGGAGAGGGGGGATGCCAGGAAGAGACAAGCGTCCCCGACGTCCTCGGGCTCGCCGAGGCGTCCGAGCGGCACCGTCGTGCCGACCGCCGCGATGCCCTCTTCGTCGCCGTAGTGCAGGTGCGACTGTTCGGTGCGGATCATCCCCGCGGTGACGGCGTTGACGCGCACCTTCGGCGCCCACTCGACGGCCAGGGTGGTGGTGAGCGAGAGCAGCCCCGCCTTGGCGGCCCCGTAGGCCGCGGTGCCCGGCGACGGGCGGATCGCACTGACGCTCGCGATGTTGACGATCGATCCGCCCTGCTGCTGCTCCTGCATGACGGCGTTGGCCTGCTGGCAGAGGTTCAGCGGGGCGATCAGGTTGAGGCGCAGGATCGCCTCGGAGAAGCGCGGCGAGACGGTCGCGGCGTCGGCCTCGGGGGCGCCGCCCGCGTTGTTGACGAGCACGTCGAGGCGCCCGAAGCGCTCGGTCGCCGCCGCGACGACGGCGGCGCTCTGCTCGACGTCACGCACGTCCGCGGCGACGAAGTGGGCGCTGCGGCCGCCCGCCTCGAGGGGTTGCTCGGGCTCGTTGCGGCCGCAGATCACGACATCGGCGCCGGCCTCGAGGAAGCGGTGCGTGATGCCGCGCCCCACGCCCTTGCCGCCGCCGGTCACGAGCGCCACGTGGCCGGTGAGGTCGAGCGCGGTCGTCAGGTCGGGTGCGTCGCTCACTGTCCGCTCAAAGCCCCAGGTGGCGCGCCACGCGCTCGCGGTGCCAGGCGGGGTCGCCGAGCAGCGTCTCGCCGGCTTTGGCGCGCTTGAAGTGCAGGTGCACGTCGTACTCCCAGGTGAAGCCGACCCCGCCGTGGATCTGGATCGACTCGGCGGCGCACTGGAAGTAGGCTTCGCTCGCCGAGGCCTTGGCGACCGAGGCGTGCACGTCGAGATCGTCACTCTCCTCCGCCGTCTCGCAGGCCGCGAAGTAGGCCGCCGACCGCGCCGACTCGATGGCCACCATCATGTCGGCGCATTTGTGCTTGATGGCCTGGAACGAGCCGATCGGGCGGCCGAACTGCTCGCGCTCGAGCGCGTAGGCGACCGACATGTCGAGGCAGCGTTGCGCGCCGCCCACCTGCTCGCAGGCGAGCGCCACGGTGGCGCGCGAAAGCGTGCGCTCGAGTGCGCTCGCGGCGGCGCCTTCGTGGCCGAGCAGGGCGCTCGCGGGCACGCGGACGCCGTCGAGCTCGACGCGCGCCAGGCGGCGCGTCCGGTCGACCGTGGGGCGGCGGGTGCGGGTGAGCCCGGGCGCATCGCCGGGCACGAGGGCCAGGGACACGCCGTCGTCGTCGCTCGACCCGGCGGCGCGCGCGGCCACGATCAGCCAGTCGGCCGAGTGTCCGTCCACCACGAACGCGTGAACGCCGTCGAGGACGCACTCGTTGCCGTCGCGCCGCAGCGTGGCCGTGATCGCCTGCGCGTCGTTGCCGCCACGCTCGCCCGAGAAGGCGAGCGTGGCGCGGGCTCGCCCCTCGGCGACGCCCGGCAGGTGCTCCTCCTTCTGGGCCTCGCTGCCCGCCACGAGCAGCGCGTTGGCGCCCAGGCAGACGCTCGAGAAGTACGGCGCGCAGAGCAGCGCCCCGCCCATGATCTCCATCAGCGCCGCCAGCTCGACCGCGCCGAAATCGAGCCCGCCGTAAGCCTCGGGGATGTGGACTGCCGCCCAGCCCAGCTCGCTCCCGATGCGCTCCCACAGCGCGGGATCGAAGCCGAGGTCGGTCTCCATCGCCTTGCGGACCGACTCCGAGCCGGCGTGCTCGTCGAGGAAGGCCTGCGCGGTGGCGCGCAGCTCCTCCTGTTCTTCGTCGAAGCGGAAGTCCATGTTGGCCTCAGGTGCCGAACACCTTCTGGGGCACGGGCGACTTCTCCATCAGCTCGTGCACGACAGCGCCCACCTCGTCGGGCTCCCAGCGGGCGCCCTTGTCGATGGTCGGCCCGTCCCGCCAGCCGTCCGAGGTGCCGATGATGCCTCCCTTCACCTCGAAGACGCGGCCGCTCACCTCGCGCGACTCCTGGCTGCCCAGCCAGACCACCAACGGCGAGATGTTGTCGGGTGCGTTCTCGTCGAAGCCCCCGTCCTCGGGCGCCGCCATGTCGGCGAAGACCGACTCGGTCATGCGCGTCCGCGCCGCCGGGGCGATGGCGTTCGCGGTGACGCCGTAGCGCCCCATCTCGGCGGCCTGCACCAGCGTCAGCGAGGCGATGGCGCCCTTGGCGGCCGAGTAGGCGCTCTGCCCGACGCTGCCCTGCAGGCCCGCGCCCGAGCTCGTGTTGATGATGCGGGCGTCGACCGGCTGGCCGGCCTTGCTCTGGTTGCGCCAGTACTCGCCGGCGTGGCGCGACGTGCAGAAATGGCCCTTCAGATGCACGCGTACGACCGCGTCCCACTCTTCCTCGCTGCAGCTCACGAACATGCGGTCGCGCAGGAAGCCTGCGTTGTTGACCAAGACGTCGAGGCCGCCGAAGGTGTCGACGGCCTCCTCGACGAGCGACTTCGTCTGCTGCCAGTCGGCGACGTCGGCGCCGTTCGCGACTGCCTCGCCCCCCATGGCGCGGATCGCCTCGACCACCTCGTTGGCCGGGTCGCCGCTCGCGCCCTCGCCCTCGCGGCTGGCGCCGAGGTCGTTGACGACCACCTTCGCGCCCTGGCGCGCGAACTCGAGCGCGTGTGCGCGGCCGATGCCGTTGCCCGCGCCGGTCACGATGACGACGCGTCCTTCACAGATCTGGCTCATGGCTCGGGGCCCTCTCTCTCGTTGTCGGCTGGCTCGGCCGGCGCGGCGGCCGCCTACAGCCGCTCGATGATGGTCACGTTCGCCTGCCCGCCGCCCTCGCACATGGTCTGCAGCCCGTAGCGGCCGCCCGTGCGCTCGAGCTCGTGGAGCAGCGTCGTCATCAGCTTGCAGCCGGTGGCGCCGAGCGGGTGGCCGAGGGCGATCGCGCCGCCGTTCACGTTGACCTTGCCGAGGTCCCAGTCGCCTTCCTTCTGCCAGGCGAGCACGACCGAAGCGAAGGCCTCGTTGATCTCGACGACGTCGATGTCGTTCTTCGTGAGGCCGGTCTTCTCGAACGCGAACGCGGTGGCGGGAATCGGCGCGGTGAGCATCCAGACCGGGTCGGCGCCCCTCACCGACAGATGGTGGATGCGCGCGCGAGGCGTCAGGCCGTGCCGCTTCAGCGCTTCCTCGGAGACCACCAGCATGGCGGCTGCCGCGTCGGCGATCTGGCTCGACACGGCCGCCGTGAGCCGACCGCCCTCGGTCAGCGGCTTGAGGGTGGCCATCTTCTGCAGCGTGCTCTCGCGCGGCGTCTCGTCGTGCGCGAAGTCGCCGACCGGCACCACCTCGCGATCGAAGCGGCCCTCGGCGATGGCGCGCAGCGCGCGCTCGTTGCTCTCGAGTGCGAAGGCCTCCATGTCCTCGCGGCTGATGTCCCACTTCTCGGCGATCATCTCCGCCGAGCGGAACTGCGAGACCTCCTGGGTCCCGTAGCGGTCCACCCAGCCCTTCGAGTCGTTGAAGGGCGTCTCGAACCCGTAGGGCTGCCCGGCCAGCATCGCAGCCGAGATCGGGATCTGGTTCATGTTCTGGACGCCGCCGGCGACGACCACGTCGCTGGTGCCGCTCATCACGGCCTGGGCGGCGAAGTGGACGGCCTGCTGGGACGAGCCGCACTGCCGGTCGACCGTGGTCCCGGGCACCTCCTCGGGCAGGCCCGCCGCCAGCCAGCAAGTGCGCGCGATGTCGCCGGCCTGCGGGCCGATGGTGTCCACGCAGCCGAAGACGACGTCCTCGACCGCGCCGGGATCGATGTCGCTGCGCTCCATCAGCGCGCTCAGGACGTGCGCGCCGAGATCGGCGGGGTGGACGCCCGACAGGCTCCCCTTCTTGCGACCGGTCGGGGTGCGCAGCGCGTCGACGATGTATGCCTCGGCCATGATGGGTCTCCGTTGTGCGTCGTTAGTTGGTGCAGATGACCGACGAGCCGTGCCCGAACAGGCCGATGTTCGCCGTGATGCCGGCCTTTGCGCCCTCGATCTGACGTGCGCCCGCCTGGCCGCGCAGCTGCCAGGTGAGCTCGCAGACCTGCGCGATCGCCTGGGCGGGCACCGCCTCGCCGAAGCAGGCGAGGCCGCCGCTCGGGTTCACGGGCACGCGACCGCCGAGGGTCGTCGCCCCCTCGCGCAGCAGCTTCTCGGCTTCGCCCTCGCCGCACAGGCCGATGTTCTCGTACCAGTCGAGCTCGAGCGCCGACGAGAGGTCGTAGACCTCGGCCATCGACATGTCCTCGGGCCCGAGCCCCGCCTCCTCGTAGGCGGCGTGGGCGATGGACGCCTTGAAGCTCAGCTCGGACGGCGCCACGACCGCCGCCGAGTCCGTCGAGAAGTAGGGCATCTCGACGCTCGTCATCGGGTACGTGGGCGTCACCGTCGAGACCGCCCGGATGCGCACCGGGTCGACGTTGCGCTTGCGCGCGTACTCCATGCTGGAGATCACCACCGCCGCCGCCCCGTCGCTCGTGGCGCAGATCTCCAGCAGGCGCAGCGGGTCGGCCACCATCGGCGACTCGAGCACCTGCTCGAGGGTGAACTCCTTGTGGTAGCGGGCGTTCGGGTTCGCCATGCCGTGCCGGGCGTTCTTGACCTTGACGGTCGCGAAGTCTTCTTCGGTGGCGCCGTAGAGGTCCATGCGGCGGCGGGCGTAGAGGGCGAAGTACGTCGGGTTCGTGCAGCCCATCAGCCGGAAGCGCAGCCAGTCGGGGTCGGTCCAGCGCTCACCGGCGTTGGGGGCGAGGAAGCCCTTCGGCGTGGTGTCGGCGCCCACCACCAGGATCACGTCGGCCATGTCGGCCAGGATCATCGCCCGCGCGTTGTTGATCGCCTGCGAGCCGGACGCGCAGGCCGCGTACGAGGTGAGCACGCGCGCTCCCGACCACCCGAGCGCCTCGGCGAAGGTGGCGCCGGCCACGTAGCCCGCGTAGCCGTTGCGAACCGTCTCGGCTCCGGCGACGACCTCGATGTCCTTCCACTCGAGGCCCGCGTCGTCGAGCGCGGAGTTGCAGGCCGCGAGCCCGTACTCGACGAAGTTCTTGCCCCACTTGCCCCAGGGATGCATACCCACGCCGAGGATTGCGACGTCTTTTGCCATCTGTGACTACCCCTTCGTCTACGTGTACGGGTGCGCGGCGCTCAGGCCGAGACGGGCTTCCACTTCCACACCGTGTAGTCGGTGCCGTCGAGCTCGTAGAGCTTCTCGACCACCACCTCCATCTCCTGCCCGGTGTGGAGGTCCTCCGGTTCGTAGCCCTTCGCGACCTGGCCGAGCACCACCATCTTCTCGGCCTCGAGCTCGACCGCGGCGATCGTGTAGGGATCGAACTCTTCGCCCGAGATGATGTAGGGCTCGGGCGGGGCGTAGTAGTGCTTGGTGTACGACCAGACCTTGCCGGTGCGCGACAGCTCGACTTCGTCGAACTCGGTGCTCCGGCACGACGGATTGCGGCAGAACAGGTCCTGCTTGGGAAAGAAGTAGGTGCCGCACTTCCTGCAGCGGGTGCCGATCAGTCGCGGCTCGTCGCCGGTGGTGAACCAGCCCTCGATGCTGGGGGTGGCGTCGTTCTGGGCCATCGCGATTCCTCTTCCTCGGGTCGGTCGGGTCTCTCAGGGTACAGGAGCCCGGGCGTCAAACGCCGGGCGGCTGGTAGCCGAAGCTCTCGGCGGGCAGCGCGTCGTCGATCAGCGCGTCGCCGACCCGGGCGCGGTGCCAGGCCCCGGAGCCGAAGGCCAGGTCGAGCGACCAGGCGCGCTTCATCCACACGTGCAGGTCCTGCTCGTAGGTATATCCGATGGCGCCATGCACCTGCAGCGACTCGCCCGCCGCGAAGCGCGCGGCCTCGCCGATCAGCGACTTCGCCATCGAGACGTCCGCGCTGCGGGTCGGAGCCGCCAGCGCGACCGAGTGCGCGGCCCTGTGGACGACCGAACGCGCGTACTCGAGGTCGACCTTCGCGTTTGCGAGTCGGTGCTTGACGGCCTGGAAGGTGCCGATCGCGACGCCGAACTGCTTTCGCTGCGTCGCGTAGAGGGCCCCCATATCGATCAGCTGGTCGGTCACGCCGAGCAGCTGCGCCGCGCAGCCGAAGGCGCCGCGGTCGAGCATCTCGGCCTGCAGGCGGCGTCCCGTGTCGTCGGAGGCCACGCGGGTGGCGGCGTCGGGGCTCCACTCGACCGAGAAGAGCCGCTGCGACTGGTCGTTGGCGGGCTGGGCGACGCACTTCGCGTTCGCCGGGTCGACGGCGTACAGCGCATCTCCCCGCGGCAGCAGCATCAGGTCGGCGACGTGTGCGTCGGCGACCAGCGGGCTCTCGACGTGACCGACCGCGACGATCGCCTCGCCGGCGGCGATGCGCGGCAGCCATGTCCCTGCGAAATCGGCGCGGCCCTGGTCGGCCAGCGCCCGCAGCGTCGGCACGGCGACCGCGGCCGTCGCCACGATCGGCTCGGCCAGCGCGAAGCGTCCGGTCTCCTCGAGCACGAGCGCCAGATCGCGCTCGTCGAGCCCGAGGCCGCCGTGCTCCTCGGGCACCAGCAGGGCGGGCAGGCCGATCTCGGCGAGCTTCGCCCACAGCTCGCGGGAGCGGCCCGTATCCGTCTCCCAGAGCGCGCGTACGCTCTCGGCCGTGCACTCTCCGGCGAGGAAGTCGCGCACGGTCTGCTGCAGCAGGGTCTGGTCTTCGGTGAAGCCGAAATCCATGGGGATCCGTCCGTTCTCCCGCTCGGCCGCGGCTACTTGCGCGGCAGCCCGAGGATGCGCTCGGCGATGATGTTGCGCTGGATCTCGTTCGTGCCCGCGTAGATGGGCCCGGCCAGCGCGAAGATGTAGCCGTCGAGCCAGTCGCCGACGTCGCCGCCGGCGGGCGCCCCCGGCAGCAGCTCGCCGCGGCCGTCGAGCAGCGCGAGGGCCACCGTGTGCATCTCGATGTCGAGCTCGGACCAGAAGATCTTGTTCAGGCTCGCCTCGGCGCCGATCTTTCCGCCGGTCAGCAGCCGCGAGACCGTCTGGTAGGTGTTCAGCGCGTAGGCCTCGGCGCGGATCCAGCACTTCGTCACGCGATCGCGCAGCGCCGGGTCGACGAAGCCCCCTTCGGCGACCGTCCTGCGGTACAGCTCGACGAGCCGCCGCGCCGTGCTCTGGAAGCGCGCGGGGCTGCGCAGCATCAGGCCCCGCTCGAAGCCGGCGGTCGCCATCGCGACCCCCCAGCCGGCGCCCTCGTCGCCGAGCCGGTTCTCGACGGGCACGCGGGCGTCGTCGAAGAAGACCTCGGCGAAGGCCTTCTTGCCGTTGATCTTCTCGATCGGACGCACCGTGACGCCGGGCGTGTCGAGCGGCACCAGCACGAAGGTGAGTCCGTGGTGGCGCGTCGACTCGGGATCGGTGCGGAACAGGCCGAACAGCCAGTGCGCGTAGGCGCCGCGCGAGGCCCAGGTCTTCTGACCGTTGATCACGTACTCGTCGCCGTCGCGGATGGCCGTGGTCTGGATGGCCGCCATGTCGCTGCCGGCGTTCGGCTCGGACCAGCCCTGCGCCCAGACCTCCTCGCTCGACGCCATCTTCGGAAGGAAGCGCGCCTTCTGCTCGGCGGTGCCGTACTCCATGATGGTCGGCCCGAGCAGAAAGATGCCGTTCTGGTTGACCCGGCCGGGCGCGCTGGCGCGGTAGTACTCCTCCTCGAAGATCAGCCACTCGAGCAGGTCGGCGCCGCGGCCGCCGTACTCGACGGGCCAGGGCACCATCGCGAAGCCGCCGGCGTGAAGCTTCTTCTCCCACTCGCGGTGCGCCTCGAAGCCCTCGGGCGTGTCGAACGAGGCGAGCGGCTCGGCGGGCACGTTGGCCTCGAGCCACGTGCGCGCCTCCTTGCGGAAGGCTTCCTGCTCGGCGGTGTAGGTCAGCTCCATGTCTTCTCTCGCAGGCTCCGCGCGTCCGTCAGGCTTCGTCGTCGAAGCTGGCGTCGCGCTTCTCGACGAAGGCGTCGCGGGCCTCCTGGCTGTCGGGCGAGGTGTAGAGCTCGAGCGTGAAGCCCTGCTCGAAGCGGTAGCTCTGCTTGACGTCGAGCAGCTCGATGCCGTTCAGCGACCACTTGGCGAGCCGCAGGGCCTTGGGGCTCTTCGAAGCGATCGTGCGCGCCAGCTCCAGTGCGCTGTCGCGAAGCTTCTCGCGCGGCACCACCGACTCGACGCCCCCCAGCCGCAGCGCCTCGGCGGCGTCGATGGGCTCGCCGGTGTACAGCATGCGCCGCGTCTTCTGCATGCCGAAGAGCCGCATCAGGTGCGTGGCGGCGCCGAGTGCGCCGCGGTCGATCTCGGTCAGCGCGAACGTGGCGTCCTCCGAGCAGATCACGATGTCCGAGGCGCCCGCGATCCCGATGCCGCCGCCGATGCAGTAGCCGTGGACGGCGGAGATCACCGGCACCGGGCAGTCGTAGATGTTGCCGAACGAGTCGTAGCAGCCGCGGTTCACGTCGATGATCTTCGTGCCGTCCTCGGCGAGCTCCTTGATGTCGACGCCCGCCTGGAACCCGCGCCCCTCGGCGCGGATCACCACGCAGTGCACGTCGCCGCGTTCGCCGACCGCCTTCACGCCGTCGGCCAGCGCCCGCCAGCCCGCGCTGTCCAGCGCGTTGACCGGCGGGTTGTCGATCACCACCTCGGCGATGCCGTCGGCGTGCGTGATGTCTATGGCCATCGTTTCGTCCTCGTCCGCTCCGCCGGGCGAAGCGGTCTCCCGGGGCTTGTCAGCGCGCGAGGCGCTTCAGGGTCTGCTCGGCTTCCTCGATGATGGCGGCGATGATCTCGGCGCAGGGCGGGCGCGAGTCGAGCACGCCGGCCACGGATCCGCTCGGCAGGTAGCCGTGCACGGGGTCGCCCTCCTCCATGGCCGCGCGGGCCAGCATCGGGGCGTTCACCGCCATCAGGGTCTGCGCGCGGCTCAGCCGCTCGTTTCGCTGCATGGCCAGCGCCGATCGCAGCAGCTCGGCGATGCTCGCGCCCGTCATCCGCCGGTAGGCCAGCGCGTTCTTCAGCGCGAACACCAGCTGCGTGAGCGCGCTGCTCGACTCGAGTCGCCGTACGAGCTCGTTGGTGATCACGCGCTGGGGCATGCCGTCGACCTCGCTCGTCACGAAGACGTCCTCGATGCGCGCCGCCTCGAACCGGTCGGTGGTGGCCGGCGGCACCGGGCTCTCGGCGCTCAGCAGGAAGCGCGTCCCCATGGCGATGCCCTTCGCCCCGTAGGCGAGCGCCGACACGAGTCCGCGCCCGTCGTAGTAGCCGCCCGCGGCGACGACCGGCACATCGACCGCGTCCGCCGCGCCGGGAACCAGCAGCGAGGTCGGCACCGGGCCGGTGTGTCCTCCTCCTTCGGCGCCCTGCACGATGATGATGTCGGCTCCGAGCTTCTCGGCCTTCACCGCGTGCTTGACCGCCCCGCAGGTCGGCACGCACACCACGCCGCCGTTCTTGAGCTTGCGGATCAGGTCGCCATCGGGCGCGCGGTTGTAGCCGGCGGCGCGCACGCCCTGTCGCACGATCGCGTCCGAGATGACGTCGGCGCCGGGCGCGTCCATCAGGAAGTTCACGCCGAAGGGCCGGTCGGTGAGGGCCTTCACCTTCTCGATCTCGCCCTCGACCTCGTGGGGCGGGATCGTCGCCGCCGCCAGGAAGCCGATCGCGCCGGCGTTGCTCACCGCCGCGACGAGATCGGGCTTGGCTACCCAGCCCATCCCGGTCTGGATGATCGGATGGCGGGTGCCCAGCAGGTCGCAGACTTCGGTGTGCAGTGCGGAGGACAAGAGTGGGGGGCTCTCCGGGCGGCGCCTGTGCCGCCGGCGTCGGATCAGTCGCGGACTTCCTTGTTGATCAGGCCATCGGGGTCGAGCACGTCGCGGATCAGGTGGAGCTCCTCGTCGCTGGGAAGCCGCGTCTCGGGGACGTCGCCGTCGCTGTCGAGCTCGAAGCCGGTGCTGGACGCGACCTGCTCGACGGTGACTCCCGGATGCACGCTGACGAGGCGCATGCGGTGGTCGGGCGTCTCGAAGTCGAAGACGCCCAGGTTCGAGACCACGCGCCGCACGTCGTGGAAGCGGGCGCTGCGCTCGCCGAGCGCCGCCGCCCGGTCGTACCCGACGCCCGACACGCAGTCGACCTTTTCGACGAAGACCTTCTCGGTGTGGGCCGGGACGAAGTAGCTCGTGCGGTGGCAGATGGTGTTGCCCGGCGCCCCGCGCATGCCGAGCAGCTGCGCCTTGGGCTTCTCGTGGGGGCCGATGCAGGCGAAGTTCTGGTTGCCGTAGCGATCGATCTGGCTGGCGATCATCATCACGTGGCGCCGGCCGGTCCACACCACGTTGTCGAAGAACAGCCGGAAGGGCATCCACGCACCGAGCACGGGCTCTTCCGCGGGCTTGCCGCTCACGGGGATCACGCTCTCGGCGCCGGTCGCGATGCCGTCGGTCATGAAGAGGTCGGGCTCGAAGGTCAGCCGCGCGAGGCGGCCGCCCACCGAAGGCGTGGTGCCGAAGGTGCTGACGAGCAGCTCGCCGTCGCCGCGGAAGCACTCGGCGACCGCCACGGCGCAGATCTCGGCTCGGGTCGCTTCGCTCATCGGGTCGCCACCGCCTCCTGGTACTCGGCCTCGCTCACGTCGAGGTAGCGGGCCTTGAAGGCCTCCCACGCCTCGGGATCCTTGGCGGTGGCCGCGTACTCGCGCTGGAACGCCTCGTCGCGTGAATAGTCGGGCGGGCACTCGGTGAAGTGCGCCCCACCGGGCGCCTCGATGACGCCGTCGACCATCAACCTGTTGATCGAGACCGTGCGGACCGGTCCGTGCTTCGCGAAGTCGGCGGTGGGGATGATCTTCTCGCAGCTCATGAAGCGCCGCTTCGCCGCCATGCAGTAGAGGTCGTCGAAGTAGGGGTCCGGACCGAGGATCTGACCGTTGCCGATCACGTCGGCGCGGTTCACGTGGATCAGCGCCACGTCGAGCTCGATCGCGGGCATGGCGATCAGCTCCTCGCCGTCGTCGTAGGGCGAGCGCACCATGCGCAGCTCGGGATTGACCGTGAGGACGTCCGAGCCGAGGCCGGCCCGCGTCGGCAGGAAGGGCAGGTGGTGGGCGGCTGCGCGCAGGCCCCACTGCAGCATGCCCTCGTCGAGCTCGGCGGCGCGGAAGCCGCCGGCCTGCCGGGCCTGGCGGAAGTGCGGCTCGAGGGGGATCGAGTCGAGTGACACGAAGCCGTAGATCAGCTTCGAGACCTTGCCGTACTTGCAGAGCAGGCCTGCATCGGGGCCGCCGTAGGTGACGACGGTGAGATCGCTGAGGTCCGAGCGCAGGATCTCGCGCACGAGACTCATCGGCTTGCGGCGCGAGCCCCAGCCGCCGATTCCGATCGTCATGCCGCTCTGAAGCTCGGCGACGACCTCCGCTTCGGTGGTGCGCTTGTCCACTCGTCGCTCTCCTGGGATCCGGTCGTCGATCGGCCGCCCGGGTCTCGCGCGCCGGCCGCGATTACGGCTCGCCGCGGCGGGCGGGTTCGCGCCACGCCGTGGCGGCGAGAGATGATCGGGCCGAACCGCCGCTGCCGCTGCCCGGAACACGCCGCCCGCTCTCAATCGGTCCCCGCGGGCAACGGCCAGCGGGGGCGGCGAGGGAGTAAAGTAACGATACGTATCGTTTCTGTAAACGGCCGCGGTGGCCCCGGGAAGCTCGGGGGAGCGCCGTCAGCCGCCGGCCGGCGTGCAGCTCGGGCGCTTTCCGGCCTTCCGCGCGGCGTCGCGCAGGCGGTTCGCGGCCGGCACGCTGAGCGAGAGATCGTCGATCCGCCGCCGGTTGGAGGGGTGGGTCGACATCCACTCGGGCGGGCGCCGGCCGCCCGAGGCCGCCGCCATGTTCTGCCACAGCCGCACGCTCTCCGACGGCTCGAAGCCCGCCCGGGCCATCAGGTCGAGCCCGATCGCGTCGGCCTCGGTCTCGTGGCTACGGGAGAACGGCAGCAGAATGCCGTACTGGGCGCCGAGGCCGAGGGCGGCGAGCGTGGAGCGGCCGGCGGCGCTGTTCGGGTCGGTCATGGCCGCGACCGTCGCCATGCCGATCTGCGCGAGCTGCTCCTGCGAGACGCGCTCGTTGCCGTGGCTGGCGAGTACGTGGCCGATCTCGTGGCCGATCACCGTCGCGAGCTGATCCTGGTTGCGCGCGACGGCGAGCAGGCCCGTGTGCACTCCGATCTTGCGGCCGGGCAGCGCGAAGGCGTTCGCGGTGCGGTCCTCGAAGACGACCACCTCCCAGCCGCTCTGCCACTGCGGGGCGAGCTCGGCGATCAGCGCGTCGGCGACACAGAGCACGTAGCCGTCGACGGCGGGGTCCTGGGAGACCGGTCGATCCTGCTTGAGGCTCTGGAACGACCGGGCCCCCATGGCGGCGATCTGCTCGTCGGGAAAGAGCTTGAGCTGGCGGCGTCCGGTCGGCGACGTCGCGCAGCTCGCCAGGCCGGCAATCACTGCGGTGACGACCAGGCCGACGAGCGGGCGGGCGAAGCGCGGCACGGCGGCGGGCGGGGTCATTCGGATCTCCGGCTCGAGGAGGCGACCCGCGGAGGGCACCGAAGCGCGGACGCGCCGTCAAGACCCCGGCGCGCGAGCGACGTACACGGCGTGGCGTCGCCCGCCTCGTCCGGGTCGCTGCAGGTCGATTTCGCGGAAGCCGGTCGCGCCGAGTCGGCGCTCGAAGCCCGCATCCGGGTCCTCCGACCAGATGGCGAAGACGCCGCCGGGCGCGAGGGCGCGCCGGGTGCGCGCGAGCGCGTCGAGCCCGTAGAACGGGTCGCTCGCCGCATCGCTGCCGGAGTGGGGCCCCTCGAAGAGATCGAGCAGGATCGCGTCCGGACGAGGCGACGCCTGGCCGGCGGCCAGCGCGCGGACGTGCGCGGCGACGTCTCCCACGATCACGGTCACGCGCGGGTCGTCGAGCGCCGCGTCGCTCACCTCGGCGAGCGGCCCGCGGCACCACCCGGCGACCGCCGGGCTCAGCTCGCAGACTTCGACGCGTGCGTCCGCAGGCAGCGCATCGAGCGCGGCGCGGAGCGTGCAGCCCATCCCGAGCCCGCCGATCACGACCGCCGGGGCGGGCCGGTCCGCGATGGGCGCACAGCCGAGCCTGGCCAGCGCCTCTTCGGAGCGGCTGGCGCGGCTGTTCATCAATACGCGGCCGGCGACGGTGATGAGGAAGTCTCCCGGGCCGCGGCGCCGCAGCTCGAGCGGGCCGTCGGGGGTGTCGATCCGTTCGAGCGTTTCCCACGGTCGGACCACTGCGCCCGTCCCCCCTCGCGCAGGCCGCTCAGCGGTGCTCGAGCACGACGGCGAGCAGGCCTGAGCCGTAGCGCGCGGCCTTCTTCTGCCCGATGCCGTGCACCGACTCGAGCGCGTCCGGGTCGGTGGGACGCAGCAGGGCGATCTCGCGCAGGGTGCGGTCGCTGGCCACCACGTAGGGCGGCACGCCCTCGTCGCGCGCCACGTTCATGCGGTGGGTGCGCAGCGCCTCGAAGAGCGCGGTCGCGTCGGCGTCGAGGTCTTCGGGCGCGACCATCGGCTGGCCGGCGCCGCTGGCCGGGCGTCGGGAGCGGGAAGCGCCGCTGCGCGGACGATGTTGCGGCGGCAGCAGCAGGCGAATCGGGCGGTCTCCGTGCATCGCGGCGGCGCCGTCCTCGGTGAGCGCGACGACCGGCCGATCGCCGCCGAGGAAGTCGACGAAGCCCGCCGTCACGCAGCGCCGCAAGAGCCGCGTCAGCCAGTCGTCATTGTACTCGGAGAGCACGCCAAAGGTGCTCACGCGATGCAGACCCAGGCGCTGGAGCCGCTCGTCTTCGACGCCGCGTAGCAGTGCCACCGCCGCCGTGAGCCCGAAGCGTCCGTTGATGCGGGCGACGCCCGAGAGCGCCTTGCGAACGATCAGCGTCACCTCCTCGGGGTCGAGGCCCTCGTCGGTCTCTCCGGCCGCGAGCCGGACGCACACGTCGCAGCGCCCGCAGCCGGCGAGCGTCTCCTCCTCGTCGCCGAAGTAGCGCAGCACCGCGTCGTGCCGGCAGCTGCCGCCCTCGGCCAGCCGCATCAGCTCGAGGAAGAGCCCCCAGCGGTGGCGCACCACCTCCGCGTCCACCGGACCGGCTACGTCGCTCTCGATCAGGAAGCGGCGGCGAGGCATGTCGCCCGGCGAGATCAGCATCAGGCCGATCGACGGCAGACCGTCGCGGCCGGCGCGCCCGACCTCCTGGTACCAGGCCTCGACCGAGCCCGGGGGCGCCAGGTGGACGACGGCCCGCACGTCGGCGCGATCGATCCCCATTCCGAAGGCGTTGGTCGCTACGACGATCTCGAGCTCGCCGCTGCTGAAGCGGCGATGGGCCGACTCGCGGGCGTCGGCGCTGAGCCCGGCGTGGTAGCGCCCGACCTGCCAGCCGTCCCGCTCGAGCCGGGCGGCCTCCTCTTCGGTGTGGCGCCGCGTCGGCGCATAGACGATGGCCGCGCCGCGGCCGTCGCCGGGCAGCCCGAGGGATTCGCTGAGGGCGTCGTCGACGAGGCGGCTGCGCCGCGCCTTGCTGGCCACCTCCTCGGCGCGCAGCGCGAGATTGGGCCGGGCAAAGCCGCGCACGAGCTGTCGCGTGTCGGCCGGCAGGCCGAGGCGCTCGACGATCTCGTCGCGCACGATCGGCGTGGCCGTGGCCGTGCAGGCGAGCACCCGGGCGCCGGGCAGCTCCTTCAGGGTGTCGCCGATCTGCATGTAGTCGGGCCGGAAGTCGTGGCCCCACTCGCTGATGCAGTGCGCCTCGTCGATGGCCACCAGCGGGCAGCGCAGCTCTTCGAGCAGCGCACGGAAGTCGGGGCTTGCCAGCCGCTCGGGGGCCACGTACGCGAGCCGGTAGCGTCCCGCCCGCAGGTCGGCGATGCGCGAGCGCATCTCCGCCGGCTCGAGCGTCGAGGCGAGGTAGGTGGCGGCGATGCCGACGTCGGCGAGGGCCTCGACCTGGTCGTGCATCAGCGAGATCAGCGGCGACACCACCAGCGTCGTGCCGTCGAGCAGCAGCGCCGGCAGCTGGTAGGTGAGGCTCTTGCCGCCGCCGGTCGGCGCCACGAGCAGCAGGCGCCCCTCGCCGAGCAGCCACTCGACGGCCTCGCGTTGGCCGGGCCGGAACGACTCGTGGCCGAGCCGCGCCAGTGCCTGCTCGAGCGCATCCGCGTCGACGGTGATGGGCGCCGGGCCGGTCATCGGTTCGTGGCCCCGTCGCCTGCCATGCTGCCTCCCCGGTCCGACGCGTGCGGTGGCTCGGCGGGGTGCCTGCACGCGTCGCCGCCCACCGTAGCAGTCCCGCTGCCCGGCGCCGTCGTCGTAGCGGCCCGCCGATGCGCCGCGCGATCTCCTTGCACGCCCGGCGAGCGGACATGCTCTCCCCGGGGCGCGAGTGCGAACGCTGGTGCACAATGGAGGGCCGCGGGCGGCGCCTCACGCGCCGCGCTGTGCGCTTCGGAGGGGAGTGGGGATGGTCGAGATCACCGTCGACTACGAGGGCGGGCTGCACACGCGCTCGCTGCACGGCCCGTCGCAGTCGGTGGTCGAGACCGACGCGCCGGTCGACAACCACGGACGCGGCGAAGCCTTCTCGCCAACCGATTTGGTGGCCGGCGGGCTCGGCTGCTGCATGCTGACCGTGATGGGCATCCTGGCCGAGCGCCACGACTGGCCGCTTGCCGGCACGAAGGCCCGCGTCGAGAAGCACATGGTGGCGGATCCGATCCGCCGCATCGGGCGACTCGTCGTCGAGCTGAGCTTCGCGGACGCGCTGCCCGACGAGTCGCGCAAGCCCCTGGTGCGCGCCGCCGAGACCTGCCCGGTGCGCGAGAGTCTGCACCCGGACATCGAGGTCGACCTGCGCGTGCGTTGGCCGGCGTAAGCGACGTAGACGATGTAGCCGCAGACGGTCTTCAGGCCGGCCCGCCGGGAAGGCTCGCCGTCTCGGCGGGCGCCTTTTCGTACCAGATCGGCGAAGTCCAGAGCCGCTCCTGGATGACCTTGGGCACGCGGTCGGCCGAGCAGGTGGCCGGCCGCTCGTCGGCGGGCAGCTCCAGGCACTGACGTTGGTTCCAGCGGCAGCTCGGGTTCTCGAGTACGCGCAGGTAGTAGACGGCGTTGGTCGCCGGGTCGAAGGCGGGATCGGTCCACACGCTGCAGAGTTCGTCGTGCCCCGCACCGCGGGGCTCGCAGGTGTCGAGGTCCACCGAGGCGTCGTTGGCGCCGCCGGCCACGTCGTACACCGCCTGGTGGAAGGCGCCGTCGTCGCCCACCCACCCCTTCACGATCTGCGCTCGCTGGAGCAGACCGCCCGGGTGCTCGGGCGTGCCGGTGTCGCGGAGGGCGGCCACGACGAAGACGGGCGCCGCGGCGCCGGCGGGGGGCGGCGGCAGGTCGCCGCCCATCGGAACGCCGCCCGCGTAGCCCTTGGCGACCCGCTCCGGGTCGCCGCAGATCGCCGCGTCGTACGACCAACCGCCGAAGAAGCGCGCGGTGATGCGCGGGCCGCTGGTGCCGAAGGTCTCGCGGCGCTTCATCGCGTCGAAGATCGAGTCGCGCGAGTTCTCCTCGGCCCAGACGCCCGCGAGGCCGCCCGGGTTGGCGAGCGCCGGGTTGACGGCCGACGGCAGCTGCGGATCGAAGACGAGGCGTTGCGCCGGCGTGGCGTCCGCGGCGCCGCGCCACCCCTGGTACGAGTACTCCTCGACGTCGCCGGGATTGGCGTTGTGCTGATCGGTCGCGGCCACGATGCCGATCTTGTACGGGTTGACGCCGATCCGCTCCTGCTCGCGCAGTCCCTCGACGAGCGCGTAGCGGACGTAGTCGGTGCGCGACACGCAGCCCCGTCCGAGCAGGGCGCCCTCTCCCGTGCCCTCCTCGCAGTCCGGGGTGCCCGGGTCGCGCCATTCCTCGAAGTCGCAGAACTCGTCCGGGGCGCCCATCACCTGGTAGAGCCCGTCGCGGCACTCGCTGTCGCCCTTGATCTGCGAGATCTCTACCAGCGGCTCGAGCTCGGCGCGCAGCACGGCGCGCGAGCGCTGCTCCTCGAGGGGGAGGTCGCGTCCCGTCACCGCGAACATCTGCCCGTTGCTGAGATTCGAGTTGTGGGGGAGGGTGAGCACGTCGCAGCCGTTGCCGGCCTCGAGACATTGACTTCGCAGCCCGCGCCACAGCCCGTAGACGTCGGGCTCGTCGACCCAGGGAATCGGCGCGGCCGGGACGTTCGCGTTCCGGAAGATCACGTTGTGATGCACCTTCGCGAGGCCGGGCGTCGCGGTGTACTCGTAGCCGTGGAACGTCGTGAAGCGGCACTCGGCCGAGCGGTCGTAGTGGCGCTCGGCAGCGGCCTGCTGCTCCTCCCACACCGTGCGCATCGCGTCCTTGCAACGCGCGGCGCCCTCGCCGCAGAGCGCGGTGCTGCGTTGGGAAGTGAGAGACGACGAGTCCGGGTCGGCGGGAGGGTTGCTGATGCCCCCGACGCGGGCCGCGAAGGCCTGGAAGCCGTCGACGCCGAGGTCGACCTCGCCGCGAAAGATGCGGCAGCCCTCAGCGTCGTAGATCTCGCTGCCCGGTCGCGTGCAGAGAGCGACCTCGCCCTGGTAGGAGGCGTGGTCGGTAAGGGCCGCGAAGTCGATGGGTCGCTCGAGTCGGGCTGCGCGGGTCGGCGCGCCCGACTCGTCGAGGGGCGGGAAGAAAGTCTGCTCTCCCTTCGCGAAGAGATAGGTGTCGTCCGGGCCGCCGCGTACTTCCCACGTGTACGCGTCCATCGAGAGCGCCGAGTGCACGTGCAGCTCGCCCCAGAACGCCTGGCGGAGGGGGTGGCGGTCGCGACAGGGTGCACGCACCTCGCTGTAGGGGCGGCCTGACGGCGAGAGCGCGGCGGCCGCGCCGTCGGCGGCTTCCGTGGACGGCTCCGGCGACACGGCCGCCGGCGGCGTGCAGCCCACGGCGAGCACGCAGGCCGCCGCGAGGAGCGGCGCGATGCGGGGATTGCGGTGCATGGAAACCTCCTGTTCGGATCCGGTCGGGGATCGAGCCGTTGGCGGCGGGCCGAAGCGTACAGGCCCCTCGCCGAGCACGAGATCGAAGCCGTCCTCGGCGACCAACTCTACGCCGCTGAGCCGAGGCTGCTCGCCGCTGCGATGCTACGCCGCGTACGTATCGAGGTCGCGCAGGTATCGAGGTTGCGGGCGAAGGGCGCGGGCTGGGCGGCGTAGACGCCGCGCGATCGTACTGCGAGGAGGCGCCGCGGCTCGGAGACGAGCCCGATTTCGCGCGGGGCGGGGCGGGGCGGGGGGCCCGGGGGGGGGGGCCCGCCCCCGGGGGCCCCCCCGGGGGGGGCGGGGCGGGGGGGGGGGGGGGGGCGGGGGGGCGGGCGCCCCCCCCCCCGCCCCCCCCCCGCGGGTCTTCGCGGCGCTTCGGGTCGCGGCTCCTAGGCGGGCGGCCCGTACGCGGTTTCGCTGTGCAGGGTCAGGTCGAGGCCCTCGCTCTCGGCGTCGGGCTCCACGCGCAGGTCGCCCATCACGAGCTTCATGACCATCAGGATCACGTAGGTGAGCGCGCAGGCGAAGGCCGCGGTGAAGCCCACGCTCAAGAGCTGCTTGACGAGCTGGCCGCCCATCGTCACGCCCTCGGGCAGGCCCCAGGGTGCGATGAAGAGCGCCGTCGCGATGGCCCCCCAGGCGCCGCCCACGCCGTGAACGCCGAAGACGTCGAGCGAGTCGTCGTAGCCGAGCTTCGGCTTCATGATCGTGACGGCCGTGTAGCAGATGGCGGCCGCCCCGAAGCCGATCAGGATCGCGCCGCCCGGACCCACGAACGCGCAGGCCGGGGTAACGGCCACCAGGCCCGCCACGGCGCCGGTGGCGGCGCCGAGTTGGGTCGGCTTGCCGCGGTGGATCCACTCGATCACCGTCCAGCCGAGCACGGCGGTGGCCGTGGCGGTCTGCGTGGTGAGGAAGGCGAGGCCCGCCACGCCGTCTGCGGCGAGCTCACTGCCCGCGTTGAAGCCGAACCAGCCGACCCACAGCAGCGACGCGCCGATCATCGTGAACGGCAGGCTGTTCGGGTACATCGGCTCGCGCCCGTAGCCGCGCCGCTTGCCGATGAACAGGCACGCGATCAGCGCCGAGAACCCGCTCGACATGTGGACGACCAGCCCGCCCGCGAAGTCGAGCGCGCCGAGCTGCGATCCGATCCAGCCGCCGCCCCACACCATGTGGGCGAGCGGGATGTAGACGAGGAAGAGCCAGATCGAGATGAACACGAGGTAGGCGGAGAACTTCATGCGCTCCGCGAAGGCGCCGAGCATCAGGGCCGGCGTGATGATCGCGAACATGCCCTGGAACATCACGAAGACGTAGGTCGGGATGGTGCCCGAGACCGAGTCGGGCGTGATGCCTGAGAGCATCACCATGCTGAAGTCGCCGATCCACATGTTGTCCTCGCCGCCGAACGCGAGGCTGTAGCCGGCCACTACCCACAGCACGCCCACCAGGCCCGCCGCCGTCATGCACTGCATCAGCACGGAGAGGATGTTCTTCACGCGGACGAGGCCGCCGTAGAAGAGCGCCAGTCCCGGCAGCGTCATCAGCAGGACGAGCGCCGACGAGACGAGGATCCACGCGGTGTCGCCGCTGTTGATTTCGCCTTCCTGTGCGAGTGCGCTGCTCGGGACGACAAGCAGGGCCAGCCAGGCCAGGGTGGCGAGTCGCGCTGTCGCGTGGGCGTTGGCCTTCGAGTCCATCGGATGTCCTCCGTGCCGGCGGATGGGTCCGCCCGTGGGTGCGGCGATGGGGAGAAGAACGCCGGGATCCCACCCGCGATGGCGAACGGCGGCCCGGTCGCGATCTGTTGTGCGCGATGTGAACAAGCGCGTCAACACGTCGGTAGACGATCGTTCGAGCATTCTCGTGAGCGCGTGCCGAATCGAGCACAGTCGGTGCGGAAGTAGGCCCGAGTGGGCCACTTTGTGCACACGCCGAAAGCTCGAGTCGAGCGTGTCTTCGACGCCACGAGGCGCCGGCGCGACTCAGCGGTTGGCGTCGTCTCCGGACCTTCGATCCACGAGCTGTACGACGTCTGCCCCCGCGTGCTCGCCCAGACGCACGTCGGGTGCACCGAGGCGCGCGGCGTCGGCGGTGAGGTCGTCGGGCTGCTCCTGCGACTCGCGCTCGGCGCGCACGCGTGCGTCGTAGTGGGCGAGCTCGCGGTGGCGCGTGGCGGCGTCCCACCCGAGCACCTCGCCCATCAGCCCGGCGACGGTCTCGGCGGCCTCGATGCCGCGATCGAAGGTCTCGATCGAGATGCGCGTGCGCCGGGTCAGCACGTCCTCGAGATGCAGCGCGCTCTCGTGCGACGCGGCGTAGAACGCTTCGACCTTCAGGTAGGTGGGCGCGCCCGGGATCGGGTCGCCCAGCTCGGGGCGGTCGGCGACCAGCTCGAGCAGCTCGTCGATGCGCGACCCGTAGCGCGACAGCAGGTGCTCGATGCGCGCGACGTGCAGACCGCTCTCCTCGGCCAGCGCGCGGCGTCGGTTCCAGAATCCCGCGTAGCCCGGCGCTCCGACGAGCGGAACCCGGTCCGTACAGCTCGGCGGCACCCGCTTCTCCAGCCCGTGCGCGGCCAGGTCGATCGCGTCGCGCGCCATCAGGCGGTACGTCGTGTACTTGCCGCCCGCGATGGTGATGAGCCCCGACACGGACTGCGACACCGCGTGCCGCCTCGACAGCTGGCTGGTGTCGTCGGTCTCGCCTTGCAGCAAGGGGCGCAGCCCCGCGTAGACGCCCTCGATGTCGTCCCGCGCGAGCGGCTCGGCGAGCACGGCGTTCACGCGCTCGAGCAGGTACTCGACGTCGCTGCGGCTGGCCGCGGGGTGCGCGAGGTCGAGGTTCCAGTCGGTGTCGGTGGTGCCGATGATCCAGTGGCTCTTCCAGGGGATCACGAACAGCACGCTCTTCTCGGTGCGCAGGATGAGGCCCGCATCGCCGTGGATGCGGTCGCGCGGCACCACCAGGTGGATGCCCTTCGAGGCCCGCACGTGCACGCGGCCGCGTCCGGCGCGCTGCTGCACGCGGTCGGTCCACACGCCGGTGGCGTTGACGACCTGGCGCCCGCGCACGTCGATCTCGCGGCCGGACTCGAGGCAGCGCACGCGCACACCGGTCACGCGGCTGCCCGTCACGATGACGTCCTCCACCCGGGCGCTGGAGGCGAGCACGGCGCCGTGCAGCGCGGCGGTTCGCGCGAGCGCCAGCGTGTGCCGCGCGTCGTCGACCTGCGCGTCGTGATACACGATGCCGCCGGTGACGCCGCTTCCGCGCAGGCTCGGAAACAGCCGCAGCACGCCGCGGCGGCCCAGGTGCTGGTGGCGCGGCATGTCGCGGTGCCGGGCCATCAGGTCGTAGATCAGCACGCCGGCGCCCACGTACGCGCGCTCCCAGCCGTAGTGGGTGAGCGGATAGAGGAAGGGAACCGGCCGCACGAGGTGGGGACACAGCCGCCCGAGCATCAGCGCCTGCTCGCGCTTGGCCTCGAGGACGAGCGCCAGGTCGAGCTGCTCGAGGTAGCGAAGTCCGCCGTGGATCAGCTTGCTGGAGCGGCTCGACGTCCCGGACGACCAGTCGCGCTGCTCGACCAGAGCCACCGACAGGCCCCGGCTGGCCGCGTCGAGGGCGGCGCCTGCCCCGGTGACGCCGCCGCCGATCACGATCACGTCGAAGTGCTCGCTGGCGAGACGATCGAGGGCGCGGCGGCGCGATGCGGGTCCGAGCTGGGCGGCGTCCATCGGCGGGTCCTGCGTCGGTTGGGCAGCCGGCCCAGACTAGCAGCGCGCCGGGCGACTCCGCGTCACCGGGCCTCTAGACGAAGTAGTGCGACGCGATGTCCGCCACGCCGCAGCCGATTGCCTCGGCGTCCTCGCTCGGGGTGTCGACGAAGCTCACGCCCATGCCGGTCGGCAAGTGGGCGCGGTGCAGGTTGCCCGGAACGTTGGTGTAGAGAACGCGTGCGAGCACGGTCACGCGTCCGCTCTCGAGCGGCAGTTCGAGGGCGAGCCGGGCGCCGCGCATCGACGGTCGCTCGGTCGCCAGGTAGGCGCCGCCCTGCGACAGCGAGTAGACGGAGGCCGGCTTCGGACGCCCGGCTATCATGACGCGCGTCTGCCACTCGGTGGGCGCGCGCTGCGCGGCACGGAAGTGGGCGCCGTCGAGGGAGGTCGCGCGGTTCAGATGGAAGAGCAGCGCGTGGTCGCCGACCGGCTGCCAGAGCGCGTGACACACACCGGCTTCGCGCAGCCGCGCCCGCTCGTCGGGATGCGGGACCGGTCCCGTGGCCAGCACCACCATGTCGGGCATGCCCGCGCGCTCGCGGATCAGCGCGAGGGCCCCAGCGAGATCGAAGGCCGCGAGGTCCGACTCGATCAGCGCCGCGTCGAAGCGATAGGCTCGTTCGGCCGCGAGGTCGATCGCGTCCTGGGCCGTCTTGGCGCGCACCGCGCGAAAGCCGAAGCGGCGGATCCGATCCGACAGCTCCGAGAGCGCCAATCCGTGATCGCCCAGCACCAGGACCGTGGGCTCGTGCACCGCCTTCTCCTCCTGCTCCCGACTTTTCGGTCCGATCGGGGGGCGGCTTGAGGAGGGGGGCGCGGAGGCGGGGGCCGACCGGGAGGAGTCCGTGGGGGGAGTCCGTGCGGGGAATCCGGTGAACGATCTCACCATCGCGCCCTCGCGCTGGCGTGTGCTCGGCCTCGGGCTCGGCCTGGACGAGCCCGAGGCAGTGCTGCGTGAGCGCGCCGCGGCGCAGGCCGGAGTGGCGCCCGAGGCGGTGCGCGGCCTGCGGATCGCGCGCAAGAGTCTCGATGCGCGGGTCCGGGGCGGCCGGCGTTCGCTGCGCTTCGTCGTCCACGTCGACGTCGAGCTGTCGCCGGAGGCCACGGCGGCGGACACCGGCGCCTTCGAGCGCGCGTGTCGGGCCGGCCGCGTGGTCCCGCAACCGCCGGTCTCTGCGCTGCACGTCGAGCGCCCCCACGCTTCATTGCAGGGGGCGCAGATGGTCGTGGTGGGGGCCGGCCCGGCGGGGCTCTTTGCCGCGCTGGCGCTGGCCCGAAGCGGCGTCTCCGTCGACCTGATCGACCGCGGACCGCCGCTCGCCGAGCGCAGCCGCGCCGTGGCCCGCTTCTTGCGCACCCGTCGGCTCGACCCCGAGGCGAATCTGCTCTTCGGCGAGGGCGGGGCCGGCACCTACTCGGACGGCAAGATCTACACGCGTGTCGACCACCCGCTCGAGCCCTCGATCCTGGCCGAGTTGGTCGCTTGCGGCGCGCCGGCGGAGATCGCCTGGGACGCGCGGGCGCACATCGGCACCGATCGCTTGCATCGCGTGCTGCCGGCCCTGCGCGATCGGCTCAGCGACGCGGGCGTCCGCCTGCACTGGGGCACGCGGCTGCTCGGCTGGAAGCTCGCCGAGGCCGGGTCGGCCAGGCAGGTGACGACGCTCGTGACGAGCGGGGGCGATCTCGCTTGCGACGGCGTCGTGCTGGCGCTGGGCCACAGCGCGCGGGACACCCTCGAGGCGCTGGCCGGCCAGGGGCTCGGGCTCGTCGCCAAGCCGTTTCAGCTGGGCGTGCGGGTCGAGCACCCGCAGGCGCTGATCGACCGCGGTCGCTTCGGCGACGCGGCGCTGGCCGCTCGGCTCGGCGCCGCCTACTACAACCTCTCGTGCAAGGCCGGCTCGGGGGCCGCCGCCGCGCACAGCTTCTGCATGTGTCCGGGCGGGCAGATCGTGGCCAGTGTGAACGTGCCGGGCCTGCTCTGTACGAACGGCATGAGCAACTCGCGGCACTCGTCGCCCTTCGCGAACGCGGCGATCGTGACGACGCTGGGCCCGGCCGAGCTCGGCCCCGGCGAGTTCGCCGGTCTCGACCTTCGCGAGCAGCTCGAGCGCCGCTTCTTCGAGGCGGGCGGCGGCGACTGGACGGCGCCTGCGCAGCGTGTGCCGGACTTCGTCGCCGGCTGCGCGTCGTCGGAGGTGGGCCGATCGAGCTACAAGCTCGGCTGCACGCCGGGGCGCATCGACGAGCTGCTGCCGCCGGTCGTGCGCGATGCGGTCCGCCACGCGCTCGGGCGCTTCGAGCGGCGGATTCCCGGCTTCGCGGGCGGCGAGGCGCTGCTCGTCGGCGTCGAGACTCGCTCGTCCGGGTCGCTGCGCATGCCGCGTGATCCCTCCCGGCGGCATGCGGCCGGGCTTTCGAACGTGTGGCCGGTCGGCGAGGGGGCCGGCTACGCGGGCGGAATCATGAGCGCGGCCATCGATGGCGCGCGCGCGGCCCGCGAGCTGCTCGAGCAGGGGCTCGCATAGCGCGCCCTCGGGCGGGTCAAGGCAGCTCGACGACGGCGGTGCCGAGCACGCGGGTCTCCCCGGCCTCGTTGCAGATCGTCAGGTCGACCTCGACGGTCTTCGTCTCTTCGTCCATGTCGGTCACGACGCCCCGGCACACCGGGCGGCTGTCGACGAGGATCGGCGCGCGGAAGATCGTGTCGATCTTGCGCACGGTTCCACCCGGCGCCCAGCGGTGGATCAGCGAGACCAGGATGCCCTGGCTCATGATGCCCTGGACGATGGCCCCGGGAAGTCCGTGCTCGCGCGCCTTCTCGTGGTCGGTGAAGCGCCACCACGTCATGCCCGTCGCATCGCCGAAGCGGCGCACGGCCGCCATCGACACGTCCGGCTCGAGCTCCGGCAGCTCGTCGCCGAACTCGACGTCGGCGTATCGCTCGATCGAACCGTCTTCGCCCACGATCTCTCGCCTTCCCGCTCCGGTCGCCGCCGGCGACTCAGCCGAGCTTCTTGATCATCTTCCAGTCGACGACCGAGACGAGCTCGTCGCGCTGATTGGTGAACTCCATCCGGTGCACGATGAACACCATGCCGCCCGAGCGTCCGGTCTTTTCGTAGACGTCGTGCAGGTGCGACTGGCCGGTGATCGTGTCGCCCGCCCGGATCGGCGCCTTCCACTCGACGCACTTGCCACCGTCGAAGCTCTGCTCCATCTCGACCGGGAAGCCCTCGGGCAGGGCCCGCCGCCCGTGGAATCGCGACGTGTAGCTCGGCACGGCCTGGAAGTCCTGGTGGTCCGGGTCGGTGTACTGCGGCAGCGTCTCGCCGCAGGCCTCGGCGAACTCGACCATCTCGTGGGCGTCGATCTGGAAGCTGACGGTGTCGAAGGGCTTGTCGACCCACTCGCTCTTCAGCTCGTTGATGTCCATCTTCCGTCCTCCAGGGCGACCGCCTCGCAGTCGCCGGCCCGCAGCGCGGCGACCAGGCCGTCCATGTCTCGGATGCCGTCGGGCAGCCGCGTCGCGCAGCGGCCGATGTGGCTCACGATGTGCGAGTCGCTGCCGCCGATGCACGCGTAGCCGTTGCGGCCGGCCAGCGCGGCCGCCAGCTCGTTCTCGTTGCCGCGGCTGCCGCCGTTGAGCGTCTCGACGACGCGCACGCCCTCGACCTCGCCCCGCACCTCGATGTGGGCGCACATTCCCACCTTGGGCCGCCCGGGGTGGCAGGGCACGGCGATCGCGCCGCAGCGCTCGCTCTCCTTCACGACGGTCGAGATCTCGAGGCCGATCTTCCCGAAATCGAAGGCCGCGCGCAGCTCGTGGTTCACGCCGAAGACGAGGACGTGGCCGTACTCGGTCTCGACCTCGCTGGCCTTCAGGATGAGCAGGCCGAACTCGTCCTCGAGGGGCGAGTAGTCGGAGTCGTCGTCGTAGAGGCGGTGCTCGGTGAGCACGAAGCCGTCGATCGGCACCTGCTTGCGCCGGATCCACTGGCAGTAGTTCTCGACCTTCGCCCGGCCGTCGTCCGAGACGATCGAGTGGCTGTGCAGATCGAGGATCATGCGGGCACGAAGCGCGGGACGCCCAGATCGTCGTCGGTGGTCACGAAGTCGGCGCGCACCGCCATGCCGATGGCCACGTCCTCGGGCGCGCAGCCGACGATGTTGGTCATGAGCCGCGGTCCTTCCTCGAGGTCCACGTAGGCGAGCACGTAGGGACAGGCGTCGCGGAAGGCCGGCACGCCGTTCTGGTGCGTGATCGTGTAGGTGTAGACGGTGCCCCGGCCGCTGGCCACGAAGTGCTCGATGCTGCTCGAGAGGCACGAGGCGCAGAGGCCACGCGGCCGGTGCTGCACGGTCCCGCAGTCGCGGCAGCGCTGCAGCACGAGCTCGCCGCGGCCGCAGCCCTCCCACCAGGCGCGGGTCTGCCAGTCGGTGGCGGGCTTGCGGTACTCGATCTCGTTGGCCATTGGGCAGGCTCTCCCGCGTCAGTCCTTCGACAGCAGCAGCGTCGCGCCGCTGTGCATCGCGCCGAGTGTGCCGCCGGTGCCGTGGACGAGCGCCACCTCGGCGCCCTCGGCCTGCCGTTCGCCCAGACCGCCGCGCAGCTGCCTGGCTGCCTCGATGACGAGGAAGATGCCGCGCATGCCCGGGTGGTTGGACGAGAGGCCGCCGCCGTCGGGGTTGACGGGCAGGGCGCCGCCGAGGCCGATGCGCCCGCCGGACACGAAGTCGCCCCCCTCGCCGACCTTGCAGAAGCCCAGGTTCTCGAGGGTCACGAGCAGCGTGATGGTGAACGAGTCGTAGATGGTGCAGAGGTCCACCTCGTCGTGCGTCAGCCCCGCCATCGCAAAGGCCTGCTCGCCGGATTGCTTGGCGGCGATCGTCAGCAGGTCGGGCGCGCCGATCTCCTGGTGGCAGACCGCCTCTCCGCAGCCGCGCAGCACCACCGGCGGCTTCGCGAGGTCGCGCGCGCGCTCGAGGCTGGTCACCACGACCGCCCCGCCGCCGTCGCTGATGATGCAGCAGTCGAGCAGGTGGAGCGGTGTGGAGATCACGCGGCTCTCCATCACGTCGTCGACCGTGATGGGGCGCTGCATCTTTGCCTCCGGATTGAGGCCGGCGTGGCGGCGCATGGTGACGGCGATCTCGGCGAGCTGCTCGGAGCGCGTGCCGTAGAGGTGCATGTGCCGCTGTGCGACGAGCGCGTAGCTGCCGACGGTCGTCATGCCGTAGGGCGTGATGAAGGCGGCGTCGGGATTGTCGCCGCCGCCCCGCATGCCGGTGCCGATCGCCATCGCGTTCGAGGCGGCGGTGCTGCCGTAGAGGATCAGCGCCACCTCGCAGAGCCCGGCGTGGATGGCGGCCGCCGCGTGATTCACGTGAGCGACGAACGACGAGCCGCCGATGTTGGTTCCGTCGAGGTAGCGCGGCTTGAGGTTCAGGTACTCGGCGAGCTGCACGACGCTCATCGGGCCCCCGCCGAGGCTCGCGCTGAAGAGGCCGTCGACGTCGGAGAGCGCCAGGCCCGCGTCCTCGAGCGCGCCGCGGGCGCACTCGGCCATGATCAGCGATTCGGTCTTGCCCGGCGCGAAGCGGGTGGGGTGCTCGTACACGCCCGCGATCGCGACCTGGCCCGAGAGCGTCATGACGGCAGCCCCGCCAGGAAATCGCGAACGCGCTCGGCGAGCGGGCCGGGCGCCTCGATGAGCAGCGAGTGGCCCGCGTCGGGGATCGTCTCGAGGCGGGCGCCGGGCACGCGCTCGGCCAGCGCGGCCGCGCTCGTCTTCAGCGCCTCGCGGTCGTCTTCTCCGTGGACGACGAGCGTCGGCACGGCGACGCTTCCGAGCCGCTCGGCGTCGCTCCACTCGCGGCAGGCGACGAGGTCGCCGAAGGTCGCGCGGGGATCGGTCTTCATGCCCTCCATGAAGGCCCGCTTCATGATCTCGGGCGCGGCCTTGCTGGAGAAGGCGCCCTTGTCGAAGGGCCTCCGCTCCTTGCCGTCGCGGACCCGGCGCATCTGCTCGACCACTTCGTCCGGCAGCTCGAACCGTTCGCCCGCCGAGCAGACCACCAGCGCCCGCACGCCCTCCGGCCGGTCGAGCGCACAGCGCAGCGCCACCGCCGCCCCCATGTCGTGCCCGACGAGCACGACCGGCCCGAGCCCGAGGGCGTCGAGCACCCGCCCGGTGAACGCCGCCATCCGCCCGATTTCGCCGAGGCTGTCGAGCTCGCCCGAGCGACCGTGGCCGGGCTGATCGAAGGCGATCAGCGTGTGCTCCTTCTCGAGTCCGCCCAGCAGCTCGGCGAAGAGGTTTCCGTTGCCGCCGGCGCCGTGCAGGCAGACCACCGCCTCGCCGTGCTCCACGACCGGTGGCGCCTCGGGCAGGGTGGTGGGTCCGGTGTGGTGGACGTACGTCGCCACACCGTCGATCTGCAGATACTTGTTCGGCAAGGGCAGCTCGCGGTGCGGCGGCCCCCTGGCCGGGAGCCGCCGCCTGGATTCTACCGGGAGGGCGGACCGGTCGGGATGTCCTTGAAGGCGACGCCCTTGTCGGCGCGGGCCTCCGGCGGCAGGCCCAGCACGCGCTCGGAGATGATGTTGCGCAGGATCTCGTCCGTGCCGCCGGCGATGCGCAGGCCCGGAATGCCGAGATAGCGGCCCTGCCAGTCGCCGCCTCCCGGAGTCTCCTCGGGATCGAGCGTCATGCCCGCGGCGCCCTGCAGCTCCATCGCGAAGCGCGCCATGTCCTGGGCGTTCTTCGCGCCGACGAGCTTGCCGAGGCTCGATTCGGGCCCGGGCGTCTTGCCCTGCGACAGCGCCGAGAGCGTGCGGTTGCCGGTCATCTTCACGCCCTTGCTGCGCGTGTAGAAGCGCGCGAGCTGCTGCCGCACCGACGAGTCCTCGATGGCCGGCCGGCCATCGAGCTCGAGCGACTTCACCGTGCGGATCAGGTCGGTGACGCTGCCGCCCCCGCCTCCGCCGATCGAGGCGCGCTCGTTCATCAGCGTCGTCAGCGCCACCCGCCAGCCGTTGCCGATCTCGTCGAGGCGCTGGTCGTCGGGAATGCGCACGTCGGTGAAGAACACCTCGTTGAAGCCCTGGCCGCCGTTGATCTGCGTGATCGGGCGCACCTCGACGCCGGGGGCCTTCATGTCGACCACGAAGTACGTGAGGCCCGCGTGCTTGGCGGCGTTGGGATCGGAGCGGACCACCAGGATCCCCCAGTCGCAGAAGTGCGCGCCGGTCGTCCAGATCTTCTGGCCGTTGACCACCCACTCGTCGCCCTCGCGGACGGCGGTGCTGCGCAGGCCCGCGAGGTCGGAGCCGGCGGCGGGCTCGCTGAAGAGCTGGCACCAGATCTTCTCACCGTTGAGCAGCTGCGGGATCCAGCGCTCCTTCTGCGCCTCGGTGCCGTGGGTGAGGATCGTCGGGCCGCACATCCCCAGGCCGATGCCGAAGATGTTGGGCGGGGTGCGATAGCGCTGCTCCTCCTGGTTCCAGATCACGCTCTGGATCGCCGTGGCGCCGCGGCCGCCGTACTCCTTCGGCCAGGTGAGACAGGCCCAGCCCGCCTCGGCCTTCTTCTTCTGCCAGGCCTGGGCGGCCTGGATGAGCTCGGAGCCGGCGCGCTCGCCCAGCACGTCGGCCGGCGGGTCGTCGGGGTTGCGGAGTTCGGCGTTGGCGTCCAGCCAGGCGCGGGCCTCCGCGCGAAAGGCGGCTTCTTCGGGGGTGTCGTTGAAGTCCATGGGTGGCTCTCCGTGGATCGCATCCGCGTCTCGTTACGCGCGATGCGGTTCGAGGGGGTGGGGACGCGAGGCGCTCAGTCCTCGTCCTGGTCGGTGTCGATGCGGTCGATCAGCCTGTCCTTCCACGAGTTCAGGCTGCCGAGCGCGTGGCCGAGCGCCTTGGCGCGGCGGTAGAAGAGGTGGCAGTCGTACTCCCAGGTGAAGCCGACACCGCCGTGCATCTGGATCATCTCCTCGGAGATCAGATCGAGCGCCTCGGTGGCCTGGATGCGCGCGATGCACGCCGCGACGGGCAGCTCGGGCTCTTCGCCCGAGAGCGCCCACGCGCCGTAGTAGGCGTTGCTGCGCGCCAGCTCGAGCTCGCACCACATGTCGGCGAGCCGGTGCTTGATGGCCTGGAACGACGCCACGGGCCGGCCGAACGCATAGCGGCCCTGCGTGAACTCCTTGGTGCCTTCGAAGCAGGCCTGCGCGGCGCCGACCTGCTCGAAGGCCATCAGCACGGCGGCCCGGTCGAGCAGCTGCGCGGTCAGCTCGGCCCCGCGCCCCTCCTCGCCGAGCAGCTCGCACGCGGCGCCGTCGAAGTCGATCCGCGCCACCGAGCGGCTGGGATCGAACGACTGGATGGTCTTGCGGGCCACGCCGTCGGCGTCGAGGTCGACCAGGTAGAGGGAGAGGCCCTTGTCGCCGAGCGCCGCGACCACCGCGAAGTCGGCGACGTCGCCGTCGGACACGGGCAGCTTGGTGCCCGAGAGCTTGCCGCCGGAGACCTTGGCGGCGATCGCCTCGACGCCGTTCTGCCCGGGCTTCTCGGTCAGCGCGAAGGTGCCGATCGCCTCTCCGCTGGCGAGTCTGGGCAGGTACTTCTGCTTCTGCTCGTCGCTGCCGGCCTTGATGAGGGCCTCGGTGGCGAAGTAGACGCTCGGGCCGAAGGGAATCGGTGCGAGGGCGCGCCCCACCTCCTCGGCGATCATCGCGAGCTCGAGGTGGCCGAAGCCCGCCCCGCCGTACTCCTCGGGAATCACGGTGCCGAGCCAGCCCATCTCGGCGGCGCCGGCCCATAGCTGCTTCTTGTAGGGCTCGTCGCCCTCGAGGATCTCGCGGCACACCGCGAGCGGGGAGTTCTCGGCCAGATAGTCGCGCGCCGTCTGCTGCAGCAGCTTCTGGTCGTCGGAAAAGTCGAAGTTCATGGGGGTCTCCGGAATCTCGTGGAAGGGTGAGATTACCCGATTGACCCGGATGTCAATCGACCTGCCCCGCGGGATGAGGCGGGCACGGGCCGGCCCCGGCGCTTCGCCGGCGCTCGTTTGCCTGCGCTCAGGGCGCGGCCGGAGCGACACCCGTCAGCGTGACCTCGCTGACCGCAATGCGCCCGCCGAAGCAGACGTCGACGTCGTGCTCGGGCAGGCGGGGGCGGTCGTGGAAGTCGCCCGCGTAGGTGTAGTGCTCGCCTCGAACCTCGTAACGCACCGCGTGGGGGCTGGGGTCGGGCGGACAGTGCACCACCTCGCAGCCGACCGCTTCGTCGACCGGGTGCGGCAGGTTCACGTTCCAGTAGCTGCGGGCGGCCGGGGGGCGCGCGAGCAGCTCGGCCAACACCGGCCGCGCCCGCAACAGCGCCCGCTCCCAGTCGAGGTCGCGATGGCGACCGACGTACTGCGAGATCGCCAGGGCGGGGAAGCCGAGGATCGCCGCCTCCCGCGCGGCGGCGGCGGTGCCCGACACGTACAGGTCGACGCCGAGGTTGGCGCCCCGGTTGATGCCCGAGACCAGCCAGACCGCCCGGCCGCGTCGCGCCTCGGCCCACTCCTCGATGAGCGGCGAGCCGGGCGAAAGAGCCACGCGCGCGCAATCGGCCGGCGTGCCGTGCACCGCGAAGCCCTGCCCGACGGCCTCCACCCGCATGGCGCCGTCGTCGGTGAGCGCGTGGCCGACTCCGCTTCGCGGGCCCTCGGGTGCAACCACCCGGCACTCGGCCAGGCCCTCGAGCGCCCGTGCCAGCGTCGCGATGCCCGGCGCCTCGATGCCGTCGTCGTTGCTGATGAGGACACGGGGAAGCGCCGGCGCCATGGGGGCCGAACGTAGCTGTTTCGTACATTCGCTCGTGGCCGCGCGTGGGAGCCCGAGACGGCTGCCAGGGAGCTGCCGGTTCGTGGGGTCGGCTTCCCCTCGGATCGTGGCGATTTGACTTCGGATTCGGACCGCGCGCACCGAAACGGGGGGAGGTTGGAGGCTCGACCTGCCCCGAAGGCGGGCTGCGGGTGGGGCCCGACTACACGCTGGAGCCTCCCCTGATCATCCCCCTCGAACAGTCCCTGGCGATCCAGGCCTGGATCGCCGAGGGCGTGGACCGCGCCGCCGACGCACTGATGGACGGCCACGCCTTCGACACCGAGATCACGGTGCTCGAGACCCGCTGCTACGCGCTCTGCGACTTCGCGAGCGAGGGCCTGCCCGGCGGCGACGATCTGGTCGCCGGTGTGATGCGCGCCTTCCGCGGTCGGCTGGCCGGGGCCGCTCTCCTCTCCATGGACCCCGAGGAGGCGCTGGCCTGGGTGCTGTCGGACGGCTCTGGCGAGCCGCCGATCGAGACCTACGTCGAGCTCGGCGGTTGCGTGATGGCCGCCGTCGCCGAGGCGGCGGGCGAGGCGCTCGAGGAGGACGTCGAGCTCGGCGAGGCCCGGCTCGAGGAGTCCTCGATCGCCGGCTGCCTGCTGCGGACCCACGCGCCCTCGGACACCTTGCTGGTGTCGTCGCTGCTCGAGGTGCGCGCCGGCGGGCAGCGCTTCGCTGCCCAGCTCCACCTCGTGATGGAGCCCAAGGTGATCTCGGCCCTGCTCGGCGCGCTGGCGGTCTCGCTGCACTGACGCGAGCCGGCCCGCGCGCCGCGGCGAGCCGTGACGGGCCCATCGACCCGTCACGACTCGCGTTGGCTCGTCGTGCTGCGCGGACGTCTCAGCCGGCGTTCGACAGGTCGGGCAGCAGGCTGACGATGTTGCGCTCGACCTGCTCGATCGCCTGGAGGCCGCTGCGGAAGATCAGCCCGCCTTCGGCGGCACCGAACGCCTCGTTGAGCAGCACGGCCGCACGCGCGACTCGCGTCGAGGCGGAGGGTTTGCGGGGTGACGGATGCGTCGTCGACCCGTGCCGGATATCGCTGCGGAGATCGTCGTCGGAGCAGGGGGAGAGCGGATGGCGGATGAGAAAGGCGGATGAGATGGCGGACGAGAAAGGCGGATGAGAGAGCGAAGGAGGGGAAGCGGGGGAGATCTCGATCGGCCCGGCGCGGGACCGGTCTACACGGTCGTGCCTGAGTGGGGCGACGGAGCGCCGGGGTGGGGCTCGGGGCATCGATTTCCAGCCGACGCCTCGGAACGGTCGTGCAATGCCGGCGAGTCGCTCGTCGCGCACGGTTCACATCTCCGTGTCACTCGTCAGTACCACACGCACCGCGATGCGCAATGTGTGGTCCGACGTATCGAACGTCTTCCCCGCCGCGCCGAGCTCTGCGTCGAACGCCGCCGGAAGACCGGCCATCGCGGACGCGGCTATGCGACGGCGTGTATCCCGGGCCGGCGGTCGTGCCAGGGCTGCGCCTGCTCGAGCTGCGCCCCGACGGCGATCAGCAGGTTCTCCCGGCCGAAGGGCGCCACCAGCTGCACGCCGATCGGCAGGCCCGCGTCGCTCCAGTGCAGGGGCAGCGAGATCGCCGGCTGACCGGTGATGTTGAAGGGGATCAGCATCGGGGTCAGGGCGCCCGAGCGCATGAAGCCTGCCAGCGGCTGGTCGGGGTTCGGAACGAGCTCTCCGAGCGGGGGCGGCGGCTCGGGGATGGTCGGCGTGACGAGCAGGTCGAAGCCGCCGGCCCACCACGACGTCAGCCGCCGGCTGAAGCGCTGCATGGCCTGCACGGCGGCCAGGTACTGGGTGCCCGTGAAGGTGCGGCCGAGTTCGGTCACCGCCCAGTTGTCGCTGTCGAGATCTTCGGGGCCGAGCTCGCGCCCGAGCGTCTCGCCGAAGGCTTCGACGTCGCGCGCCTGGCTGGTGGCAATGACGGTGATGATCGCGTTCATCAGCGATTCGTCGCCGAGGGCGTCGGGCTGCGACGACTCGACGCTGTGGCCGAGCCCCTCGAGGAGCCGTGCCGCCGCGTCCGCCGCCGCGCGGCAGTCGGGCTGGAGGTCGACGCCGTTCACGTCGCCCACCACGCCGACGCGCAGCCGCCCCGGATCGCGGCCGACCTCTTCGAGGTAGGGGCGCACCGGCGCCGGCGCCTGATAGGGATCGCCCGGCATCGGCCCCTGCACGGCGTCGAGCAGCGTCGCGGTGTCGCGCATGCTGCGGCAGACCGCGAACTCGACGGTCAGCCCCGCCCAGGCGTCGCCGACGTCGGGGCCGAGGGAGAGCCGCCCCCGCGTCGGCTTCAGGCCGATCAGCCCGGATTGGCTGGCGGGGTTGCGGATCGAGCCGCCGCCGTCGCTCGCGTGCGCGAAGGGCACCATGCCCGAGGCCACCGCCGCCGCGGCGCCACCGCTCGAGCCGCCGCAGGAGTGCTCCGGGTTCCAGGGGTTGCGGGTGGGCCCGTAGGCCTCGGGCTCGGTGGTCGTCCACGCGCCGAGCTCGGGCACGTTGGTGCGGCCCACGGTCACGAGCCCGGCGGCGTCGAAGCGCTCGACGAGATGCGAAGTGGTTGGCGCCACGTAGCCCGCGTCGCGCAGGAAGCGCGTCCCCCAGTGGTGCGGATCGCCGGCGCGATTGCCCGCGGCGAGATCCTTCAGCAGGAAGGGCACACCGGTGAAAGGACCGTCGGGCAGGGGGCCCTTCGCCTCGCTGCGGGCGCGTTCGAAGTGGCGGTGGATGACGGCGCCGAGACCGTCGTCGAGGCGTTCGATGCGGCCGATGCTGGCGTCGACGAGCTCGAGGGGCGTCACCTCCTTGCGCCGGACGAGGTCGGCGAGGGCGGTTGCGTCGAGTACGGCGAGCTCGGCGTCTGTCATGGGGCCTCCGGGTCGGGCAGCGGAACGTCCATGCTAACGCCTGGGCGGCAGCCTCGGGGTCCCGTACGCTGGCGCGATGGCGATCTTTCTGATTCGGCACGGCGAGACCGACTCGAACCGCGCGCGGGTCGTGCAGGTGCCGCAGACGCCGCTCTCCGCGCGCGGCCGCGCGCAGGCGCGTCGACTCGGAGCCCGCATGGCGGGCGAACGCCTCGCGCGCATCCTCGCCAGCGACCTGGCGCGGGCCGACGAGACGGCGCGAGCGGTCTCCGCCGCGACGAGGCTGCCGATCGAGAGCGATCCGCTGCTCCAGGAGCGCAACTTCGGCGACATCCGCGGCACCGCCTACGCGGATCTGGCCGAGAGCCCGTTCGGTCCCGGTTACGCGCCGCCGGGGGGCGAAACGTGGTCGGCCTTTCACGAGCGGGTCGATGCAGCCTGGTCGCGCATTCGCGCCGTGTCGGCCGAGCTGGACGGCGAGGAGCATCTTGCCGTGGTGACCCACGGCCTGGTCCTGCACTCGCTGTCCGTCCGCCACTTGATGTTGCCGCCGGGCGTCGCGTCCGCGCCCGATGACGGCCCGCCGCTCTCGTTCGGAAACACCTCGGTGTCGATCGTGGAGGCAGCGGCGCCCTGGCGCGTGTCGCTGCACGGCTGCACGGCGCACCTCGAGGGCGAAGAGCCGGAGGGTGTTTCCGGGCTGTGAGGCGCGGCTTCGCCCCTTGGAGCACCCGCGTCACCGCCATGCCGGGCGGCGGGCGGGCGGCCTCTAGCCTCGCTTCGCCAGCGCCTCCGCGATGCGGTCGAGGATCTCGCCGAGGATCGCCGCCGACGTGGCGAAGTTGAGCCGCACGAAGCCCTCGCCGGGCGGGCCGAAGTCGGGGCCGTTGTTCATGGCAACGCGCGCTTCTTCCAGGAAGAACGCATGCGGGTCGTCGAGCCCGACCGGGCGGCAGTCGAGCCAGGCCAGGTAGGTGGCTTCGGGCGCTCGCGCGACGATGCCGGGCATGTCGCGCTCCACCCGCTCGACGACCACCTCGCGATTGCGGCGCAGCAGCGCGAGCACGGCGTCGAGCCAGGGCTGCCCCTCGCTCCACGCCGTGTAGGTCGCCGTGTCGTCGAGGATGCCGCAGTGCCCCAGCAGATGGCGCGGTAGCTCGCGAAAGGGATCACGGACCCGGTCGCCGCCGAAGATCGCGAACGCGCAGGGCAGTCCGGCCAGGTTGAAGGCCTTGGTGGCGGACGTGAGTGTGATGATGCGCTCGGCGATCTCGGGGAAGAGGCTCGCGAACGGTCGATGCGGGATGTCGGAGAGGGCGAGGTCGGCGTGGATCTCGTCGGAGACGACGATCAAGTCGTGCTCGAGCGCCAGCTCGGCGATGCCGGCGAGCTCGTCCGGCTCGAAGATGCGGCCGGTCGGGTTGTGGGGGTGGCAGAGGAGAAAGACGCGCGTGTCGGGCCGGATCACGGCGCGCAGTGCGTCGAAGTCGATCTCGTAGCGCGCCTCGCCGCGCACCAGCGGACAGGCGTCGAGCCGGCGGCCGCTGCCCGTCACGGCCTCGAGAAACGGCGGATAGATGGGCGTCTGGACGACGACCCCCTCGCCCGGTCGGCTGTGCTGGATCACCGCCGCGTCGAGGCCCTGCACGACGTTCACCAGCGGTGCGACCCGGCGCGGCTCGATCGCCCAGTCGAAGCGCTGCGCCATCCGGTCGACCACGGCCCCCCGCAGTCGCGGCGAGAGCGGCACGTGGTGGTAGCCGAGGTCGCTCCGGCCGACGAGCGCCGAGAGCGCCCACCGGATGGGTTCGGCGACCGGGAAGTCCATGTCGGCCACCCAGGCGGGCAGCACGTCGTCGCCGTAGAGCCGCCACTTGATCCGCTCGGAGCGCCGCATCTCCTCGACGCTGAGCGCGTCGAGGGACTCCATCAATGCGCGGTCGGGCTGGGCGTCGGACTTCATGGCCGCTCGTCGCAGCTGGGTCGGGGCCGTGCCGTCAGGCGACGGTCTCGACGTCGCGCCGCGTGAACAGCATGAAGGTCACGTTGTCCTCGACGTCGCAGTCGTCGGTCTCCTCGTCGACCGAAACGAACTCGTGCAGCTCGGAGTGGAAGTAGAGCGCGTTCAGGCCGAGCAGGTTCGCCATGGTGACGAGGATGGGCTGCGACCACACCGTCCAGTCGCGGTAGTGGAAGAGCTCGCGCTCGCCCTTCTTGTCGGAGGCGCCCAGGTGGAAGTGCATGAGGTTCGTGAAGGGGTTGGGCTCGCCGTCGTCGTCCTCGACCAGCTCGACCTCGAAGCCGGCGTCCTTCATTTCGGGGCGCGTCATGTCGTCGGTGCCGCCCATGTCCATCACCGGAGCGAGCTGCGGCGTCTCGAGCATGAAGTAGTCGACGTGTCGCGTGGCCACGTCCATCAGCCGGAAGAGCTGCTTGGCGTCGAAGAGGTGATGGCTCTGCTTGCCGATGTAGCTGAGGCTCTCGCCGGACGAGAAGGCCTTGATCTTCGCCCACACATCGTCTTCGAGGACGTCCGCCACCAGGTAGTGCTTTTCGGCGTCGGGCAGCCAGCGCTGGCCGAGCACGCGCTGCTGCGCCTGCTCGTCGAGGTCGATCATGAAGTAGCGGAAATCGGGATAGCGGAAATGGCCGTGGTAACAGAACTCGGCGGTGCCGGCCATCGGCTCGACGAGGGTGCGGACGTTGCGGCACAGCTCGGTCGCGACGAAGTCCTCGACGCTGAAGTCGAAGGTGCCGAGCACCGAGCTGTACACCGCGTAGGGGTCGAGTGCGTCGAGGCCGCCCTTCTGATAGGCGCGTATGTAGTCGTAGTCCTCGACGTAGGGCGAGTCGTAGCACTTCATCCAGCCGAGCTCGGAGAAGTCGTGGAAGCCGGCACTCGCCACGCTGCGCCAGTACTCGAGGCGGCGCTGGCGATTGCCGATCTCGACGTTGTTGGCCTTGATGCCGCGCAATACCGCGCCGTGCAGGCGGCGGAGCAACTCGCGGCGGCGCTCGGGCTTCAGGTTGTCGAGGCGGGCCTTCGACTGCAGCTTGATCCAGTCGGGCTTCGGCTTGTTGCCGGACTCGATCTTGTCGAGCAGCTTGTCGAGGGCCGAAAAAGAATTGACCACCCGGGTCTTGTGCTCGATCTCCATGTTGACTCCCGATGTCGCGATGCCGTTCCTGGCCGGCAGGGCGCGAGGTGCGGATCCGGGGGGCGCCCTACCATATCGCAGCCGCCGCGCTCGTGCGCGCAGAGGGCGTGCACGACGACGGAGGAGGATGGGTCGATGGGGATCGCGAGTCGCAGCGAAGCGCCCCGGCGCGCAGTCGCCGTCGGGATCTCGGCGTTGCTGGCGGCGGCGCTCGTGCATGGTTCCGCGTACGCGCAGGGGCAGTCCTTCGACGAGGTCGAGATCGCCACCATCCGGCTCGGCTCGGGGCTGGCGATGCTCGTCGGACGAGGCGGCAACCTCGGCGTCTCGACGGGCCCGGACGGCGTCGTCCTGGTCGACGACCAGTTTGCGCCGCTCACGGGGAAGATCCTGGCCGCCGTCGCCGCGCTCGACGCGCGTCCCGTCCGTTTCGTGCTGAACACCCACTGGCACAGCGATCACACCGGCGGCAACGAAAACCTGGCGGGTCACGGCGCCCTGATCGTCGCCCACGACAACGTGCGCCAACGCATGGCCAGCGAGCAGTTCATCGCGGACTTCGGACGGCGTGTGCCGCCGTCCCCCGCGGCGGCGCTGCCGGTCGTCACCTTCGACAGCAGCGTCACCTTCCACCTGAACGGCCAGACGGTCCGGGCGATTCACGTCGACCCGGCCCACACCGACGGCGACGCCTTCGTCCACTTCGCCCCGGCCAACGTGATCCACACCGGCGACCTCTACTTCGCCGGCCAGTATCCGTACTTCGATCTGTCGAGCGGCGGGAGCTTCGACGGGCTGATCGCGGCGGCCGACCGGATGCTCTCTCTCGCGGACGGCGAGACGAAGATCATCCCCGGTCACGGGCCACTCTCGAACCGCGCCGAGCTCGCCGAGTGGAGGGTGATGCTGGTCGAGGTGCGGGCGCGCGTGCAGGCGGCGATCGACGCCGGTCAGAGCCTCGCCGAGATCCGGGCGTCTCGGCCGACCCGCGAGTGGGACGCGCGCTACGGCGGCGGCTTCGTCAAGCCGGCCGACCTGCTGCGCCGGGTGCACGCGAGCCTGACGGCCGGCCCACCGGCGCCGGGCGCGCCGTAACCACGCGCCGCGCCCCGCAACACGAAGGAGAGAGGTAGGCCAATGAGCGAGCTGACCGTGGGTATCGTCCTCTATCCCGACGCCGAAGAGCTCGACTGGGCGGGGCCCTGGGAAGTCTTCACGATGGCCGCAAACGACCGCGACATGTCGGTCGTCACCATCGCGGAGCGCGACGAGGCCGTGCGCTGCGCGAAGGGGCTGCGCGTGCTGCCCGACCACACCTTCGAGAGCGCCCCGGAGCTGGACGTCGTGCTGGTGCCGGGCGGGCAGGGCAGCCGGGTCGAGATGGACAACCCCGTGATGCTCGACTGGCTCGCCAGGGCCGCCGAACCGTGCCGCTTCGTCACGAGCGTCTGCACGGGCTCGGTTCTGCTCTGCAGAGCGGGACTGGCCGACGGCTGCGAGGTGACCACGCACTGGGCCTACCTCGACACGCTTCGCAAGCTCGCCCCCCAGGCGACCGTGCGCGAGAACGTCCGCTACATCCCGAGCGGCCGCATCGTGACTTCGGCGGGCGTTTCGGCCGGCATCGACATGTCGCTCTGGCTCGTCGGCGAGCTCTTCGACGTCGAGCACGCGAAGGCGACGCGGCGCTTCATGGAGTACGACCCGGCGCCGCCGTATTGATCACGACGTGCCCACGAGAATCGTGCCACTCACCTGGCAGAGCGAGCCCCGCGGCCTCT
>CAZETS010000038.1:0-55023 GCA_964515335.1 uncultured Spirochaetaceae bacterium
GGATCCGGGTCCACGCGGCACGGTTCGCCGTCTAAGCGCCGAAACCCACCGCAAATCGACAACTTCGAGTCTTCTTGGGCCCAATCTTCGAGCCACCTCTGATGACGCGGTGAGCGGGGGCGGCGGCTCGCGCTACAGGAAGCGATCCACTCCCTGCAAGGCGTCCTGCCCCGCCTCCTGAGCGCGGCGGTAGGGCTCGTCGAGCAGCGCCTCGATGCGGTCGGTCACGAAGTCGGCGAGACCCTGGAAGCGCTCGGCGTGCTTCGTCTCGGCGTCGGGGCTGAAGGGCGCGAACGGCTCGTCGATGTGGAACCGGGCGATGTCCTCGTAGGCGATCGGCTCGCCGATCCGGTAGACGGCGCGGCCCTTCTTCGCCCACGGACTGGCGCCCGGGTAGAGGACGTCGGAGCCGTTGCAGCCGATGGGCACGATCGGCAGCTTCAGGTGCAGCGCGATCTGCGAGAGGCCGATGCGGCCTCGCAGCAGCCGCCGGGACCGCGTGCCCTGCGGAAAGATCATGATGTCGAGACCGACGCGCGCCGCCTGCTCGTTGAGTGCGACGAAGCGCTGCATCATGATGCGGAACGTCGAGTCGACGTAGCTCGCCCAGTCCTGCTTGTCGGGATCGAAGGGGTGACCGAGGACGTTGCGGGGCCCGGCGAGCAGCGCTTCGGGCAGCACGCCAGTGGCGGGCCGCGCCTGCTCGGCACGCCCGGCCGCTGAAGCGTCCACCCAGTCGCGCGCCGCCTCGTACTCGTCCGCGGTGGGCTGGCGGCCGGTCGCCGCCACGAAGTCCTTCGAGATGATGTAGCCGCGCGAGATCGTGGGCAGCTGGTTGGTCTTCTCGAGAAAGGCGGCGGTGAACCAGTTCTCGTAGTACTTGCCCTTGACCCAGACCGCCGTGAAGCGGTCGCAGGCCCGCCAGAGCCACAGCTGGAAGGGGAAGTAGTTGTACTTGTCGGTGTGGTTCATCGCGAGGATGACCGGCTCTTCGGGCAGCCGGTCGGCGTTCTCGACGACGATCTCGAAGCCCGGAATCAGGCTCCGATTGACGAGCAGGAGGCTGCCCGTCGCCTTCTGGACGAAGGGATGACGGCTCAGCCGGATGCGTTCGAGACGCCCGATGTCGAGCATGATCGAGGCTCCAAGGCGGTGGAGGCGTGGGCGGATTCTACTGGCTCGGCATCGCCCCGGGCAACGCGCGCGGGGGGTGCCGCTCGAGGGGCGCTCAGAAGGCTGGACGCTCGCTCGCGAACCAGGCGTCGTCGAGGATCTGCACGGTCACGCGGTCGCCCTCGCGAAGCTCGGTGGCCTCGAGCGGAAAGACGAGCAGCGCGTCGGCGTGCACGAGCGAAGTCATCACGCCCGAACTCTGGTTGCCGGTGCTGCGCGCGATCCACTCGCCGTCCTGCTGCCCGAGGGCGACGCGCACGAAGTGCAGGCGACCGGCCTTCTTGGTGAGCTTCTCACCGAGGCGCGCCTGCACGACCGGCCGGAAGCAGCGGCGCCTGCCCAGCATGCGCAGCAGCGACGGCCGCACGAACTGCTCGAAGGTGACCGAGGCCGAGACGGGATTGCCCGGCAGGCCGAACACCAGCGCGCCGTCGGCGAAGCGTCCGAAGGCCAGCGGGTAGCCGGGCTTCATGTTCACGCCCCAGAACTCGAGCGTGCAGCCGAGCTTCTCGAGCACCGACCGCACGTGGTCGTGGTCGCCGACCGAGACCCCCGCCGAGCTGACGATGCAGTCCGCCCCGAGCGCCGCACGGAACTGGCGCTCGACGCTGTGGGGATCGTCGGACGATATGCCCAGGTAGATGGGCTCGGCCCCCATCTCGCGGCAGCGGGCGGCCAGCGTGTAGGAGTTGGAGGCGACGATCCGTCCGCCGGCCACGTCGCCGTCGATCTCGACGAGCTCGTCGCCGCCCGAGAGGATCGCCACCCTCGGACGCCGGTGGACCGCCACCATCGACCGGCCGAGCGACGCCAGCACGCCGATCGCAGCCGCCGTCACCCGGGCGCCGGCGGGCAGGATCTCGTCGCCCGGCTGGATGTCCTCGCCGGCGTCGCGGACGTTCTCGCGCTCGGGCACGGCCACCAGAATGCGAACGCGATCGCCCTCCGCGGTGGTGTCCTCCTGCCGCACCACCGCGTCAGCGCCCGCCGGAATCGCCGCTCCGGTGAAGATCCTCGCTGACTCGCGGGCTTGCAGCGGCCGGGGCGCCTCGGCTCCGGCTGGCACCTCGAAGACCACCGGCAGCTCCACGGGCGCAGCGCGGGTGGCGCCGGCCAGGTCGGCCGACCGCACCGCGTACCCGTCCATCGCCGAGCAGTCGGCCGGCGGCAGCAGCCGGGCCGAGACCACGGGCTCCGCGAGCACCTGGCCGAGGGCCTCGAAGATCGGCGTGGTCGCGGGATCGAGCACCGGGGTGGCGGCCTGGATCCAGTCGCTGGCCTCTTGGAGCGTCAATCCCTCTCGCATGGCGGCCAACGGTACCCCGAGATGACGTGCGGTCTAGCAGCCTGCCCGCTGGCAGCCCTCTCGGCACCCGGCTAAGGTGCCTAAAATTTGGGCACTGATGGCCCCGCCGGTCCCGATGACCAACTCCCGCGACTCCGAGCACATCGCGCTGCAGCGCATTCTCGACGCCGTCCTCGACGGCGTGATCGTGCTGTCTGCGAGCGGCGCCATCGAGCGGATCAACGAGGAAGCCTGCCGGGTCCTCGAGAGCTCGACGGAGACCGCCCGCGGGAAGCCCCTCGACCAATTATCGGGTCCAAATCACCCCATAATCGAGCTGGCCCGACAGGTCCAGAAGACGCGGCAGCCGGTGGTCGAGGACGACGTGCGGCTCGCGCGCCGCTTCGGCCCCGACGTGGAGCTCGACCTGGCGGTCTCGCCCGTCTCCGACGAACAGACCGGCGGGCCCGGCGGCGTCGTCGTGGTGCTGCACGACCGCACCATCGGCAACACGCTCCGCAAAGAGGCCACGCAGCTCGACGAGCTCGCTTCGTACGGCCACATCGCCGCCGGCATCGCCCACGAGGTGAAGAACCCGCTCGGCGGCATACGCGGCGCCGCCGAGCTGATCGAGCTACGCGCCGAGGACGAGCGCACCCGGCGCACCGCCCACGTGATCGTGCGAGAGGTCGATCGGATCACCGGCCTCGTCGAAGAGCTCATGGTGTTCGCGCGCAGCGAGACGCTGCGCCTAGCGCCGGTGAACCTGCACCGGCTGATCGACGAGGTGCTCGAGGTAGTGGCCGCCGAGCCCGCCACCGCCCAGGTGGCCTTCGAGCGGGTCTTCGATCCGTCGATTCCCGAGCTGGTGGCCGACGCCGATCGCCTCACGCAGGTCTTCCTCAATCTCGCGCGCAACGCCGTGCAGGCCCTCGAAGAGCAGGGTGGACGGCTCGAGATCACGACGCGCATGCAGCTGCAGCACCGGCTGGTCGGCCTCGACGGCCGGCCGGTGCCGACCGTCGAGATCGTCTTCCAGGACGACGGTCCGGGCATCTCCGAGGCGATCGTCGATCGGCTCGCCACGCCCTTCTTCACCACCAAGCCCGACGGCACCGGGCTGGGCCTCGCCGTGTCGCGACACTGGGTGACGCGCCACGGCGGCCGCCTGCGCATCGACGCAGCTCCCGAGGCGGGCGCACGGGTCCACGTCAACCTCCCGCTGCGCGCCGACCGTTTCGTGCCCGAGCACGACTTCGTGCGCGCCGACGAGCAGCGGGGCGAAGGCGATCCCCGGCGACCCGACGTGCCGGCTGAGCGAGCCCGTGGGCGCGCCGAGGAGACGACATCGTGACCGCAGCCGAGGCGCCGCGCCGCCTGCGCATCCTGGTGGCCGACGACGAGGAGTCGATCCGCTTCGTGCTGCGCGAGGCGCTCGAGGGGGAGGGACACGCCGTCGAGGAGGCGCGCGACGGGCAGGCCGCCGACCAGGCGCTCTCGGCGGGCGACTTCGATCTGGCCTTTCTCGACATCCGCATGCCGGGGCTGACCGGCCTCGAGGTGCTCGAGCAGCTCCGGACCACCGGTTGCTCGACCGCGGTCGTGATCATCACCGCACAGAACACCATGGACAACGCCGTCGAGGCGATGAAGCGCGGCGCACTCGACTATCTCGTCAAGCCGTTCTCGCTCGCCGAGGCGCTGGCGCTCGTCGAGCGCGCGCGCAGCACCCAGGCGCTGCAGCGCGAGGTGCGCGAGCTGCGCCGCGAGGTGGGCCGCGGGGTCGCGCCCGGCGGCGAGCGCCTGGTGGGCAGGAGCCCGGCGCTGCTCGAGATCTTCAAGACGGTGGGCAAGGTGGCGGTGCGCAACGTGCCGGTGCTGATCACCGGCGAGAGCGGCACCGGCAAGGAGCTGGTCGCGCGCGCCCTGCACGCGGCCAGCCCGCGTGCCGACGCACCCTTCGTGGCGGTGAACGCGGCCGCGATACCGCGCGAGCTGCTCGAGAGCGAGCTCTTCGGTCACGAGCGCGGCGCATTCACCGGCGCCATCTCGGCGCGGCTCGGACGCTTCCGTGAGGCTTCGGGGGGCACGCTCTTCCTCGACGAGATCGGCGACATGCCGGTCGAGCTGCAGGCCAAGCTGTTGCGAGTGCTGCAGAGCGGCGAGGTGATCCCGGTGGGCGGGCGCGACCCCGTCCACGTCGACGTGCGCGTCATCACGGCGACCCACCGCGACCTCGACCAGGCCGTGCGCAGCGGGGGCTTCCGCGAGGATCTCCTGTACCGGCTGAGGGTCGTGCCGATCGCGATCCCGCCGCTGCGCGAACGTCACCAGGACATCGCCACGCTCGCCCAGCACTTCGTCGAGCGCTATGCGGGCGAGCTCTGCGAGGGCGGCGTGACCCTCGCCCCGTCGACGCTCGCCTACCTCGAGCAGTACGCGTGGCCGGGCAATGTCCGCGAGCTCGAGAACGCGGTGAAGCGCGCGCTGGTGCTCGCCTCGACGAACGTGCTGTCGCCGGACGACTTCGCGTTCCTCGAGGACGGCAGCCGGGCGGCGCCGGAGGGCGCGAGCCTCACCGATCTCGTCAACGCCGAGGTGCGCGAGGCGCTCGCCGACCCGAATCCCGAAGACATCCACCGCGCCCTGCTCGAGCGCGTCGAGCGGCCGTTGCTCGAGGCCGTGCTGCGCTACACCGACGGCAACCAGATCCGCGCCGCCGCGCTGCTCGGCATCAATCGCAACACGTTGCGCAAGAAGATCGGCGACCTCGGCATCACCCTGCCCGGGCGCGAGAACGGCGCGTGACCAGCGCGCGCTGGTGCGGACTGCACGTGCTCGCCGACGACGACCCGCGCTGGCCGATCGATCCGGTCGCCCAGGGCGAGGCCGCCTGCCGCGGGGGCGCGCGCGTCGTGCAGCTGCGCGCCAAGCACGCCACCGACCGCGAAGCGCTGGCCTGGGCACGCCGGCTGCGGGCGATCACCCGCGAGCACGGCGTCGCGTTCGTCGTGAACGACCGCTTCGACCTGGCGCTGGCCGCCGAGGCGGACGCCGTCCACCTCGGGCAGACCGATCTGCCGCCGGCGCGGGTGGCGGCGGTCGCGCGAGGACGCCTGGCGATCGGGCGGTCGACCCACACCCACGAGCAGGCGTCCGCCTCTGGTAACGAGCCCGTCGACTACGTGGCCTTCGGCCCGGTCTTCGGCACACGGTCCAAGCAGTCGGAGTACTCTCCCCGCGGCATGCAGACGCTTCACGAGATCGCCTCGCTCGTAGCGCCGCGACCATTGGTCGCGATCGGCGGCGTGGCGGCCGGGAATCTCGGCGAATTGGTCGCGGCCGGCGCCCGGGGCGCGGCGGTCATCTCCGCGGTGGCCTCCGCGGCTGATCCGGTCGAGGCCACGCGTGTGCTGTCCGCCCGCTTCGGGCCCGCCCCCGTCGCCGAGGGCGGCCCCGCATGAGCGACCTCGGGCTTCGCGCCGTCTCCGGTCTCGGCCTGCTGCTGATGATCGCGATCGCCTGGGCGGCGTCGAGCGATCGCCGGCGCATTCCCTGGGCGACGGTCGCCTGGGGGGTGGGGCTGCAGCTGCTGCTCGCGATCGTACTGCTCAAGACACCCGCCGGTCAGGCGTTCTTCGTCGTCGTCTCGCTGCTCGTCGACAAGCTGCTCGCCTACACCGAGGCCGGCACACGTTTCATGGCCGGGCCGCTACTCGATACCGGCTTCTCGTTCTTGCTGGGCGTGCTGCCCATCATCGTCTTCATGGGCAGCCTGTTCGCGATCCTCTACCACCTGGGGTGGGTGCAGGTCGTCGTGCGAGCGCTCGCGCGGCTGCTCTCGCGGGCGATGGGGCTCTCGGGCGCCGAGAGCCTGGCGGCGGTGGCCAACATCTTCGTCGGCATGGTGGAGTCGTGCCTGATCGTCAAGCCTTACGTGGCGCGCATGACGCGGTCGGAGCTGTTCTCGACGATGACGGTCGGCATGGCGACCGTCGCCGGATCGGTGCTCGTCGCCTACGTGCAGATGCTGGGCGGCGGCGAGTTCGCCGGGCATCTCGTCACGGCGAGCCTGATGTCGGCGCCGGCCGGCCTGCTGCTCGCCAAGATGATCGTGCCCGAGACCGGCACGCCCGATACGCACAGCGGCGCCAACGCAACGGTGGAGCGCGAGACCGTCAACGTGATCGACGCGGCGGCCGAGGGTGCGATCAACGGCCTGCGCCTCGCCGCCTACGTGGGCGCCATGCTGGTCGCCTTCGTGGCGCTGATCGCCGGGGCCAACGACGTGCTCGCGGGCATCGGCGGGGCGGTGGGCATTCCCGACCTGTCGCTCCAGCTCGTGCTCGGCACGCTGCTCGCGCCGCTCGCCTTCATGATGGGCGTGCCGTGGGTGGACGCCGTCGAGGTCGGCGCGCTGCTCGGCGTCAAGACCGTGCTCAACGAGTTCATCGCCTACCAGCAGCTCGGCGAGTACGTGGCCTCCGGCGGGCTCACCGAGCGCAGCCGCATCATCGCCTCCTACGCGCTCTGCGGCTTCGCCAACTTCGGCTCGCTGGCGATCCTGCTCGGCGGCATCGGCGGCATCGCGCCCGACCGGCGCCACGAGGTGGCCCGCCTCGGGCTGCGCTCCATTCTCTCGGGCTCGCTCGCGACCTTCATGACCGCCTGCGTGGTGGGCATGCTGATCTGACGCGCGGCCGCCTGACCTGGCGTCTGGAGTTCCATACCCTGCCGGGATGCCCCCCGAAGCCCCCGCGCTCCTCCCCCTCCCCCCTCGACCCGGGGACGTCCCCTGGCCGACCGGCGAGTGGCCCACCGCCGACCTCGACCCGCGCGTCGACCGCGCCGCCCTCGACGCCCTGCTCGACCACGCCTTCGCGAGCCCCGAGCCCGAAGACCTCGAGCGCACCCACGCGGTGGTGATCGTCCATCGCGGCGCGATCGTGGCGGAGCGCTATGCGCACGACGCCGGGCCGGACGACACCTTCCTCTCCTGGTCGATGGCCAAGAGCATCACGAGCGCGCTGATCGGGATCCTCGTGCGCGACGGCCGGCTCGACGTGACCGCGCCGATGCCCGTTCGCGAGTGGGCGGCAGACGATCCGCGCAGCCGCATCACGCCCGACCAGATGCTGCGCATGGTGGACGGGCTGCGCTTTCGCGAGGCCGAGCACCTGGGCGGCGGCGCCGTTCGCTACTACCCGCTCGAGGAGTCAGACGTCATCCCGATGCTCTTCGGCGAGGGCAAGTCCGACGTCGCCGGGTTCGCCTCCACGCTGCCCCGTCAGGCCGAGCCGGAGGCGCGCTGGAACTACAACAGCGGCGCCAGCAACCTGCTCGCCCGCCTGGTGGGCGAGACCGTCGGCGGCGGACGCGACGGCATGACGACCTTCATGCGGCGCGAACTCTTCGATCCGATCGGCATGACGTCCGCCGATCCGCGCTTCGACGAGGCGGACACGTTCATCGGCTCGAGCCACTTCTTCGCGACAGCCCGCGACTACGCGCGCTTCGGCCTTCTGTATCTGCGCGGCGGCGAGTGGGACGGCCGGCGGATCCTGCCGGCGGGCTGGGTCGACTACTCGCGCACGCCGGGCGCCGCGTCGGAGGGCCAGTACGGCGCGCACTTCTGGACGATCCCCGGAAGCCTCGGGCTCTTCTACTGCAGCGGCGCCCAGGGGCAGCGCATCATGATCAGTCCGAAGCTCGACCTGGTGGTCGTGCGCCTCGGCAAGACGCCGCCCCACAAGGTCGACGCCGCAGTACGGTATTGCAAGGCATTGGTCGACGCATTCAGGCCGATCGCGGCATGAACGAGCCTGCCAGGAAGGGAATCCTGTGACGGACCGACGACACACACTTCTGCTCGGATTGATCGGCGTGTTGGCCGCCACGACGGCGCTGTCGTGCGCGCCGGGGCCGGCCAGCCAGCCGCAGATGGAGACCGGCCCGGACGCCGAGGTCACACCCGACGGCCTGCACCGACTCCACCACTCTGGATTCCAGCTCGCCTGGGTGAAGCCCGACGTCGTCTTCGCGGACTACGACAGCATCATGCTGACGACCCCGCAGGTCGCCTACAAGCGTCCGCCGCGACGCCACAGCCGTCAGATGAGCAACCCGAACTTCGCGCTCAGCGACCACCAGATGCAGCAGTTCAAGCAGGCCCTCGTCGACGCCTTCGAGGTGCAGTTCGCAAAGAGCGAGTTCTACGAGATCGTCGACGAGCCCGGACCCACCACGATGCTGATCGAGCCGGCGATCATCGACCTCGTGGTGCTGGTCCCGACCGATTCCCGCCCCGTCAGCGAGATGACCTTCTCGACGTCGACGGCCCGGATGACGCTCCTGATGGAGCTTCGTGACTCGCAGAGCGGAGAGATCCTCGCGCGCGTGGCCGAGCGCAGGGAGGCGCGCCGGCCCGGCACCACCGCCAACACGCTGACGTGGAGCAACTCCGTCAACGACGCGGCCGCCGTGCGCAGCACGTTCAAGCGCTGGGCGAGGGTCCTTCGCGAGCAGCTCGACCGCACCCACGAGATCACCCCGAGCCAGCCGCCGCCGGAGCCCGCGACCTGACTCCACACGCCCGCCCGAGCGGAGCGCGCGGCCGGGCAGAGCCGACCGCTACCCGCCGTAGCCGAGCCCGGCGAGCGCCTCGGTGACGTGATCGAGCACCGCCGGATCTTCGATCGTGGCGGGCATGGGATACGGCTCGCCGTCGGCGATGCGGCGCATCACGCCGCGCAGGATCTTGCCCGAGCGCGTCTTCGGCAGGGCGTCGACCACCGCCGCCTGCTTGAAGGCCGCCACCGGACCGAGCTCGTCGCGCACACGCTGGACCAGCTCGGCGGCGATCTCGCCGCTGTCCCGGTCGACGCCTGCCTTGAGGACCGCGAGACCGATCGGCACCTGTCCCTTCAATGCGTCCCTGGCCCCGACGACCGCGCACTCGGCCACGTCGGGGTGGCCGGCGAGCACCTCCTCCATGCCGCCGGTCGACAGCCGGTGGCCGGCGACGTTGATGATGTCGTCGGTGCGGCTCATGATCCAGAGATAGGCGTCGGCGTCGATGCGTCCGGCGTCGCCCGTCTGGTAGTAGCCCGGAAAGCGGTCGAGGTAGGCGCGGCGACAGCCGGCGTCGTCGCCCCACAACGTGGTCAGGCAGCCGGGCGGCAGTGGCAGTTTGACGACGATGTTGCCCGTGACGTCGGCATCGCCGGTTTCGTGCTCGGTTCCGTCGTCGTCCAACACGCGGATGTCGTAGCCCGGCACCGCGACGGTCGGCGAACCGTGCTTGACGGTCAGGGGCTCGATCCCCATGCAGTTGGCCGCCATCGGCCAGCCGGTCTCGGTCTGCCACCAGTGGTCGATGACGGGCACGCCAAGGGCCCGCTCCGCCCAGTCGACCGTGTCGGGGTCGGCGCGCTCGCCCGCCAGGAAGAGGGTGCGCAGGCTCGAAAGGTCGTATTCGCCGACGAGCCGGGCGTCGGGGTCCTCGCGCTTGATGGCGCGGAACGCCGTCGGCGCGGTGAATAGCGCGCTCACGCCGTGCTGGGCCGCCACGCGCCAGAAGGCGCCCGCGTCGGGGGTGCCCACCGGCTTGCCCTCGTAGAGGACCGTCGTGCAGCCGAGCAGGAGCGGCGCGTAGACGATGTACGAGTGCCCCACCACCCAGCCGATGTCCGACGCCGCCCAGAACACCTCGCCGGGCTTCATGCCGTAGACGTTCCGAAGGCTCCAGTGCAGCGCCACCGCGTGCCCGCCGTTGTCGCGCACGACGCCCTTCGGCACGCCGGTGGTGCCCGACGTGTACAGAATGTAGAGGGGATCGGTGGCAGCCACGTCGACACACGGGGCCGGGCGGGCCTCGGCGCGCAGCGCCGTCCAGTCGTGATCGTGCTCACCCGAGAGTTCGGCGGCGACGGCGTCTCGCTGCAGCACCACGACCGACGCGGGGGCGTGATCGGCCAGCTCGAGCGCTTCGTCGACCAGGGGCTTGTAGGCCACGACGCGGTTCGGCTCGATCCCGCAGGAAGCCGTCAGCAGCACCCGCGGACGGGCACTGTCGATCCGGGTCGCCAACTCGCGCGGCGCAAAGCCGCCGAACACCACCGAATGGACCGCCCCGATGCGCGCGCACGCCAGCATGGCGAACACCGCCTCGGGCACCATCGGCATGTAGATCACGACGCGATCGCCGGACTCCACGCCCAGCCGGATCAGCATGCCGGCGGTGCGCGCCACCTCGTTCTGCAGCTCCCCGTAGCTGTAGGTGCGCTGGCTGCCGGTGACGGGACTGTCGTAGATCAGCGCTCTGCGGTCGCCGTGCCCCGCCTCGACGTGCCGGTCGACGGCGTTGTGGCAGGTGTTGAGCGCACCGCCCGTAAACCAGCGAGGCAGCGGATCGGCGGAGACGTCGAGCACCCGCTCCCACGGTCGCGACCACTCGATTCCGTCTGCGGCGTCGGCCCAGAACGATTCGGGGTCGTCGAGCGACCGTCTGTACACGGTGCGATAGCCCATGCGATCGCGTTCAGCCCGAGCGTGAAGGCGGTGCGGGCTGCGGAAGGTCGGCGGCTTCCTCGGCCGTCCGCTCGAAGACGAAGACCTCGATTATCATCAGGCCGACGCCCACCACGATGGCGCTGTCCGCCACGTTGAAGGTCGGCCACGTGTATCCGCTCCAGAGGTGTACGTCGAGGAAGTCGATCACCTCGCCGTGCACGAGCCGGTCGGCCAGGTTGCCGAGCGCACCCCCCATGATGGCGCCGAGCGCCATCGGCGAGAGCCGCGCCTCGGGCTCGTGTCGCGCCAGGAAGACGAGCAGCAGGACCACGGCGACGATGGTCGTGCCGACGAAGAAGAGCATCCGCCACTCGTAGGCGCCGCTCGCGAAGAAGCTGAAGGCGCCGCCGGGATTGCGAACGTGGGTGAGATCGAAGAGCCCCGGAATCACCTCGAGGCGCTCGCCGTAGTGGAAGCGGGCGATGATCGCGTACTTGGTGAGCTGATCGAGCGGAAACGCCACCGCGAGGGCGGCGAGGAACCACTTCATCTTGGGCGTCATCGCGCCGAATCTATCACGGCCTGACGGCCACCGGGAGCGCCCCCACCGGCTTCCAGTGCCAGCGGAGCCCGGCGAGGCCCTGGGCGCCGCCCGCCGCGGCGATCGCAACCTCCGGGGCGCTCGGGTGCGCCGAGCCGCAGCGGGGCCGTGTGTTAGCCTCGCTCGTTCGACCGGCCACTTCGGCCGGCCAGGAACGGAGCAAGTGCGGCGAACAGCGCGATTCCCCGGCTCCGCGCTCCTGCTCACCGCAGTCGTGCTCGTGACGCTCGCCGGCGTCGCGCTGCTCGCGTGGGATCCGCGGCCCGCCACGAGCCGTTCGTTCGACCGCGGCGTCAACGGCCTGTGGCTGGGCCACCGTTTCTACACCGGCGTCGGCGTGCGCGACGGCGAGCCGGTGACCCCCGAAGAGGTCGACACGCTCGTCGACACGCTCGCTCGGCGCGGCTTCCGCTACGTGTTCATCCACGCGGGCCCCGTGCAGCCGGACGGCAGCATCGAGGACGAGCCGGACCTCGTGCTGGCCACGCTGGCACGGCGCGCTCCGAACGTGCAGCGGCTCGCGTGGCTCGGCGCGCGGGTCGAGAAGATCGATCTCACCCAGGCGGCGTTCCGCCGCGGGCTGATCGAGACGATCCGCAAGCTTCGAGGGGCCGGCTTCAGCGGCGTGCACTTCGACTTCGAGCCGCTCCGCGACGGGCATCCGGGCTATCTCGAAACGCTCGAGGCCGTGCGCGAGGCCTTCGGCCCGGAGTTCTCCATCAGCCAGGCCACGCCGCGTGCGGGACCGTTCGGCTTCTCGTTCGGCCCGCTGCGCGGCAGCTTCTGGTCGGAGTCGTTCTACCGCGACACCATCGAGCGCACCGATCAGACCGTGGTGATGGCCTACGACACCGGCCTCGCCTTCACGAAGGGCTATGTGGCATTCGTCCGGCACCAGACCGAGCTGCTCGGTCGGTGGGCCTGCGAGGCGCCCGGACACGAGCTGCTGATCGGCATTCCATCGTACGAAGACGTGCCGACCTACTCGGATCCGCAGGTCGAGAACATCCGGACCGCGTCCGAGGGCGTTCGCGCCGCGCTCGAGGAGCCCGGATCCGGCTCCTGCCTGGCGGGCGTGTCGGTCTACGCGTACTGGGTGACGGACGACGACGAGTGGGCCGAGTTCGACCGGTACTGGAGGCGGCCGGCGGAGTGACCCGCCGCCTCGTCGTCACCCCTTCCGGCCCCGCTCCAGCACCTGCCGCACACGATCGCGCAGCTGCTGCACCGAGAACGGCTTGTTGAGGATCTCGGAATCGGCCGGCAGGCCGCCTTCGGCGCTGATCACCGACTCCGCGTAGCCCGACATGAAGAGCACACGCAGATCGGGGCGCTCGGCGCGCAGCTGAGCCACGAGCCTGGTGCCGCTCATGCGCGGCATGACGACGTCCGTGAGCAGCAGGTCGATCGGTTCCTCGAGACGGCGCGCGATCTCGAGCGCATCCTCGCCGTCCCTTGCCTCGACGACCGTGTAGCCGGCGCGGGTGAGGATCCGACTGGCGAGGTTTCGCAGCATGTCCTCGTCCTCGACGAGCAGGATCCGATCGCGGCCGGGCTTCTCAGCCGCTTCCACGCGCTCGACGGCGGGGGCGTGCTCGACGCTGCCCTCGCCCACCGGGAGCAGGATGCGCACCGTCGTTCCCTCTCCCGGGCTGCTCTCGAGGTCGACTTGCCCACCGGACTGCTTGACGATTCCGTAGACGGTGGAGAGTCCGAGTCCCGTTCCCTGCGCCTCGCCCTTGGTCGTGAAGAAGGGCTCGAAGACGCGGGACCGGGTGGCCTCGTCCATCCCCACCCCGCTGTCGCGCACGACCAACTCGAGAGCAGCGTTGGGCAACGAATCCTGCCCCGTCAGCGCATCGCCGCCGCGCACCTCGATGGAGAGCGAGCCGCCCTGCGGCATGGCGTCTCGGGCGTTCATCGCGAGGTTCACGATCACCTGCTCGAGCAGGGCCGGGTCGAACCAGATGTTCGGGACGCTGCCTCGACGCGTGCAGGAGACGTCGATCGTCTCGCCCAGCAATCGGTGCAGCATCGGCTCGAGCCGCTCGACGACGTCGGCGACCTCGATCTGCTCGGGGCGGGCAGCGTGACGGCGACTGAAGGCGAGCAGGCGCCGAGTGAGCGCACCGCAGCGCTCGGCCACCTCGACGATCTGCTCGCCGGCCTCGTGGGGCTCGCTCTCGGGCTCGGTCGTGGCGCATACCGCATCGCCACAGGCGAGGATCACCGTGAGGAAGTTGTTGAAGTCGTGTGCGATGCCACCGGCGAGGCGCCCGACGGCCTCCATTTTCTGCGACCGGCGCAGCTGCTCCTCGAGGCGACGACTCTCGCTGATGTCCTCGAAGAGGATCTGCGCTCCCGCCACCTCACCGGTCTCGTCGCTCAGCGGAGCGACGTACGCCCGGGCCTCCACCTGCTTGTCGAAGCTGCTCGTGTACGAGAGCTCGGTGCTCAGGCTCTCGCCGGCCCCGACCTGTTGGATCAGCGCCTCGACGCCCTTGGCTGTCATGGCGGGCGATTTCCAGAGGTTGTGGTCGCGCAGCGCCTCCACGGACGGCGCGCCGACGAGGTCCGCGTAGGCGGCGTTCACGAGCACCACGTCGAGCTGGGCGTCGACGAGCAGCACCGCAAAGGGCGATTGATCGACCATCGCGCGGTAGCGGCTCTCGCTCAGCATCAGAGCGAGTTCGGAACTCTTGCGCTCCTCGATGTCGCGGCAGACGATGAGGATGCGGTGCTCGCCATCCGCATCGGAGTAGCTCTCGCCGGTGACCTCGTACCACCGGTAGCTGCCGTCGGCGTGCTGCCCGCGCACCTCGAAGGGCTCGACGGGCACCCCGGTCCGCAGGTAGTCGACCAGGCTGCGCTCGACGCGCGGCCGGTCGGCGGGGTGGACGATCGAGAAGGAATCGCGGCCCTCGAGCTCGCCCGGCTCCCAGCCGGCGATGGCCGTCCCGAACTGCCCGACCACGCGCCCCTGCTCGTCGATCTCGAAGGCGACCTGACGCGCGCTGAAGACGAGCGCGTCGATCCGCCGATTGCTCAGCTCGCGATCGCCCGCCTGCCCGGCCGCGAGCGCGGCCAGGTCCTGGTGCTGCGCGTCCAACCGCGCCTGCGTGGCGCGAAGCGCTCGGCGGGCGCGCCAGAGCATGGCGCCCAGCACCCCGGCGATGGAGGCCGCCAGACCTATGAGCACAGTCGACATTGGTCTCCCAGATCGCCGAACCCGATTGTAGTGTAGACGGGCGCACAACCGCGGCCACCGCTCGCCGCCGACTCTCGGCATTCCCGCGCCGGTTTCGCGCCCTTGTCCGAGCCGTCTTCCCGTGCCGGGCGACGAGACACCTAGGCGCCCCGCGACCCCGCCGAGGACCCCAGCGCGATCGCCGCGTCCGCGGCGGCCCACAGCAGCCGGTCGTCGGGGCGGACGGCCGCCTCGCGCAGGCTGGCCTCGCAGAGCTTGATGCTGTGCTCCTCGGCCGAGCAGGCCGCGCGGTAGCGCATTTCGTCCGGCACTCCCGCCAGTCGATGCACCTCGGCCTCGATTGCCGGCGCCTCGGCGAGGGGGCGCAACGAGTGGCTGGCGTGTAGTGCGGCGACCGCCTGCACCGCGAAGCCGACGGCCGAGCGCAGCTCGCCGGGCGCGAGGTGCGGGGCCAGCAGACGCAGCGCGCTCGGTGCCGTCACGCAGTGCGCGTAGGCGATGCGCTGCTCGGGGTGGGCGAGGTACAGGCCCGCCGCGGTCGCGCAGAGTTCGGAGAGCATCTCGCCCGGCTCCGCGGCCGAGAGATCGAGCCGCGCGATCGCAGCGGCGAAGTCGGCGCGGTCGTCGAGCACGCGAACCGCCGAGTCGAAGAACCCGTGGCGTCGCTCCTCGTGCGGGACCGGGTCGAGGGAGGCGAGCAGCTCGGGCGGGCCGGTGCCGGCCTCGGGCGCGGAGCCGGGCGCGCCCGGAAGCTCGTGGTAACGACTCGCCCAGTAGGCCAGCCCGAAAGCGATCTCGCGCACGCGCGGCACGGTCTCCGCGGCCTCTACGGCGCGCACCGCATGGGCGGTTCGCAAGGCGCCGTGGGTGGCGGCCGCGAACAGACCGGGCAGCAGGCGCGGCACCCATCGCGCCAGCAGGTCCCGCCAGGTGGACCGTTCGAGCTCGGCGAGGAGCGTGGCCACCCAATCGGCATCCGCCCCGTTGCCGATCGCATCGCCCTGCCGATCGGGCTCGATCGGCTCTCCCGGCTCGCACACGCCGAGTCGCGGTGCATAGACGTCGGTGAACGCCGGGATCAGCGCCTCGTGGCCCAGCACCCCGAGCGCCTCCGCGGCCATCGGCCCGTGGTTGGCGAGCCCGCCGCCGTACTCGAGCTGGCCTCGCTGGAAGCGCGGCAGCGCCGCGTCGAGTTCGCTCATTGTTCGGTTGCCCCGCTTCGCGCCACGTCGACCCCTTGCCGCCGGATCCGTCCGCTACAATCCGGCGCCCCGCGCCCGACAGGAGTATCCATGCCCCCCGCCCTCAGCGAGCCCCAGATCCTGGACGCGCTCCGGCCCATCGAGGATCCCGACTTCCGCAAGAGCATCGTCGACCTCGGCTTCATCAAGAATCTACAGATCGACGGCGGCAAGGTCTCCTTCGACATCGAACTCACCACGCCCGCCTGCCCGGTGAAGGCCGAGTTCGAGCGCGCCGCCAGGGAGCGCGTCTCGGCGCTGGACGGCGTCGACGAGGTGCAGGTCAACATGACCGCGAACACTCGGCAGGCGGTGTCACCTGTCAAGGAGAAGCTGGTCCTGCCGGGCGTCCGGAACGTGCTGGCCGTCGCGTCGGGCAAGGGCGGCGTCGGCAAGAGCACGACCGCCGTCAACCTGGCGCTCTCCATGAAGCAGAGCGGTGCTCGTGTGGGGCTTCTCGACGCCGACGTCTACGGCCCGTCGCTGCCGCTCCTGACCGGCGTTCAGGGCCGACCGCAGACCACGTCCAACCAGCGCATCCTTCCGCTCGAGGGCTACGGGCTCAAGCTCATGTCGATGGGCTTCTTCGTCACCGACGACTCGCCGGTGATCTGGCGCGGTCCGATGGTGCACGGCCTCATCAAGCAGTTCCTCACCGACGTCGCCTGGGGCGAGCTCGACTACCTGGTGATCGACCTGCCCCCGGGCACCGGCGACGCCGCGCTCACGCTCACCCAGCTCGCGCCCCTCTCCGGCGCGGTGATCGTCACGACGGCCAACGACCTCTCGATCATCGATGCGCGCAAGGGCCTGCAGATGTTCAACAAGGTGAGCGTGCCCGTGCTCGGCATCGTCGAGAACATGTCGTACTTCGCGCCCCCCGAGCTGCCCGACAAGCGCTACTACCTCTTCGGTCGCGACGGCGGCAAGCGCGTCGCCGAAGAGCTCGGCGTCGACTTCCTGGGCGAGGTTCCGATCGATCCACGCATGGCCGACTACGGCGACCGGGGCGAGCCGATCGTGGCGGTCGCCCCCGAGTCCGAATCGGGCCGCGCTTTCGGGGAGATCAGCGCCGACGTCGTGCGCAAGCTCGCGAAGCTCTCCATGGAGGCCCCGATGGCGAGCGCAGACATCACCTGGGTCAGCTGACGGATCCCTCCGGGCGGAGGCTGCTACTCGGCCGCTCCACCCCGATCGTGCAGCAAGTAGTGGAAGAGCGGCGGCGCCGGTGGGATCGGTCCGCGTCCGAGGCGCTGCAGGTACTCCTCGTAGCTGTCGAAGCGAACGAAGTGCCGGCCCTCCGGCGGCTCGAAGAACGCGTCGGAAATGACGAGGCCGGGAATCCAGTTGATCCAGTCGAGGTGCCCCGTCCGGCCCGTGGCGCGGCTGTAGGTCTCCAGTCGCACGGGCAGGTCGAGCCGATCGGCGTCGACCCAGAGCGTGCGCTTGCCGTCGCCGTCGGTCACCCGGTAGACGTGGACGCGGACGCCGTTGAGCGTCTCGCTGCGGATCTGCTCGCCCCCCTCGTCGATCAGCTCCTGCAGCTCCATCCCGAAGGGGCGCTCTCGCCCGGCTTCGGCGGCGATCGCCTGCGGGGTGCGCTTCACCACGTAGCCCTCGCCGGTGAGCTCGTCCCAGCAGTAGTACTCGTCGCCCCGCACGAGGGTGATGATCGGGTGGCCGGCCACGACGGTCTCCGAGCGGAACTTCGCTCCCTTCGACCAGTACTGCACGATCACGATCTCGAAGTGCGACCGCCCGACCGTGGTGGCGTAGTAGCCGATCGTCGGGCGCTCCTCCGTCTCGGCGGTCTCGGCCGCCTCCTCGGGCTTCGCGTCGGGCTGCTTGGCGGCAGACGCGGGCACGGGGGCCAGCAGCGCGAGCGCGACGCCGAATCGAAGGGCGTGTCGGAGTAGACGGCGCAGGGGTTCGCGGCAGACGATCATCGTGGTCCCGGGGCACTCCCCGCCGGCGCGACACCGGCTGGCGCGAGTGTCGCAGATGCCGGGGGGGCGGGCACGATCGCCTGCACGACCTCGCCCTCCATCCACTCGGGCACCGGCCGGCCGAGCAGGGCGAGCACGGTCGGCGCCACGTCGACCGCCCGCAAGGCGGGCAGCCGCGTGCCCGGGCGCACACCGCGACCGAGAGCGAAGAACACGGCGGACATCTCGGGAAGCTGCGGGTCGTAGCCGTGGAAGCCCTCGATGTCGAGACCGCGGTACACGATCGCCGTGCCGATCGGAGCACGCACGACCACGTCACCGAAGCGCGGGTGCGCGACCCGCCAGGCGGGCGGCGCCTGGCGGCGGAGGTGGGCTTCGAGTCCGAGCTCTTCGGCGCGGACGACGACCTGCGCGAGCCGCTGCTCGTCGTCACGATCCTCCCGGCGCAGCACGACCGACGCGAAGCCTCCGATCCCGTAGACCCGCGAGGAGATGCCGTCGCGCTCGCGCAGGACGGCGCGGAGATCGACCTCGGCGTCTGCACGCGTCATGCCGTGATCCGAAACGAAGAGCACGGTCGTGTCGGCGAGTCGGCCGCGCGCCGCGAGCCCCTCGAGCAGGCGGGCGATCTGCAAGTCCTGCTTGCGCAGACTGCGCACGACCGAGGGCGCGCCCGGACCGTCGCGATGGCCGGGTCGGTCGCCGCCGTGGAACCACGCCGTGATCAGCCGCGGGCGCGCGTCCTCCGGCCGGTCGAACCACTCGAGGATCTGGTCGACCTTCTTTTTTTCGGACGTGCGCGAGCTGAACTTCTTCCACTCGCTCGGCGCCCGCCCGCCGGGCCACGCTCCCTCCGAGCCCACCCAGTAGAACGAAGCCGTCCGGACCTCCGCGCCCTCGAGCAGCGACCAGAGCGGCTCGACGAGGATCCAGCTCGGGATGTCGCGCTCGCTCTTCTCGAACACCCGCCCGTCGCGGTCCTCGAACGCGTTGTTCACGATGCCGTGCCGATCGGGTGCGACGCCGGTCACGAGGCTCACGTGGTTGGGAAAGGTGTTGCTGGGCGACACGGGCACGAGGCGCTCGGCGACCGCCCCCCGCTCGGCCAGCCCCGCCAGCGTCGGCATGCTCTCGGGCGTGACGTCGGCGGGACGCGTCCCATCGAGCGAGATCAGCACCACCGACGGTGGCCGCTCGGGCTCCTCGGCGCGCGCCGGCGCCGCGACAGCGAGCACCGCCCACAGCAACACCGCGAGCCGCGCGGTGAGCCGGACCGACGCCCGCGACTGCGGCCCTCGCCCGCCTCGCGCGCACGCCGCCTCGACTGCTCTCGCGTGGTTCGGCGTCGTACTCGGGCTCCGGTGGGACGGGATGCGCGTACCGGCCGGTGATCTTAACATCCGCCCGCATGCAGAGCGCACTCAGCATCGCGGGCTCGGATCCGACCGGTGGCGCGGGGCTGCAGGCCGACCTCCAGGTGTTTCGCGCGTGCGGGGTGCACGGTGCGGGCGTCGTCACGGCGCTCACCGTGCAGGACACCGCGAAGGTGCACCGGGTGATGCCGGTGTTCCCGTCGGCGGTGCTCGATCAGATCCGGGTGCTGCTCGCCGACACAGCGCCGGCCGCCGCCAAGCTCGGCATGCTGGCCACCGACGACGTGGCGCGCAGCGTGCAGCTTGCCATCGCCGACTTCGCTTCGGAAAGGCCGCTGGTCGTCGACCCCGTGCTCGCCGCGAGCGACGGCTCACCGCTGCTCGAGCGGCGCGCCCTGCCCGTGCTGCGCGAGCTGATCGGCGTCTGTGCGCTCGTCACCCCGAACCTCGCCGAGGCCGAGCAGCTGGCCAACACCGACGTCTCCACCGCCGCCGGCTGCGAGGCGGCTGCCCGCGAACTCGTCTCCGGCCTCGGCGCTGCGGCCGCGCTGATCAAGGGCGGCCACCGCGACGGCGCGCCCGACGACCTGCTCGCAGTCCGCGACGGGTCGGGGGTGGCGCTCACCTGGCTGCCCGGCGAGCGCATCGCCGGCGAGCCGGTCCACGGCACGGGCTGCGCGCTGTCGGCAGCAGTCACCGCAGGGCTCGCCCTCGGCCACGAGCTGGCCGAGGCGGTCGACCGGGCGCGCCTGCTGGTCGCGAACGGGATCCGCGGCGCACGGCGGGCCGGCGCCGGCGCGCGGCTTCTCGCGCTGCCGGGTGAGGCGGCTTGAAGGCCACCGGACCGCCGTCAGCGGGCGCCCCGGCGTCGGCGAGCGAGCCCCACGCCGCGTACTCGCGCGCCGCCGCCGCAGAGCGCGTCGCCGCCGCAGGCTGGCAACGACGCGAGCGCCTGCTCTCGAACTTGCGTCTGCTCGTCTTCGCGCTCGTGGCGGTCGCGGCCTGGCTCGCCTTCGGCAGCCGTCTGATCGGAGCGATCTGGGTGCTGCCGCCGGTCGCGCTCTTCGCCGCGCTGCTCGTCGTGCACGATCGCGTGATCGCACGGCGACGACTGGTCGAGCGCACCCTCGACTTCTACGAGCGCGGGCTCGCACGGCTCGAGGACCGCTGGGCGGGGAGCGGCAACCCCGGCACCCCCCACCACCCGGCCGAGCACCCCTATGCGGACGACCTCGACCTGTTCGGCGAGAGTTCCTTGTTCGAGCTGCTCTGCACGGCGCGCACGGCGGCCGGCGAAGCGATGCTGGCCCGCTGGCTCCTCGAACCGGCCGGCGCCGCCGAGGCTCGCGCGCGGCAGGAAGCCGTCCGCGAGCTCGCCCCGAACGTGACGCTGCGGCGCGATCTGTCGTTGCTGGGCGAAGAGGTCGGCGGCCGCGTCGCCGAGCAGGCGCTGGCCGACTGGGGGGAGGCCGATTCGCCGATCTCATCGGCGAGCCTGCGCTGGCTCCAGTGGGTGGCGGGCGCTGCCACGCTGCTCACGCTGGGCGCGCTCGCTGCGGGGGTGTGGACGCCGGTCGGCTACTTCCCGCTGATCGCGGCGCTCGCCTTGCAGGGCGGCTTCGCGCTGGCGCTCCGCGGTCGCGTGCGCGCCGTCGTGACCGACGTCGAGGCACCGGGGCACGATCTGATGGTCCTGTCGGGACTGCTGGGTCGCATCGAGCGGGAGTCCTTCGCGTCCGAGCGGCTCAGCGGGCTTCACGCAGTCCTCGAGTCGAGCGGCGAGGCGCCCTCGGCGCGCATCGCCGAGCTGCGCCGGCTGATCGATCTGCTCGACGCCCGCCGCAACCAGTTCTTCGCCCCCTTCGCCGCCCTGCTCTGCTGGACGACGCAGATCGCCCTCGCCCTCGAGCGTTGGCGCGCGACTTGTGGCGAGGCCCTCGGCCCCTGGATCGAGGCGGCAGCCGAGATCGAGGTGCTCTGTGCACTGTCGGGCCACGCCTACGAGCATCCGGACGACGTCTTTCCCGAGATCGTCGACGAAGGGCCTGTCTTCGAGGGCTCGGCCCTCGGCCATCCGCTGATCCCGGACGCGCACTGCGTACGCAACGACCTCGCCCTCGGCGACGAACGGCGCGCGCTGATGATGAGCGGTTCGAACATGTCGGGGAAGAGCACGATGCTTCGCACCGTGGGCGCAGCCTGCGTGATGGCGATGTCGGGGCTGCCGGTGCGCGGGCGCTCGCTCCGACTCTCGCCGCTGCAGGTCGCCGCCTCGATCCGCATCAGCGACTCGCTGCAACAGGGAGCGTCGCACTTCTTTGCCGAAATCACGCGGCTACGGCTGGTCGTCGACCTGACCGACGGCGAGCTGCCTGTGCTGTTCCTGCTCGACGAGGTGCTGCACGGCACCAACTCCCACGATCGCCGCATCGGCGCCGAAGCCGTCGTCAAGGGACTCGTGGCCCGCGGCGCGATCGGCATCGTGACCACCCACGACCTCGCCCTCGCGCGCATCGCAGACGAGCTCGCGCCCGCTCTCGAGAACGTGCACTTCGAGGACCAGCTCGAGGAAGGGCAGATGCAGTTCGACTACGTGCTTCGACCGGGGGTGGTCACTCGCAGCAACGCCCTCGAGCTGATGCGATCGGTCGGCCTCCAGGTCTGACCCCTCACCCACGAGGCCGACGGGCCGCCTCGCCGCACACACCGGCTGGCTCGCCATTCCCATCCCCCGGGGATTCTCAGGAGCGCGCAAGCGCGTTTCCTCGTAGGGAGATTTGCGCGATCGAGAAACAAATATTTCTCCATACGAATATTTGTGTTGGAATGCCTGTTGGGAGTGGTACATTCTGTCGCATACGACTCATGAAATGTGGTGCTGCGGACTCACTCATGAGAATCGGGCTCCACTGGGAATTTTTTGATGCCTCTTCGACACGCACTGCTCGGACTGCTGGACCGGGAGCCGATGCATGGCTACCGGGTGCGGCAGCACGCCAGGGAGCACTCCTGGATATATCCGATGACGAACGCATCGATCTATCCGGCCCTCCACGCACTCGAAGACGAGGGCTTCGTCTCCCATCAGGCCGAGATCCACAACGGACGGACCCGCAAGGTGTACGCGATCACGGACGCCGGGCGGCGCGAGCTGCGGCGCTGGCTCGAGGAACCGACGTCGGCTTCGCCTTCGCTGCGCGACCAGATGCTCCTCAAGATCGCCATGCAGCGTGAAGATACGATGGAGATCTCGCGCCACTGGGTCGCTCAGGCACTTGCCGAAGTCGAAACGGAGATCGAGCGCCACGACAAGCAGCTGGCCACCGCAGACGGGGCCACCCACTATGCGCAGCTCGTCGCGGAGTACGGCGTCGAGATCCTGAAGCTCCGCCGGCGGTTCCTGCAGCGCGTCCTCGATGAGTGCACGGTGAGCCAGGAGGCGCCGAGTCTGTCCGCGTAGCTCGCGGCGGCCGGCCGCCGTTCACGTCCATTGGAGCGTGTCGGCGAAGGGGTCGAGCAGGAGCGACCCCGCCAGCGCCAACGAGGCCCGCTCGTCGCAGGGGGCCCGGTAGAGCGGCGTCCCACCCAGTCGGCGCACTGCTCGCATCCAGCCCGCCGTCGCGCGGATCGCGTGGTCGTGCCCGCGGTGCTCGGGCGCGGTCTCCACACGGGCCTCCGCGACGCGCGCCGGATCGCCCGCGGCCCGGTGGCAGGCGGACGCGATCCGTCCGCCGACCCTGGAGACGACGATCGGCCGGCAGCGGTCGGCGATCGCGGCCAGCGCCGGCAGCGCGTCGCGCAGCTCGGAGCGAATCGCCTCCGCGTCGCCTTCGAGCAGCTCGCTGCCCTCCGCCCGCGAGTCGCCGGCGGTGAGCCCCTGAGCCGCCGCCGGCAGCCGGAAGACCCGCACCGCCCGCTCTTCGACGACCCGCCCCTCAGCCTCGAGCAGGCGCTGGATGGCGCCGCGACGCTCCGCGTCCCGCCAATCCGCCGCCGCGGCGGGAAGCACCGGCTCGCGGGCGGCCAGCCGGGAGAGCCCCCGCACGAGCGCTCCGGCCAGGTCGGCCCGACTGCGCCACACGTTTCCGTGCCGGGTTCGCCCGAGGACGAAGCGCGGCGCCTGCTCGCCCGGCGCGTCTTTGCGGGTGGTGATCCGACCCCGCTGATCGTGGCCGTACAGCGCCTCGAGGTCGGCGATCAGCCAGTGGCAGTCGGTGGCGAGCGTGTCGCCCCCCGGACCGAGCTCGGCGAGCGTCGCAGGGCGTTCTCTCGATGAGGGCGAAGAGGAAATCATCACCGGGCTACTCCGTGACGTCGATGTATCATGGTCGCCGTCGAACGACCAGACCGTGCCCGGCCGCGCGGGCGCTGAGGAGTCCGACGACCGCCTCCCCTCTGCGTCGCTCGCACCCGGAGAAGCGTCCCCGATGACGGCCCGACAGCACCCCAACTCCTTGTTGATCAGGCAGGCCTGGCAGGCCGTCGCCCACAGCGACACCGAAACCCTGAAGGCGCTCTGGGCCGACGACATCGTCTGGCACGTGACGGGCAGCAGCCCCTGGCGGGGCGACAAGCACGGCGTTACGCAGGTGCTCGACTATCTCGCTCAGGTCGGCGAGTCGGGTGACACGTACGACATGTCGCTGGTCAGCGTGATGGCCAACGACGAATACGCCGCGCTGATCGCCCACGCCTCGACCAAGCGCGACGACCGCGTTCTCGACGGCGAACAGGTGCTGCTCTGCCGCTTCGTGGATCGGAAGATCCAGGAGGTGTGGACGATGTCCCTCGACCCTCAGGCGGCAGCGGAGTTCTGGGAAAGGGGCTGAGACTCAGGCGCCCCGCAGTGCTGCCAGCAGCTTCTCCCAGATGTTCCCGAAGGCACCGTTGCTCATGACGAGCACCACGTCGCCCGCCCGCCGGTCGGCGGCGAGCGCGCCGACGATCGCCTCGACGCTGTCGTGGGCGGCCGCGTCGACGCCCGCGTCGGCGAGGCCGCCCACGAGGTCGTCGGCGGAGAACAGCTCGGTCACCTCGCCGGTCGCGCTGTAGATCGGCTCGTCGGGGACGCGAAACACGACGACCCGGTCGGCCGGCGCGAGCGCCCGCAGGTACTCGTCCTGGAAGACGCGGCGGCGGCTGGTGTTCGTGCGCGGCTCGAAGACCGCGATCAGCCGCGCGTCCGGAAACCGGCTGCGCAACGACTCGATGGCGCCACGCACCGCGGTGGGATGGTGGGCGAAGTCGTCGATCACCGTCACACCGGCCTCGACGCCGCGGATCTCCTGGCGGCGCTTCACGCCGCGGAAGCCGGGCAGCGCCGGGATCGACTCCTCGAGCGGCACGCCGAGACGCTCGCAGGCCGACAGCGCGGCGAGCGTGTTCTCGACGTTGAAGCGCCCGAACATGGGAATTCGGACCTCGTGGTCGACGCCGCCCGCGCGCAGCCTGAAACGCGTCCCCGCCGCTTCCGCGGTGATCGCCTCGGCGGCGCGGTCGAACGCCGCGCCCGTCGGCGCGGATCCGTCGAGACCGTAGGCGACCACCGCGCAGGGCGCGTTTGCGACCACGTCGCGCACGCCCTCGTGGGCCGTCGCGGCGACGATCGTGCCGTCGACCGGCATGCCCGCGACGAGCTCGCGAAACACCGACTTCACGTGATCGAGGTCGCGATAGATGTCGGCGTGATCGAACTCGACCGAGGTGACGATCAGCGTGCTCGGGTGGTAGTGGAGGAACTTCGGCGTCTTGTCGAAGAACGCGGTGTCGTATTCGTCGCCTTCGACCACGAAGTGCTCCCCCGCCCCCTCGCGAAAGCTCGTGCCGAAGTCCTCCGCGATACCGCCCACCAGAAACGACGGCTCGCGGCCGGTCGCCGCGAGCAGATAGGCGCAGAGGCTGGTGGTGGTCGTCTTGCCGTGGGTGCCGGCGACAGTGAGGCAGTGCTTGCCGGCAATGGCCAGCTCGTAGAGCGCATCCGGGAAGGAGCGGTAGGGCAGCCCGGCCTCGATCGCGGCGCGCGCCTCCGGGTTGTCGGGCCGAACCGCGTTGCCGATCACCACGAGGTCGGGCCGGCGGGCCAGCACGTTCTGCGCCGCGAAGCCCTCGGTGACCGGGATCCCCCAGCCCTCGAGCGCCGTGCTCATGGGTGGATACAGGGCGCGGTCCGAGCCGGTGACCTCGATGCCCCGCGCCTTCACGAGCCCGGCCAGGCTGCCCATGCCGGTGCCGCCGATCGCGATGAAGTGCACGTGGCGTAGCGGTCTCTCGCTCACCCGGCGGTCAGGCCCTCGATGATCGCGTCGTGCACCTTCGGGCGCAGCGCGAAGTGGCTGCGCTTGGCGATCAGATGCACGCGGTTCGTCAACATGACGATGATCGCCTCGCGCTCGAGGTCGATCCAGATCGACGTGCCCGTGAAGCCCAGGTGTCCGACCGAGCGCTCGGAGAAGTGCTGGCCCGACGACGAGCTGCCAGCCGTGGGGGTGTCCCAGCCGATCGCCCAGTCGCTCTCCTCGGGCAGGCGCTGCCGCTCGCTGAACTCGCGGACGAGCGCCTGGGGGAGCTGATCACTGCGCCCGTGCCAGCAGTCGAGGAAGACCTGGCCGAACCGCAGCACGTCGTCGGCGGTGCCGAAGAGACCGGCGTGGCCGGCGACGCCGCCCATCGCGAAGGCGTTCGGGTCGTGGACCTCGCCCCAGAGGATGCGCTCGCGCCACGGGCAGTTCTCCGTGGCCGCAATGCGTCGGCGTAGCGTCAGGGGCAATGCCGGCTGATCGGCGCCGTCGACCGCCGTCGGGAAGAAGCACGTGTCCTTCAAGCCGAGCGGCTCGAAGACGCGCTCGCGACAGAACTGATCCAGGGCGAGGCCGCTCGCCGCCTGCACGAGCTCGCCGAGGACGATGAAGTCGAGGTCTCCGTAGACGGCAGCCTCGCCCGGCTCGTGGACGAGCCCCGAGCGCAGCACCCGGTCGACGATCCAGTCACGCCCCTCGGACGTGCCGATCAAGCGCTCGCCGCTCTTGCGCTCGCGCTCGATCATCTCCTCGTGGAAGGCGCGCCAGGGCTTGAGGCCCGCCGAGTGGGTGAGCAGCTGGCGGATCGTCACCTGGTCCTTGTCGCGCTCGGCGAAGGTGGGCAGGTGCTTGGCGACCGGGTCGTCGAGGGCCACGCGGCCGTCCTCGACGAGCCGCATCACCGCGGTGGTCGTCGCGATGTTCTTGGTCAGCGAGGCGAGGTCGAAGATCGTGTCGCGGGCCATCGGGATGCGCTCGGGGCGCATCACCGAGACACCCCGCACCCACGAGTACTCGAGCACCTCGCCTTCGCGGGGCATCCGGGCGAGCACGACGGCGCCGGGTATCTCGGCCTGCTCGATCGCCTTGTCGAGCAGGCGCTCGACCTTGCCGAGCTTTCGGTTGATCAGGCTGCGCCTCACGCTGCGACTCGCTCCCCCGGTTCGCGATCCGCCCCGGCCTGCCGGCGGAGGGGTCGCGATCTCTCGTTGCCTGGGCGGCCCGCGTCGGGGCCGACGGTGCGTTGATCGGCCATCGGGGGGGTCAGCGAGCGGCCACCGCGGATTCTAACAGCTCGATCTCGCCGCGATCACCGTCGATCGCGGCGCGGCCGCCGTGGGGCCAGGCGAGATTGTCGGGCCCGTGGCCGAACGGGAGCCCGGCGACCACCGGCACAGCGAGGGGCTCGAGCGCCTCGCGCAGCACGGTCTCGAGGTCGCGCTCGGGGTAGCGTTCGTCCTCGCAGTCGAGCATCGAGCCGACGCCAACGCCCGCCAGCGTCGCGAGCTTTCCCGCAGCGCTCAGCTGCTGCAGCATGCGGTCGATCCGGTACGGCGGCTCGGTGACGTCCTCGATCAGCAGGATCGCGGCGCGCGTGTCCACCTCCCAAGGAGTGCCCAGGCTCGCGACCGTGAGGGTGAGCGAGCCACCGGTGAGGCGCCCCTCCGCCCAGCCCCCCTGCAGCGGACGCCCGACCAGAGAAGGCGGCGTGCCGGCTCCGGTCAGCGCCCGGGAGAGCGCGCTCACCGCCGCCTGATCGAGGGGCTCGGCGCGCTCGAGCATCGGCCCGTGGATGCCCATCAGCCCGGCGCAGCGCCGCTGCCAGAGCAGCAGCGTGGTGATGTCGCTGTAGCCGACGAGCGGCTTGCGGGCGGCGCGCACGCGCGCAGCGTCGAGGCGCTCGACGATACGGCTCGCCCCGTACCCCCCGCGCGCGCACAGAACCGCGGCGACGTCGGGATCGTCGATCAACCCGGCGAGCTCGGCGGCACGGCGATCGTCGTCGCCCGCCAGGTAGCCGAACCGCGCCGTCACGTCCGCGCGGCGATGCGGCTCGAACCCCATGCGGCGGATGAGCTGCTCGCCGGCCTCGAGACGCTCCGGGTCGATCGGACCAGCCGGCGCCGCGATGCCGATCCGGGCCCCGGGGCGGATCGCGCGGGCTTTCTTGAGCGAAGGCAAGGCAGCCCGAGTATATGGGTCCCGTGGGGCGCGGCAAAGCGGCGACCGCGAGGCGCCTCGAGCCGTTCGCCCGCTCGGCCCGGCTCGCTTGCCCGACGAGGCGCGCGCCCGCGATCAGGGACGCGGCGGTGACGGCACGCGCAAGACGACAGCGTAGAGGACCGGGGCGAGCCCTAGCGTCACCACGGTCGCGAAGGCCAGACCGAAGGCGATCACGATCGCCAGGTCGTAGAAGAGCGGATCGCGCGAGATGATGATCGGCAGCATGCCGAGAATCGTCGTCATCGCGGTCATCAGGATCGGTCGCATGCGCGCCAGGCAGGCCTGGACGACCGCCGCGTAGGGCTCGAGGCCGTTCCGCTGCTCGATCTCGATCTGCTCGAGCATCACGATGGCGTTGTTGACCACGATGCCGACAAGGCTCAGCATGCCGAGCAGCGCCATGAAGCTGTTGTATCCATCGCCGACCAGCAGACCGATGGCCACACCGGTGAACGCGACGGGCACCGTGAGCAGGACGACGACCGGCTTTCTGAGCGAGTTGAACTGACCGACCAGACAGATCAGCACGCCGAAGAGCGCAAGGGGCACGAAGGCGAAGAGGGCCGCCTGCGCTTTACCCTGCGACTCGCTCTCACCGCCCCACTCCCAGCGGAACCCGCGCCCCAGATCCGCCACGACCGCGTCGATGCGCGCCGCCATCGCGGCTTCGAGCTCGGTCGCCGTCTTCTCCGTGCTGATCCCGCGCACCGTCAGGGTCGGCGCATGGTCCCGCCGCTTGAGGACGCCGAAGGCGGCGTCGGGTCGCACGGTCGCGATCTGGACGAGGGGAACGGCGGTTCCGCTGCTCTTCGAGAACACGTTCGTGGTGAACAGGCGATCCGCCGAGAGCCGCTCGGCGGCGAGCGCCCTCGGGCGGATCGGGATCTCCTCGTCGCCCTCGCGCAGCACGGTGGCCAGTCCGCCGGCGAAGATCGATTGCAATGAGTGGGCGATCTCGTCGTTCGTGACACCCGCGCGGCGGGCGCGGTTGGGATCGATGTCGATGGCGGCCTGCACGACGCGGTTCTCGAAGTCGTTGTAGAGGTTCACCGTGTAGGGCAGCTCCGCGAAGGCGGCCTTGACGCGCTCGCCTGCGTCGAACAGCGCGTCCCGCTGCCCGGCCCTTCCGAGCGCCGAGATCCGCGCCTCGACGAGGCCGGTCTCGACGCTGCCGAGGAACATGCGACGCACCTGCAGCTCGAGCGCCGGATGGTTGCGGAGCGCGCGCTCGCGGACCCGCCGGATCACCGGCTCGACGTCCTCCAGCGAACTCACCGTGGCGAGAACGAAGCCCATGTTGGCGGCCGCCGGCTCCGGCGCGATGGTGACGAAGAAGCGCACGCCACCGCTGCCCACGTAGGACAGGGTCTGGACGACCTCCGGGTTCTCGCCCTCGTCCTCGAGCCAGCCCACGAGCTCGCGGATGCGACGGTCGCTCTCGCGAATCCCGTATCCGTTCGGCAGCTTCACGTCGATCAGGATCTGGGGCCGGTCGGACTGGGGCATGAACTGCCGGGGTATGAATCCGAAGAGCCAGACACCCAGCACCAGGACACCGACGGTGGCGCCCAGGAAGAGCGTCCGCTGCCGGAGAACGGCCTCCAGAATGGCCCTGTAGCGGACGTAGAGGGGCTTCTCGTACTGCGCGGCGACCTCTTCGGGCGTCACGTCGCGCACCTTCAGGAAGCGCACGCAAAGGATCGGCGTCACCGTCATGGCCAGCACCCACGACACGCCGAGAGAGATCAGGATCACCTGGGACATCGAGCGCAGGTACTCGCCGGCCGCATGGGGGGCGAGCGCGAGCGGCACGAACATCAGCACCGTCGTGATCGACGAGACGAGCAGGGGCATCGACAGCGTCTTGCCGGCGTTGACCGCCGCGTCGACGCGGCTCTCCCCCTGGAAGAGCCGATTGCCGATCTCCTCGGCGACGACGATCCCGTTGTCGACCAGCAGCCCCAGAGAGATGATCAGGGTCGCCAGGGATATCCGATGCATCGCGACGCCGAGGTAGTACATGACGACCAGCGTCACGATCATCGTGAGCGGCACGTGAAGACCGACGATCAGCCCCGTACGGATCCCCAGGAACGACACGATCACCACGAGCACGATCGCGATCGTCTGGAACAGATTGCTGCGCACCGCCGCCACCGCCCTCTCGACGTGCGTCGGCTGGTAGTTGCCCACGTGCAGGCTCAGGCCGATCGGCAGCACCTGCTCGAGTGCCTCGAGCCGCTCGACGATGCGCGGCCCCACGTCGAGTACGTTCTGGCCCTCGGCCATGCTCACGCCGATGAGAACCGCCTGCTCGCCGTCGTAGTAGAAAGGCGCCTCGGGCGGATCGACGTATCCGCGCCGCACCGAGGCGATGTCGCGCAGAGCGATCACTTCGCCCGTGTCCGGAAGCTCGATCGGAACGTTCGCGATGTCCTCGACCGAGCGGAAGTCGCCGCGGGGGGTCACGATGATCTCGCGACGGCCGGTATCGATCGACCCACCGGGCAGGACGACGTTCTCGGAGACCAGCACGTCGCGGATATGCGAGACCGAGAAGCCGAGCTGTGCGATACGAGCCGTCGAGAACTCGATCCAGATGGTCTGATCCTGGACCCCATAGAGCTCGACCCGCTTCACCCCCTTGATGAGGTACAGCTGATCCTGCAGCCGCTTGGCCACGTCGTGCAGCTGGGAGAGCGAGAATCCGTCGCCGGTGAGCGCCGCACTGACGACGGTGACGTCGCCGAAGTCGTCGTTCACGAAGGGGCCGATCACCCCTTCCGGCAGCTCGGGCGTCGCGTCGATGACCTTGTTGCGGACGTCCTGCCAGATGATGTCGAGGTCGGCCTGCTCGTAGGCGTCGAGGACCTTGATGCGCACTTCCGACATCCCGTTGCGCGACCAGGAATAGATGTAGTCCCGCTCGGGAACGCGAGCGAGCGCCTTCTCGACGGTGCGCGTCACGAGCAGCTCGACGTCCTCGGCTTCCATCCCGGGGACGAACGTGGCGACCACGGCCTCGCGCACCGTGATCGGGGGATCCTCCTGGCTCGGGAAGTCGTCGAGCACCGAGAGGCTGTACGCGACCAGCGCGAAGACGATGGTCAGGACCAGCGGGCGGTTGCGGATCGCGAAGGCGGTGAGATTCATGGGGCGCGGTGGACCAGGTCCTCGTCGAGCAGGGTCACCTCCTGACCGTCGCGCAGGAAGGTGACGCCCGCGGTCGCCACGATCTCACCGGACTCGAGGCCCTCGAGGACGGCGATCTCGTTGTCGCGAACGCCGCCCGTGGTGACCTGGCGCTTGCGCACCGTCGACGTCTCGGGGTCGAAGACGAAGACCGAGAAGCGGCGGTCGCCCTCGACGAGGGCGGCGGCGATCGGCAGGAGATGCCCCTCGACGTCGACGATCGAATCGTCCCGCGATAGCGCGAACACGACCTCGGCCGTCATGCCCGGGCGCAGCCCCGGCGGCAGCTCGAGCAGGTCGGCGCGAACCGGGAAGGCGTTGCCGGTGGTGGCTCGGGTGCCGACCTCGCTCACCACACCCCGAACGCGTGGGCCCGCGCCGGCCCCGGCCGCCCCGCCCACAGAGGGAAATCCGACCTCGACCGCGTCGCCCTGGCGCACCCGGCCGACGATCGTCTCCGGCATCAGCACCTCGACCCGGAGGCCGCTCTCACCGCTGTCCATCTCGATCGCGGTCTGGCCGCTCGCCACCTTCATCGCCGGGTCGATCTCCCGCACCGAGACCGATCCGGCAAAGGGCGCGCGCAGGACCGACCGGCGCAGGTCCCGTCGGGCCAGGTTCAGGCGCGCATCGGCCGCGTCGACCTGGCTGTGCCGCGAATCGCGTCGGGCGCGATCGCGATCGAGCTCCTGCCGGCTCGCCACGTTCGCCTCGAAGAGCGTCTTCGTCCGCTCGTAGTCGGCCGTCGCCGACTCGCGTCGCGCGGTCGCCTCCGCGAGCGCGGCTTCGGCGTCGCGCACCGAGAGCTCGAAGGGCTCGGGATCGAGTCGAGCGAGCACCTGGTCCCTCTCGACGCGGTCGCCGAGATTGACCTCGACGGTCTGGACGATTCCTCCCACCTCGAAGGCGAGCCGGGTGTCGGATACCGCGGTCACGATTCCGGAGATCATGCGCTGCTCGGCCGCCGCCGCGCTCGCGACGCGCTCCCACATGATCGCGCGCGGCGGCAGCTCGGGCGGAGGCTCCTGCTCGGCACAACCGAGGCCGATCAGCAGAAACGCCGGAACGATCCCGAATGCGGTGGAGGCGCGCTCATGCAGCGTCATTCGACGACGTCCTCTGCGAACTCGTGGGCGAGTACACCCGAATCAAGGAGCGAGACGGTTCGATGCCGAAGTGGTGGCGGCTGCGCGTTCGGCTCACTGGCGTTGCTTCGACGAGAGTAACGCGAACCGGCGACGAGGCTACCGGATCGAGGGCCTTGGCCGCCTCCTCGGGCGGGCCGGAGTCGGCCCGTTGGCGGCGTTGGGGAGGAGAGGACAGGGGGCGTCTACAGCGCTCTTGCGGAAGCGCCGCCAGGCTCGACGATGCGGCGCAGCTCGCCGAACGCGCTCGCACCGGGGCGGGATCGCCTACACTCGTCGCGCCGCGGGCGCCGAGCGGCACGTGGGCCGTGGCGGCTCGGCGCCGGCGGAGCCTGCGAGGCGACCGAAGCCGCCCGACGACCGGGAAGAACCGGCGATCGGGAAGGACCGGCGAGGACGACGATGGACCACAGCGCTCCCACCGGATACGCGTTCGACGATTACCTCCACGCACTCGAAGGCAACTGGCTCGAAGAGGACGCGCTGCTCGGCGCCTGGCTCGAGCGGTCCCGCCCCGACGCGGCGACGCTCGATTGGGTGCACGACTTCGGCGCGGCGGCGGCCGGCCACTGGCGGGAGCGCGCCGACGTGGTCGAGCGACGCGAGAACCTGCCTTTGCTGGCCGAGCGCGGCCCGTACAACCGGGCCAGCCCGGAGGTCGTGCTGCCCCCGGAGACGCAGACGAGCCTGGGCGAGATCCACGGCTCGGGGATCTGGCGGGCCGACCTCGACGAGCGCGCCCGCTACGCGGCCGTCTATCTCCTCAACCAGAACGGTGAGGCAGGCACGGCATGCAGCACCGCCTGCACGGACGGGCTCGTCCGGGCGCTGCGCACACACGGCAGCCACGACGCGCGAAACCGCGCCGCCGTGGAGGCGCTCGAGAAGTCGACCCCCGACGATTGGGTGCACGGCGCGCAGTTCGTCACCGAGATACAGGGCGGAAGCGACGCCGCCACCAACGCCGTGCGGGCCGAGCCGCTGCGCGACGGGCTCTGGACGCTCAGCGGGCAGAAGTGGTTCTGTTCGAACTGCACCGCCGACTACTGGCTGGTCACCGGACGCGTCGCGGGCGGGCCGGCCGGACATCGCGGCGTCGGTCTGTTCTGTGTGCCGCGGCTGTGGGAGGGCGCGCCGAACGGCCACCGGCTTCTCCGCCTGAAGGACAAGCTCGGCACGCGCGCCCTGCCCACCGCCGAGATCGACCTCGAGGGCGCGATCGCCTGGCCGGTGGGCGCAGTCGACAGCGGCCTCAAGAACATGGTCGCGACGGTCCTGGTGACGAGCCGCATCCACAACATCGTCGCGGCGGCGGGCTACTGCCGACGCGCGACGCGCGAGGCTCACGCCTACGCGGGCTTCCGCCGCGCCTTCGGCCGGCGCATCGGCGAGCATCCGCTGCTCGCCGAGTCGCTGCGTCGCCTCTCCGCCGAGGCCGACCGCACGGCCGCCGGCGCCTTCGCGACGGTCGACGCGTGGCTGCACGCTCTCGAGAGACCGGACGATGCCGATCGCGCGCTTTGGGCCCGGGTGCTCGTCAGCATCGCCAAGGCGGTGACGACACGCCGCGCCCCCGGGCAGGTCTACGAGGCCATGATGGTCTTCGGCGGCAACGGCATCGAGGAGCGTTTCTGCGCGCTGCCGCGGCTCTGGCGCGACGCCGCGATCCTCGAGACCTGGGAGGGGCCCTACACGCTGCTCCTCATGCAGGCCCTCGGCGACCTGGTGAGGTTCGGCGTGAAGGGCCGCGAGCGGTCGTTCCTCGAGCTGGGACTCGGCGATCACCTCGCCGGAGACGACGCACGCGAGCTGGCCGAGGTGCTGTCGGCGGCGGACGAGAGCGAGAGCGCGATCCGCTGGGGCGAGCTCGCCCCCAGGCTCTACGGCCGCTTCGAGGAGCGCGCCCTGGCCGACCTGATCGAGGGTCGCTGAGCGCGCTCAGAACGGATCGTCGTCGAAGCCGCCGCCGTACTCGGGGGCGCCCGCCCCACCCCCGCTGCCCGCACCGAAGGGCCCGATTTCGGGGCCCGAGTGGCGACCGCCGCCCGGCGCGCCGTCGTACGGGTTTTCGGAGGCCGTCCAGTCGCTGAACTGCGCGAAGCGGCCCTCGAACTCGAGGCGCACGGTGTCGGTCGGCCCGTTGCGCTGCTTGGCGATGATCAGCTCGGCGAGGTTCTCGAACTCGGTCTCCTTGTTGTAGACCACGTCGCGATAGATGAACCCGATGACGTCGGCGTCCTGCTCGATCGCGCCCGACTCGCGCAGGTCGGCGAGCATCGGCCGCTTGTCCTCCTTGCGGGTCTCGGGCCCGCGGTTCAGCTGCGAGAGCGCGAGCACCGGAATGTCGAGCTCCTTGGCGAGCCCCTTCAGGCCGCGGCTGATCTCGGAGATCTCCTGTTCGCGGCTCGCCGCTCCGCCGTCGCCGTGGGCCAGCTGCAGGTAATCGACGATCACCAGGTCGAGGCCGTGCTGGGCGTGCAGGCGCCGGGACTTGGCGCGCATCTCGAGCACGGTCGCCGCGCCGGTGTCGTCGATCCACAGGCCCGCCTCGGCGAGCCGACCCGCGGACTGCATGAGCCGGCCGTGGGCCTCCGTCGAGATGAGCCCGCGACGGAACGCCGAGAAGTCGACTTGCGCCTCGGACGAGAGCAGGCGCATCACCAGCGAGCGGGTCGTCATCTCGAGGGAGAAGACCGCGACCTTCTTGCCGTGGTCGATCGCCGCGTTGCGTCCCACGTTCAGCGCGAAAGCGGTCTTGCCCATACTGGGCCGCGCCGCGAGGATGATCAGATCACCCGGCTGGAAGCCGCCTGTCAGCTCGTCGAGCTTCTCGAATCCGGTGGAGAGCCCGGTGAGCTCGCCGCTCCGGTTCATCAGCATGTCGATGTGGTTGACGGCGTCGTGCATCTGCACGCCGATGCTCGAGAGCGTCGACTTCGCCTGCTCGGTGGAGAGGCCGAAGATGCGGCTCTCGGCGGCGTCGAGGAGCTTGTCGGCCGACTCGGTCTGGTCGTAGCCGAGCGAGACGATCTCGGAAGCGGTGTGGATGATCCGCCGCTTGACCGACTTGTCGCGGATGATCTTCGCGTAGTGGAGGGCGTTGGCGGGGGTCGCCTCGTAGTCGGCGATGTCCGCGAGGGCCACCACGCCGCCGACCGCTTCGAGCAGGGCGTTGGCTTCGAGGTGCGCGGCGAGCGTGGTCAGGTCGACGGGCTGGTTCTCGTCCTTCAGCCGCACCATCGCGTGGTAGAGCAGCTGGTGGGCGGGGTGGTAGAAGTCCTCTTCCTTGATCTCGGTGACCACCGTGTGGATGACCGCGTTGTCGAGCAGCACCGCGGACAGCACGGCCTTCTCGGCGGACAGGTCGTTGGGCGGAACCCGCCCTTCTACGGCGGCCGCCGCCGTCGCTTGCGCACCCTCGGCGAGCCCGCGCCGACCGCGCGGGCGTCGACCCACGTCACCCGTGAAGCCTTCGACGCTCACTCCCACCCCCCGTGATCGTGTCGACAGCGCCACCCGCCGGGCGGGCCGCGCCGGCACGATCAGCCGGATCATTCTATCACCCCGCGCCGGGGGATTGGCGGCGGGCGAACGATTCGGTGCAATATCGTGCGGCGCGCAAATAGAGAAGCCCTCGCGGGCCGCAGCCGGCGAGGGCTTCCAAACGCAATTTCGCCGTGCGCCGTGCGCTACTCGGCGGCGGTCACCACCACCTTCACGTCGGCCGCGACGTCGCGGCGCAGCTTCACCTGCACGGTGTGCTCGCCGGTCGACTTGATGGGCTCTTCGAGCGCGATCTTGCGCCGGTCGATCTCGAAGCCCTTGGCGGCGAGCTGCTCGCCGATCTGCTGCGAGGTGATCGAGCCGAAGAGCTTGCCCTCCTCGCCGGCCTGCGCGGTGAACTCGAGCACGACACCGGCCATGCGGCTGCGCACGGCCTCGAGGTCGGACAGCTCCTTGGCGAGCTTCTCGTTGATGACGCGCTTCTGGTGCTCGATCTCCTTGACGCGCCCGGCGGTCGCGAGCCTCGCCTTTCCCTGGGGCAGGAGATAGTTGCGTGCGTAGCCGGGCTTGACGCTCACCAGATCGCCGGCCTCGCCAAGCCGGTGGACGTCTTCCCGCAGGATCAGATGGACTTGTGCCATTTCGCCTCTCCGTCCCCTACATGTGGCTCGGCGCGTAGGGCAGCAGCGCGAGGTGGCGCGCGCGCTTGATGCACACGGCGAGACCACGCTGGTGCTTCGCGCAGGTGCCCGAGATGCGCCGCGGCGTCATCTTGCCCGTCTCGGTGATGAAGAGCCGCAGCGTCTTCACCTCCTTGTAGTCGAGCACGGCGCCCTTGTCGGCGCAGAAGCGGCACACCTTGCGGCGCTGGAACATGCCCTTCTTGCGCGCCTTGCGGGCCTTCTTGCGCGCGGCGGCGCGCAGCCGGCCCTTGACGGTCATCGGCGGGCGCGGGCGATCTCCGCGATCTCCGCGATCTCCTCCGGGGCGCGACGGGCGGTCGCCGCGGCCGCCTCTGTCGCCTCTGTCGCCTCTGTCGCCCATCGGCGGCCGGGGCGGACGGTCTTCGGAGGGTCGGTCTTCTCGGGCCGGCGGGGCCGGTGCGTCGGGTGAGCTCATTTCTCGTCCTCCTCGGCGTCGGCGGAACCGGCCTCGTCTGCGGCCGGAGCACTCGCATCCGCGACGGCTGCGGGCGCCTCTTCCGAGGCTTCCGAGGCTTCGGCGACGCCCTCGCTCTCGTCGGCCCCGGCGGCTTCTTCAGCTTCGCCGGCTGGGTCGGCTTCGCCCGCTTCGGAAGCGGCCTCGGCCTCGGCGGCAGCGGCGGCAGCAGCAGCAGCAGCCCGCTCCTCTGCCTCGGCCCGGGCCTTCGCCTCCTCGGCCTCGCGCGCGGCCTTCTCGGCGGCGCGGCGCTGCAGCTCGGCCTCCTTCTCCTTGGCCTCGGCGCGGCGGCCCTCGATGTCGGTGACCAGGTCGGAGACCTTGATGGTCAGGAACCGCAGCACCGACTCCTCGAGCTTGAGGGCCCGCTCGAGCGCCGGCACCACGCTGCCGCTGTCGAGGAAGGAGAGGATGTAGTAGTGGCCCTTCTGGAAATTGCGGACCTCGTAGGCGAGCTTGCGCTTGCCGAGATCGTCGCAGAGCAGGCGGATCGCCTCGCTGTCGGCCAGGATGCCGTCGAGCCGATCGAGGATCGCCTTCGATCCCTCGTCGGAGATCTCCGGCTGGATGACGAAATTGAACTCGTATTCCCGCACTCTGCCTCCTCCCGGACGGGCGCCGCAGCGCCCGAGCCCCCGCTCGATCGGGCCCGGCCGGGCCACTCCGGCGTGCGAGTCGGGTTCGACGCCGGGACGGGGACTGAGGAAAATGGATGATCGGAGCTCGCGCCCCGGTTTTTCGAGCCCGGATCGATAGCGCACCCCACCCAAGCAAGCCAGGCACGGCCCCTGGGCGCGCCCTCCCCCCCGCCCCGCCAAGCACCCGGGTGAAGCAAAGACCCAGCCCAGCCGGGCGCCCGCAGAGCCCCGAATTCCAGCTACCTACCCGCGAGCCCGGCCCCCCCGCCAAGCACCCAGGTGAACCACGGACCCAATCCAGCCGGGCGCCCGCGGAGCCCCGAATTCCAGCTACCCAACCGCGAGCCCGGCCGCGGAGCCCCGAATTCCAGCTACCTACCCGCGAGCCCGGCCAGCGAGCCCGACCAATACGGAGTGCACCCGGGAATCGTCGCCCAGCTCCGGGTGGAAGGTGGAGGCGAGGATGTTGCCCTCGCGGACCAGGACCGGGAGGCCGTCGACGGTGACGAGGGTTTCGACGTCGGGGCCCAGCTCGGCGAGCTGGGGGGCCCGGATGAAGATGCAGCGCAGATCGGCGAACTCGGGGGAATCCGCCGGGTCCGCGATCGCCGTGAACGAGTCGACCTGGGTCCCGTAGGCGTTTCGGCGGGCGGTGGCATCGAGCAGGCCGAGGGTGGGCACCGGGTGGTTGACGCAGCGCCGAGCCAGCAGGATGGCGCCCGCGCAGGTGCCCAGGACGGGCCGGCCCTCGCGGGCGAAGGCCTGGATGGGGCCGACGAGCCCGAGGCGCTCGAGGCCTTTCGAGATGGTGGTGCTCTCGCCTCCGGGCAGGATCAATGCGTCGACCGGGGCGAGGTCGTCCTTGCCGAGCACCACGCGGCCCGCAGCGCCGACGGCCTCGAGCATCGCCAGATGCTTCCCGACCGCCCCCTGGACTCCAAGCACCCCCACCACCGCACTCAAGACCCAACACCTCCCCGCTCAACCCACGAGACCCTCACGAGCCGCGCAACACACCCCCACGAGACCCGGCCCACCCGCACGAGACCCGGCCCGCCCCCACCAGACCCCCCCCCCCCCCCCCCCCCCACCAGACAGCGCGGGCGGGGCGGCCACCAGCCCCCCCCCCCCCCCCCCCCACCCCCCCCTGCTGTCTCCGGGCGGGGGCTTCGGGCTCCCCCCCGTCGACCTACCAGCCGCGATTCGCGAGCCGCTCGCTCTCGTCGAGGGTCGACATCTCGATGCCCTCCATCGCGTTCGAGAGCCCGCGGCAGGCCGCCATCACCTCGGCGGGGTCCTCCCAGTGGGTGTTGGCTCGCACGATGGCCCGCGCCCTGGCGGCCGGGTCGGCGCTCTTGAAGATGCCCGAACCCACGAACACGGCCTCGGCGCCGAGCTGTCGGCAGAGCGCCGCATCCGGCGGCGTCGCGATGCCGCCGGCCGCGAAGTTCGGCACCGGCAGGCGGCCGTTCTCGTGTACGAAGCGCACGAGGTCGTAGGGGGCGCCGAGCTCCTTGGCGTGGGACATCAGCTCCTCGGGCCGCAGTGCCTGCAGGGCGCGGATCTCGCCGCAGACGCTGCGCAGGTGGCGCACCGCCTCGACGATGTTGCCGCTGCCGGCCTCGCCCTTGGTGCGGATCATCGCCGCGCCCTCGCCGATGCGCCGCAGCGCCTCGCCGAGGTTGCGCGCCCCGCACACGAAGGGCGACTTGAAGTCGTGCTTGTCGATGTGGTGCTCGTCGTCGGCGGGGGTCAGCACCTCGCTCTCGTCGATGAAGTCGACCCCCATCGCCTCGAGGACCCGCGCTTCGGCGATGTGCCCGATGCGCACCTTCGCCATCACGGGGATCGAGACCGAGCGCTGGATGCCCTCGATCATGTCCACCGCGCTCATGCGTGCCACCCCGCCGTCGCGGCGGATGTCCGCCGGCACACGCTCGAGCGCCATCACCGCACAAGCGCCCGCCTCCTCGGCGATCTTCGCCTGGTCGGCGTCGGTCACGTCCATGATGACGCCACCCTTCAGCATCTCGGCGAGCCCGATCTTGAGTTCGAAGGACTCCGCGCCCGTGCGCGCGGCGCCGCTGCCGTTGCCATCTGCCATTGTTTCGCTCTCCTGCTCGTTCGGCGGGGTCGGGTCCGACCCCGGGTTCGTCTTCTCGATCTGCCCAGCTAGAGGACCACACCGGGTGAGGGCCTCGGCTCCATCGCACCGGCGCGGCGCGATTCGACGACGCGGCCGAGCGCACGCACGCCCGCCTCGATCTCGGAGACACCCGCGCGGACCAGCGTGAGCCGCAGGCAGCGCGACGCGCCTCCGTCCAGCATGAAGTGCGCCCCGGGCGAGAACAAAACGCCCGCGCGGCTGGCGTCGGCGAGCAGCTCGCGGGTGTCGACCGCAAAGGGCAGCTCGACCCACACCTGATAGCCGCCGTCGGGACGCGTCCAGCGCGTGCCCTCGGGCAGACAGGCCTCGAGCGCCTCGTCGACGGCCCGGTGCCGGGCGCGCAGCTCGCGCCGGATGCGGCCCAGATGGCGGTCGTAGGCGCCTTCCTCGATGAACTCGGCGAGGGCGGCCTGAAGGAGCATCGCGTCCGAGAGATCGGTGGCGTGCTTCAGCGCCACGAGCCCGTCCACCGCACGCCCGCGGGCCACGATCGAGCCCACGCGCAGGCCGGGAAAGAGCGACTTCGAGAACGAGTGGAGGTGCACGACGAAGCCGGCCTCGTCGAGCGAGGCGAGCGGCGCCACCGGCGCACCGCGAGTACGCAGATCCATCTCGAAGGCGTCCTCGATGATGGGCTTGCCGGTGCGCCTCGCCACCTCGAGCAGACCACGCCGGTGCAGCAGCCCGGTCGTCGTCCCCATCGGATTGTGGAAGCTCGGAATCGTGTAGAAGGCCTTCACGTCGGGGCGCGCGAGCACGCGCTCGAGGGCTTCGAGGTCGGGGCCGGCCTCGGTCATCGGCACGGGCACCGGCTCCATCCCCAGGCTCGCCAGGGCGGTCAGCACGTTGTGATAGGTGGGCACCTCGACGGCCACGCGGTCACCCGAGCTGGCGAAGAGGCGCAGCGCGAGCGCGATGCCCTGGCTGGCTCCGTGGCAGAGCACGATCTCCTCTGGCCCGACGTCGATGCCGGCGGCCGCGTACCGATCGGCGAGCACGCGCCGCAGCCCCGGGTGCCCCTGAGCCTCGCCGTAGAGAAACAGGCCGGAACCGCCGCGCGACACCGCGCGACCCACCGCCCGGCGGAAGTCGTCCACGGGATAGAGGGCCGGATCGGGCACGAGGGCGTGCATCTCGACGACGTCGTCGCCGGCCCCGAAGCGCGTCCTGGCGTTCTCGATGGCGAGCAAGCGCTGGACCTCGCTGGTCAGCCCGGGTGGCTCGGCGTGTGGCGGCGGGTCGGCGTGGCGCGCGCGCACGAAAGTGCCCCGTCCCACGGTCGCCTCTACCAGACCGTCCTCGGCGAGCGCCTCGTAGGCGAGCGCCACGGTGTCGCGATTTACCTCGAGGCTGCCGGCCAGGCTGCGAATCGCGGGCAGGCGCGCCCCCACCGCGAGTCGACCGTTGGCGATGGCCTCGCGGATCGACTCGGCGATGCGGCGGTAGACGGGCCCCGGAGCGCCGGGCTCGAGACTGAGCTGCAGCTCTTCCACGACGGCAAGCTAATGTCCCGGAAGGCCCGGTGCAATCACCGCTTTTCGGGACAAGCAGAGCGAATACAGGCCGTTTCGAACCGCCCAGACCCGGACAATTGCTCCGTCAATTGCGGCCAGGCGCCTCCGCGCGCTGGGCTGCCGCCTCGCTCCCAGGTGAGGCCGAACCCGTCGCCTCGGCATCGCCCGGCCCCACCGCCGGCTCGCTGCCGCCGGCCTCCTCGGCGTCCCCCGCACCACCACCGAATCCCAGAAGACGCCCCAGCAGGACCGCCACGATCCCTACCCCGCCCGAGAACAGCGCCCCCATCTTCGCCTGCCCCTGCAGGCCCGGATCGACGTATGCCGCCGCAGCCACGAAGAGCGCCACGGTGAGACCGAGTGCCGCCACGAAGCCCGCCATCACGAGGTCGCCCACCGTCATCCCGGCGGGAAGCGGCAGGCCCGCAGCCCGGGCGGCGAGCCCGAAGGCGGTGATCCCGACCGTCTTGCCGACCACCAGACCACCGAGGATCAGCCACGTCAGCGTCCCGATGTCGGCAAGCAGCACCCCGGCGTTCGCGAACGCGAAGAAGAAGAGCCCGAAATCGACGAACAGCTTGAGCTGGTGCTCGAACTGATGCAGGGGCGAGTGGTCGATGTGGTAGCGGGTCGCCGCCTGCTCGCCCATCGCGTCGACCTCGTCCTCCTCGACGAACAACCCCATGTCACCGGCCGGCGCCGGCATGAAGGGAACGATCACGGCGAGCGCGAGCGCCGGGTGCAGGTGGGCGAGCATCAGCCCGCTCCAGGCAAGCGGCCCGCCGAGCGCCACGTAGGGGATCCAGCTGTTCACACCCGCCCGGCGCAGCCCGAAGGCGACCGCCATGCCGGCCAACACCAGCCCGAGGAACATCGGCGCGACGGGATTGGCCGGGTCGCCGTAGAAGACGGCGATGATGACGAGCCCGATCGCGTCGTCGGCCACGGCGAGCAGCAGCAGGAAGGCCACGGCCGGGTGGCCGCGTCCGAACACGGCGCGCGCCACCAGCCAGGCCAGCGCGATGTCGGTCGCCGTGGGAATCCCCCAGCCGCGGCTCACCTTCGCGTAGTCGTCGACCGTCCAGTCGTAGAACCCCAAGGCGGCCGCGCCCCAGAGCCCGAGGAAGAAGCAGCCGACCGGCCCGACCACACCACCGATGGTCGCGACCAGCGGCGTCACCGCCTTGCGGACGGGATTGAGGCTGCCGCCAGGAAGACACGACTCGGTGATCTCCTTCGCCGCGATGCCGAAGAAGAACACCATGAAGATGTCGTTGACGATGAAGTGCAGGGTGAGCGCGTCGGGGAAGACGCCGAAGGCGCCGAGGGGCTGCCAGTGCAGCACCTCCTCGTACCAGTGGGGAGTGACGTTGGCCGCGATCAGCGCCAGCACCACGCCGGAGAGGAGCGGTATCGAGAACTCCTGCAGGATGTTCACGAATCCGTTCCTGCTTCCGCTGCTGGACATGCGTCTCCCTCGTGAGCGGCCCTGCCACGGATCCGCGGTCACGCGCGTCGGCCGAGGCGGGGGCGCGAAGCGGGATGAAGCGGGATACGGGCGCGGGGCCCGAATAGCGTAACTGGTCGGCGGGTGACGGGGCCAGCCCGAGGGGCGGCCGGGCGGCGCGGCTCCGGGACCTCAGGACGCCCCGGATTCGGGCTCGGCGCGGTTGTAGCGGTCCATCGCCGATCCCGTTCCGCGCTCCAGCCAATGCCCGATCGCATCCGCGGCCACGTCCATGCGCTCGCGCGCGAACGCCACCTCGTCGCTCGCGAAAGGCGCGAGCACCCAATCGCGTGGATCGGCACCCGGCGGCGGGCGTCCGATGCCGAAGCGAAGCCGCGCGAAACGCTCGTCGCCGAGAGCGTCCAGGACGCTTTGCATGCCGCGCTGGCCGCCCGCGCCGCCGCCCGGTCGCAACCGGATGCGGCCGAGCGGTAGGTCGAGCTCGTCATATACGACGAGCAGACCCTCGCCCGGATCGACATCGGGCAGCGCGCCGAGGGCAGCCGCCACCGACCGCCCCGACCGGTTCATCGAGGTCTGCGGCAGCAGCAGCCCGACCGCAAGGCCGGCCGCCCGGCCCTCGCCGAACGCACCCTCGAAGCGAGGCCGGTCGAGCGCGATGCGCGATCGGCCCGCGAAGCGGCGAACGATCTCGAAGCCGGCGTTGTGGCGTGTGTCGGCGAACCCCGCTCCAGGGTTGCCGAGCCCCACGATCAGGCGTTGCAGGGCAGCCGCGATCAGTCGCCCTCGCCGCCTTCGGCCGGCTTCTCCTCGTCGCCCTCGGCCGGGGCCTCTGCGGCCTCGCCCTCTGCGGCTTCGTCCTCCGCGGCAGCCTCGGTCTCCTCTTCGACGACCTTCGGCAGAATGACCGAGACGACCGACAGCGACGCATCGGTGATCAGCTCGATGCCCTCGGGCAGCGGCAGGTCGCTCACGTGCAGCGAGTCGCCGATCTCGAGCGCGGCCACGTCAGCAACGATCTCGTCCGGAATCGCCCGCGGCAGACACGAGATCTCGACCTCGCGCAGCACGTGCTCGATGACACCGCCCATCACGACGCCGGCGGCGTCACCGGAGAGGTGGATCGGCACGGCCACCTGGATCTGCTCGTCGGCGGATATCTCGAAGAGGTCCGCGTGCAGGAGCGAGCCGCGCACGGGCTCGCGCTGAAGCTCCTTGACGAGCACCGTTCGGCCGGCCACCGAGCCCTCGCCCGTCAGGTCGAAGAGCGTATTCATGCCCGCGTGGCTGGTCTTGATCTGCCGCTCGAGCTGGACCGGATCGAGGCTCAGCGCCACCGACTCGTTGCCGTGCCCGTACACCACTGCCGGGATGCGCCCGTCGGCGCGCAGCTTGCGGTTCGCCCCCTTGCCGCGCCCCTCGCGCAGCGCGACCTCGATCGATAGCTCGCTCACGGATGTCTCCTCGATGTGCCGGATGCGCGACGGGCGATCGGGCCCGTGCGCGGCGCGAGTCAGAACAGGCTGCTCACGCTCTCTTCGTTGTTGATGCGTCGGATCGCTTCGCCGATGTGACGCGCGACGGAGACGACCTTGATCTTGTCGTGGTCGGCGGCGTCGGGGCGCAGCGGAATCGTGTCGGTCACGACCAGCTCGGAGAGCACCGACTCGGAGATGCGCTTGAGGGCCGGCCCCGACAGCACGGGATGGGTGATCGCCGCGAGCACCCGCACGGCGCCGGCGTCCATCAACGCGCGGGCGGCCTCGCAGAGCGTGCCCGCCGTGTCGACCATGTCGTCGACGATCACGCAGGTCTTGCCGTCGACGTTGCCGATGATGTTCATCACCTTGGCGACGTTGGCCGCTTCACGGCGCTTGTCGATGATGGCCAGGCTCGAGTCGAGGATCTTCGCGTAGGCGCGCGCGCGCTCGACGCCGCCGGCGTCGGGCGAGACGATGACCACCTCGCCCGAGACGAGCCGGGTCACCTCCTCGAGCAGCAGCCGCGTCGCGAAGAGGTTGTCGACGGGAATATTGAAGAAGCCCTGCACCTGTCCGGCGTGCAGATCCATGCAGAGCAGCCGATCCGCGCCCGCGGAAGTGATCAGGTCGGCCGCGAGCTTGGCGGTGATCGGCACCCGGGGCCGCACCTTGCGATCCTGCCGCGCGTAGCCGTAGTAGGGCACCACCGCGGTGATGCGCCTGGCGGAAGACCGCCTCAGCGCATCGATCATGATCAACAGCTCCATGATGTGCGTGTTGGCCGGCGCGCAGGTCGACTGGAGGATGAAGCAGTCGCGGCCGCGGACGTTCTCGCCGATCTCCACGCTGCACTCGCCGTCGCTGAACGTGCCGACGTCCGCCTTGCCGACCTCGATGTCGAGATAGCCGGCGACGTCGCGAGCCAGCACGGCGTTGGCGTTACCGTGGAATAGAATCAGGTCCTGCATCGCGGTGGATTTCCTGCTCACCTGGTCCGATCGCCCCCCGGCCGCTGTGACCTGGCTGGGGCGGTAGGACTCGAACCTACAATCGGCGGCTCCAAAGGCCGCTGCCTTACCATTTGGCCACGCCCCAGGATCGACCACGAGCGCGCTCTGCCCGGTGACTTGCCCCACCGGACTGCCCGAACCCGAGCCACCCGGCCCGGGCCCCGGCGCCGAAGCGCTCCATCTCGGCCCACGCCAAGCTTAACCGTCGCCCCTTCCCGTCGCAGCGAGCGTGCTCGCGGCGGCAGTCCAGGCCGGGCGCCACCAGCCTCGAGCCCCCGGGGCGGCGGTCTCGAGACACGCGGCGGCGCTCTGCGAGTCCGCGAAGACTCCGAACACCGTCGCACCACTCCCGGACATCCCCGTTGCCATCGCACCCGCCTGCCGAAGCTGCTCCTGCAGCCGGCGGACCGGCGGACAGAGCCGCGCCGCGGCGGCCTCGAGATCGTTCTCGAGCAGCGCGCCGAGCGCCACCGCACGCGCGGCGACATCGGCGGGATCGCTGGCCACCAGGGCCGAGAGGGCGCGCAGCGTAGAGCCTGGGGGGGACGGCGTCAACGCAGCCCCGAGCGCATCCGAGGCGGCGAAGACCTCGGCGGTGGAGAGCGCCGTGCCTGGATTGGCGAGTACCAGGCAGAGCGGCGGCAGCCGCTCGAGCGGCTCGATGAGGTCGCCGATGCCGCGTACCAGGGCCGGGCGCGGATCGAGGAAGAAGGGCACGTCGGCGCCGAGACCGAGGGCGAGGTCGAAGAGCATCTGCCCGGCGAGCGCGCCCGGTGCCAGCCCGGACAGGGCACGCAGCACCGCGCCCGCATCGCTCGAGCCGCCCCCGAGGCCGCCGCCGGCCGGCGTCCGCTTGACGAGCTCGATCGCCACGCGGGCGGTCAGGCCGGCGGCCTCGAGGAACGCCTCGGCGGCCCGGCAGGCGAGGTTCGTCGCGCCCGTCGGCACCTCGGCGGCGAGACCCGCCGGCGCGTCGGCAGCGATCTCGACCGAGAGCGAGACCGACACGGACGCGGCGGGCTCGATGGCGACGCTCACCTCGTCGTGCAGGTCGAGCGGCACGAAGACGCTCTCGAGCAGGTGGTAGCCGTCGGCGCGGCGCCCCTGCACGCGCAGCCCGAGATTGACCTTGGCGGGCGCCGGCAGGGCCCTGGCGCCGGCGATGAGATCGCCCGGGGCGAGGGGCATGCTGCGGCTATTCGGGCACCTCGACGAACTTCAGGCGCAGCTCGTAGAGGAGCAGGTCGATCAGCTTGCGCTCTTCTTCGTCGAGGTTGCCGCGCGTCTTCTCGCGCAACATCTCGATCGTGTCGATCGTCTGACGGGCGAGGACGCGATCGGGGCGCAGCGTGGCGCCTGTCGTCGGATCGGGCACCAGGCCCATCTGGCAGAGCGCGGTCGTCGAGAGCGACAGCACCAGGGTCGAGAAGTCGATCGCCGGCAGGTCGGCTGTCGAAGGATTGCCCGGGGCCGAAGCCCCCTCCGGCGATGCCGCTTCGTCCGTCATGCTCGCCCCTCGCAGGGCGCCGCCCGGGTGGGGCGCCGCCGAATCGCCTTCACTCGCCCTGGGTTGCAGGCTGGCTCGGCCCGCCGGCCGCGGCCCCTTCGGCCGGTCGGGCGTCGAAGGCCCGCCGAGCGCTCTCGAAGCGCTGCACCACCGTGGCGGTCGCGCCAACGGCCAGAATCCAGAGAGCCGGCTCCATCAGGCCCAGCAGGCCGCCGGCCACGATGAGCACGACCCGCTCGCCGCGCTCGATGAAGCCGCCGGGCATCGAGGCGTCGATCGCCTCGGCGCGGGCCTTCGTGTACGAGGTGAGTACGCTCGACACGAGCCCCACTCCGGCGACCACGGCCGTGGTGATGTCGCCCCCCTGCGCGAAGTAGAGGGCCAGCGCCAGCAGCACCGCCATGTCGACCAGGCGATCGAGCGTCGAATCGAGGAAGGCCCCGAAAGCGCTCGAAATCTGCCAGTGCCGCGCCACCACACCGTCGACCAGGTCGCACATTCCGCCCAGCCAGAGCAGCAGTGCCCCGAGCCGGAAGTGGCCCATCCCGAAGGCGACCGCTGCCGCGACACAGATCCCCGCCCCGACGACCGTCAGCAGATTCGGGTCGACGGGCTTCTTGAACAGAAACGGGAAGATCGTCTGGATCCACTGATCGAGCTTGGATCCGAACTTTTCCTTGATCACGGGAGGCTCGCCTGGCTGGCCGCGACTCAGCCGACCGGCGGCTGTTCGCCGGCCTCGGGCTTCGTCTCGGGCTGATCTTCGCCGGAGGAGATCTTGTGCGAGGCGTCCGGCAGCGACTTCTCGTGGGCACGCGCCTCGTCGTCGGTCACCCAGCCACGGCGATTCCTCAGCCGTCGGTCGAACTTGAGTCTGCGCTCGTCTTCGAGGTTCATGGCGTCTCTCTCGGCTCCTGTGGTCGGACCGCTAGCGGACTGCTCGGTCCGGCTGATCGGGGCACCGCGAGCTTCGTCCGTCCGGCTTCGTCGGCGCCGGTCCGGGACGTCACGACGGTCGCCGTCCGGTGCGCCGGAGCGACGGGCCCCGCCCGTTGCCCCGCCGGTGCGGCAGGCCCCGGGACCGGCCGATCGCCCGTCTCCCGTGACCGCATACCATCTCGCGGAAGGTGGCGGTGTACCTTAGCAAATTGACACCACCGGGGCGGGCCGATAGGTTCGCCGCCCGTCTCCCGCGCCGACCGGGGGAACCGGGTCGACGCCCGCCGCGTCCCCTCACCCGGGCCGCCCGCCCTCGCTGGCGGGCCGTGGCCGATCGACCATGCCGAGCACCCGCCTCCTCATCTACGCACGCACCCTGGCCGGCGCCCTGCTCTTCGCAGCGCTCTTCGGGGCTGCCTGCAACCAGGGGCCCGAGTTCGAGGACGTGCTGCCGCCCGACGAGCTGTACGCCGAGGGCGAGAGGCTCCTCGAGGGCCGCAGGATCCTCGGCGTCTACCAGTGGGTGCAGTACGAGAAGGCGATCGAGACCTTTCAGGCCATCATCGACAACTACCCCTACAGCGAGTACGAGATCGAGGCCCAGCTGAAGATCGCCGACGCCTACTTCGACTCCGGGAGCTACGACGAGGCCCTCTCCTACTACCGCGACTTCGCCGACCTGCATCCGCACAACCCGCGCGTCCCCTATACGGTGCTGCGCTCGGCCCTGTGCCACTACAACCAGATCAAATCGATCAACCGCGACCAGACCTCCACCCGCGAGGCCCTCAAGTACCTCGAGATGCTGAGCACCCGCTACCCCTACGAGCCCGAGACGCGCGAGGGCGAGATCATCCTCCAGAAGCTGCGCACCCGTCTCGCCGACAACATGATGGAAATCGGCGACTTCTACCTCGTGCGCACCCAGTACCAGTCGGCCGCGAACCGCTACCGGTCGGTCATCGACGAGTACCCGGGGCTCGGCCTCGACTCCGAGGCGCTCTACAAGCTCGCGATCTGCTACGAGCACATGAAGCGCACCGACGAGGCGCTGCGGCTGTACCACGTCGTCATGGAGAACTTCGGCGACACCCCCCACGCCGAATGGGCCTCCGAGCGGATCTCGCGGGCCGAGTAGCCGTCGCCCCGCAGGACCGGGTAGAATCGGGCCCAGCGGGTCGAGTCGGACCCGGAGGGGGGGCAGCGCGAGATGGCGACCGCGCAGCCGATGTCGATCGCCGAGCGCGAGGTCTACGCGCGCGGCCGCAAGCACTTCGAGCTCGGCGAGATCGACCCGGCCCTCGAGGCCTTCTCGTCGCTGCTGCGCACGCGCCACGACTTTGCGGACATCCATTACATGGTCGGCATCCTGTTCGACCACAAAGGCGACCTCGACGCGGCGGCCGGGAGCCTCCGCAAGGCGATCCGACTGAATCCCCGGTACTCCGAGGCGCTGCTGGCTCTGGCCACCGTGCACGAGCGCCGCGGCGACTACGACCGCTCGCGCGAGCTCGCCGAGCGCGCGGCCAGCGTGGCTTCCGGCGAGGCGGGCCGGCTCGACCCGACCACCCGGGCAAAGCTCGCCAACCTGCAGGCCGCAGTCGGCGACGCCTACGCCCAGGTGGGCGAGCGCCGCGAGGCGATCGAGGCCTACCGCAAGGCGCTCGACCGCTGCCCGGACTTCCACGACATCCGCCACCGCTTGAGCGTCGTGCTGCGCGAGGCCGGCCTGCCCCACCAGGCCGCCGAGGAGCAGCGGCGCATCCTGCGCGCCAACCCCGACCTGGCCGACACCCGCATCCAGCTCGGCCTCACCTACTACTCGCTCGGACGCGCCGAGGAGGCGCTGGCCGAGTGGGATCGTGTCGCCTCCCTGCAGCCCGAGCGTCAGGACGTGGAGATGTACCGGCGGCTCGTGCGCAGAGGCGCGAACACCGACGCACCGGACGAGCCCGCCGAATGAACGCCGAATACACGCTGATCGACGTGGCCGTGGGCATCGTGATGCTGGTGGCGGTGCTGCGCGGCCTGATGATCGGGCTGATCCGCGAGACGTTCTCGATTGCGGCGCTCGGCGCCGCGGTGCTGGCCGTGCGCTACGGCGCGGCGCCCGCCGGCGAGTGGCTCACCGACGTGACCGGCGGCGAGACGGGTCCGCTGCCGCCGGCGTGGATGGCCGGCACGGGGCTGGCGATCGTTGCGTCCTTCAGCGTCGCGATCATCGGCTACGCGATCCGGCGCAGCGCGCGCCGGGTGGGACTCTCGTGGGCGGATCGCATCGGCGGCGCCGCTCTCGGCGCTGCCGAGGGCGCGGTGGTGGCACTGCTGATCGTGATGGGCGCGTCGTTCTTGATCGGCCGCGAGCACCCGTCCGTCTCCGACTCGCGCAGCCTCGCCGCCTACGACGCCGTGCGCGAGTACCTGGCCGAGAACGGCACCGAGCTGCCCGACGTGGCGGCGCCGGGCCAACGCTGAGACGTCGCGCCCGGCGGCGGCGCGGCCGGCTTCACCAGCGGTCGTGCTCCTGGATCAGCGCGACCAGCCGGTCGGTCGCCTCGCCCTCGGGCACACCGCGGGCAACGATCTGCTTGCCCGCGTACAGGGTCACCCTGCCCGGCCCGGATCCCACGTAGCCGAAGTCGGCGTCCGCCATCTCGCCCGGACCGTTCACGATGCAGCCCATCACGGCAATCTTCACGCCGGTCAGGTGCGCGGTGGCCGCCTTGATGCGCGCGGTGGTCTCCTCGAGGTCGAAGAGCGTGCGGCCGCACGACGGGCAGGAGATGTACTCGGTGCGCGTGGTGCGAAGCCGTGCGCCCTGCAGGATCCGGTAGGCGAGGTCGAGCGCCGCTCCCGGCTCGAGCGCACCGGGGGCGATCGAGACCAGGTCGCCCAGGCCATCGCAGAGCGGAGCCCCGAGGTCGACCGACGCCGCAATCAGCGCCGCCTCGGGATCGGCCGGGCCGCCGCTTGCGGCGAGCGCGTGACGCAGCACGATGGGCCGATCACCGGCATGGTGGGCCGCCAGGCCGGCCGCGAGCACCCGCACGTCGTGCATCGACCGAGCCGCCTCGAGCGAGAAGAGCATCCGCGGCGCCCCGGCCTCGGCGCCCGCCTCGAGGACGCGCTCGAGCAACTCGGGCAAACCGGCGCGATCGGCCTGCAGGCACCATTCGAGCGGCCGGTCGGCGTCGGCCGCCGTGCGCGCGGCGGACAGCAACGTCTGCAAGCGCGTGCGCGGCGTGGCCGGCACGATCAGGCGTGCGGCGACAGCGGGCGCGTCGAGGCCCGCATCGAAGAGCGAAGGCGCCATGCGCACCGCCAGCGGTGCAGCGAGCCCGGCGGCGTCGAGACGCGCACGCAGCTCGCCGACCGCGGCCAGCCCGGCCTCGTCGGCGGCCTCCACGGCGAGCGACTCCACCTCGACGTCGCGCACCTCGGCGAGCGACGCGGCGAGCGGGCCGACCGCGGCCTCGATCCGCCCGGCCGAGAGCGGACACGCGCCCAGGTCGAGCTCGACGCGCACCGGCTCGCCGCCGCCCAGCGCGAGCTCCCCCGCCCGCAACACCCGCGAGGCACGGCGCGCGTGCTCGAATGGCCGGAACGGAAGCGGCCCCGGGATCACCGGAGGCGGGGCGTCCCGAGCCTCGGCCCACAACGCCTCGGCGCGTGCCGCGATGCGCCGGGCCACGGGCACCTCGCGCACCGGATCCTCGGTGAGCGAGACGCGGATCGTGTCGCCGATTCCGTCCTCGAGCAGCGCCCCGATGCCGATCGCGCTCTTGATGCGGCCGTCCTCGGCGTCACCGGCCTCGGTGACGCCCAGGTGGAACGGGTAGCCGGACTCGGCGGGCTCACGCTCGCCGAGGCGGGCAGCGAGCAGCCGGTAGGCCTGGATGGCGACGTGGGTGTTCGAAGCCTTCATGCTGAAGACCACGTCGCGATAGCCCTCGTCCTCGCACACGTCGAGGAACTCGAGGGCACTCTCCACCATGCCGAGCGGCGAGTCGCCGAAGCGGTTCATGATGCGGTCCGACAGCGAGCCGTGGTTGGTGCCGATCCGCATCGCCACGCCGTTCTCGCGGCAACGCCGCACCAGCGGACGAAAGCGCTCGGCGACGCGCTCGAGCTCGGCCGCGTACTCGGCGTCGCCGTACTCGCGCACCTCGAACTTCTTCTTGTCGGCGTAGTTGCCCGGGTTGATGCGCACTTTCTCGACGCACTCGGCGGCGATCATCGCCGCGTTCGGCGTGAAGTGGATGTCGGCGACCAGCGGAATCGCGACCCGGCGCCGCGCGAGCTCGGCGCGAATGGCGCGCAGATTCTCGGCGTCGCGGATGGACGGCGCCGTGACCCGGGCGATCTCGCAGCCCGCCGCAGCGAGGCGCTCGATCTGATCGACCGTCGCCTTCGTGTCCATCGTGTCGGTGTTCGTCATCGACTGGATGCGAATCGGATTCGCTCCGCCGACGGCGACGTCGCCGACCGCAACCACCCGCGTCGGCCGCCTGCGAACGACGTACGGCGACGCGGTGAACTCGACGCTCATGGCAGCCCTTGCCGGACCGGCCGTCAAGCCGCGCCGCAGAGCTCGCGGAAGCGCGCGAGCGCGTCGTCGATCTTCGAGGGATCCTTGCCGCCCGCCTGGGCGAAGTCGGGACGCCCGCCGCCGCCGCCGCCCACGACGCCGGCGATCTCACGGATCACGTCGCCGGCCTTGAAGCGGTCGGTCAGGTCCTTGGTGACACCCGCCGCGAGCAGCACCTTGCCGCCGGTCTCGGAGACGAGCAGCACGACGCTCGGGCCGAGCCGGTTGCGGAAGTCGTCCACCATGGCCCGCATCGCCTTGGCGTCGACGTCGGCGACGCGCGCGCCGAGCACCTTGGCGCCGTCGATCTCGATCGCACCGTCGAGCAGGTCGCCCACCTCGGAGCCGCGCTGGGCGCTCTGCGCCTGCTCGAGCTCCCGCTCGAGCTCGCGCTTCTCGGCGAGCAGCTTCTCGATGCGAGCCGGCAAATCGCCGACTGGCACCTTCAGGTGGTCGGCCGCCGCACGGGCGAGGGACTCCTGCTCGCGAATGTGCGCCAGGGCGCCGAGCCCGGTCAGCGCCTCGATGCGCCGCACCCCCGCCGCGATACCGCTCTCGCCCACGACTTTGAGCACACCGATGTCGCCCGTGGCGTTCGCGTGGGTGCCGCCGCACAGCTCGGTGCTGCACTCGCCGAAGGACACCACGCGCACCTCGTCGCCGTACTTCTCCTCGAAGATCGCGATCGCACCGGCGGCCAGCGCCTCGTCGTACGACATGAGCCGCGTCGTGCGGGCCGTGTTCTTCTCGATCCACGCGTTGGCGATGTCCTCGATGCGCTCGATCTCGTCGTGGGCCAGCGGGGCGTCGTGGGTGAAGTCGAAGCGCAGCCGGTCGGGACCGACCAGCGAACCCTTCTGCATGGCCTGCGGGCCGAGCACTTCGCGCAGCGCCGCGTGCAGCAGGTGCGTGCCACTGTGGTTGCGCACAGTCGCGGCGCGCGCGTCGGCGTCGACGCGCAGCTCGGCGTCGGTATCGACCGCCACCTCGCCCTCCGCGACCACTCCCCGGTGCACGAACAGCCCCTCGACCGGCTTCTGGGTGTCGTCGACTTCGATTCGCCCGGTGGCCGTGGTGATCGTGCCGCGATCGCCCACCTGACCACCGCTCTCGGCATAGAAGGGCGTCTCGTCGAAGGCCACCTCGACACGGTCGCCGGCACGCGCGGTGCCGACCGGCTTGCCGTCCGACAACAGGGCCGCGATGCGCGCCGACCCGTCCAGCGCCTCGTAGCCGCGAAACTGCGTCGTCACGTCGGCCGCGATGCGGCCGTACACCTCGGCGACACCTTCGTCGCCGCTGCCCACCCAGGCCGCCCGGGCGCGGTCGCGCTGCGCCTGCATGGCCGAGTCGAAACCGGCGTGGTCGACCGTCATGCCGTGACCAAGCAGGATGTCGGCCGTGAGATCGAGCGGAAAGCCGTAGGTGTCGTAGAGCTTGAAGGCGGTGTCGCCCGCGAGGCTCGACTGGTCGCCTTGCTTCGCCTCGGCGATCTCCTCCTCGAGCAGCGAGAGCCCCTTCGACAGCGTGGTGAGGAAACGCTCCTCGTCGCGCCGGATGCGATCGACGATGTAGGCGCGCCGCTCGACGAGTTCGGTGTAGACGTCGCCGAGCTCGTCGATCGCCGCGTCAGCGACCGCATACAGGAAAGGCTCGTCCATGCCGAGCAGTACGCCGTGGCGCGACCCGCGGCGGAGAATGCGCCGCAGCACGTAGCCGCGTCCGGCATTCGACGGCAACACACCGTCGCCGATCATTACGGCGAGGGTGCGCGCGTGATCGGCCACGACGCGCAGCGAGACGTCCTTTTCGGCGTCGTCGCCGAGCGACACGCCGGAGACGTCCTGGGCGCGGGCGAGCAGGGGCGTGAACAGGTCGTTGTCGTAGTTGTTGTGGACGCCCTGCAACACCGTCGCCCAGCGCTCGAGGCCGCCGCCGGTGTCGATCGAGGGCTTCGGGAGCGGCTCCATCCGGCCTTCGGCGTCCCGATTGAACTGCATGAAGACGAGGTTCCAGATCTCGAGCCAGCGCCCGCACTCACACGACGGATCGCAGACGGCGCTCGTGCAGTCGTCCCGCACCCCGAAGTCGAAGTGGATCTCCGAGCACGGGCCGCAGGGCCCCGTGTCGCCCATCGCCCAGAAGTTCTCTTTCTCGTCCAGGCGATAGATCTTCGCCTCGGGCAGCCCGATCCGATCGCGCCACAGCTCGGCCGCTTCGTCGTCCTCCTCGAAGACGGACACCGCGAGCTGCTCCTCGGCGAGGCCCATCCTCTGCGTGAGCAGCTCCCACGCATAGTCGATGGCCTCGGCCTTGAAGTAGTCGCCGAACGAGAAGTTGCCGAGCATCTCGAAGAACGTGTGGTGGCGCGGCGTACGGCCGACGTTCTCGAGATCGTTGTGCTTGCCCGAAACGCGGATGCACTTCTGTGCAGTCGTCGCCCGCGCATAGTCGCGCACCTCCTCACCGAGGAACGTGCGCTTGAACTGCACCATGCCCGCGTTCACGAACATGAGCGTCGGATCCGAGTCCGGCACCACCGACGCGCTCTTGACGCGCCGATGCCCCCGCTCCTCGAAGAACTGAAGGAACTCTTCCCGAATCTCCCGCGCCGGCTTGAACATGGTGGGGGAATATACTGGCCGGGCTCGCGGTGATCGAGCTGGATCACGCACCCCTCCGAACACCCGGCCAACCCGGGCCCCCGGGCGGAGCGGGTCTCTTGCGGATTGGGGGAGCGGTGGGCGGTTGCCGATGGCGCCACCCTCGCACTAGACCCGCTCCGCCCGCGGGCCCGGGTTGGCCGGGCGCTCGGAGGGTCACGAATTCCAGCAAACGACACGCGAGCCCGGCCG
>CAZETS010000038.1:55123-56736 GCA_964515335.1 uncultured Spirochaetaceae bacterium
TGGCCGGGCGCTCGGAGGGTCACGAATTCCAGCAAACGACACGCGAGCCCGGCCGGTGAGCCCGGCCGGCGAGCCCGGCCGACGGGCCCGATCTAGAAGCGATCGATGTTGAAATCGTCGTCGTCGCTGCTGCCCAGGTCGGGTCCAGCGATGCCGTCGTCGGGCTTCTCTTCGTCGCCGCCTGCGAAGTCGGACCAGCTGGCGTCCGAGGTCGATGCGATGCCCCGGAAGCGCAGCGCAAAGTCGTCGGGGTTGGAGACGTGCTTGAGAGCCTCGTCATAGGTGACGAGGCCCTCCTTGACGAGCGACATCAGCGACTGATCGAAGGTCTGCATCCCGTAGGTCGTATAGCCCTTCGAGATCGCGTCCGAGAGCTCCTTGGTGCGGTCCTTGTCGGCGATCAGCTCGCGGGTGAGCGCGGTCGAGATGAGCACTTCGAGGGCCGGGACGCGGCCCTTGCCGTCGGCCCGCGGCACGAGCCGCTGAGAAATGACGGCCTTCAGGATCATCGAGAGCTGCAGGCGCACCTGCTTCTGCTGGTAGGGCGGGAACACCGAGATGATGCGGTTGATCGTCTCGGTGGCATCCAGGGTGTGGAGGGTGCTCATCACGAGGTGGCCGGTCTCGGCGGCGGTCAGCGCCGTCTCGATCGTCTCGAAGTCGCGCATCTCGCCCACCAGCACCACGTCGGGATCCTGTCGAAGCGCCGCCCGCAGGGCATTCGAGAAGCTGTGCGTGTCCACACCGATCTCACGCTGGTTGACGATCGAGCGGCGATCGCGAATCAGGAACTCGATCGGGTCCTCGATCGTCATGATGTGCGCCGTTCGGTCGGAGTTGATCTGCTCGATCATCGCGGCCAGCGTGGTCGACTTGCCGGAGCCCGTCGTCCCGGTGACGAGGACCAGCCCGCGGTGCTCCTGGGCGATCCGCTCGACGATCTGGGGCAGGTGCAACTGCTGGATCGTCTTGACCCCGAAGGGGATGACGCGGAACACGATGCCAATCGTTCCACGCTGTTGGAAGACGTTCACACGGAAGCGACCGAGACCCGGCAGCCCATAGGCGAGGTCGGCCTCGCGGTGCTCCTCGAACCGCGCCTTCTGCACGGGGTTCATGATGGAGAACGCCATCTGCTGGATCTCGTCCGGCAGGATGCGCTCGCCATTACGGAGCGGCACCAGGACGCCATCCACCCGGAACATCGGGGGCAGGCCCGACTTCAGGTGGATGTCGGATGCGCCGCCCTTGATGGCGACCTTCAAGATCTCGTTGAGTTCCATCCCCATGCCGCGTCCGACTCCCCTGGCTGACCCAGTGAGGCGCGCGAGACCGCGCACGCCGATGGCCCACTGGGCGTTTCGACACGCCCGGGCCGGGTCTTAAGGGGTCGGGCTCGCGGGTCGGGCTCGCGGGTCGGGCTCGCGGATGGGGTGCTGGAATTCGGGGGGCCCCGAGCGCCCGACCGGAGCGGGTCCTGGGGCGCGGTCGGGCTCGCGGATGGGGTGCTGGAATTCGGGGGGCCCCGAGCGCCCGACCGGAGCGGGTCCTGGGGCGCGGTCGGGCTCGCGGATGGGGTGCTGGAATTCGGGGGGCCCCGAGCGCCCGACCGG
>CAZETS010000039.1:0-20877 GCA_964515335.1 uncultured Spirochaetaceae bacterium
GTCCTTGAGCGGCGTGATGATGCGCCCGCGGCTCGTGTAGTCCTCGGGGTTCGCGCTGGCGACCACGAGCACGTCGAGCGGCAGCCGCACGTTGAATCCCTTGATCTGGACGTCGCGCTCCTCCATCACGTTGAACAGGCCGACCTGCACCTTCTCGGTCAGGTCCGGCAGCTCGTTGATGCAGAAGAGGCCGCGGTGACTGCGGGGCAGCAGACCGAAGTGCATCGTGTATTCGTCCGAGAGGTGGCGCCCCTCGGCGACCTTGATGGGGTCGACGTCCCCGATCAGATCGGCGATCGACACGTCGGGCGTGGCGAGCTTCTCGCTGTAGCGATCGTCGCGGTGCAGCCACTCGATCTCGGTCTTCTCGCCCTGCGTGGCGACCACCTCGCGGGCGTGGGCCGAGACCGGCGCCTCCGGGTCGTCGCGGATCTCGCTGCCGGCGACCACCGGCACCCACTCGTCGAGCAGAGCCGTCAGCGCGCGGATCATCCGCGACTTCGCCTGCCCGCGCTCGCCGAGGAAGATCATGTCGTGGCCGCAGAGCAGCGCGTTCTCGATGGCGGGCACGACGGTCTCATCGTAGCCCCGGATGCCTTCGAAGAGCGGACGACCCGACTTCAAATGGTCGAGCAGGTTCGCACGCAACTCCTCGCGCAGGCTCCGCTGGCGGTAGCCCGAGGCGCGGAGCTCGGCGAGGGTGCGGGCGGCGGGGGGCGGGCTTCGCATGGGGCCTCCGAACGAGCGGGGGGCTCGAGACAGGACGTTCCCGGATCATCGCGCAGACCGGCGGGGGCGCCATCGGCACCCCCGGCGCGCGGCCAGGGAGCGGCGCGGGACGCTCAGACGAAGTCGGAGATGTCGACCGCGCTCTGCTTGCGAAGCGACTCGACGACGTGCCGGATGACGAGCAGAACCGAGCCCTCGAGCGTGATGTTGTCGACGATGGGCACCGCGTGGCGCTCGGCGAGCTCGAGCAGGTACTCCTGGATGGTCAGGATCTCGCTCAGCCGCTCGACGTACCGGGAGGCGTTGCGGTGGTGCTGCCGCTTGGCTCGCACCTCGAAGTGACCGCGGAAGGCCTTCTCGTCGAGTCGGGCGACCAGCAGGAAGTAGACGTGCGCCTCCTTGCGATAGCGCTCCAGGTCGATCAGGCCCGGCACGAGCGATACGCCGTCGAGCACCAGGCTGTTGTTCTCCTGGATCGCCCGGTCGATGATCGCGCGTACGCCGACCGACACCGCGCGAGCCTGGTCCATGAAGCCCTCGACCACGGTGTCTTCGTCGTCGTGCAGCGCCGGGATCTCGCGATGGGCGTCGAACGACGAGGCGTGCAGCGCCGGCATCAGCTCCGGCGACAGCATGATGCGCATGACGTTGCGGATCGAGTCGGTGCTGAGGATGCGGCTGATGCCCAGCCGCTGCGCGACCGCGAGGGCCAGAGAGGTCTTGCCGACCCCCGCCGCGCCGCCGAGCAGCACGATCACGGGCTTGTCGGGCTCCTGGAACTCCCGCCACACGAGGTAGCGCTGCGCGGTCTTCGTGCCCAATCGGTCGAGGAGCTTCCGATAGGCGCGGTGGCGCAGCTCGGCGCGGCTCACCGTGGCGAGGCCCTCGAATATGAGATCGGCCTCGATTTCCTTGGCGACCTCGAACGCAACGTCGGGCTCGATCGAGGCGGCCAGCAGTGACTGCGACAGCGTCCCCTTCGAGAAGGGGCTGCTCGCATCGCCGCTCTCGACCACCACGGTGATCGGAATCGGGATCGGCGGCTGGTGGTCGTAGTCCTCGCCGAGGATCGCATCGACCATCTGCGCCACCTCGGAACGGGACACCGAGCTGCGACCGCGGATCCGCTCGGCCACCGCGTTGGCGGTCGCGTAGGCGTCCTCGAAGCTCACACCCCGCGCCATCAGCGAGTGGACCATGATGCCGCGCATGTAGGGACGGGCGACGCCGCCGTCCTCGACGACGAGGACGCGCTTCTCCGCCTTCTTGGCCCGCTTCCGTGCGGAGGGGCCGGGGGCGTCCGGGTTCGGGGTCTCGGAGTCTTCTTCTCCGCTCATCGTCCTGGCCTGCTCGTGCCTGCGAGGGGGGTTGGATGCTAGCGGGCGCCGACGGGGCCCCGTCGAAGCGACGCGCCGAAGCCCCTGCGCTGACAGAGCTGACCGCCGTCTGGCGTAGCTTTTTTACCCCAACACCAGAGCAAGCAGGGGAGGCGCCGCGCGTGGGGTGGCCGGGGCAAAATGCCGCAAAGCCCTGAAATGCAACAATTTGTCAACTTTTTGGGTTGACTTGGCGCCCGCTTCCCACTTAGCTCCGATTCGACAGCTCACGGAGTTCGCCCACGCACCGTGAAATGTCGTCCGAGTCCGGCTATCTGCGGGCTCGCACCGGGAGGCGGGAGAAGCGCCGTGAACTCCATTCGCAGGGATCAGCAGCCGGCGGAACGCGGCCGGACCGAGACGCGCACCGACGGCGCCATGGTCTATCGCACCAAGGACGTGGTCCAGATCCTGGGCATCTCGCGTCGCCAGCTGCAGTACTGGGCGCAGACCGACCTGGTCGTCCCGTCCGAGAAGACGCGCGGCGGCCACCACCGCTACACCTTCGAGGACCTGGTCGCCCTGAAGGCGACCAAGCGCCTGATCGACGCCGGCGTCTCCGTCCAGCGCATCCGCAGCAGCATCCGCGCCCTGCGCCAGATGCTGCCGACCGTCGAGCGGCCGCTCTCGTCGCTGACGTTGGTGGCCACCGGCGACGTCGTGCTCGTGCTACACGACGGGTCGGCCTTCGAGGCGGTCAGCGGTCAGGAGTGGGTCTTCGAAGTCGCACAGTTCGAGCGCGAGCTGACACGATGGCGGACCGAGGCGGACCAGCAGGCGGACCCGCCGCGAACGCCGACCGGCGAGGAATCTGCGGCGGCTGGTGGAGAGGCGTCACCGGTTGGTAGGTAGAGAGGCGTCACCGGCTGGCAGGTAGAGAGGCGTCACCGGTTGGCAGGTAGAGAGGCGTCACCGGCTGGCAGGTGAAATGACATTCGAGACGACCTGAGCGCGCCCGACGAGGCGCGCCGGTCGCCGTGAGAGCGAGAGCCAGAAGCAAGCGGACGCGGGAGGCGTAAGACACGAAGAGGGTGAGCCGGCCCAGAGGTCCTTGGCCGGCGACGACACGGAAATGGCGTGGGTGGCATGTCGGCCGCCCGGAGGGGGGGAGCGCCATGACGACGACTCGAGCGACGGACACGTCGGCGAGCCGCAGTAGCGAAGGGACGATCGACACGTCCGGTGCGGACAGCGCCCGGCGGGTCATCAGCATCGTCAACCAGAAGGGGGGCTGCGGGAAGACGACCACCGCCGTCAACCTGGCGGGTGCGCTCGCCGCCGACGGCGCCAGCCTGCTGGTGGTCGACATGGACCCGCAGGCCCACGCCACACTGGCGTTCGGCGTCGACCCGGACTCGCTCTCGGAGAACCTCTACGAGGTGCTCGCCGAGCCCAGCGGCGTGGGCGAGCTCTCACGCGTGCTCGTGAACGTCTCCGAGGGCATCGACCTCGCCCCCGCCAGCATCGTGCTCTCGGCCCTCGAGCAGAAGCTGGCCGCGGAGCGCCACGACACACGCACCGAGCGCCTCAAGGCCGCCCTCGACGCGCTGCCCGGCGCGTACGACTTCATCCTGATCGACTGCCCGCCGGCGGTGAGCCTGCTCACCTTCAACGCGCTGCGGGCCTCGCAGGAGGTCATCATCCCGCTCGAGACGAGCTTCTTCGCCATCGACGGCGTCCAGAAGCTGCTCGAGACCATCGCCCTGCTCACCGATCGCATCGGCCACGACCTGAGCGTGCGCGTCCTGCCCACCCTCTACGACGGTCGCACGCGATACGCGCGCCAGACGCTCGGCGACATTCGCGAGCTGTTCAAGGACCTGTGCTTCGACTCGGTGATCCGGCAGAACGTCAAGCTGCGCGAGGCGGCGCGGCAGGGCAAGCCCATCAATCGCTACGCCCCCTCGGCCAACGGTACGCACGACTACGCGGCGGTCGCGATGGAGCTGGTAGCCTGCCCGCCCGAGACCGTCGCCGCCGACGCCGCCCGTGCGCTGGCCGGCCAGGAGATCGATCCGCGCGAGGTGCTGATCCACTTCCAGGACGACGGCGCGGCCGACGTGCGCATCGCAGGCGACTTCAACGGCTGGGTGCCCGACAAGGACGTGCTGTCGCGCGTCGACGCCGCCGGCGCGCATCGGGTGTGGACGAAGGTGCTGCGGCTGCCGCCCGGCACCTACCAGTACCGCTACATCGTGGACGGCGAGTGGCGCACCGATCCCAGCAATCCCGAGTCGACGCCGGGGCCCATGGGACAGCCCAACTCCGTCCTCCACGTCCGCTAGACCGGAGCCGCCAGTGCGCGGTCGGGGAGGTTCGCCGTCGAAGATGCCGGACGACCAACACCGCAAGCGGCCCGTCTGCGTGGTCGCATCCGGGCCAGCTTCGCGAGCGGGGCGCTAGCGTGCCGCGCGACCTCTCGGACGTGCTCCACTACTTCATCCCCGAACTCGAGCCCGAGGACGGCGCGGCGGAGATACACCACAACCACCCGCTCGGCGCCTTCTTCGGCGACGACGCCCTCGCCCTGCCCGCCAGCGGCCAGGTGCCGGTGCGCCAGACGTCGAGCGTGCTGCCGATCGTCGCGGTGCCCATCGGCGACACCGACGTGGTGCGAGCGGCATTCACCTGGAACCTGACGGTCGAGCTCGCGCGCCTCGGCGCCCGCGCCGTGCTGGTCACGCCCGGTGCGGAAGAGGTCTCGCCCCTCTGGCCCGAGCCGGGCCCCGGCCCCCTCGGCGCCGAGCTCGTGACGACACCGGCCAGCGACCTGGGCGCCCTCTACCGCGTGGCGATCGACACCGCGGTGGATCGAGCGGACGGTGCGCGCGAGGGCGGCGCCGTATTCGTACGGGTTCCTCCGAGGTGGCTGCGATCGCCGGAGGGCGGCGCAGCCGTGCTGCGCTGGACGCTGCTCCTCAGCTCGTCGCACGCCAACGACCTGCGCGAGACCTACGGGATAGGGAAGCTCGTGCTGCGAGCACTGAAGGGTGCGGACGTCGGCGTCACGATCCACGGCGCGCGCTCGCGACTGGAGGCCGAGCGGGCCTTCGCGCGTCTCGCGCGGGCCACACAGCATCACCTCGAACACGACCTGCTGAGCTACGGCCTGCTCGTGGACGACCTGCACGTGTACCGGGCCATCGTCGCGCAGCGACCGATCGGCCTCGCCCACCCGCAGTCGAGCGCCGCCCGCGCGCTGCGCGACGTGGCCCGCCTGCTGCTCGACGACGCGCGAAAGCGCGCCCTTGCCTGAGCCCGTACGCGCCGACGCCTCGCCCGACGAGCGGCGCCGGGCCCTGCGCGCCGCCCTCGAGCGGCTCGAGCCGTCGCTTCGCGTGGTCGCCGAGGACGTGCTGGCACTGCGCTCGCGCATCGACCTGGTCGCGGTCGACGGACAGCGGCGCATCGTCGGCGTGGTGGTCGCCGAACGCGGTGACGACGCGCGCGCGCTCACTCGCGCTCTGGCGCAGCGCGAGTGGCTCCGCGAGCACGTGCCCGACTGGCTGAAGATCGCGCCCGAGCTCGGCGCGGACGTCGCGGCCTGTGTACGCGCCGTCGTCGTCGCCTCGGAGTTCGACCCCGAGACGGTCGCGGCGGCCGCCGCGCTGCCCGGCGGTTGGCTCGAGCTGCTGCGCTCGGGCGACCCGGGCGGCGCCGGCGACCTCCAGAGCCACCTCGAGCGGGTCGATCAGCGGGGGGGCGACGGACGCGCCCGGTCCGCCGGCGCGACCCGCGGCGAGGCCGGGCTGCCGGCCTTCCGCAGTGGCCTGAGTTCGCAGGACCTGGGGCTCAGCGACGAGGAAGCACGCCACTTCGAGTGAGCGGCGGGGGCCGGGTGGCTCTCGTGGCCCTGAGGCCCTTCCCTGCCCTCATGCCCCCCGCGGGCGTAGAACTACTGACAAATTTCGTCGTGCGTAGACGAATTTCGTCACCCCGCCGCCTGCCCCGGCCACACCCCATGTAGCGGCCCTGCTGCTGGAGATCGCCAACCCGTCGGCAACCCCTCCAGACGCCGGGCCACACCAAGCTGACCTGGGAAAGAACAAGGGGAAATCCGGTGCAAACTCATGCTGAAGCTCTGTCGGAAACGCCCACCGACAACGAACTCGTCGATCTGCTGCGCAAGGGCGACAAAGAATCCTTCGAGCTGCTGTACCAGCGCTACTTCAAGCGCATCTACCACTTCGTCGAGCGGCGACTCGACGTGCGAGCCGATGCCGAGGAGACCACGCAGGAGGTCTTCATCGCGGTCTTCTCGTCGATCGACTCGTATCGCGGCGAGGCGCCGGTGGCGGCCTGGATCTTCGGCATCACGCGCCGCGTGATCGCCTCCCGCTTCAAGCGCAAGCGCCATCCGACGGTGCCGCTGGCCGACGAGGACGCCGAGGCTTCCGCCCAGCATTCGCAGATGGCCCCGAACGTTGCCGAGACGCCCGACCCGCTCCGGGTGTACGAGTACAACGAGCGCATGGGTCGGATGACAGCCGTTCTCGAGAAAAAGCTCAGCCGCGAGCAGAAGCTGCTCTTTCAGCTGCACCATCTCGACGAGCGCCCGATCAGCGAGATCGCGCAGATCCTCGACAAGACCGAGGACGCGGTGAAGTCCAACCTCTACCGGACCCGCAAGCTGCTGCTCGCTCGCTGAGGCGGCGCGAGGCGGCGGCGCGCTCGCCGCTGCTACATTGCCGCCATGCCGGCGATCGTCGATCGATGCTCCTCGCTCGTGGCAGCGGAGCGGGCGGTTCCGCCCTCTCCGCTGTCGCGCGCGCTGCCCGAAGCGCTCGCGGTCGACGGCGCGGCCGGCCAGCGGCTCGAGTTCACGAGTCGGGGAGACCGCGTGCCGGCGGCACTCTGGCAGCCGCCGGGCGAAGGCTCGGCGCCGCTGGTCGTGCTGGAGTACGGCGCGGGCGGCGCGATCGGCCCCGCCCATCTCGCCACGGTCGCGCGGCTCGTCGGCGCCGGACTGGCGGTGGTGACGGTCGACTGGCCGCTGCACGGCGCGCGGCGCAGTCCCAAGCTGAGCGAGCGCCTGCTCGACGCGCTCGAGCGGGGAGACGCCGATCCGAACGGGCGCGGCCTGATCGAGCACTTCCTGCGCCAGTGCGTCCTCGACCTGTCCCGCACGCTGGATCGGGCCGGCGAACTCGAGCGCATCGACGCCACCCGCGTCGGCCTGCTCGGCTCGGGTCTCGCGGCCCCGCTCCTCGCCCTGCTGGCCGCGATCGATCCGCGGCCTTCGGCGCTCGCCCTGGCCCCGCCCGACCGACCTCCGGCGCGCGACGACCTCGAGCTTTCTGCCCTGCTCGCAGCCGGCAAGCCGAGACCGACCCTGCTGCTCGGCCACGATGGCGACGCCGCGCTCCCCCCCGACGCACAGGAAGCGCTGTGCCAGGCATGTCCCGGTGAAGCACGCTGGCGAGCCGTGTCCGGCCCGCTCGAGCCGCTCGGCCCGGGCGCTGCGATCGCCGCCGCCGAGCACCTCTGCGAAGTGCTGCGCTGACGAGAAGCTACTCGTGCGGCTCGACCGAGGCGCCCACCCCGCCCGGTGGCGTACCGATCACGAGCAGCGTTCCGGCGACCACGAGGACCGGCATCATCACGAGGTTGATGCCCGGCACGAAGCAGGCTGCGAACGCTGCCGCACCGAAGCCCGCCATTCGGGGCCAGTGTCCTGCGATCCAGTGCCGTCGGGCCGCGAAGGGCACCTGGCGCCGGTCGAGCGCATGGCCGGAGAACTCGAGCGGCAGGAACAGGATGGTGATCGCCAGCATGGCCGGACCGGTCACGGCGTGTGCGCCGGGAATCAGCAGGCCGGCGCCGAACAGCAGGAGACCGATCGCCAGCAGAAACGCCATGCGGCGTGCCTCGCCGGCGATCGACCGGCCGGCGTCGCGCAGCAGGGCGGCGGCGCCCGACTCGCTACTCTCGAGCACGCGTCCCGTGGTGATCTGCTCGGCCCGCCAGGACAGGGCATCCAGGAAGGGCGAGGCCGCGACGCTCGCGAGCATCACCGCCAGCACGGCGGCGAGGGCTGCGGTCAGCAGGAACAGAAGCCAGCCGAGCAGCCAGAACAGCAGCCGTGCCGGCCCGACCCACAGCCACGTGTACCAGGCGCCGGCCTCGAGGACGGGCAGCAGTCCATCGACGAGCAGGCGGATCTCGTCCGCGTTCCGAGCCACCAGGGCCAGCGCGAGCGCCAGAGCGAGGGCCGTGAAGCCGATCGGCACGAGGGAGAGCCCCCACAGCCGCCGCTCGCGACCGAGCATCCGCAAGCCGTCACAGAGAAGCGCCGCGCCGGCCACCGCCTCGCCGAAGAGCCCGCGCGGCGCGGCATCGCGCCCGCCTCGGCCGACCCGCCTCGTCATCGTCCAGGCTCCGTCATCGCGACCTCCCGCACGTCAGGTGTGATAACCCAGGCCGGCGGCCTCCGACATGCAGTCGGCGGGCGGCGCCCGCTTGGACTAAACCCTGCGACGCCGAAGGCCGAAAAATACTGACGGCAGAGAACCAATCGAGGGAGGCCAGATGACTCGAACTTTCCGACACAACGCGCGATGGATGCGCGGCATCGCGCCCGCGCTGATCGCGGTCGTCGGACTCGGCTGCGAGAGCTGGCCCGGCCCCGAAGACACCCCGGCCGAGCCGCGCCCGGCCGCCGCGACCGTCGACGGGCAGACGATCGCCCTCGCGGACGTCGACGAGCGCATCCGACGCGATCTCTTCGAAGAAGCCTTCGGCAAGGACGCCAGCCGTCTCTACACCGCACGGCGCGAGACGGTGGGGGAGTTGATCGACGAGCAGCTGCTCGCCGCCAAGGCCGCCGCGACAGGCCAGACCTCAGAGGCCTGGCTCGAGGATGCCGTGCGCGCCCTGCCCCCGATCAGCGACGCCGAGATCACACAGCTGTTCGAAGAGAACCGCGAGCGACTGCCGGCCAGCGCCACCATCGAGGCGTACGAGGACCAGCTGCGGGCCTATCTCGGGCTCGGCAGGGTCCAGCAGGTGCTCGCCGGCCTCCGCGAGGAGGCGGCCATCAGCATCTCGCTGCCCCGCCAGCGCACTCGGGTCGCGGCGACCGGTCCGAGCCTCGGACCGGAGGGAGCCCCCATCACGATCGTCGAGTTCAGCGACTTCCAGTGCCCGTTCTGTGCCCGCGTGGTGCCGACCGTCAAGGCGCTGCACGAGCGCTACCCGGACGAGGTGCGCATCGTCTACAGGCACCTTCCGCTCGAATTCCACGCACAGGCGAAGCCCGCCGCCATCGCGTCGGTCTGTGCCGACGCCCAGGGAAGCTTCTGGGCCTATCACGATCGGCTCTTCGAGAACCCGAAGGCGCTCGAGCGGGACGACCTGATCGCCCACGCGAACGAAGTCGGCCTCGACGCCGGCGCCTTCACGACCTGCCTCGACGATCCGGCGAGCGCCGAAGTGGTGGAGGTCGACGCCCGCGCCGCCGCGGAAGTGGGCGCGACGGGCACACCGACGTTCTTCGTGAACGGCGTGAAGCTCACCGGCGCCCAGCCGGTCGAGCGGTTCGCGGCGCTGATCGACGACGAGCTGCGGCGGATGGCGAGCGCGGCAAACACGCCCGACGCCCCCGAAGCGGCGCCCTGATCGTGCGGGCCGCTAACCCCCGAGTTCGGCGATGCGGGCGAGCAGACGGTCGCGCTCGGCCGTCATCTGCTCCTCGGTACCAGCCTCGAGGTTGAGCCGCAGCACCGGCTCGGTGTTGGACGGCCTCACGTTGAACCACCAGTCGTCGTAGCGCACCAACAGCCCGTCGAGACGGGAGACGAACGGCGCGCCCGCGTGGTCGGCCTCGATCTGGTCGATCACCGCCGCCGTGTCGGCCACGCGGCTGTTGATCTCGCCGCTCTGGGAGTAGCGCCGCAGCGGGTCAACGATCTCCGAAAGAGGCCGCCCTTCGGCGGCGAGGACGTCGAGCAGGGCGACGAAGGCCGCGATGCCATCGTCGGCGTAGAGGTCCGAGTCGAAGCGGAAGTAGGTGTGTCCCGAGAGTTCGCCCGCGAAGATCGCGCCCGAGTCGCGCATCTGCGCCTTCACGAACGAGTGGCCCACGCGGCACATCTCGGCGACACCGCCGGCGCGCTCGATCTCCTCGGCGACGGCGCGGCTCGAGCGCAGGTCGTAGAGGACCAGGCCGCCCGGATGATGGGCGAGCTGATGGCGAGCCATCACGCCGGTCATCAGGTCGGAGGCGATCGGCCGGCCGGCTTCGTCGACGAAGACGGCGCGGTCGCCGTCGCCGTCGAAGGCGACGCCGAAGTCGGCGCCCACGCGCTTCACGGCAGCCGAGACCTCGGCGAGGTTCTCGACCTTGAGCGGGTCGGCCTCGTGGTTGGGAAAGGTGCCGTCGGGCTCGAAGTAGAGCCGCTCGACGCGCAGCGGCAGCGAGGCGAGCACCGGTTCGAGGGCCACGCCCGCCATGCCGTTCCCGCAGTCGATCGCAACGGAGAGCTCGGGGCAGCCGCCGCCGACGGCGAGCGCGTGCTTGCCGTAGCCGCTCGAGATCTCGTGGCGCGTGAGCTCGCCGCGTACGGCGGCGGGGGCCTCCTCGGCGCAGCCGGCGTCGACCAGCGCCTCGATGTCGCGCAGGCCGCTCGCCTCGCCGATCGGGATGGCCCGCTCGCGACAGATCTTGAAGCCGTTGTACTCGGCCGGGTTGTGGGAGGCCGTCACCATGATGCCGCCACCCGCCTCGAGCGCCGCCACCGCGTAGTAGAGCATCGGCGTCGCCACCAGGCCGATGTCGTCGACCGCCACACCTTCGTCGGCGATGCCGCGAATCAGCGCCTCGCAGAGCTCCGGTGAGTGGGCACGCGCATCGCGGCCGACCACCAGGCGCGCGGCGCCGATGAAGCGCGCCGTCGCGCGGCCGACCGCGTGGGCGAGGCCGGCGTTCAGCTGATCGGGAACGGTTCCCCGTATGTCGTACGCCTTGAAGACGGCCACCTCGTCCTCCGCGCGCCAGACGCCTCTCGGGCCGCTACGGCCGAAGAAGCCCTGCGCTCCGCTTGACCCGCGGCCGCGGCGGCGGCACCCTCTTCGTGGTCGCCCGCACCCGCCGCGGCACCCGCTACGCTCCGCTTCCCGCGGATGAATCCCCACGCTTGGCGGCAGCGAGTCGACCGCCGGAGGCATCGATGTTCGGACTGGGCGCCACTGAGCTCGCCATCATCCTCGTCATCGTGGTGATCCTCTTCGGGGCCCGCAGGCTACCGGAGATTGGCGCCGGCGTCGGCAAGGCGATCAAGAACTTCAAGGCCGGCGTGACGGGCGACGAGATCGACGTGACCCCCGAGCAGGAGCAGGTCTCCGAGGGCGCCGCGAACGGATCGCCCGGCAACGGATCGCCCGGCAAGGCCGAGCCCGACGCCTGAAGCGCGGACCGCGTCGCGCACTCGAGAACGAGCGCGCACCGCCGACCGGCTCACTCCCCCGAGGTCAGTCCCCAGGTCAGCTCGTCGGCGACCGGTGCGGGCTGCGGGCTCGGGCCGTCGGCGATGGCCAGCGAGACGCGCGACGCGCTGCTCGGCACGTCGCGGAGCACCGCCTGGAAGGCGACCGGCTCGCCCGGGGCGAGCGGCCGACGCGCGAGGCCGACGGCCGCGCGGTCCACCTCGCCGCCAAGGACGCTCGGCCGGAGTTCGCGGACCGCCGCCTCGCCGAGTACGAGTCCTGCCGGCTGCGGCGGGACGTCGAGCAACGCGCCGTCCTGATCGAGCAGCGACACCTCGAGCACTCCGTCGAGCAGGGCGACGCCGTCCGCGCGGTTCACGATCTCGCCCTCCACCCTGAGCAGGGTCTCGCCGCGAGCCGTGTCGACCCAGTGACCGCTGATGTCGCGCAGCTCTACGGTGCCGAGTCGGATCTGCTGGGGCGTGCGCACGAGGGACTCGGCGGTGCTCCAGAAGCCGCTCACCCAGGCGATCGACACGAGCGCCAGCGTGACCGCCCAGCCGAGGCCGTTGGCGACCGCGCCGATCGCGCGCAGCACCGGTCCCGGAGCGGCGACCTCGAGGGCCTCCTCGTCGTAGGGCGCCCCCTCCCCGAGCGGCGTGTCCGCAAGGGTGTCGCCGATGCCGTCCGCCAGTGGTCCCGCCGACGCGGAGGTGAGGGCGATCCGCCCGAGCGCGGCACCCCTGGCGGCGGGCTCCGACGCCCCCGCGCCGTCCTCGCCAAAAAGGTCCCAGCTCTCGGGATCGCCGAGATCCTCGCCCTGCCCGCTGCTCGCGTAGCGACCGGCAGCCGGCGCCCAGTGTTCGACGGGCCCGACCGGTTCGCCGGCAGCTTCACTCGCCTCGACGGCCGCGGTGTCCTCCTCGGGCATCAACGACGAGTAGTCATCGACCGAGCCGAACGCCGAATCGTCACCCGCGGCCACGGCTGCCGACACGGCGTCGTCCGCACCTTCGTCCTCGAGTGACAGGCCCGAGCAATCGGCTTCGTCGAGTTCGTCGATATCGACCTCGCCGAAGTGCTCAGCCGGCTCGGATTGCTCCGGCTCGGATACAGCCAGCTCGATTTTCTCCAGCTGGGTCTTCTCCAGCGCCGGCTCCTCGGGCTCGGGCGACGGTGGCTCGACGTTGAACTCCCAGTCGTGCTCGTCGTCGTCGCTCGCGGCGCCCTCGCCCGCTGCGGCCGGCTGCGCGGGCGGGTCCACCGGCGACGTCAGGTCTTGCGTGACGTCCGGCGCCGGCGCGCCCGCCGAGTCGACCGCTTGCTCGGCGGTCGCGTGGACGGCCTGCGAGGCGCTCGCGGACGGGTGCGCGAGGAAGAAGGCCTCCTTGCAGCGCGAGCAGCGCACGCGAATGCCCTGCTCGGGTACGCGCGACTCGTCGAGCTGGAAGCTCGTGTCGCAGTTGTTGCACGTGACGATCAAGCCGCGCCCCCACCCCGACCCGCGGAATCCGTGTGCTAGCTTGCGCCCGCCGCTCGGTTGCGGAGGGCCTCCTCACGCGTTTCGGCCCACCCGAAGCGGTGCTTGAGCGCGTCGCCGGGGCGTTCGAATGGCAGCGGAAGCGTCGGCGTCCCTCCTCGCGCGCCGAATCGTGATCGTGACGGGCAAGGGCGGCACGGGAAAGACCACCGTGTCGGCGGCGCTCGCGCTCGCGGCCGCCGAACGCGGCCTCTCGGTGCTGATCGCCGAGGTGGGTCTCTTCGAGCAGGTTCCGGCGCTCCTGCTGGGCCACGGCGCGCCGCCGGTCGGCTACGAGGGCCGCGAGCTGCGGCCCCGGCTCCGCGCGATGCGCATCGACCCGTTCTCCGCGGTCGCCGAGTACCTCGGCCTGCAGATCGGCTCGCCGCGGCTGGTCGAGCGCACGCTGAGGAGCCGCGGGCTGAGGCAGCTGATGGAGGGCGCACCCGGCTGGCGCGAGCTGATCACGCTCGGCAAGACGTGGCAGCTCGAGCAGATGCGCCTGGCCGACGGACGCCCCCGCTACGACCTGATCGTGATGGACGCCCCGGCGACGGGACACGGGCTGAGCTTCCTCGACGTCCCCCACGTCGTGCGTTCCGCGGTGCGCAGCGGCCCCCTCGCACGCAACGCCGAGCGCGTCGAAACGCTGATGAGCGACCCGGACCGCACCCTGGTGCTGCCGGTGAGCCTGGCCGAGGAGCTGCCCGCGCAGGAGACCGCCGAACTCGTCGAGCGGGTTCGCGACGATCTGGGATTGTGGATGGACCGCGTGGTCGTCAACGCCGTGGCGGGACCACCGCCCGGCGACGACCCGGAGCGGCTCGCCGGCATCCTGCGCTCGCTTCCGTCCGACGTCGCCTTGGGGCGACTGCCGCCGCCAGGCGCGATCGCCCGGGCGGTCGACCACCTGGCCGCTCGCCAGCGACTGAACGCGCGCTACGTCGACGAGATCGCCAGGCGGACCGGGCTGCCGACGCTGTCGCTCCCGGTGGTGGCCGGCGGCGTGACCGGGCCCGAGGCGCTGCGGCGGCTGGCCGGCCCGCTCCTCGAGGCGCCGGCGGGGGTGGGCGACGACCGCCGACCCGCCGCGGCGCCCGGAGATCCATCGTGACGGCCGCCGATCCCCTCGACACCCTCCGGCGTCACCGCGTGGTCGTCTGCGTCGGCACCGGCGGCGTGGGCAAGACGACGATCGCCGCGGCCCTCGCCCTCGAGGCGGCGCGCCGGGGGCAGCGCGCGCTGGTGCTCACGATCGACCCCGCGCGGCGTCTCGCCGGCGCGCTCGGCCTCGAGTCGCTCGGGGGTGAGCCCGACGAGCTGCCGCCGCGCGCGCGGGCGGCGCTCGGCATCGAGGGCGACGGCCGCCTGTTCGCGATGATGCTCGACATGAAGAGCACCTTCGACGGGCTCGTCGACCGCTTCGCCGAGAACGAGGACGCGCGCAGCCGCATCCTCGCCAACGCCATCTACGCCCACGTGTCGGACGCCCTCGCCGGCAGCGCCGAGTACGCCGCCATGGAGAAGGTGTACGAGCTGCTCGAGAGCGAGCGTTTCGATCTGATCGTCCTCGACACGCCGCCGGCCCAGAACGCGATCGACTTCCTCGACGCCCCGCGGCGGCTGCTCGAGTTCATCGACAGCCGCGTGGTGCGGCTGCTCATCCACCCGGCGTTCGTCGCCGGGCGCGCGGGCTTCCGACTCTTCCAGCGCCCCGGCCTGCGTGTCCTCGAGATGCTCGAGCGCCTGCTCGGCATGGGGTTCCTGCGCGACCTGTCCGAGTTCCTGCTGGCCTTCGAGGCGATGGCCGATGGCTTCCGCCTCCGCGCGACCCGGGTGCGCGAGATGCTCCTCGGCCCGCGCGCCGCCTTCGTGCTCGTCGCCGGCCCCTCCTACCAGGCCGCGCGCAACGCCGAGGCGTTCCTCCAGCACCTCGCCGGGCAGCGCGTCCCCCTCGCCGGCGTCGTGGTCAACCGCGTCCGTCTCTGGCAGGACGGCCACGAGCCCACGCCTCACGGCGACGGGACGACAGCGGTCGACGTCGAGGCGGGCGCCGCCGCCATCGAGGCCGCGATCCGCGCCACGCATCCCGACGCGGACGCCGCCGCGCTCGCCGAGGCAGCGTGCGGGGCGGCGACACAGTACGATGACCTCGTGGCGCTCGATCGGCGCAACAGCGCGGCGCTCCGGCAGCGAGGCGAAGCGCTCGGGCTGTTCGTCCGCGCGGTGCCGGAGCTGCCCGAGGACGTACACGACGTCGAGGGCCTGCGCGCGGTCGGTCGGGCGCTGTTCGCCGATGCCGACACCGACGCAACCGCCGCGAGCGGGCCGACCGCAACGGGAGGAGCGAGCTGATGTCAGACGGCCGCCGCAACGACGCGCCCCGCAGTGTCGACGAGGCGCTTCGCCGCAGCGCGTCCCATGCCCGCAAGGCGATGGCCGAAGCGCTGCTCGCCGCCCACGCGCTGCTCGACGCCGTCGCGATCGCGGCCACCGGCCGAGCGGCCTCGGCGGCGGCCGAGGACGAGGACGAGGAGTCGGCGGCGGCCGCCCTCGGCAAGCTGGCCCGCCGCATCGAGTCCACGGCCGACACGCTCCGGGGTGGTGAGCCCGATGTTCCCGAGGCCTGGGCGCGCGCCGTCCTCGGGGCCCTCGACGGCGAGATCGCGCGCTGGGAGAAGCGCTCGCAGGACGACCGGGACGCCCGAGCGGTCCTTCGCGCCTTCCTCGGTCTGCGTGAGATCCTGTGGGAGTTCGGGCTGCGGGACGACGAGCAGTCGCAGACACGAAGCGCGGAACGCGCCCGAACGCACGCGGCCGGCGACGACGAGGCCGAGGAACACGAAACGACCGGCGCGCGCTTCGCCATGGCTTCGACACAGCGACGACGTGCCGGTCGAGCCCGCGTTCAGCGCATCGACGTGGACGGCTGAATCGCCGACCCGCGCGTGTGCTAGCTTGGCCATTGCGACGTCATTGGGCGTCGACTGGATCGGGTCGCATCGGATCGGATCGGGGCGAGCGCGGAGTCCGCTCATGGCCACTCTCATCAAACGCTACGCGAATCGCAAGCTCTACAACACCCAGACCAGCCGCTACATCACGCTCAAGGGCATCGCCGAGCTGCTCGAAGCCGGCGAAGAGGTGCGGGTCGTAGACAACGAGACGGGCGAGGACATCACCTCCGTCGCGCTCTCGCAGATTCTCGTGGACAGCGAGCGCACCAACACCTCGCCCTCCCCGACCCTGATCTCGCAGATCTTCGGCCGCGGCGGAGACGCGCTCTACGATGCGCTGCGCCGCGGCGTCGACGAGGCCAGCGACAACCTCGAGGAGTTCGGCGAGCGCGTCCGGCGAATCGTCGGGGCCGATGGCGACGAGCGCGGCGGGCCCTCGCGCCGCTCGGACACCGCGGGCGAGCGACAGGGGCTCGGCGGCTGGCTCCACAACGGTCAGGCCGACTTCGAGAAGCTCGTGCAGAACGCCGTCGAGCGCGTCTTCCGCGTGCTCGACCTGCCCCGCCGCCGCGACGTCGACGAGCTGAACCGCAACCTCGAGCGGGTCGCCTCCGCGATCGAGATGCTCGAGAAGGCCTTCGAGCGACGGGACGTCGCGACGAAGGACGACGAGCAGCACACCACGCTCTGACGCGCTGCTGCATGGCCACGCACTTCGCCGTCGATCCGGCGCCGGTCAGCCGCGCGGCCGCCTTCACGGCGGGCGCCGTGGCCGCGTGGGCGAGCCTTTGCCTGCTCGAGCTCGGCTGGGTGCCGCCGCTCCGCCACGCCTGGGGCTACAACTTCTGGCAGTACCTGCCGCCGCTCGCCTCGCCGCTGCTCGCGGCAGCGGGCCTCGCACTGTGCGTGCCGCGCGCTCGTGGCGTGCTGATCACCACCGCAAGCGCCGTGGCCGACCGCGTGGGCAGGCTGCCGGCGGCGGCGGTCTGGCCGGCGGCATTCGTGGCGCTCACCGCTCTCTTCTGGCTGCTCCGCGAGCAGCAGGTGCTCGGCGACTCCTACCTGCTGCTCGCCGCGGTGCGCGAGGGGTACGCGTACATCTTTCCCGAGCTCGGCGCGACCGCCATCGCCTACGGGGCCTTCCACCTCTTGCATCCGCTGGGGCTCGACGTACTGCAGGTCGCTCAGCTCACGAGCTGCGTCTTCGGAGCCGTGACGGCCCTCGTGCTGGTGCGCGCCTGCGCGGGCCTCGGCGACGGCCGGCCCGGAATCGGCGCGGCGCTCGCCGCCCTGATGCTATCGGCGGGGCTGCTGCGCGTGTTCGCGGGACACGTCGAGGTGTACCCCGCGACGCTGATGGCCGCGAGCTTCTACCTCTGGGCTGCGATCGCGCACCTCGACGGCCGGGTGGGGCTGGGCGTCCCGGCGATCGCCCTCGGTGCGACGATCGCAATGCACGGAGCGACGCTCTTCCTGGTGCCGAGCCTGGTGGCGCTGCCCTGGCTCACCGGGCGGCCGATCGGCCTCGTCGGTTGGCTGCGCGAAGCGATGCGCGCGACGGCGATCGCGGCGCTGCCGGGCGCCCTCTTCCTGGCAGCCGCGTTCGCGATCGGGCCCGAGAGCGACTTCGAGCGCCTCGTCACGAAGATCCTCGAGGTGCTCGGCATGAGTGACGCGCCGACCGCGACCAACTGGTGGGTGCGTTTCGGCGACGGCGGGCCGCGGCCCGAACTCGGCATCGACTACGCGTTCCTCTCGTTCGCCCACCTCAAGTACCTCGTCAACGCCTACCACGTGCTCGCCCCGGCCGGCGTCGCCATCGTCGCCGCGACGCTCGTGCTGGCCCCCGCGCGCTTCCTCGCCCCGAAGGCGCTCTTCCTGGTGGCGGCCGCCGCGCCCGGGATCGCCTACTCGATGCTGTTGCGCCCCTTCTGGGGGCCGTTCGATTGGGACCTCTTCGCGGCGCCGGCGTTCTTCCTGCTGGCACTCGCCGCGCAGCTCGTCGCGAGCCTCCCTTCGCGACGCGATTTCGCGCACGTCACGACGCTTCTGATCGGCCTGCAGCTCGTCTTCGTCGGCGGCCCCTTCGTCGCGATGGGGGCCCACACCGCACGCGAAGCCGGCCCCTTCGTGCATGGCGCCTTCTATTCGGAGATCGGCAAGCCCGGCGATAAGCCCCACGGCCGCATCGCCCCCTGGTTGTAGCGGGCGACCGCGCTCCAGCCTGTCCCAATCGAGATCTCGACACAGGGACCGGGCCGAAGGCGCGTGCATCACGACCGAGGGGGTATTGGGATAGGCTCTCGCCTCCGATTCCCGCCAACACGCATCGAATGGAGCAAGCATGTCCGTCGTACTCGTCGAGAAGACAGGCCACGTCCTCACAGTCACCCTCAACCGGCCGGAGAAGCGCAACGCCGTCAACTCCGAGGTGATGTGCCGGCTCTATGACGCGTGGAACCAGCTCGACGCCGACGAGGAGCTGCGGGTCGCCATCCTGACGGGCAAGGGCGACACGTTCTGCGCCGGCATGGACCTGTCCGAGATCGGCAAGCTCGGCAGAGGCAAGCCCGAGAACGAGTACATGGAGCGCGTCATGAAGGAGCCCGCCGTGATCTACGGCGCCTGGCTCAAGACCTACCGCCCCACCAAGCCGGTGATCCTGGCCGCCGAAGGCTTCGCGCGGGCGGGGGGCACCGAGATCCTCCAGGGCACCGACATCCGCGTCGCGGGCGAGAGCGCGATGTTCGGCGTGACCGAGGTGCAGCGTGGCCTGTTCCCGATGGCCGGGTCGGCGGTGCGGCTACGCCGGCAGATCGGCTACGCGGTGGCGGCCGAGATGCTGCTCGCCGGCGAGGACCTGCCGGCGCGGCGGGCGTACGAGCTCGGCCTCGTCAACCACGTGGTGCCGGACGGGCAGGCGCTCGCCCGGGCGCGGGAGATCGCCGACCGCATCGCGAGCAACGGGCCGCTCGCCGTCAAGGCCATCCTCGCGACGCTGCGCGAGACCGAGACGCTGGCCGAGGACGAGGCGTTCGCCATCGAGCAGAAGCACGGCCTCGCGGTGATGGGCTCGGAGGACGCGAAGGAGGGGCCGCGCGCGTTCCTCGAGAAGCGCCCGCCGGTCTTCGAGGGGCGCTGAAGCGCGCCTCAGCCCGAGCCGGCCGCCTCGCGCTCGGCCAGCACGCGCTCGACGGTGTCGACGATCGCGACCGTGCGCGGGTCGAGCTCGATGTTGACGCGATCGCCGACGCGCTTGCGGCCGAGGTTGGTCAGGCGGACGGTCTCGGGAATCAGGTGCACGCGGAAGGCGCCCTCGGTATCGGTCTCTCCGACCGTGAGGCTCGATCCGTCCACGGCGACGAAGCCCTTGTGGAGGATGTACTTCATCCACTGACGGGGCACGGCGATGCGCAGATCGCAGACGTTTCCGTCCCGCTTCAGCTCGCTGATCTCGCCGGTGCCGGTGACGTGGCCCGACACGTCGTGACCACCGATCTCGTCGCCGACTCGCGCGCTCCGCTCGACGGAGACCAGCGAGCCGACGGCGAGCTCGCCGAGGGTCGTCAGGTCGAGCGTCTCCTTGATGGCCTGGAAGGTCGCGTGGCCTTCGCCCGTCGCCACGACCGTCTGACAGACGCCGTCGATCAGTACGCTGGCCCCGTTCTCGAGCCCGTCGGTCAGGCCGGCGCCGAGCGCGACCTCGAAGGTCAGCAGATCCGGCGCCCGCTCGACCCGGGTCACCTCGAACGTGCCGCGGGTGATTCCCGTGAACATCCCCGAATCCTATCCCGAACGAGAGATCAGTCCCAGACGGAGTCGCGGCTGTCGAGACCCACCTCGACGAGGGCCTGGATGCGCTCGCGCAACGCCGCCGTCGAGCGCGAGATGATCAGCTCCTCGTCGGCGGCATCCGCCGACGCGGGCGGGTCGATCGGCTCGCCGATCACGATCACCCACTTGGTCGGCAGCGGCAGCGCACCGAGCGGACCGAGCGCCGGGAACGTGGGCGTGACGGGCAGGAAGGGCAGCCCCAGGATGCGCGCCGGCGTGTGCGACTTGAAGAGCACCGGGTGAGCCTCCTCGGCGCCCACGACGCCGACCGGAACCAGCGGCACGCGATTCTCGACGGCCGCGCGAACCACCCCGCCGCGTCCGAAGCGTTTCAGCCGGTAGCGCTCGCGAAAGGTCTTGGTCGCCCCCTTCGCCCCCTCCGGAAACGCGATCACCGAGCGGCCCGTGCGCAGCAGCCGGTCGGCGTTCTCGCGGCAGGCGCGCACGCCCCCGAGCCGCGCCAGGAACGGCTGCACGAAGGGCAGCGTGACGAGCCAGTCTGCGACCATCGGACGGGGCCGTCCGAAGTGCGGCGCGTGCTGCTCGATCACGTGGGAGAGCATCACGCCGTCCCAGGGCAGCAGGCCCGAGCGGTTCGCCACGAAGAGAACGGGGCCCGCGTCGGGAAGCCGCTCGGTGCCCTGCACCTCGATGCGCCAGTAGGTCTCGCTCATCCAGTCGAACAGCGGCCCGGTGCGCGTCTGCAACTGCGTGTCCAGGCCGAAGTCGTCGATCTCGACGCTCCGCTCGCGCATGCCGAGCGTCGACAGGCGCGAGCGCAATCCGTCGAAGAGGGCGAGGACGTCGAGGCCCGGCTCCGACGATTCGGCGGGGGCCGGCCGCTCGGGAACGCGCGCCCGGATCTCGCGACGCAGATCCTCGAGGGCCTCGCGGAGCGCGTCGATCGTCTCTTCGTCGAGATCCGGCGGCTCTTCTCGTCGCGGCAGCGGAATCACGTTGTCTTCGCGCGCGTCGTCGCCCGTCGCCATCGATGCCTCCCTGCCCGGCCGCTCGCCGCTTCCCCTGGCGCGTTCTTCAG
>CAZETS010000039.1:20977-56724 GCA_964515335.1 uncultured Spirochaetaceae bacterium
GCGCGTTCTTCAGCGCGTTCTTCAGCGATAGGCCTGCATGCGCCGCGACGAGACGAACGACATCCACGCCTCGCGCGTGCTGTACAGCGGCTCGCCGAACTCGGCCCAGCCCCGCTCGCCGTCGGCCACCCACAGATACCGAAGATAGTCGAAGAAGCCCGAGGGCCGGTCACCGGTCTGCCCCTGCGCGGGGTAGCTCGACGCGCGGTAGAGCAGCGCCGGCGGCAGCGGCAGCCGTCGCTTGCCGGCGAGCGCCACCAGGGTCGAGAGCGGCAGCACGTCCCGGCCGACCACGTTCCACACGCCGGGATGGGCGCCGCAGATCGCCTCTTCGTAGACGTCGAGCAGGTCGTCCTCGTGGATCAGCTGGATCAGCGGGTCGTAGCCCAGGATGGTCGGCACGACGGGCGCGTCGAAGAAGCGCGTCACGTAGTCACCCGCCCCGGCCCCGACCGACCAGCAGCTGCGCAACACGGTGACCGCGGTGTCGGGATGCCGCTCCGCCCAGTCCGACAGCAGCTTCTCGACCTCGACCCGGTTCTGCACGCAGTGCGCGTCCGGGTGGCCGTGCAGGGCATGCGACTCGGTGAGGAAGTTCGGATTGTCGGGACGGGCCCCGTAGAGCATCGTGCTCGACGCCACGACCAGCCGCCGCAGCTTGGTGGCGGCGGCGGCGTTCATCACGTGAAGGCTGCCGATGGTCTCGAGCTCGTGGTCTTCCTCGAGGTCCGGGGTGGGCGAGGTGCGGAAGGCGAGATGCATGAGCACCTCGATCCCCTCGGCGGCCAACGTCTCGGCGAGCTCGACGTCGGCGGTCGGACTGGTCAGATCGATGCGGTGGAAGTCGACCCGGCCGGCGAGCCGCAGCGGACGGTGCAGGTCGAGGCCCACGATGCGCGGAGGCCGCTCGCGCTCGAGCAGTCGCTCGGCGAGGCGCGTGCCCTGCACCGTGTCGAGTCCGGTGATCGCGACACTCGAAGGGTCGCTCACTTCCGCGCTCCCGGGTCGATGCGCCGGGCCCTCCGCCCGACACCCACCAGTGTGAGGCCGCGACACGCCGCCGGCCTCGCCCGCCCCCACGACTTCGGATAGGCTGGCTCGCCATGACGGCCGCGCGCAGGATCCACGTCGTCGAGGATACCCGGTTTCGGGACCACCGGTCGCCGGAAGGCCATCCCGAGCGACCCGAGCGTCTGATTGCGGTGTCCGACGCCATCGCCCGCTTCGGCGAACGCGTCGAGCACCTCGCGCCGCAGAGCGTCGACCCCGAGGCCGTGCTGCGCGTGCACGCCCGCGACCACGTCGAGCTCGTCGAGCACGCGGTCACGCGCGCTCCGGCCCGGCTCGACGCCGACACCTTCGTCTCGCCCGAGAGCCTCGCGGTGGCGCGACTCGCCGCCGGCAGCACGGTGGCCCTCGCGCGCGCCGTGGCCCGCCGCGAGATCGAGACCGGCATCGCGGCGGTGCGGCCACCCGGTCACCACGCCGAGGCCGATCGAGCGATGGGGTTCTGCCTGTTCAACAACGTCGCGGTCGCGGCGCGCGCCCTCCAGGCAGAGGAAGGCGTCGGCAAGCTGCTCATCCTCGACTGGGACGTCCACCACGGCAACGGCACGCAGCACAGCTTCTACAGCGATCCGAGCATCCTCTACGTCTCGACCCATCAGTATCCCCACTATCCCGGCACCGGGGCATTCGACGAGACCGGGGCAGGACCCGGCGAGGGGTGGACGGTCAACGTCCCGATGCCCGCGCACTGCGGCGACGAGGAGTACATCGGCGTCTTCATGCGGGTGCTCGTGCCCGTGGCACGGGCCTTCGCGCCGGAGATGATCCTGGTGTCCTGCGGGTTCGACGCGCACCGCGACGATCCGCTGGCGAGCATGCAGCTGACCGGCGCGGGCTATCGCGCCTTGACCCACATCGTGCGCTCGCTCGCCGACGAGCTGTGCGCCGGCCGCCTGGCCTTCGTGCTCGAGGGCGGCTACGCGCCGTCGGGCCTCGACGACGGCACCACGGCGGTGATCGCCGCGCTGCTCGACGACGCGCCCGCCCTGCCGGCGCTGCCCGACGCCGACCCCGGCAGCATGCTGCGCGCGCTCGTGGGCGGCGTCGCCGAAGCACACGCCGGCCGCTTCCCGGGTCTCGGCACCGTCTGAGCCGAGGCGGCCGCGCGGTCGCCAGCCGGCCGCCGGGTCGCAACGACCCGGCCCGGGCCGCTCCCCACCCCGCCCCGGGCCGCTCCCCACCCCGCCCCACCTCGCTGACGCGGCCGACAACCGCGCCGAACGCCCCACCAGCAGGGCCCCGCTCCGCTCGTGCACGCCCGACAGCGACAAATGCGCGCCAAAAATGTGGCTTCCGGCTGGATCCGCCGCGGCAACGCCGTTCGAACTACGGAGCGGGGCGTTTTTTTTGCGCAATCAGCCACAAAGACGCTTCCCATGCCCATGCAGGTGGGTTATATGGAATGCCGAGTGGCAAAAAGTGGTGCGAGGTGGTGGAAGGTGGTGGGCCATGGATGCCAAGGAAATCCGGCCGCCGAAACCAGCACCCAGAAGATCACGGTGACCACGATGGTGGGGCAGCACTGACCTCGATGGACTCACGGACCCTCATCCCGACAGCTGGCGACGACACGATCGGCGCGCGGATCAAGGGTTTCGAGACACGGGTTGAAAATGCCGCACCCCTTGGCACCGAAAGCGGCTCGAACCGAGCGCACGGAGCGACAGCCTGGCGATGTTCCGAGGTCGGTTCGAGCACTCGATGGACACGAAAGGACGCTTGAGCGTGCCGGCCGGTTTCAGGACGGAGCTGCAGCGTCGTAGCGAAAAGGCACCGATTCTTACCAATGCTGGTGACCATCTCGCGCTCTATCCCGCCGACGTGTGGGAGCAGAAGGAGCGCGAGCTGCTCGAGTACTCCGAGATGCAGCCCGACGTCCAGGACTACCAGCGATACATGGTCGCCGACGCGGTCGACGTTCCGCTCGACGCGCAGGGAAGGATCCTGGTCCCTTCCTCGCTGCGCAAGGAAGTCGATCTCGGAAACAAGGTTTTGCTCGCCGGGGTGCTCCAGAAGATCGAGGTCTGGAACCCGGAGCGATTCGAAGAGAAGAAGCGCATGACTCTGAGACGCCTCGACGAGATCCAGATGTCAGTGGACGGCCATCGCAGCCCGCGAGGTGTGTGAAGCGTTTTTTGGGGGGAGCTGAGGAGAGATCCTCAGCAGAGAGGTTGGGGTGTCCTCGGGACACCGATACGACCGGGACGTGCGACTGGGGGGTACGCGTCCCCGTCAGGTGTCCCGAGGCGCCCCAACCACTTCCGGCCAGCCACACATGCGCGAGCGAGCGGGTGGCACCGGGAGGCGCTCCACTCTCGTGAGCACCGATTTCCACCACCTGCCCGTCCTGCTCGCGGAATCGCTCGCACAGCTCGCGCTCGGACCGGGCGCCGTCGTGGTCGACGGCACGCTCGGCGGCGGCGGGCACGCCGAGGCGATCCTCCAGGAGACCGCACCGGACGGCCTGCTGCTCGGCCTCGACCGCGACCCCGACGCACTCGCGGCGGCCACCCGCCGGCTCGCGCCGTTCGGCACGCGCTTCCGGGCGATCCACGCTTCGTTCCGCGACCTCCGCGAGGTCGTGAGCGGCGCCGGCCTCGAGACGGTCGATGGTGTGCTGCTCGACCTCGGCGTCTCCTCCCCCCAGCTCGACCGCGCCGAGCGCGGCTTCCGTTTTTCGCTCGAGGACGATGACACGGCGCCGCTCGACATGCGGATGGATCCGACCCGCGGCCAGACCGCCGCCGAGCTGCTCGCCCGCGCCAGCGCCGACGAGATCGAGAGCTGGCTGCGCGACTACGGCGAGCTGCCCGGCGCGCGCCGCCTGGCGCGGGCAATCACCGAGCGGAGGCGCCGCGAGCCGCTGCGCACCAACGCCGACCTGCTGCAGGTGATCGAAGAGGCGCGCGTCGGCCGCGGGCGGCGCCACAACCCGGCCACCCTGGTCTTCCAGGCCCTGCGAATCGCCGTCAACGACGAACTCGGCACCCTCGAGGCGGGCCTCGACGCCGCCTTGCGCGTGCTGCGCCCGGGCGGGCGCCTCGTCGTGATCGCCTACCACTCGCTCGAAGACCGCATCGTGAAGCACCGCTTCCGCGCCGAGGCCAAGGGCTGCACCTGCCCGCCCCGCCAGCCGGTGTGCACCTGTGGACGGCTGCCGCGGCTGCACGTCGTGACGCGCCGCCCCGTCCGGCCGGGCGAAGCCGAGATCGCCGCCAATCCTCGCGCGCGCTCGGCCCGGCTGCGCGCGGCCGAGCGCATCGAGGAGGCGGCGTGATGCGGCGCGCGGCGGCACACGCTTCGACGCGACGGAAGGCCACCCGCAAGGGCGCGCGCTCTTCCCAGCGCCGGCCCGCCCGCGGCTCGCATCGCCTCGGTCTGATCGGGCGCGACCTCGCCCCGTTCGCGCCGCGGATCTCGGCCCGCCGGGTGCTGCCGGTCCTGCTCGCGGTGCTGCTCGTCGCGCTCGGCGTGGCCGCGCTGCGCATCGACCTGCTGCGGGTCCGCTACGCGCTGGGTGACGCGACGCTGCTCGAGAATCAGCTGCTCGAGGAGGAACGCAACCTCACTGCGCGCCGGCGCCAGCTGCGCGACCCCGTCCACCTCGCGCGAGAGGCCGCCAAGCGCGGCTTCGTCCGCCCGGAAAACCTGATCGACCTGCCCCCCGCCACGGCACGAGCCGACACCACCGTCCTCGCGGCGACCAACGGCGCGCCGACGCGCGGGGCCGACCGGCCGTGAGAAGCCAGGCAACGCACTCGGCGGCGACCCGCGTCGCGGCGGTGCGGGTGGCGCTGCTGCTGGTGTTCGGCGTGCTCGCGGTGCGCGCGGGTCAGCTGTCGACCGTCAACCCCGACGCGGTCGACCAGGGTCTGCGCCAGGTGCACACGCGCATCACGCTGCAGGGCGCGCGCGGCGTGATCCTCGACCGCACCGAGCGCGAGCTGGCGATCAGCGTCGATGCGCCCTCGGTCTACGTGTTCCCGAAGCTCGTAGACGACACCAAGGCCACGGCGCGCGCGCTGGCCGGCGCCCTGGATGCCAGCCCGGACGCCACCCTGCGCCGCATCACGGCCCACGAGGGCTTCACCTACGTGGCCCGCTGGATCGAGCCCGAGCAGGCCGCGAAGATCCGCGCCCTCGAGCTGCCCGGCGTGGGCATCGAGCACGAGCCGCGGCGCACCTACCCCGCTGGCGCGATGGCGGCGCCGCTGGTGGGCTTCGCCGACATCGACGGCCGCGGCGTGCGCGGCGTCGAGCAGATGATGGACGACTGGCTCGCCGGGCGGCCGCGCAGCCTCTCGGTCGAACGGGACGCCACGGGAAGGCTCCTGTCGAGAGACTCGGTGGATCCGCGCGAGACCGCAGGCGGCGACATCGCACTGACCATCCACGCGGGGCTGCAGGCCCAGGCCGAGGCGCTGCTCGCCGAGGCCGTGGCCGATACCGAGTCCCGGGGCGGCCTCGTGATCTGCATCGACCCGCAGAGCGGCGACATCCTGACGCTCGCCGAGGCGCCGGGCTTCGACCCGAACGACTTCCGCAACACCCCCTATGCGCAGACCCGCAGCCGGGCGTTCCTGGATGCGCTCGAGCCGGGCTCCACCTTCAAGGCTTTCCTGGTCGCCGCCGCCCTCGACAACGAGGCGATCCGCCGCGACACGGCGATCGACACGGGCGACGGCTGGGTGCGGGTGCGCGGCAAGACGATCCGCGACCACCACCCCTACGGCGTCATCGACCCGACCGGCGTGCTGCGCTTCTCGAGCAACGTCGGCGCGGTCTGGATCGCCCAACAGCTCGGCGCCGAGCGCCACCACGCCGCGCTGCTCCGCTTCGGCTTCGCGCGCACCACCGGCAGCGGCTTTCCGCAGGAGTCGAACGGCCTGCTGCGCGACTGGCGGGCCTGGAAGCCGGTCGATCAGGCGACCGTGGCCTTCGGGCAGGGGCTGAACGTGACGCCCATCCAGCTCGCCATGGCGACGGCCGCCCTCGGCAACGACGGCGTGCTGATGAGGCCGCGGCTGGTGGCCGCGCGGCGCGAGCCGATGGGCGAGTGGCAGGAGCTGCCGACGCGCAGCGCGGGCAGCGTCGCGAGCGCCGAGGCGAGTCGTGCGGTGGTGGCCATGATGGAGAGCGTGATCGGGCCAGAGGGAACCGGCCGCCGCGCCGGCCTGGCCGGCGTACGCGTGGCCGGCAAGACCGGCACCGCCCAGGTGCTCGACACCGAGACGGGTGCGTACTCGGAGACGCGCTACATCGCCTGGTTCGCGGGCCTGGCCCCCGCCGACGATCCGCGGGTGGCGGTCGTCGTCGCCCTCGAAGAGCCGATGGGCGATGCGCACACGGGTGGCGCCGTCGCCGCGCCGCTCTTCGCCCGTGTCGCGTCCACCCAGCTCGCCCACCACGGCATCCTGACCCGTCCCGAACCGGTGCCCGCCGCGAAGGTTCCAAGCTGGGTGGCCGTGCAGGAGAGAATCGACGCCCGCCGCCGCGCCGAGGCCGAGCAGCGAAGGGCCGAGCGTGCGACCCGGCTGGCGGCGGTTCGCCCCGAGCCGCCGCGCACCCGCGCCCGGCCGAAGGCACAGAGCCGCCCGGCACGGACGGCGACTCGCGCGGCCTCCCGCAAGCCGGCCCCGCCCGCCGTGTCGGCCGGTCCGCCGCCGAGTTGGGAGACCGGACCCGGCGGCCGCCTTCCCGCGGCGCTCGCCACGGTGCTGGTGCCGGATTTCCGGGGCGAGAACATGGCCGGCGCGCGCCGGCTGGCGGACCGCGACTCCCTCGAGGTGCGCGTCCACGGCACGGGTCGCGGACGCGTGGTCGGCCAGTCCCCGGCCGCGGGCACGATCATGGGGGGCGACGACCGCATCATCATCCTGAGCTTCTCCACGATCCAAGAGGAAGGCTGACGTGCGCCTCTCTTCCCTGCTGACAGCCCTGCCCGCCGAGCTTCGCCCGGTCGAGCTGGTCCGCCGCGAGGCCAGCGCCGATCCGGCCATCCGCGGCATCGGGTACGACTCGCGCCGGGTCGCGCCGGGCGATCTCTTCGTTGCGCTGCGCGGATCGGTGAGCGACGGGCACGACTACGTGGAGCGGGCGGTCGCGCTCGGCGCCGCAGCGCTGCTGGTCGAGGAGGCGCCGCCGCAGGACGTGCTCGGCGACGCCGTGGCGATCGTGGTGAGCGACAGCCGGCGCGCGATGGCGCCGCTGGCGATGCGATTCTTCGGCGAGCCGTCGAGCGAGCTGGCGCTGGTCGGCATCACCGGGACCAACGGCAAGACGAGCACCACGTATCTGGTCGAGTCGATCCTCGCGGCCGCGCGCCTGCGCACCGGGCTGATCGGCACCGTCGAGATCCGCTACGCGAGCGAGCGGATCCCCGCCGTCAACACCACGCCCGAGAGCCTCGACCTGCAGCGCACCCTGCGGGCCATGTGCACCGAGAACGTCGAGAGCGTGGTGATGGAGGTCTCCTCCCACGGCCTCGAGCTCGGCCGTGTCAGCGGCTGCCGCTTTCGCGTGGCGGCCTTCACGAACCTCACCCAGGACCACCTCGACTTCCACGGCGACATGCAGGCCTACCTGGCGTCCAAGGCCCTGCTCTTCCGCAAGCGGATGGTGCCGGGTGGGCAGGCGGTGGTGAACGTCGACGACCCGTCGTCCGCCGAGATCATCCGCGCCGCCGAGGAGTCGCGGGCAGACATCGTCCGCTGCACCCGGGTCGACGCGCCGGACGCCGACGTGCGGCTCGTCGATGCCGAGGTGCGCATCGAAGGCACCCGCGCACGGGTCGTCATGCCGAACGGGAGCGTCGACCTCGAGGTGCCGCTGATCGGCGACTTCAATCTCGAGAACGTCGTCGTCGCCTGCGGGATCGCCTGCGCGCTGGGCATCGCCCCCGAGCACATCGCACGCGGCGTCGCGTCGTGCCCCCAGGTACCGGGCCGCATGGAGATCGTGCGCGGCGAGCGGGACGACGACCCGATCATCGTGGTCGACTACGCCCACACGCCGGACGCCGTCGACAAGCTGCTGCGCGCCGTCCGCCCGCTCTGCGGCGGCCGCCTCATCACGGTCTTCGGCTGCGGGGGCGACCGCGACCGCGCGAAGCGCCCGCTGATGGCCGAGGCGGTGGCGCACACCACCGACCTGGCCATCGCAACCAGCGACAATCCGCGCACCGAGGACCCGGAGCAGATCCTGGCCGACGTCGAGGCCGGCCTGAAGGGGCTCGATCGGGTGGCGCCCGAGGAGATCGGCGCGCGCCCGGGTCAGTACGCGGTGATGGTCGACCGGCGCAGCGCGATCCGCCGCGCCGTCGAGTTGGCGGGCCCGGAGGACACGGTGGTGATCGCCGGCAAGGGGCACGAGGACTACCAGATCGTCGGCCGCGAGAAGCTGCCCTTCGACGACCGCGACGAGGCGCGCCGCGCTCTCGATCTGAGGAGCGGCTCGTGAGCGTGCCCTTCGGCGTGCGCGATGCGATCGCCTGGACGGGCGGGCGGCTCGTCGGCGGCGACCCGGACACGGGCTTTCGCGGCGCCGGCATCGACACGCGGACGATCGGCGCAGACGAACTCTTCGTGGCGATTCGCGGCGAGCGACACGACGCGCACGGCTTCCTCTCGCAGGCGGTCTCCGCCGGGGCGACCGGGCTGATCGTCGACGAGGCGTACGTGGCCGGCGGCGACACGCCGCCGGCGGTCGCCGTCATCGCGGTCGAGGACACGACGGTCGCGCTCGGGGCGCTGGCGGCCGGCCATCGCGCCGGATTCTCGGGACCGGTGGTCGCCATCACCGGCAGCAACGGCAAGACCACCACCAAGGAGATGTGCCACGCCATCCTGGCGGTGGGCGCGCCGAGCCTGAAGACCCGCGGCAACCTGAACAACGAGTTCGGGCTGCCGCTCACGCTGCTCTCGCGCGAGCCCGAGCACGTCTCGGCGGTGGTCGAGCTGGGCATGAACCACCGCGGCGAGATCGCGCGCCTCACCGCGATCGCCCGCCCGGACGTGGGCATCGTGACGAACGTCGGCACCGCCCACATCGGCCACCTCGGCAGTCGCGAGAACATCGCGCTCGAGAAGGGCGACCTCGTCGCGGGCCTCGGCGCCGACGGCGTGGCGGTGCTCAACGCGGACGACCCGCTCGTGGACGCCCAGGCCGAGCGCGTGGCGGCGCGGGTGCTGCGCTTCGGGCTCAGCGGGCGCGCCGACGTGCGCGCCACCGACGTGAGATTCGACGGCGACGGCGCTTTCGTCTTCACGCTGATCGCGCCGGACGGTCGCAGCGAGGTGCGCGTCGCGGGCCTCGCCGAAACGACCGTGCCCAACGCCCTCGCCGCGGCGGCCGGCGCCCTTGCTGCCGGCGCCGATCTCGCCCAGGTCGCCGAAGGGCTCGCGCGCTTCGAGCAGGTGGCCGGGCGTATGGCGTGCCGCCGCCTGCCGGGCGGCGCCCACGTCATCGACGACACCTACAACGCCAACCCCCAGTCGATGCGCGCGGCGCTCGAGAGCCTGGCCCGACTGAAGGGCAGCGGCCGCGCGATCGCCGTGCTCGGAGACATGGGCGAGCTCGGCGACGAGGCCGACGAGGCGCACCGCGGCGTCGGCCGGCTCGCGGCCGAGCTCGGCGTGGACGCGCTGTGGGCGCTCGGCGAGCGGGCCGGCTCGGTGGTCGACGGTGCGCTCGAGGCCGGGGCAGGAGCCGACCCCTGCGCGGCCGGCCGCGATCACGAGCAGGTCGCGCTCGCGATCGGCGCGGACCTGCTGGCGCAGGACTGGGTGCTCGTGAAGGGCTCCCGGGCGATGCAGATGGAGCGCGTGGTGGCCCGGCTATCGGGCCCGCCGACGGACGAGGAGACCGACTGAATGCTGTATCACCTCCTCTACCCGCTTGCCGAGACGTTCGGCGGCTTCAACGTCGTCCGCTACATCACGTTCCGCACCGCAGCGGCCACGCTGACCGCCCTGTTCATCTCCTTCCTGGTGGGGCCCTGGTTGATTCGCAAGCTCGCCGCCCTGCGCGTCGGGCAGCCGATCCGCGACATCGGACCGGACCACCAGGCCAAGGCCGGAACGCCGACGATGGGCGGGCTGTTGATCCTGCTCTCGCTGCTCGTCTCGGTGCTGCTCTGGGCCCGGCTCGACAACCCCTTCGTGTGGATCGTGCTCGGTCTCACCACGGGCTACGGGGTGCTCGGCTTCGTCGACGACTACCGCAAGGTCAAGCAGCAGAACAGCGAGGGCATCTCGGCGCGCACCAAGCTCTTCTGGCAGACGTTGCTCGCCTTCGGGGTGGCAGTGGCGATCTACACGAGCCCGGCCTTCGACCAGGAGCTCGCCGTCCCGTTCTTCAAGCACTTCACGCCGAACATCGGCTGGCTCTACATCCCGCTCGCCACCTTCATCATCGTTGCGTTCAGCAACGGCGTGAACCTCACCGACGGCCTCGACGGCCTGGCGATCGGTCCGGTGATGATCGCCGCCGGCACGTTCATCGGGCTCTCCTACGCGGCCGGCCACATCCAGATCGCCGACTACCTCGCCATCAAGTACGTGCCCGGCGCCGGGCAGCTCGCGATCTTCTGCGGGGCGCTGGTCGGCGGGGGGCTCGGCTTCCTGTGGTTCAACGCCTCGCCCGCGGACCTGTTCATGGGCGACGTCGGCGCGCTCGCGCTCGGCGGCGCGCTCGGCACGATCTCGGTGCTGATCCGCCAGGAGATCCTGCTCGCAGTGATCGGCGGCATCTTCGTCGCCGAGGCGGCGTCGGTGGTGATCCAGGTGGTGTCGTACAAGCTCACGGGCCGGCGAGTCTTCCTGATGGCGCCGATCCACCATCACTTCGAGAAGCTCGGCTGGGCGGAGCAGAAGATCGTGGTCCGTTTCTGGATCGTCTCGATCATTCTCGCCCTGGTCGCGCTCTCGTCGCTCAAGCTTCGCTGACCGGGAACCGGCCTCGAAGATGGAACTGAAGGACAAGGACGTACTGGTGCTCGGCCTCGGCATGACCGGCCGGAGTGCCGCGCGATTCTGTGCGGCGCGCGGTGCGCGCGTCGTGGCCGCGGACGAGCGTCCAGAGAGCGCGATCGAGGATCTCGATTCGCTGCGGGCGGTGCCGGGTGTGCGCGAGGTGATCACGGGGGCGCCCTTCCCCGACCCGGCGGACTTCGACGTGACGGTGCCGAGCCCCGGTGTGCCCCGGGCGCGCTACGGCGGGCGCGCACGCCGGGCCTGGGGCGACATCGAGCTGGCCGGCCGAGCGCTCGCCGTGCCGATCGTCGCCGTGACCGGAACCAACGGGAAGTCCACCACGGTGCGCCTCATCGAGGCGATGCTCGGCGCGGCGGGGCTGCGCGCCCGGGCGGCGGGCAACGTCGGCACCCCGGTGCTGGGGCTGGTCGGCGATCCCCTGGACGTGGCGGTGCTCGAGGTGTCGTCGTTCCAGCTCGAGGCCACCGAGAGCTTCCGCCCGCACGTCGCCGTCGTGCTGAACGTGACGCCGGACCATCTCGACCGCCACGGCGACCTTGCCGGCTACGCGGCCGCCAAGCAGCGCCTGCTGGCCCACCAGCTGCCCGAGGACGTCGCGGTGCTCTCTTTCGACGACCCGCTCGTCCGCGACATGGCCAAGCACACCCGCGCCGAGGTGCTGCCCGTGAGCTGCCGCGCGCCCATCGTCGACACCGCGATCCGCCGGTCGGCGTGGCTCGACACCGGCGCGGTGGTGCTGCGCGACGACGGCGACACGACGCGGATCGATCTGACGGCCGGCCCGCTCGCCGGCGCCCACAACCGCGAGAACGTGCTGGCGGCCCTGGCGGCGGCCTGGGTGTCTGGCGCAGACCCGCACGCCGCCGCCCGCGCCCTGGCCGACTTCCGTCCCCTGCCCCACCGCTCGCAACTGGTCGCGACGCTGGCGGGGCTGCGCTGGATCGACGACTCGAAGGCCACCAACCCCGGCGCCGCGATCCGCGCGCTCGAGGGCGCGGCCGGTCGCGTGATCTGGATCGCCGGCGGTCGCGGCAAGGACCTGCCCTTCGACGCGCTGGCCGACGCCGCGCAGGATCGCGTCGTGCACGCACTGCTGCTCGGCGAGGCGGCGGGCGAGATCGAGCGGGCGCTCGCGGGTCGCGTCGAGTGCGAGCGGGTCGACGACATCGAGACGGCCGTGCGCCGCGCCGCTGCGGTCGGACAGGACGCCGACGTGGTGCTGCTGGCGCCGGGCTGCTCGAGCCTCGACCAGTTCAAGAGCTTCGAAGAGCGCGGCGAGCGCTTCCAGCGCGCCGTTCGCTCCCTCGAGCAGGAGGCCACCTCGCGATGAGCCGCGTCGCCGCCAAGCGCGCCCGTCAGAACCGCAGCCACCGCGCCAACGCACTGCCCGCGGCGGGGGGCCTCGACGGCGGCCTGATGGTCTCGACGCTGCTGCTCGTGTCGATGGGCGTCGCGATGAGCTTCAGCACGACGGCGACCCTGGCCCTCGAGCAGCGCATCCCGCCGCTCTTCCTCGCACATGTGGGTGCGCTCGCGATGGGGCTGGTGGCGGGCGCTGCCGCTTACCGGCTGCCGCTGCCGGCCTGGCGACGCCTCGCGCTGCCGCTCTGGGCCCTCTCGGTGCTGCTGCTGGGCCTGACCTGGGCGGTGGGCGTCGAGGTGAACGGCGCACAGCGCTGGCTCGCGATCCCGGGCCTGGGCCTGCGCTTCCAGCCGTCCGAAATCGCGAAGCTCGCCACGCTTCTGGCGGTGGCGACGGTGGTCTCGCGGCGCGAGGGGCGCCAGGAGTTGTCGACCGGCCGTGCTTTCGCGGCGGCGAGCCTGGCGCTGCCTCCGATGGCGCTGCTCGTCGCCCAGCCCGACCTCGGCAACATGCTGCTGATCGCCGTGTTGGTGGCGCTGCTGCTGATCGTCGGCGGTACGCGGCTCGTGCGACTGATCGTGCCGGGCGTCGTCTTCGCGGGCTTCGTGGTGCTGTACGTCGCCCGCAACGCCTACGCGCTGCGGCGCATCACCGGCTTCCTCGATCCCTGGGCGAACAAGCTCGGCGATGGCTATCAGCTCGTGCAGTCGATGGTGGCTTTCGGCCGTGGCGGTCTCTTCGGCGTGGGCATCGGCAACGGCCAGCAGAAGCTCGCCTACCTGCCCGAGGCGCACACCGACTTCATCCTGGCACTGGTCGCCGAAGAGCTCGGGCTGGTGGGCGTGCTGCTGGTGCTCGGCGGCTTCGCGGGACTGCTCGTCGCGGGCACGCGCATCGCGCGCGCCTCGGTGCAGCGCTTCGATCTGCTGGTGGCCTTCGGTATGACGGCGCTGCTGACCGTGCCGGCACTCGTGAACGCCTCGGTGGTGATGGGCCTGGTGCCCACCAAGGGCTTGACGCTTCCCTTCCTCTCCTACGGGCGGACCTCGCTCGTCGTCTCCTGCGTGGCGCTCGGACTGCTGCTCGGAGTGGCGCGGGACGAGAAGCGCGCCGCCAATGGCGCGGGGGCCTCGCGATGGCGCTGAGCTGGGTGGTCGCGGGCGGCGGCACCGGCGGGCACGTGACGCCGGCGCTCGCGCTGGGCGAAGAGATCATCGCGCGCGGCGACGCCGTCGTCTTCGTCGGCTCGGAGCAGGGCCTCGAATCGCGGCTGGTGCCCGACGCTGGCTTCGAGCTGATCGCCCTGCCGAGCCAGCAGGTGATGGGACGGAGCCTGCTCGGCCGGGTCGCGGGCGCGGTGGGCATCCTCGCCCAGGTGGGCCGCGCGCGGCGGGTGCTGCGCGAGCGACACGCCGACCTGGTCGTCTCGGTGGGCGGATTCGCGGCGATGCCCGCCGCTCTGGCAGCCGTCCTCACGCGGACGCCGCTCGCGCTGATCGAGCCCAACGCGATTCCGGGCCGGGTCAACCGGCTGACCGCGCGCTTCGCCAGACGCGTCTTCCTCGGCTTCGAGGCGGCGCGGGCGCGCCTCGGCGGCGACCCGGCGCGCATCCTCCACACGGGCGTACCGCTGCGGCGCGGACTCGTCGAGGCCTTCGCGACGGCGCCGCCCCGCAAGACGGCCGGGTCGCCGCTGTCGCCGCTGAGACTGCTGGTCTTCGGCGGGAGCCAGGGGGCCCGGCAGCTCAACGAGGCGATGATGGAGCTGGCGGCGAAGCTCGCCGACCGGCCGGTGCAGATCTTCCACCAGACCGGCGAGGCCGACCGCGATCGCGTTGCGGCGGCCTACGCGGCGGCCGGCGTCGACGCGGAGGTGGTCGCCTTCGAGCGCGACATGCCCGGCCGCTACGCCTGGGCCGACCTGGCGATCTGCCGCGCGGGCGCCCTCACCGTCACCGAGCTGGCGATGACGGGGCTGCCCGGCCTGCTCGTCCCCTACCCCTACGCGGCCGACGATCACCAGACCGCGAACGCCGCCGCGCTCGCCGACGTCGGCGCCGGACACTGCATTCCCTCGCGGCCGCTCGACGTGCACGAGCTCGAGAGCGCGCTGTTCGAGCTGATCGAGCGACCCGACCGGCTCACCCCGATGAGCGAGGCCGCGCGCTCGCTCGCCCGGCCCGACGCCGCCGCCCGCGTCGTCGAGGCATGCGTCGCCCTGTTGGGCGGGAAGGAAGCCCGATGAAGGGCCGCATCGTCGCCATCCACTTCGTGGGCGTCGGGGGCGTCGGCATGTGCGGGCTCGCCGAGCTGCTGCAGCGACAGGGCTATCGCGTGAGCGGCAGCGACCTGCACGAGGGGGCGGGCGTCGAGCGGCTGCGCGCACTCGGCGTCGATGTATCGATCGGCCACGACCCGGTGAACGTGGGGGACGCGCAGGTCGTCGTCGCGTCCTCGGCGATCCGCGCCGACAACCCCGAGCTGGTCGCCGCGAAGCGGCGCCAGATTCCCGTGATCAGCCGGGCCGAGATGCTCGCCGAGATGATGCGCCTGCACGAAGGCATCGCGGTGGGCGGCAGCCACGGCAAGACGACGACGACCTCGCTGATCGCCCACCTGCTCGACACCGCGGGCCTCGATCCGACCGCCGTGATCGGCGGGCGCGTGCTCGGCGGCGCGGAGCGCAGCGGGGCGCGCCTCGGCGCCGGGCGCTGGCTGATCGCCGAGGCCGACGAGAGCGACGGCTCGTTCCTGCGCCTCTCGCCCGTCGTCAGCGTCGTGACGAACATCGACCCCGAGCACCTCGACCACTACGGCTCGACCGAAGCCTTGCGCGACGCCTTCGTGTCGTTCGCGAACGGAGTGCCGTTCTGGGGGATGTCGGTGCTGTGCATCGATCATCCCGGCGTGCAGGCGATCCTGCCGCGGATCGAACGCCGCTACGTCACCTACGGGTTCTCGAGCCAGGCCGACTGGGTGGCGTCGGACGTAGAGGCATCGGGCGGGGGCATGCGGTTCCACGTGCAGTGCGCGGGCGAGGCGCTCGGCCCGGTCACGCTGCCGCTGCCCGGCCGACACAACGTCCTGAACGCGCTGGCCGCGCTGGTGGTGGCCTCCGAGCTCGAGGTCGACTTCGCGACCTGCACCGAGGCGCTCGCCGGCTTCGGCGGCGTCGAGCGGCGCTTCGAGCGCAAGGGCGAGGCGGCAGGCGTGACGGTCGTCGACGACTACGCCCACCACCCCGCCGAGATCCGCGCCACCCTCGCCGCCGCCCGGGGCGGGCATGCGGGCCGGGTCGTCGCGATCTTCCAGCCGCATCGCTACACGCGCACGCGCGACTGCCTCGACGACTTCGCGACGGCTTTCAACGACAGCGACCGGCTCCTCGTCACCGAGATCTACGCGGCGGGCGACGAGCCGATCCCCGGCATCACGGGCGAGGTGCTCTGCGACCGCATCCGCGCCCACGGCCACCGCGACGCGGGCTTCGTCGCGTCGCTCGACGACGTCGCCGACCGGCTCGCCAAGGAGCTCGCCCCTGGCGACCTGGTGCTGACGCTCGGCGCCGGCGACGTCTCGCGGCTCGGCCCGATGCTGCTCGAACGACTGCGCGCGGGAGCCACGCGATGATCTCCGACGCGGCACGGGCGGCCCTCGCGGCCCGACTCGAAGACCGCGTCCGTTTCGACGCGCCGATGTCGCGCCACACCTCGCTGCGCGTCGGCGGCCCGGCCGACGCCTTCGCGACGCCGCAGGATCGGAGCGAGCTCGCCGCGGTGCTCGCGATCGCCCACGACCACGGCCTGCCTCGCACCTTCCTCGGCGCCGGCTTCAACGTGCTGGTGCGCGACGCGGGCCTCGACGGGGTGGTGATCTGCACGAAGAAGCTGCGGCGGCTCGAAGAGCGGCCCGGGCCGTTGGTGTTCGCCGAGTGCGGCGTGTCGCACGCGAGTATCACCCGCTTCTGCGTCGAGCGCGGTCTGTCCGGCCTCGAGTTCGGCGCGGGCATTCCCGGCACGGTCGGTGGCTGGATCGCCATGAACGCCGGCATCGGCGTACGCGAGCAGAAGGACGTGGTGCGCGAAGTCGAGGTGCTCCCGGCGGACGGCTCCGGGACGCGCGTGCTCGATCGCGAGGCGCTCGACTTCCGCTACCGCGAGTGCCCGGGCCTCGCGGACGGCTCGGTGCTGGTCGCCGCGCTCTTCGAGGTGAGCGAGTCGTCCCGGGAAGCGGTCAAGGCCGAGGTCGACCGGCTGCTCTCCCGCCGTCAGGACACGCAGCCGCTCGACGCCCCGTCGTGCGGCTCCGTGTTCCGCAATCCGCAGGGCGACTTCGCGGGCCGGCTGATCGAGCAGGCGCGGCTCAAGGGCGAGCGGGTGGGCGGCGCCGAGATCTCCTCGGTCCACGCCAACTTCATCACGAACGTAGGCGGTGCGACCGCCGCGGACGTGCTTGCACTGATCGAGCGGGCGCGCACGCGGGTCCGCGAGGCGACCGGCGTCGCGCTCGAGGCCGAGGTGCGCATCATCGGGAGGGCATCATGAGGCGATTGCGGGACCTGGCCCGGCGCAGCGGCCGGCCGCGCCACGAAGCGGCCAACCGCGAGCGCGGCACCCGCGCCCGCGCCCACCTCGCCCGGGCCCGGGAGCGCGAGCGGCGCCGGCTGGCCCACCGCGATCGCGAGCGGGAGCGCTCACGGCGCCTCGGCGGCGCGCCCGATCCCCGCCCGCGCATCCGGCGCGTCGCGTTCGTGGTGGTGTCGCTGGCGCTCGGGATCGGCCTCGCGGCGCTCCAGGACGGGCGCGGCGTGGGCTGGCTCGGCCCCGAGCTCGGCGCGGTCGACACGATCGCGGTCCAGGGCCAGGACCGGCTCACCTCCGGCGAGATCGCAGCGGCGACCGGCGTCGCGCGCGGCTCGGCGCTGGCGAGCGTCGACCCGGCGGCCGTCGAAGCACGGCTGTCGGCGCTGCCGTGGATCGCGGAGGCCGACGTCCTGCGCCTGCCCCCGGCCACCCTGCTGGTGCGCGTGCGCGAGCGCGAGCCGCGCGCCCTGCTGGTCGCGCAGGCGGCCGACGGCAACGGTCGCCTGGTGGACGAGACCGGAGCGCCGTTTGACAGCGCTCCGATCGCCGACGAGCTGCCCCTGCTCGTGGGCGGCGGCGCCCTCGCGAGCGGCGAGCGCTACGAGGTGCTGGCCGAAGCCCTCGAGCTGCTGGCCGCGCTCGACGCCGCCGGCATCCAGTCACTCGCCGACGACCAGGGCCGCGTCGCCCTGCACCTGCCCGAGAGCGACTCGCCCGAGGGCTGGGTGGTGGACGGCGCCGCCCGGGTGGTGCTGGGCCACGACGGGCTCGAAGGCCGGCTGGGGCGGCTCGCCGAGCTGCTGCGCTCGGATGTGCTGGCGGCCCGCGAAGACAACGCGCGACTGCGCATCGATCTGCGCTTCGCCCAGCAGGCGGTGCTTCGCGACCTCTCTGCGGGCGAGCGCGGCTAGCGGCGACGAGAGCAGAGAACGAGAAGAAGAAAAGAAAAGAGAAGAGGAGCAACCGGGCACGATCCACCAAGCATTTTCCCGGCCGGTGTCGCGATGGGGCGCAGCGGCCGGAATCGACCGTCCCGAGGGCGGGGCGGCGTACAGCGGCGCGGGCGTGCGGATGCGCGACCGCGTCCAGGCGCGGAGGCCGGGGATCCGGTCTCTGCATTCACTGGGGGGTGAAGCATGGCAAGGAAGGACGAGCTGATCGTAGGGCTCGACATCGGCACGACGAAGATCTGTGCCGTCGTGGCCGAGCGAAGCGCATCGAGCGTCGACGTGGTGGGCATCGGGACCCATCCGTCGAAGGGGCTGCGCAAGGGCGTGGTGGTCGACATCGACGCCACGGTGGCGTCCATCAAGCAGGCGGTCGAGGAGGCCGAGCTGATGGCCGACTGCGAGATCACGTCGGTGTACGCCGGCATCGCGGGCGGCCACATCCGCGCCTTCAACTCGCACGGCGTCGTCGCCGTGAAGGACCGCGAGGTGCGCGAGAGCGACGTCAAGCGCGTGATCGATGCCGCCAAGGCGGTCGCCATCCCGATGGACCGCGAGGTCATCCACGTGATCCCGCAGGAGTTCATCATCGACGACCAGGACGGCATCCGCGAGCCGCTCGGGATGAGCGGCGTGAGGCTCGAGGCGAAGATCCACATCGTCACGGCCGCTGTCACCAGCGCGCAGAACATCGTCAAGTGCTGCAACAAGGCCGGGCTCAACGTGATCGACATCGTGCTCGAGCCGCTCGCGTCCGCGCAGGCCGTGCTCTCCGACGACGAGCGCGACCTCGGGGTCTGCATGGTGGACATCGGTGGCGGCACCACCGACATCGCGGTGTTCCAGGACGGCTCCATCAAGGAGACCGCGGTGCTCGGACTCGGCGGCTACCACCTGTCGAACGACATCGCGGTCGGCCTGCGAACGCCGTTTGAAGAGGCCGAGCGGATCAAGAAGAAGTTCGGCATGGCGTCGGCCCGCTACCTCTCCGGCGACGATGCCATCACGGTGCCGAGCGTTGGGGGGCGACGCCCACGGGAGGTTTCGCGCAAGATCCTCTGCGAGATCGTCGAGCCGCGGGTCGAGGAGATCCTGTCACTGGCGCGGGGCGAGGTGATGCGCGCCGGGCTCGAGGACAAGATCCCGTCCGGCGTGGTGCTCACCGGCGGCGCCTCGGCGCTCGGCGGGCTCACCGACCTGGCCGAGGAGGTCTTCGAAGCGCCGGTCCGACACGGCGTGCCGTCGCACATCGGCGGCCTGCAGGACGTGGTGCGCAGCCCGATGTACTCCACCGGAGTGGGGCTCGTGCTCTTCGGCCTCCAGCAGCAGCGCGGCTCGCAGACGAGTCGCTTCCGCATCCGCGACGAGTCGATCTTCGGTCGGGTCAAGCAGCGCATGCGCGACTGGTTCTACGCCGAGTTCTCCTGAGCCGGGATCCGGGCGGCCGCCGGACCGGCGGCCGCCCGTCGCGTGGCTTTCGGTCCGGTCGACGCTTTCGATCGGTACAAAAGCCATATCATCGTGTTACATTCGGAGCGCCTGGATCGACGGGCGCACCTGTGGGGGGTGAAGGTCATGGCCAAGCGCAACAGTGGTCAGAAGGGTCGCAGCAGCCGGAGCGGCCAGCGGAGTCAGTCGAGCCGGAGCAAATCGGGGGGCGCGAGTAGCGAACCCGAGAGCATCGACCTGCTCGAAATCGGGCCCGACGAGGGCGAGAACCTGCTCGAGCTCGAGGGTGGCGCCAAGCAGCAGGCCACCATCAAGGTGATCGGCGTGGGCGGGGGCGGAGGCAACGCCCTCAACACCATGATCAAGTCCGCGCTCGGCGGGGTGGAGTTCATCGCCGCCAACACCGATTCGCAGGCGCTGGTTCACAACCTGGCGCCCGTGAAGGTGCAGCTCGGCGCCGAGGTCACCCGCGGACTCGGCTGCGGGGCCAACCCGGACCGCGGCCGCGCCTCGGCCCTGGAGGCGCGCGATCGACTGCGCGAAATCCTCGAAGGCTCGGACATGGTGTTCGTCACCGCCGGCATGGGCGGCGGAACGGGCACCGGCTCGGCACCGATCATCGCCGAGGTCGCCCGGGAGATCGGCGCGCTCACGGTCGGCGTGGTCACCAAGCCGTTCCCGTTCGAGGGACGCGTGCGAATGAAGCACGCCGACCACGGCATCGACCAGCTGCACGGCGTCGTCGACACCCTGATCACCATCCCGAACCAGCGGCTGCTCTCGCTGGCCGGCAAGCAGACGGGCATCCAGGACGCCTTCAAGCTCGCCGACGAGGTGCTGGTCAACGCCGTCCGCGGCATCTCCGACCTGATCACGATCCACGGCCTGATCAACCTCGACTTCGCCGACGTCCGCACGGTGATGAACGAGGCGGGCGTGGCGCTGATGGGCACCGGCATCGGCCGCGGCGACAGCCGCGCGGTCGATGCGTCGAAGGCGGCCATCTCGAGCCCGCTGCTCGAGGACCTGTCGATCGAAGGCGCACGCGGTGTGCTGATCAATATCACCGGCGGCTCGGACATGTCGCTGTTCGAGGTCAACGAGGCCTCGATGCTGGTGCAGGAGGCCGCCCACGAGGACGCGAACATCATCTTCGGCGCCGTGGTCGACGACGAGGTGCCCGAAGGCGAGCTTCGCGTGACGGTGATCGCGACCGGCCTCGACGACGGGCGGCAGCGGCGCAGCATCCCGCAGGAGAAGCGAACCACCACGCCGGGTCCGGAGCTACGCGCCGAGCAGCTCGAGATCGAGAACGTGACGTCTTTCCAGGCCGAAGCGTCGGCTCCCGGGGAGCCGGCACCGGGACCCGTGGCGAGCGCCAGCGATCGCGTCCGACAGCCCGCCCAGGCGGCCGGAGACGACCGGCCGGGCACCGCAGGCGGCTTCGAGTCGCCGTTCGAGGACGAGTACGACACGCCGGCCTTCATCCGGCGGCGAGGCGCCGAGCAAGAGGACGACGACCGGGAGGTGCCCGCGTTCCTGCGCCGCGCGTCGGACTGACACGCGCGATACCGGCCCGCAAGAGTCGGCGGGCCGGGCGACATCCAGAGCCGGCGGGGCCAACGCCCCGCCGGCTCGTTTCTTTGGCGGGCCTCGTGCTAGCTTGCGCGCCCGAAGGAGGGGCGGCGTGGCGACCTCGGGCGGACTGCATCGATCGCACGACCGGCTGATCGCCGGCGTGTGCGGCGGTATCGCGGAGTGGCTGGACTGGTCGCCCACCATGGTCCGCATCCTCTACGTGCTGGTCTCGGTCCTCAGCGTCGCGTTTCCGGGGATCGTCGTCTACCTGATCCTGTGGGTGCTGATGCCGGGGCCGGAAGACGACTGAGCGGCAATCGACCGACCCACCGATCTCCGAGGCCCCTGTGTCCGAAGCCAGCGAGCTCGTCCTCGAGGAGCGTGACGGTGACGTCGTCACCCTCACCTTCAACCAGCCCGAACGTCTGAACGCCATGACCCGCGCCATGGGCGAGCGCTTCGCCGAGCGGATCGCCGGCCTGGCGCGGGACGAAAGCCTGCGCGCGGTCGTGCTCACCGGCGCCGGCAAGGCCTTCTCGGCGGGCGGTGACATGACGATGCTGCGCGAGCAGGCCGCCGACGGCCGCGCACGTCCGGGCATCGCCCGCCGCGCCATCCGCGACACGATGCGCTCGTTCTACACGCTGTTCCTCTCGGTGCGCGATCTGCCCTGCCCGACCGTGGCGGCGCTGAACGGTCATGCGATTGGCGCCGGCTTCTGCGTGGCGCTGGCCTGCGACGTCCGCCTGGCCGCCCACGAGGCCAAGCTGGGGCTCAACTTCACGAAGCTCGGCGTGCACCCGGGCATGGCCGCCACCTGGACGCTGCCCCGGCTCGTCGGCCCCGCTCTCGCCGCCGAGCTGCTCTACACCAGCCGGCTGGTCGGCGGCGAGGAGGCCGCCAGCATCGGCCTCGCCAACCGCGCCCTGCCGTCCGCCGAGGTGCTGCGGGCGGCCCGGACGATGGCCGCCGAGATGGCGGTGTGCGCCCCGCTCGCCAACCGGGCCGTCAAGCGCGCCCTCGCCCGCTCGCTGGACGCCACCCTGGAGGACCAGCTGAGCTTCGAAGCCACCGAGCAGGCCGTGACGTTCGAGAGCGAGGACGTCCACGAGGGCCTGGACGCGATCGCCGAGCGACGCGAGCCGAAGTTCCGCGGAGCCTGACGCTCTCGGGTTCGAATCGGGGCGTTTGGTGACGCAGCTCACAGCGCGGGTGCTGCGGGATCCGAAATTCTGTAGTAGGTGGTGAGTCGGTGGGGAACGACTCCGGAACAACCGCACTCCCACCTTGTGCGCTGGACCACTCAAGTGAACGCCCGGTCGTTCGATTAGAGCCAATGGAAGCCGGAACACGAGCACTCGATCACACCGGACCCCGAAGCGGTCCGGGCACCAGTTGGGGGAAGATCCATTGAGCCGCGCACTCCGCAGCAACAGCTTCTGGCTGACCGTGGGCTACGTCAGCACCATCCTGCTGATCGCCCGCGCCTATGCCTGATGGCCCGCGCCTGCGCCTGATGGCCCGCGCCTGAGCCTGATGGCCGGCGCCTGCGCCTGATCGCCTGAGCCTGAGCGGCCGCGCCTGAGCGGCCCGACCCATGACGGCTCCATCGGGGCGCAGGAGTCCCCCCTGGGAACCCGCGGCCCCCGCTGCGGAATTCCGCGGCGTTGGCTCCTGCACCGGTACTCCGATCGACGTGCCCACGAAAATGGTGCCGCCTGCTCGAGAGCCGGCCTCGGGACCTGCTCTCGCCCGAGCACCTGTTTAGTGACCCCGAGGACCCTGTCAGGCCCCTGCCCGCGGGTCAGAGCAGGTACCGGCGTTCACGTCGGTGGGCGGCGAAGAAGATCCGAGCGAGCTGCGAGCCAGACCCAATTTCGTGGGCACCTCTCACCTCTCACCTCTCACCTCTCACGCCGAACGGACCCCGGACCCTAAGCGAGCCACGGGCGCACAGCCCCGCCAACCTCTGAGCCAGGGCACGGAGTCCGAACCGTCCAGCCCCGCGTCCCCGGCACCCGGGTCTGCTCTAGGGCAGCGCCTCGACGAGCCCCTGGATCTCACTGGCGTTGAAGAAGTACGACACCTCGAGCTTCGCCGTCTCGGGCGCGTCCGATCCGTGGGTGGCGTTGCGCTCGATGTCGGTGCCGAAGTCGCCGCGCATCGTGCCGGCGGGCGCCTCGTTCGAGTTCGTCGGGCCCATCAGGTCGCGCCAGCGCTTGATCGCGTCGGCGCCTTCGAGAGCCAGCACGACCACCGGCCCGGACGTCATGAACTCGACCAGATCGCCGAAGAACGGCCGCTCCTTGTGAACGGCGTAGAAGCCGCGCGCCATCTCGTCATCGAGCTGCATGCGCTTCATCGCGACCACGTCGAGACCCGACTCCTCGATGCGGGCAACGATCTGGCCCGCGACCTTCTTGGCGACGGCGTCGGGCTTGATGATGGCGAGGGTGCGCTGGGTCTCCGCCATGGCGGGGTCTCTCCTTGTGGCGCCCGGTTCGAATCAAGGTGGGCCGGGCGGAGTTCGGTTGCTGGGCGGCCCTTCGGCCGCGCGTTCGGGTCTCTGGCCGTGGCCGGAGCGGGCGGGAACTTAGCGGATCCCCGGAACCCGGCTCGCTCGGCTGCGAGTCAGGCGACGCGCAGGACGATCTTGCCGAAGTGGCCGCTGGCCTTCATCAGACGGTGGCCCTCGGCGGCCTCCGAGAGGTCGAGTATGCGGTCGACCACGGGGCGGATCTCACCGGTCTCGAGCGCCTTGCCGAAGCGCGCCAGCAGGCTCTGCACCAGCCGGGCCTTCTCGGCTTCCGAGCGCGTCCGCAGCGTCGACCCGATCACCGAGAGGCGCCGCACCAGCAGCTGACCGAGGCCGATCTCGGCCTTGGCGCCGCCCATCAGGCCGATGACCACCAGACGGCCGTCGCTGGCGAGCGAGCGCAGGTTCGACTCGAGGTACGGCCCGCCGATCGAGTCGAGCACCACGTCGACACCGCGCTTCGACGTGGCCTCGAGCACGCCGTCCGCGAAGTCGCCGGCCGTGTAGTCGAGCGCCGCGTCGGCGCCGAGCTCCAGACAGCGGCCGCACTTCTCGGCACTGCCCGCCGTGACGACGACGCGGGCGCCCGCCGCCTTGGCAAGCTGGATCGCCGCCGTCCCGATCCCACTCCCGCCGCCGTGCACGAGGAGCCATCCCTCCTCACCGAGACCGCCGAGTTCGAACACGTTGAGATGCACGGTGAGCAGCACCTCGGGCAGTGCGGCCGCCTCGACGAGATCTACGCTCTCGGGCACCCGCATCACGCTCCCGGCATCGACGACCACCTCCTCCGCGTAGCCGCCGCCGGCGAGCAGCGCCATCACGCGATCACCGGGCGCGAGCCCCTCGACCCCTTCGCCGAGCTCGGCGATCTCGCCCGAGCACTCGAGACCGAGAATCTCCGAGGCCCCGGGCGGGGGTGGGTACATGCCCTGCCGCTGCAGCAGGTCCGCCCGGTTGAGCGCCGTGGCGGCGACACGGATGCGGACCGCACCGGGTCGCATGGTCGGTGCTTCGGTCTCGGCCAGCTGCAGCACCGACTCGTCGCCGGGTGCGTCGATCAGGATGGCTCTCATGATCGACACGGTAGCAACGCCGTGCCGGTCGGCGGCAGCAAACACCGCGTAGACCGCCCCCGACTCGCACCCCACCAGCGCGCAGCGAGACGCGCCGCGGTGCCGCGCGCGGCCCGGATGACCGAAGGCCCGTGGCCCGGCCACGCATCCGCTCCCGCTACTCGGACTCCAGGTACCCGAGCGCCTTCAGCTGCGTGAGGACCTCGTCGTTGGCCAGGCGCGGCCCCTCCGCCGGCTTCCACGGCTCGAGATCGCCCCGTGCCCGGCCGAGTTCACGCGCGAGTTGACGCGCCGCATCGCGCCCCGCCGGCCGCTCGAGCTCGACCTCCTCGAGCCCGTCCGCATCGAGGGTCCAGACCTCGCCGGTCTCGAGATCGAGCCGAACCTGCAGCCGACGCGTGCCGTCCGTAAAGCTCGCGCGGGGCGGCCCGTAGAGCACGTTCTCCGACAGACTGGGCCGATCTCCGGGATCCCGTCCCTCGCGCAGCATCGCGAAGAGATCGATGCCGTCCGCCAGACCGAGCGCCGGCGCCCCGGCGAGGCCCAGGATCCCGCGCGCCAGGTCGACGTGCTGCACGACGCCCGTGACTGCGCCGCGGTCGAGCCCGGGACCGCGCACCACCAGCGGGATGCGCACGAGCTCGCCGTAGAGCGTGTGACCGTGCTCGAAGCCGCCGTGGTCGAAGAACTCCTCACCGTGGTCGGCGGTCACGATCACCACGGTGTCGTCCCAGCGCGGACGCGCCCGCAACCCGGCCACGAGTCGGCCGATCGCCCGATCGACGTAGACGATCTCCTCGTCGTAGAGCTTCTCCACGTAGTCGCGCGCCGCGGCGTCCAGGAGCATCTCGCCGGCCGCGATCCGCGCGATCGACTCGTTGGTGCCGAAGGGCACCTCGACGGGAGCCGGCCCATCACCGGTGAAGAGACCACGCACCGAGGCCGGCGGGTCGTAGAAGAGGTGCGGCTCCATGAAGTGCACGAGCAGGAACCACGGCCGCTCCTGCGCGTCGGTCCAGGCCAGCGCCGCGTCGACGGTCTCCTCGGCCGATCGCACCTTCCACTTGGTCGCGCCGCGGTAGTCGTATTCGTCGAAGCCGCGGGACAATCCGAACTCGGGCGCGAGGAACGTGTTGTTCACGATCGCGCCGCGCGCGTAGCCGACCTGCTCGAGTCGCTCGGCGAGGGTGGGAACCTCGGGCGCGAGACGCCCGAAGCGCTTTGCGTCGTCCGGATCGCGCCCGACCCGGTGCTGGTGCGGCAGCAGCCCGGTGAGCAGGCTCGTCATCGAGGGCAGCGTCCAGCTCGACTGCGCGAAGGCCCGCCGGTAGTGGCTGCCCTCGCGTGCGAGGGCGTCGATGTTCGGCGTAGTCGGGCGTTCGCTGCCGTAGATGCCCACGTGGTCGGCCCGCAGCGTGTCGACGACGACGAGCAGGATGTCGGGCGGCGCCGGGGTGGCGCTGCTGCCCGAGCAGCCCGGCGCGCCGAACAGACAGGCGAGCGCCAGGGCCGCGACACCCCCACGTCGACCGGCGTGACCCGCCCAGCCTTCTTCGCGACCCAAAGCCCCCTCCCCTCGCCCCCGGCGAACGCCTTCGCGACACCGGGTGCCGCGAGCTTAGGGGAGAACGGCGCGGGGCCACCGGCTCGCGCCGATGGCCCCGGGTCTTCGTGCGGCGGCCGGCGATCGGCCGGCCATGCTGCGACGTCCCTACTTGAGGTCGGCCCGGGTGTAGTCGAGCAGCCCGCGCGCGATGATCAGGCGCTGGATCTCGCCGGTGCCCTCGTAGATGTCGGTGATGCGGCAATCGCGCGCCCACTTCTCGAGCAGGTGGTCGCGCGAGATGCCGAGGCTGCCCAGGATCTCGATGCAGCCCTGGGTGATGGCGCGCACCGAGCTGCCCGCGTGGGCCTTGCAGACCGACGACTCCATGTTGTTGGGCATGCCTTCGCCCGCCATCCAGCAGGCGTTCAGCGTCGTCAGCTTCGAAGCCTCGTGGAGCGCCTCCAGGCGGATGAACTTCTCGGCCGCCGCACTCTGCGAGGCCAGGCCGGCCATGTAGTCGACCGTGATGCCCGCCGCCTCGAGCTGTTCGCGCGTGAAGTCGAGCGCCGCCTCGGCGATGCCGTGGCCGAAGGCCGCCGTCATCGGCCGCGTCATGTTGAAGGTCTTCATCACGCCGCGGAAGCCACCCGAGTTCTTGTGCTGCACCGTCTCGTCGCCGCCCAGCAGGTTCTCGCGCGGGATGCGGCAGTCGCGGAACACGTAGGCCGCGGTGTCGTCGGCCCGGATGCCGAGCTTCTTCTCCTTGTGGGGCACCTCGAAGCCGGGCGTGCCCTTCTCGACCAGGAACGACTTGATGCCGCCCCGCCCCGCCGACTTGTCGAGGGTCGCCCACAGCACGACGCCGTTGGCCCGGATGCCCGTGGTGACGAAGATCTTCTCGCCGTTGAGCACCCACTCGTCGGTCTCTTCGTCGAGCACCGCCGTGGTCGAGACGCGCGAGGGATCCGAGCCGCAGCCCGGCTCGGTGATCGCCATCGAGAGCGTGAGGTGGCCCCACTTCTGCTGCTGCTCCGGCGTGCCGGCCGCCGCCAAGGCCGCGTTGCCCAGGCCGCCGCGGTCCCGCTTGAGCCGGATCGAGTAGTCGCCCCAGTGCGTCACCATGGTCTGCAGCGCCGTGCGGACCGGGTAGGAGGTGTCCTCGGGACCGGGGGTGGGCAGATCCGGGGCGTTCGCGAAGAACTCGGCCGCCTCGGGCAGCTCCTCGGGCGGCATCTCGGCCTCGTTCTCGTCGTACTCACGCGCGTACTGCCGGCAGATCAGCGCCGCCTGCCTGGCCTGCTCGATGTGGGCCTCGTCGGTCTCGGTCAGTGTGAAGTCGATCATCTCGCTGTTTCCTCGTGTGCGGGCGGCGCCAGGCGCCGCCCGATCGTTCGGGTTCGGGTGAGCGGCTCGCGGACCGGGCTAGACGCCGACCGCGCCTTCGAGCACGCCGAGCGTCCTCGCGTGGCGGAACCACATCTCGACCGGGTGCTCGCGGATGAAGCCGTGGCCGCCCAGCACCTGGATGCCGTTGTCGGCGATCCAAAGCGCCTTCTCGCTCACGTAGGTCTTCACGAAGCGGGCCTTCTGGGTGGCGTCGCGGCCCTGCTCGAGGTGGCTCGCGGCCTGCCAGACCAGGTGCCGCATGGCGTCGCACTCGATGTGCATGTCGGCCAGTCGGAAGGCGATCGACTGCTTCTTCGAGATGGGCTCGTCGAAGGCGACGCGATCCTTCGTGTAGGGGACGCAGTACTCGAGCACCCCCCGCGACAGGCCGAGCAGCACGGCGCCGAGCGCGACGCGGCTGTTGTTCACGATCTGCGCAGCGTCGGCGCCGGCCTCGCCGCCGAGACGATCCGCGGCCGCCACCTCGACCCGCTCGAGTTCGAGCCCCACGGTAGTGAGGCCCTTCATGCCCATGTTGAGCTCGGGCTCGGAGATCGTCAGGCCCTCCGCATCGCGCGGCACCACGAACGCGTCGACGCGATCGTCGTTGCGCGCGAACACGAGGAAGTGGCTGGCCCGGTCGCCGAAGACGACGAAGGACTTGGCGCCGGAGATCACGAAGCCGTCGCCCTTGGGCTCGGCCACGGTGCGCGGGCGGAGCGGCTCGGCGACCGGAGACGGCTCGAGGATGGCCAGCGACGCAGCGTGGTAACGGTCGCCACAGAACATCGGCAGGTACTTCTTCTTCTGCTCCTCGCTGCCGTAGTCGACGATCGCGTTCACGAACTGCGAGGGCGCGACGGCGGCGATCGCCAGCGCGGCGTCACCGTGGGCCAGCTCTTCCAGCAGGATCACGTTGGTGACCGGCGACCGGTCCTCTCCGGCGCCGCCGTACTCGGCGGGGATCTGGGTGCTGGTCAGCCCGAGATCCCAGGCCATCTGGAAGAAGTCGTCGGGAATCGACGAGGCCTCGTCGCATTCGCGGCCGAGCGGGCGGATCGCCTCCGCGGCGAACTCACGCATCGTGTCGCGCACGAGCTGCTGGTCTTCCGACATGCCGAACGAGATCATGCTTCGCTTCTCCTGGACGACTCGGCCTTCGGCCGACCGTCCTTCCTCGGGCGATCGCTCCCCGCGCTCTCGCGAGTGGGCGTCGCCTGCTGGTCCGAATCCAGAACGCCCGTGGCGATCTGGTAGAAGTAGGTGTCCATGGCTTCGGGCGCGCCGTCCTTGGTCATCAGGCCGCGCTTCATCGCGTCGCGCGCATCGAGCATCCCGAGCGCCACCGCACACCACACCCGCGCGTCGGCCGTGTACCGGACGTCGGCGTGGTCCGAGAAGTCGTTGCGGATGCGGCAGTGGCCGTCCTCGATCCCCACCGTCCAGACGCCGCCGCCCTCGCCCGTCAGCCGGATCTCGAACGTCACGCGGGCGTCGCGGGCGCGATCCTCGCGCAGCAGGAACGGCAGCGACTCGACGATGGACTGCGGCGAAGTCGCGCTGAAGCGATCGGTGTCGACCTCGAGATCCTCGATGCCGTGCCGCACCCACCAGCGCGCGATCGAGGCGACGATGGGCTCGAGGGAGCGGCCCCGCTCGCAGACGGCATAGAGCGAGCGGCCGGCCTCCTCGACCGACTCGACGAAGCCCGCGGCCGAGAGCTGACGGAGCCGGCCGGAGAGCACCCGCGGCGCGATGCCGGTGCGCACGCGCAGCTCCTGGAATCCCTTGGGCCCGAGCAGCAGCTGGCGCACCAGCACCAGGCTCCAGCGATCGCCGATCACTTCGAGCGCCCGGGCGACAGGATCGAAGATCTCGCCCGGGCTCGGGATCGCCGAGCGCGAACGACCAGCCCCGGCACTGCGCGCGGATCCTGCCGGATCCCTGGATTTCGACGTGGCCATCGCTGCAGTATCTAAATGATACTGTCTCCAGTGTCAACAAGACTCTCAGTCACAGTCTGATCGGCAATCTCACCTGTGGCTGAGCACGACGACAGGCCGGCCCCGCCCGAGCGTCGGCAGCCATCCGCTAACCTCACGAATTCGCAGCGGCCCGGGTGGTCCGGGCCGACTGGCCACGGTCCTTGCGCCGCGCACCGGCCCGTCCGGAGCGCGACGCGTCGGGTCGGCCGGAGGTGGATGGGAGATCGCCGGCGGGCAGACACCGCCCGCGGGAGGAAAGTCCGGGCTCTACAGGGCAGGGAAGTCGGTAACACCGACCCGGGGCGACCCGAGGGAAAGCGCAACAGAAATCACACCGCCTAAGCGAGGGGCGACCCTCGCCGGTAAGGTTGAAATCGTGGGGTAAGAGCCCACGCGCGACAGCCGGGTGACCGGCGGCGAGGCAAGCCCTTCCCGGAGCAAGCTCGAATAGAGGCACTGTCGAGGGCGGCCCGCCCGAACGCAGGAATCCGCAAGGATCTCGCGCAGTGTCCGGGTGAGAGCGCTCGAGCGCCGTGGCAACGCGGCGCCTAGACGAATGATCTTCGCCGGCCGGGGGGCAACGCCCGGTCGGGACAGAACCCGGCTTACAGTCCACGCACGGCCGCCGTGAGGCGACCGTGCAGCCCCGGGAAGAAGCGCAAGCCACGCCCGGGGCGCTCCGACCGACCCTCGACCGGCCCGCCCGCGCGCCTCAGTCGACCTTGCGGCCGAGGCAGCGCAGCGCCGCGCGGCGTTGCTCGGGATAGCCGTTCCACTTGGATGGGGGCACGTCGGCCGGATCGATGCGCTCGAAGTCGTGGCGCAGGAAGAAGCCTTCGACCCGCTCCGAGGTCGTGCAGGCGAAGACCCGCGCGAGCCCTGCCTCGCGCGCACACGACAGGGCAAAGCGAATCAGGTGCCCTCCCACGCCCTCTCCGGCGAAGCGCGTCACCGTGTAGAGCCCGACGATCTCGCCGAGCCCCGAGTCCTCGTACGGACGCAGCGCGCCGATGCCCGCCAGGTAGCGGCCCTCGATGAAGACGCCGAATCCGTGGCTCAGCACCGACTCGATCTCCGCGGCGGAGCGCGCTGTGAGATAGCCCTCGGCCACGCCCTGGCCGAGCAGGTAGGCGGCCGCGTCGAAGTCGTCGAGGGTCAGCCGACGGACGTCCGCGTACCGCTCCCGCGAAAAGAACGTGCCGGAACCCGCGTAGGTGAAGAGCTCGTCGGCGAGGGCGTCGAGGCGACAGACGCTCACCGACGCGACCCCAGAGGCGAGCATCTGCCGGATCTCGCTCAGGGGAATCGTGTCGCCGGCCGCCCGCGCGAACTCGCCGAGGCGCGCCTCGAGGTCGGGCAGCGCGATGGCCGAAATGCGGCGTCCCTCCGCATCGACGAGCGCCCCGCGCGCATCGATCCACACCAGTTTGGCGAGCCGCAGGCGCACCGCCGCCTCGCTGCAGCGACGGGCGAATCCGTCGGCGGCCAGTTCGAGGCCGGCGCGGCCATCCCGTGCCAACCGCCGCCACAGGCGCCCCACCCAGGCCGGGTCGCCGTCGGCCGCAAGGGCCTCCGACCCCTGGGTTTCCGGCACGAGACCGGCGATGGCGGCCCTGGAAGGAGTGAACAGCACCACACGGGTGCCATTGCCGAGGAGATCCTGCAGGACCGGTGCGAGCGCCTCGACGTCCGGCGCGGTCGCCGCCGGCAGCGCGAGGCCGAGGCTTCGCCCGCGGAACTCCGCCAGGTAGAAGTCCTTCTCGGTGAACGCACCGGCCTCGGTCGCCATCCGCGGAAGTGTTGCGCATCCGTGAACCGACGCATCGCAAAGACGGCCGCCGCGGCCTGTCCGCCCCTTCCAATCGGCTGTATCGTGCGCCCGGCATGGACTGGCAGATCGGGTTCACCCTGGCCGTCGCGCTGCTCGCCCTGGCGCTGCTGGTGTGGGAGGTCGCCGCGCCCGATCTCGTGATGATGGGTGCGCTGATCAGCCTCGGCGTCACCGGAATCCTGACGCCGCGCGAGACATTCAGCGGTTTCGCCAATCCCGCCGTGGCGATGGTGGGTGTGCTTTTCATGCTGTCGGCCGCCATGCGCGAGACCGGCGCCCTCGACATGACGCTCGGCCGCTTCCTCGCGCGCTCGCGGGACAGCTTTGGCGGCACGCTGCGGATCGTGCTGCCGGTGAGCGCGCTGTCGGGCTTTCTCAACAACGCGCCGATCGTCGCCATGATGACGCCCACGGTGACCGACTGGGCTCGCCGCAACTCGCTGTCGCCGACCCGGTTCCTGATCCCGCTCAGCTACGCGTCGATCCTCGGCAGCACGCTCACGATCATCGGCACGAGCAACAACCTCATCGTCAAGGGCCTGGTCGACGATGCGGGCATGCCGACCCTCGGTTTCTTCGAGCTGGCGGGCGCGGGGCTCCCGATCCTGCTGGTCGGCCTGCTCTACCTGATGTTCGTGGCGCCGCGGCTGCTCCCGAGCCGCTCGGACGCGGGCGAGTCCTTCGGCGAGCGCCGGCGCGAGTACGTGACGGCGATGCTGGTCCGAGATTCCTGCCCGCTGGTCGGACAGACCATCGAGGAGGCGGGCCTGAGACACCTGCCGGGGCTGTTTCTCATCGAGATCGAGCGCCGCGGCCGCATCCTGACGCCGATCGCCCCGGACGAAGCGATCGAGGCCGAGGACCGGCTGGTCTTCGCCGGCGTGGTGTCGACCATCGTCGACCTCCAGCGGATCCGCGGTCTGGTGCCCATCGGCGAGGAGGCGCCGGACGAGACCCCTCCGGAGCGCTACCAGCGGCGGCTCGTGGAGGCGGTCGTATCGGCCTCCTCGCCGCTCGTCGGTCGCAGCATCCGCGATTCGAACTTCCGCTCGACCTACGACGCGGCGGTGGTCGCGGTGCATCGCAACGCCGCTCGGGTGCCGGGCAAGATCGGCGAAATCGTCCTGCAGCCCGGCGACACCCTGCTGATGCAGTGTTCGCCCGAGTTCATGAGCCGGCATCGCGACAGCTCCGACTTCTACCTCGCGAGCGAGCTTCCGGGCAGCGAGCAGCCGCGCTTCGACCGCGCCTGGGTGTCGCTCGCCGTGCTGACAGCCCTGGTCGTCTCGGTCAGCACCGGCCTCGTGCCGATTGCGCTCGGGGGGTTCGTCGCCGTAGCCATCCTGCTCGGGGCGCGATGCATCACGGCCACGCAGGCACGGCAGAGCGTGCAGTGGAGCGTGCTGATCGTGATCGCCTGCGGGCTCGGCATCGCGAGCGCGATGCAGAAGACCGGTGCGGCCACAGCCGTCGCCGAGCTGCTGGTGACCCTGCTGCGCGACATCGGCCCGTTCGGCGCGCTGCTCGTCATCTACCTGATGTGCGTGCTGCTCGCCGAGTTCCTGCAGCACAGCGCCGCGGTGGCGATGATGTTCCCCATCGCCGTCGCCACGGCCACGCAGGTGGGCGCCGACCCGAGACCGTTCGTGATCGCCGTCGCGATCGCCTGCACGTGCTGCTTCGCCTCGCCGGTCGCCTATCAGACCCACCTGATCGTCTATGGCGCCGGCGGCTACCGGTTCAACGACTTCATCCGGGTGGGGCTGCCCCTGAACGCCCTGTGCATGGCCGTGGCGATGGTCGTGATCCCGCGCCTCTGGAGCTTCTGAGCCCCGCCGGGATTGCGAACGCGATCGCGCGACCCGGGCGAGCGTGTGAGACCCGACGGGCGTTGCCGGCATCAGAGGCCCAGTGCGTATCCGACCCGATTCCCCGGAGGGATTCGGGCGATTCGCCGACGGGCTGCGTCACAATCGGCGCTGCCGCGCCACGCAGATGATGAGAGGTTTCACGGCCGGGCACTGCCGCCGGAACTTCCGTGACTTCTCTCGACGCAAAGTGTGGTTATTCAAATACAATATGCTGGAGCTAGGCAAAGCAGGGGTCGATACCCAACTGGATCCGACCCCTCGACGCAGGGAATCAGCATCAGATGCCGGCCCCGCCGGGGCCGCGGCTCGAGAGGAGGCTGCTTTTTTTCGGAAAGTGCTGGCCAAAGTGCAAGCCAACACTCAATATTCCGGCCATCGCCCCCTGCCTCGCAACGTCCTCCCGCTCGCACGTGTCTCGATGCGTGCGCTCGGTGGGCCGAGCGACCGTGCACGGCTCAGCCACCCGGGTCGCGACCGCCCCGTTCGCGGGTCCGCGTCTCCGGAGCGAAGCCGACTCCGCGTGGTCGCCGCACGAGCGTCACGGACGGCGGACACTGCAGCGTGGCACCCGGTGAACGGGCGCGACGGTCGCGTTCAGACAGCGTCGGAGTCGAGGAACGAAACACGAACGAAGGTGGTCCAACTCCTTCGTCTCGCAACGAATGTGAAACCGGCCCCCCCCGGGCGGCATCCGAGTATATCTGGAGTTGCACCGGGAGGCCGAGAGGAAGGTCAGTGACGACAGCCGAGAACCAGACGAAGGCCGCTACCTCTGCGGGAACTACGCAGAAGAACGCCAGCGCCGCAATGGGAGCCACTCCCGTGGTGGCCGCCGAAGAACTCGATCCGGGCCGCGAGCGGCGGCCGCTGGAGTCGTACTTCCAGGAGATCGGCGGCACGCGGACCCTGAAGCGCGAGGAGGAGGTCTACCTCGCGAAGGATCTCGAGGCCGCCACGGCGAGCCTGCGCGACGCCCTCTACTCGATCCCCTCCTCGGCGCACCACGTCGTCAATCGCTGGGACGCGCTGCGTGCGCTCTCGCACACGGGCGCCAAGCTCTCCGAGTCCGCGGGCGACGAGGAGACCGGCGAGATCGCCGCGCGCGTCGAGCGCGCCGTCAAGAAGCTGCGCACGCACCTCGATGAGCGTGTCAAGCGATTCGAAAAGGCCGGCGAGAGCTACACGCCGACGCTCGAGAAGCTCGACGTCAAGATCGCCAAAGAGATGCACGGCGCCCAGCTGTCGCTGGCCGTCCTCGTGGAGCTGCGCGAGAAGTCGCTCGATTACGCGGCCGACATGCGGCGCACCCGCAAGCGGACGAAGCGCCTGGCCGAGCTCGAGTCCGAAGTGGGCGTCACGAAGAAGCGCATGCTCGGCCTCGTCAACGACGTCGAGGACGCGCACGATCGCATGACGTCGGTGAAGAACCGCTTCATCGAGCACAACCTCAAGCTCGTCGTCGCCATCGCGAAGGACTACCGGAACCTCGGCCTGTCGTTCCCCGACCTGATCCAGGAGGGCAACCTGGGCCTGATCCGCGCGGTCGAGAAGTTCGATCACCGGCGCGGCTTCAAGTTCTCGACGTATGCGGTGTGGTGGATCCGGCAGGCGCTGGTGCGCGCCATCCAGAACCACTCGCGCACCATCCGGCTGCCCTCGCACGTACACGACCGGCTGCAGCGCAGCCAGCGCGTGCGGGCGGAGCTGACCGGCAAGCTCGGCCGCGATCCGACGCCCGCCGAGCTGGCTCCGGCGCTCGGCACCGACACCGACGCACTCGAGTCCCTCGACCGCCTGTCGCGCGAGGCCATCTCGCTCGAGTCGAACGTGGCGGGCACCGAGAAGCGGCTCGAGGACTTCGTGCCGGATCAGATGGCCGAGCAGCCCGACGGCGGCATCGACGACGACCGCATGCGGTCCGGCGTGGGCACGCTGATCGGGACGCTGACGCCGCGCGAGCAGCTCATCCTGCGCCTGCGCTACGGCCTGGCCGGCGAGGAGGAGCACACCCTCGAGCAGATCGGGCAGTCGCTCGGGCTGTCCCGCGAGCGGGTGCGCCAGCTCGAGGCCCGCGCGCTGAAGAAGCTGCGCGAGACCCAGCCGGCCCAGCGCCTGCACCCGATCCTCGAGCCGTAGCATCGCGCCGACGTAACGCGGCGCGGCGGCCGATCGACCATCGGGGCCCGGAAGGCGATTGCCTTCCGGGCTGTGCCTTTGGACGTGCCCACGAGAATCGTGCCACTCACCTGGCAGAGCGAGCCCCGCGGCCTCTCTTCGCCGCCGCTCCCCCGCCCCTAGTAGGCGTACCGCAGCCCGTGTGCCCTCGCGTTCGGGATCTGCCGGGTCGGCTCCCGCCCCCAGTAGTAACGATCCAGCGGGGCCGGCAACCGCCACCGCGTCACGAACAGCCTCCGCCCCAGCACCTCCCCCCAGCCGAGCGCCCGTTTCGTCACCCCGAGCCGCATCGCCGGGGTCTCGCGCCGGCCCCGCTCCGCGGTCCGCTTCACCCAGTTGCGCCACACCCGGAACACACAGT
>CAZETS010000040.1:0-56156 GCA_964515335.1 uncultured Spirochaetaceae bacterium
GGACCTTGTGGGGGTGGTGGGTCCGCGAGAAGAAGCCCTTCTTGCGAAAGCGCCAGGTGGCCGGGTCGGCTCTGGAATCACAGTCCGGGTTGGGGCAGAAGAAGCGTGTGCGTCCCGATCGTTTTCTTGCCATGAACCGAGCTCAAGCAGAAATCATGCCAGGCACAATCCTCGATCCACTGTTCATGCTGCACTCAGCCCTTCGCGGCCCCGTCGCCCGCCGGCTTCTGGTACGGGTGCCGCCACACGACCTCCGCGTGCGGCAGCCCCTCGATCTCACCGCGAAACGCCGACGACGCGCGCTCCCACGCCTCGATGACGGCGTCCTCGTACGCGTAGTCGAAGGGATCGCCCAGGTTCTGCTCTTCCTCGGCGCCGGGGGCGAGCGGATGATCGGTGTACCACTTCACGGTGCGCTCGAGCGCCTCCTCGACGCCGACGACGTCGCGATAGCCGAGCTCGCGCATCGCCTTCTCGATGCTCGGCGACCAGTGGTGGCGATACAGCAGCTGCGGGGGCGCCGCGCGGAACCCGGGCGGCAACCAATCGAAGGGAACGGCGACCCGCTCGAACTCGTGGCCCGTGATGGCGCAGAGAGTGTCGACCCATTCGTGGTTGTACTGCACGCGTGCGTCGCAGATGTTGTAGACCTGCCCGGCCGAGGCCCCGGGCTGCTCCATCGCGAGGATCAGCGCGTGCGCCATGTTGTCCGCGAAACCGCGCGCCACGATGGCGAGGCCACCTCCCGGCAGGATGAGCCGGCGCCGGCCGTCGCGCACCCGCCGCACGATCCCCCACTCGGCGGGGCAGATGTTGGCCGGGCCGTAGACGAGCGGATAGCGGAAGTGGGTGGCCGCGTAGTGGCCGTCCGCGTGCGCCTGCAGGACGAAGCGCTCGGCCTTGCGCACGGCGCCCGCGAAGCGGTCGACGCCCTCCTCGGTGGAGAGCGGGTGGTCCTCTTCGAGGAGGAGCGGCGTCGGTTGCGTGGTTTCCCAGGGGTTGATGGACGTCATCTCACCCCAGCCCTTGTAGATCGGCGCCAGGCCGCCCACCGATATCAGGCGCTCGGTGCGGCCCATGCAGGCCGTCGCCACGTGGCGAAGCACGCCGTACATGGCGATCACGACGTCGAAGCGTCGGCCGTCGAGCGCCGCCTGCAGGGAGTCGAGCGCGAAGGGGTCGGCCCGCAAGCGCTCCACCGTGTCCGGCACGTCGGGCTCGTGGACGCCCCGATTGAGCAGGGTCACCGCGCAGCCCCGGGCGAGCAGCTCGCGCACGATCGCCGGCCCGCTGGCGCCCGCCCCTCCGACGACGAGTACGTTCATGCCTGCTCCTCCGGCTCCGTCTGACGATCCGCCTCGGCGCCGGGCGCCAACCCGAGCCCGGCGCGCACGCGCTCGGCCAGCGACGCGACCGGCCACGGACCTTCGGCCTCGTCACGGTAGGCCAACAGCGATTCGCTCGGCGCAGCGTGCACGCCCACGTAGCCGCCGCGGGCCGTGAAGAGCCGCCCGCTGATGCCCTGCGCCAGATCGCTCGCGAGGAAGACGGCCATCGGGCCGACGTGGACCGCGTCCGGCGGAGCGAGCGACGCCTGCCGGGCGACGTCGTCGAGCAGACCGCGCGCGTGCAGCTGCTCGATGTGCCGCTCGTAGTCGGCGCCGCTGCTCAAGCGCGTGCGGGCGCCGGGACACACCGCGTTGACCCGCACGTCGTGCTCGCGCAGCTCGGCGGCGATCGCGAACGTGAGGCTGTTCACCCCGCCCTTCCCGGCCGCGTAACCGGTGCCGCCGTAGCGGCCCGTATGAGCGTGCGAGCTGAGGTTGACGATCGATCCGCGTCGACGCGCCACCATGCGGGGCGCCGCGTGGCGGCACGTATGGAAGCTGCCGGTCAGGTGGACGTCGATCAGCGCCCGCCAGTCCTCGGGCGCAAGGTCGAGGATCGAGCTTCCCTCGGGCTCGGCGATGCCCGCGGCGTTGACGAGCACGTCGATCGCGCCGAAGCGCTCCACACACCTGTCGACGAGCCCGCCCGCGACCTCGAAGTCGGACACCGAGCCGACGCCGGGCTCGGCGCGCCCGCCCGCGCGCCTGATGGCGCCGACGACCTCGTCGACCGCCTCGTCGACGCGCCCGTTCACCACGACGCCGGCGCCCGCGGCCGCCAACGCCAGCGCGATGGCCCGGCCGATGCCGCGGCTGCCGCCGGTGACGACGGCCCCCATGCTCTCGAGCACACGATCCGACACGATGATGCCAGTGGGAACGAGGCGGCGCCTACGCCTCGGGGTCGGCCAGGGTCGTGAACCAGTCGAACTCGCTGCGGCGCGTCCAGCCGGGCATCTTCGAGCCCTGCTTCATGCGTTCGAGCATGCGCTCGCTGAGCTGACCGTTCTGCGCCATCGCGCCGAACACGGCGCCGGCGTTCGCGTGGTCGAAGAAGTCACGCTGCCAGCACCACTGGAAGTCGCCCGCATAGCGGAACCACGAGCCGCCGGTGCCGTGGATCTCGTAGGGGACGCCGTCGGGATCTTCCACCGGTGCGACCTGCCGCCAGATGCCGATGAACTCTCCCTTCCGGTCGTCGATCAGCGTGCGCACGTACGGGTACGTCCAGTTCTCGAGACCGCTCATCTCGGTGCCGAACACCCAATCGTGGATCTCCTGCCGGCCGCGGGCGACGAACTCCCACTTCGGCCCGGTGTTCCAGCTGTAGATCGCGTCCTCGGTGTAGAACTCGGACATCTTCGACCAGTCGCCGGTGCGGCCGGCCTCGTCGTTCGCCGCCACCCAGCGAGCCACCATCTCTTCCATTTCGTCCCGGGGAAACGCAGTCACTCGGTCCCTTTCTTCCTTTCTTCATACCTTCTACCTGCCAGCGGGCGGGCCGGGGGCGCTTCGAGGAGCGATCCGATCGAACCCCTCAGCCGAACTGCTCGGCAAAGACCTGATGCTGCGCCAGCGTGCCCAGCATCACGATCTCGGCGCCTGCGGCGAGCTCGGTGTCGGCGGTGGGGTTCGTGACCGACTCACCGCCCGAGTTGACGGCGATCACGTTCAGCCCGGTGCGGGCCCCGATGCCGCTCTCGGCGAGGGTCTTGCCGGCGATCGCAGCGGGCACCGGCTCGACGAAGAGGTCGGCGCCCTCGCCGAAGAGCACGAGGTCGCTGCCCTGCAGGATGGACAGCACCGACTTGGCGGCCACCGAACCGTGGCTCAGCGCGAAGTCGACGCCGGCGCGGTGGATCGCCTCGAGGTTCCACTCGTCGTTGATGCGGCTCACGATGCGGCACTCGGGGTTGAGGCGCCGGCAGTAGAGCGCGAGGAAGATATTGGTGGCGTCGTCGTTGGTGGTGAGCACCACCGAGGGCGCTTCGGCGAGGCCGGCCTGCGTGACCACCGCGAGCTCGGCGGCGTCGCCGATGACGACGCGCTCGCAGCACGCCGCGAGCTCGGCCTCGTTCGAGTCGTCGCGGTCGACGATCGTCGCGCGCACGTCGCGCTCGGACAGTGCCCGGGCGGCCGCCTTGCCGACCTTGCCGCCACCGATGATCAGCACGGGGTTCTCGTTCGGCTGATAGATGACGAACAGAGCATCGAGCTCGGTCAGCTGTTCCTCGGTGCCGACGATCACCGGCACGCTGTGGTCGGAGAGCATGGTGTCGGGACCGGCGGGCATCAGCACGCCGCGCTCCCAGACGGCCACGATGCTCAGACCCGTCAGCTCGCGAAGCCGCGTGTCGCGAATCGTGCGGCCCCGCAGCGACGTGTTCTCGATCGGGAACTCGGCGATCACCAGGTCCTGGTAGCGGCCGATGCGGTGGGCCTTCGGCGTGCCGACGGCCACGCGGCTCGCGAGGTGCTCGCCGAGCTGCTGCTTGAGGGGCAGCACCTGCGTGACACCGCTCAGCCTGAGCACGTCCACCGACGAGGTCTCGTCCGCGACGGCGGCGATCGGCACGTCCGGCGCCACCTCGCGCACGCTGAGCGTGATGTTCGTGTTGGCCGCGTCGCCGAGGTTCGCGAAGACGAGCGCGGCGTCGCGGGCCCGCATCGCCTCGTAGGTGGCGCTGTCGGCCACCTCGCCCGCGATCACCGACATGCCTTCGGCGTGCAGGTTGGCGGCGGCGGCCGGATCACTCTCGATCGAGAAGTAGGGCGTCCCGCCCTCCTCGAGCCGGCGGATCAGTCCGACCGCGATGCTGTCGTTGCGGCACACGATCACGTGGCCCCGCGTGCCCTCCGGCACCTGGCGCGGCGCGCGCAGCCGCATCTGGGCCTCGAGCCACGGCGCGTAGAAGAAGCGGATGAACGCGAACGGCAGCACGATCAGCAGCATGATGATGCCCGAGATCAACACCAGGATGCTGAAGGCCCGGCCCAGGTCGCTGTGGAACGTGATGTCGCCGAATCCGAGCGTGCTCATCACGGTGAGCGTCCAGTAGAAGCCGGTCAGCCAGGAGTGCTGCTGCCCCTCCCAGACCATGATGGCGTGGAACACCAGCGAGAAGACCGTGATCGTCGCCGCCAGCACGCCGATGTACTGGAGCAGCGAACGCAGATTGGCGCGGGTCTCGCGCTCGCCGAGCATCAGGGCGAGCTGGGAAGGAAGCAGCTTCATGCGGGCCGTCCGTGCCGGGTGATCCCGGCGGGACGTTAGCGCAGCGCCGATCGGCCGAGGCCGTGGCGCCCGCCGTGGCCGACTCAGCGGTCCCGCGCCTCGTTGAGCTCGTCGAGTTCCTTGGCGGCCACGACCACGTTCAGCACCCCCATCTCGACCAGCACCTGACCGAGCGGGAGGCTGGCGCTCTGCTGGGCCTCGAGCAGTACCTCGCGCTGTTCGGGGCTGAGGTGGCCCAGCTCGACGGCGAGCGAGGCGAATCGCAGCTTGCTGTCCCGCTGCGCCTGGAGGACGTCCATGACCTGGTCGAGATCCATGATCCCCATCTCGAAAGCGAGCCGGCCGAGCATCGGACGCAGCTGCTGCTGCCGATCGACCGCGTCCATCAGCTGCTGCTCGGTGATCAGGCCTTTTTCGACGAGGTGCTTGCCGAACATCGTACCCCGCCGGATCGGCAGACCGGCCGGCGACCTTGTGGGACGCCCCCGCGAGTGCGGGTTCCGTCGACCGAACGCCCGATCCGGGCCGGGTACCTGATTGGCGATCGCTCGGCCGATCACCCGACGTGGGCGGGTCACAGGACGCCGCGCGGCCAGGTCAGCCCGCGGCGCGCGCCGCGGCCCCGGCGCCCCGACGCGAGCCCCGCGAACTCCGCTCGATGGGACCGAAGGTGTCGTGCAACGCCGAGTGCATCTGCACCATGCGCAGCACGTGCAGGCTGACGATCGGCTTCCCGGTCGTCAGGATGGACACCGCCAGGTCGCGCTCGGGGTCGGCCCAGCAGAAGACATTGGACAGGCCGAGATGTCCGAAGGCCTCGGGGTGGTTCCAGCCGTAGAGGCTCAGGTACCGGTTGCCCAGCATGAACCCCAGGCTGTACGCGATGGGCATCATCAGAGTCAGATCGATCTCGAACGCCGTCTGCTCGTCGACGGCGTGATGGACGGTGCGCGGCTCGAGGACCCGCACGTCGCCGAGGGCGCCGCCGTCGAGCAGGCACTGGTAGAGGGTCGCCATGTCCTGTGCGGTCGTCACGACGTTGGCGGACGGAATGATGCCGGTCAGAAATCGCGGATCGTTCGAAAGCTCGACCGCCTCGGCGAGGTCGACGCCGAGCGCCCCGCGCAGCATCGTGGAGATCGGCGCCACCAGCGGTGGCCCGGTCATTGCGTTGCGGGCAACCCGGTCGACGTCGGACGGCTCGACCCCGTAGTGGAGCCAATCGAGGCCGAGGGGCTCGCGAAACTCGCTCGCCAGCACCTCGCGAATCGACCGGCCGGTGGCGTGCCGCACCACCTCGGCCAGCACGAATCCGCCCGAGACCGCGTGGTAGGCGAGCAGCCTGCCGGGCCGCGAGCGCGGCTTCATGTCGCACATGATCTCGAGCACGCGCTCGGGGTGGCCGAGCAGGTCGAGGTCCATCGCCTCCGCGGGCAGGTTGGGGATGCCGGCCTTGTGGGACACCAGGTGGCGGATCGTCATCCGCTCCTTGCCGTAGCGCGCGAAGCCGGGCACGTAGTCGCACACCCGGTCGTCGAGATGGATGACGCGCTGCTCGTCGAGCTTGTGGATCACCAGGGCGGTCACCGCCTTGGCGGCCGAAAACACGTTGACGGGCGTGCCCACCGTCATCGGCACCCGGATCGCATCCGCGGGATCGTCCGGCGCGTTGCCGCGGGCGTGGCCGACCGCCCGATTCAGCGCGACGGCGCCGTGCCGACGCACGCAGATCTGGATGCCCGGATGCACGCCGGCGCGATACAGGGCGAGCACCCGCTCCCACAACGCCTCGACGGCGTCCGGGGTCGTCCCGGCGTCGCGCGCGTCGTCTTCGCGACCGCGGTCGGTCACCGACTCGAGATCGGAGGGAATGCGGCACCGCGACAGCGCCGGGCCGCCGAGCCGGGCCAGGGCGTGGACGAGATCGGCCATCTTTCACTCCCTCGGTCGGCGCGTCGTCTGGCAAGAGCGCCCTGCACCGCCCCGCGTCGCTCTCTCGTGTAGCCGAACGGCGCTCCCGCCAACAGTGCGTTCCCGAGCAGCCCCTTCAACCGGGCTGACGGCGCCCCCGGCTCCCCGGCCGCCCCGCCGAGCCCGGCGACCTTGGACGGATGACATAATACTATCTCTAGTGATAGAATCCTGTCATGCCGACCGCGACCCGGCCCAAGACCCAGCCCGAAACGCCGCTGCGCGCCCTCCGGCGCGGCGCCGGTCTCACCCAGGCCGAGCTCGCCGCGGCGGCGAAGGTGAGCCGGGCGCTCGTCTCGGCCGTGGAAGCGGGGCGGCATCTGCCGCGGGTCGACGCCGCGGTGGCGCTCGCGCGGGTGCTCGGCGTTTCGGCCGAAGAGCTCTTCGCGCCGGCCGCGATCGCTGCGGTCGACGCGCTGAGCGGCGAGCCGGCGGCCGCGGGAGCGCCGCTGCGGCTGGCCTTCGTGGGCGAGCAGCCGGTCACCACCGCGGCGCGCCACGACGAGTCGGGCTGGCAGAACGTCGACTGGGTGGGTGACGCAAGTGGGACCCCCCTCGCCGGCCGCAGCGAGCCAGGTCTGGTGGTCGCCGGCTGCGAGCCTTCGCTGACACTGCTCGAACGGCTGCTGCGCGACAGCGGCGTACGCGCGATGGCGGTCGCCTCCACGACCGTCGCCGCACTGCGCGCGCTGGCGGCGGGGCGACTGCACGCGGCCGCGGTCCACTACCCGGCCGGCGAGCCACCCGCCCACGGCGACACCCCGGTCGCCCGCTTCGGCCTCGCGCGTTGGCGCGTCGGACTCGCGGCGCCGGCGGGAGCGCCGAGCGAGTGGTGGCGCGATGCGCTGGCAGGCGCCACCGCGGTGATCCAACGCGAGCCGGCAGCCGCCGCCCAGCAGGCCTTCGAGCGGGCGCGGTCCGGCGAGCGCAGCCAGCTCGAGGGTCCACGCGTCGGCGGACACCTCGCCGCCAGTCGACGGGCAGTGGTGTCGGGTCTGCCGGCGGTCACCATCGAGCCGGCCGCGCGGGCGGTCGGCGCCGACTTCCACCCTCTCGAGACCCATGAGGTAGAGCTGTGGGTGCGCGCCGAACACGCCCGCGAGCCGTCCATTGCGCGCTGCCTCGACCTGCTCACCGGCGCCGACTTCCGCCGCACACTGGCGAGCGTCGGCGGCTACGACCTCGCGCCGGTCGGCACGGCGCTCGCGTGAGGAAGACGAAGGACGTGCCCACGATAATGGTGCCGACGGCCCGAGAGTCGGCCCCGGGATCTCCCCTCGACCGAGCGCCCGTTTCGCGACCCGGAGGATCCCACCAGGCCCCCGCCCCCAGGCCAGAACCAATTTCGTGGGCACCTCGGAAAGCGAACAAGTTCGCATTTCCCATCGCCCTGCTCTTTCTAGTGTTTTCGCCGGCGGCGGCGCAAAGCGCCGACACCCTGATCGCGGTCGCGACGAACTTCAGCGACGCCGCCGAAGCGATCGCCGAACACTTCGAGGCGCGCACCGGCCGCCACGTGACGCTTGCGAGCGGTTCGACGGGCAAGCTGCACGCACAGATCACCCAGGGTGCACCGTTCGCCGCGCTGCTCTCCGCCGATGCGCGCACGACCGCGCGCCTCGAGGACGAAGGCCGCGGTGTCGCCGGCACGCGGTTCACCTACGCGATCGGACGCCTCGTGGTGTGGAGCGCGAGTGCCGAACGAATCGACGGAGACGGCCCTGCAGCGCTGCGCGACGCCGCGCTCAGGCACGTCGCCATCGCGAACCCCGACCTCGCTCCCTACGGCGCCGCCGCGCGCACGACCCTCGAGCGGCTCGGACTCTGGGAGACGATCCGGCCGAAGCTCGTGCTCGGGCAGAACGTCGGGCAGGCGCACTCGCTGGTGGCCGCCGGCGCGGCCGAGCTCGGCTTGGTGGCGCGCTCGCAGCTCGCCGCAGCGGATGGTCGGCCGGGCGGATCGCGTTGGGACGTGCCCGCCGAGCTTCACGACCCGATCGTCCAGCAGGCCATCCTGCTCGACGCGGGTGCAAGTGACGAGACGGCCCGCGCGTTCCTCGAGCATCTGCAGAGCGACGAGTCGCGCGCGACGATTCGCCGCTTCGGCTACGAGGTGGTCGAGTAGGATGACCGGCACCGACCTCGGACCCGTCTGGCTCACGCTGCGACTGGCGGCGATCACCACCGTCGTGCTGCTCGCACTCGGCACGCCGATCGCCTGGTGGCTCGCGCACACGCGCTCGCGCGCGCGGCCGTTCGTCGAGGCGCTGACCGCGCTGCCGCTCGTGCTGCCGCCGACGGTGCTCGGCTTCTATCTGCTCGTCTTCCTGAGCCCCGCTTCGACGCTCGGCGGACTCTGGCAGAGCGCCACCGGCGGATCGCTCGTGTTCTCGTTCTCGGGGCTGGTGGTGGCCTCGGTCCTCTACTCGCTGCCCTTCGCCGTGCAGCCCCTGCAGGCCACCTTCGACGCCATCGGCCGCGATCCCCTCGAGGCCGCCGCCACCCTGCGCGCCTCACCGCTCGACGCCTTTCTCACGGTGGCCTCGCCGATGGCTATCCGGGGGTATCTCACCGCAACGGTGTTGAGCTTTGCCCACACTTTGGGCGAGTTCGGCGTCGTGCTGATGGTGGGCGGCAACATTCCGGGCCGCACCCGGGTGCTCTCGATCGCCATCTACGAGCACGTCGAGACCATCGACTACGCGAGCGCCCACGTGCTGTCGATCGGGCTGCTGGCCTTCTCTTTCGTGGTGCTGCTGCTCGTGTACGGCGTGAACCGCAGCCTGCCGCTGCGGACGGGCTGAGCGCGCGATGCTCTCCGTCGAGGCGCGCATCGACTTCGTGGCGGACCGGCGCGGCCCGGGCTTCTCGCTCGACGTGCGGCACGACTTCCCGCTCGATGGCGTGACCGCTTTGTTCGGGCCGAGCGGCTGCGGGAAGACCACGCTGCTGCGCGTGATCGCCGGGCTCGAGCGCTCGGCCCATGCCCGCATTTCGCTCGCCAACGAGGTGTGGCAGGGCGACGGGCGGCGCTTCGTTCCCGCGCATCGCCGCGGCGTCGGACTCGTCTTCCAGGACGCGCGTCTGTTCCCGCACCGCAGCGTGCTGGGCAACCTGCGCTTCGCTGCGCGGCGAGCCCACGACGGGCCGGGGGCGATCGATCTCGACGGCGTGATCGACGCGCTCGATCTCGCCCCGTTGCTCGCACGCCGACCGGGCTCGCTCTCGGGCGGCGAGCGACAGCGCGTCGCGATCGGCCGCACGCTGCTCGCAAGACCCCGGCTCCTGCTGATGGACGAGCCCCTCGCGGCGCTCGACGCCGCGCGCCGGGGCGAGGTGCTGGCCACGATCGCGCGCCTGCCGACGGTCTTCGGCGTGCCGATCCTCTACGTCACGCATTCGGTCGACGAGGTCGCGCAGCTCGCCGACCGCATGGTGGTGCTGTCGGAAGGCCGCGTGTCGATGCACGGCGCCGTGGGCGACGTGCTCGGGCGGCTCGACCTCGCCTCGGCGTCCGACGCCTTCGAGGCGGGCAGCCTCGTCGAGGCGAGCGTCGTCGGACACGACGACCGCTACCACCTCACGCAGCTCGACGTGCTCGGTCAGCGGCTCGTGATGCCCGAGACCGACCTCGCAGCCGGCGACAGGATGCGCCTGCGCCTGCGCGCGCGCGACGTCGCGCTCGCGACCGTGCGGCCCGAGTCGGTGAGCATCCGCAACGTGCTGCGGGGACGCGTGACGCGGATCCGCGCCGTGGCCGACTCCGCGTACGCGGACGTGATGGTGGACATCGGCGGCGCTGAGCTGCACGCGCGCATCACCCGCGAGTCGGTGGACGCGCTCGGGCTGCGATCCGGAACCGGGGTCTTCGCGCTGATCAAGAGCATCGCGGTCGATCGCGGCCTGCGCGCGCCGCCGGGCCGCCCGCGCGACAGCGCGGCCGCGCACACGTAAGCGGACCGTGGCGCGGCCATGCGCCGGGCAGGGCGATGGGCGACCCTCGCACGATGGGCTCGCGCAGCACGAACGAAGGCGGCATCTCGCGACGTGGCTTCCTGTCGGGGGCTGCGAGCGCGGTCGGCTCGTTGGCGCTCGGCGGACCGCTCGGGGGCTGCGCGGAGCACGTCGAGCCCTACGTCGAACCGACCGACTGGCGGGCGGGGCGCGTCGCGCACCTCCTGCCGACGGCGAGCCACGACCGCCTGCTCGTGAAGGCATCGTTCCACGAGCCCCTCGAAGACCCGCCGCTTCTGCGTGTCTCGGGTCGCGCGGTGACCGGCGTGCGGCGGGACAGCAGGGGCCGCTTCTTTTCGTTCGACGTGGCCGGACTCGCCCCCGACACCGCGCACACCCTCGAGCTCGTCGACGCGGCCGGCGCACCGCTCTGCGACCCCTGGCCGCTTCGCACCTTCCCCGCGCCCGACGCCCTGCCCGAGCGCTTCCGACTGCTCGCGTACACGTGTGCCGGGGGCCCGGACATCATCGTGCACCCGACCAGGGGGCCCGTCTTCCAACCGCTGCCCATCCGACAGCGGCTGCTCGCGCGCGGGCTTTCGTTCGCCCCGGACGCAGTGCTCGCGAACGGCGATCACGTCTACTGGGACCTCCACAGCTCGAAGACCTTCGCGATGGGCCGCCTCCCGCAGGCGTGGTGGCACGCGGGCTACTTCGATCGCGAAGCAGCGATCCTCGGCACCCGCAACGAGGTGGTGCTCGAGAAGGCCTTCGGGCCGCAGATCGCAGGGCTGTACGGAACACTCTTCCGCTCGGTGCCCGTCTTCTTCCTGCAGGACGACCACGACTACACGGAGAACGACGAGGCCACCGACGAGCGGCGCACGTTTCCCGCCGACGCGTTCATGCGCGAGGCGGCCCGCGTCACGCAGTCGCTCTACTACCCCGAGCTGCTGGCATCACGGCGGGTTCCGCCGCCGCTCGTCTCGCCCTCGGGCGTGTGCGAGAGCTTCGGCGAGCTCCGCTACGGGCGGCTCTTCGAGGGCCTGCTCTACGACTGCCGGCGCGATCTCGCCAACGCGAAGGACCTGGCCACCGCTGCACGCGCGTCGTGGTTCGTGCCGCCCGCCGCCGAGCGCTGGGTCCGCGAGCGGGTCACGACCAGCGACGCGCTGCACGTCGCGCAGGTGCCGTCCACGCCCGTGCTCTGGACGGCGGGCAAGTGGGGCGAGTGGTACCCGGACATCCAGGACGACGACGGTCGTCTGTCGATCGACATCGAGAAGCCCTGGTGGCCGAAGGGCTGGCTCGCCCAGCACCAGCGCCTGGTCGCGGCCGCCTCCGCGCGCCGCGACCGCACGCCGCTCTTCTTGATGGGCGATCTGCACAGCACCGGCGCAGGTCGCATGCTGGGCAGCGACGGCCTCGATCTCTCGGCGAATCCGATCGTCGCGCTGCTGACCGGCACACCGGGCACCCGCGGCCTCGGCTGGCCGTCGCAGTTCCGTGGCCAGCGCGCGCGCCCCTCGCTGCTCGTCGAGGCCGAGGAGTGGATCGAGCCGATCGAGGAGAACGGCTTCACGCTGCTCGACGTGACACCCGACGCGGTCAGCGTGCGGATGTTCCGCTGGACGTCCGACCAGCCCATCGAGGCGATCGCGAGCCTCGAGCCCTTCGCGCAGTTCGAGCTGCCGCGGCCCGCGTAGCGGGCGGGGCGCTCAGGCGTCCCCTGCCGCCAGACCGCGGAGGATCACGTCCGCGATGTCGTCCGCGGTCTGCTTCGGCGAGCGGGTGGCGATCTCCGCCAGGTCCGGGCGGCTGAACTCGCGACCGAGGCCGCCGAGCACGTGGGCGACGGCCGCCGTGTCGATGTCGACGATCTCCCCCGCCGCCAGGGCGCGATCGAGCAGGCTGCGCGTCACCGCCACCACGTAGTCGGCGTGGCTGTCGAGCAGCCTTCCCGCGCCGGGCAGATGAGCGAGCGAGCTCGAGAAGGCCACGGACTCGGGCTGCACCGCCACGTGGGCCGCACGCAGGTAGGCGCGCAGCGCGGCCAGCGGCGACATCGACTCGTCGAGCGCCTCGATGGCCTTGCGGCCGATGCGCCGCAGCCGGCGGTCGACGATCGTGAGGATCAGCTCTTCCTTGCTCGGCGAGATGCCGTAGAGGGTGCGCAGCGAGCAGCCCATGCGCGCGGCGATCTCCGCCATGGTGAGACGCGCGAACTCTTCGCTCCGCACCTCGTCCTGCAGGTCGTCGAGGATCTCGAGCTGACGCGCGCTCAGCCTGCGCTCGGTCTCGGGATCGAGCAGCGGCTTGGGGGCGCGCACGCCCGCCAGGCGCATGCGCTTGCGCGTGCCGGCGGGCGTCGCGCTCACGACGAGAGCGCCTCGGGCATGTCGACCTCCCGTGCGCGCAGCCACTCGCCGAGGCTCTTGGCCTGACCGTCCTGCCGGGTCGACGCGGCCACGCCCTCTTCGAGCAGACCGTGGATCACGAAGTTGAGCGAGCGGATCGAAGGCAGCCGGTAACGGTCGACGGGCATCTCGGCGACCTCGGGCAACAGCTCGCGCAGGCGCTCGACGGTGAGGAATTCGTCGAGCCACGCCCACGCCTCGTCGTTGCGGGCGAACATGCCGAGGTTCGCGTTGCCCCCCTTGTCGCCCGAACGCGCCCCGTAGACGACACCGAGGGGCCGCCGACTGGTCGGCCCGCCGGGCGCCTTGGCGGTGGGCCCGGGGGCCGGCGTCACGTCCACCGGCAGGTCGGGGATCACCGAGCTCACCTGGTGGGTGTCGCCGCCGAGGATCACCACGTCCTGGGTGACCAGCTCGGAGGGGATGCAGGCCGGCACGTACACGCCGAAGGGTCCGCCACCGCGCGGGCCGCCCCCGACACCGAAGAAGCCGGGGATCGTCGACAGGCCGAGCTCGGTCATCGCGTTCGAGAAGGCGCGTCCGGTCTTCTTCTCGTCCGGGTCCTTGACGGTGATGCGCAGCAGGGCGACCGCCGTGTCGTTGCTGTCCGGATCGGGCTTGTCGGTGCGCACCAGCTTCGTGCTCACCTGCTGGTAGTCGCTGGGCTCGTAGGGGCAGGCCACCCAGAACGCGTCCTCGATGAGCTTCGCCTTGGCCTCGATGTCGAGCCCCGTCAGGCACGCCGTCATGCTGTTGCGGAAGCCACCGGCCTTGTTGATGCAGACCTTCAGGGTCGAGGGCGGCGGCTCGCCCTGGATGCCGTGCATGCGCACGCGGTCCTTGCCGACCTCTTCGAGCTCGATCGTGTCGAAGCGGGTCGTCACGTCCGGGCCGTAGTACTCGGGGCCGCCGATCTCGTACAAGAGCTGCGAGGTCACGGTTCCGATCGACACCTCGCCGCCGGTGCCCTCGTGCTTGGTGATCACCGACGAGCCGTCTTCGGCGACCTCGGCGAGCGGGAATCCGGTGCGCGTCATGCCCGGCACTTCCGTGAAGAACGAGTAGTTGCCGCCGGTCGCCTGCGTGCCGCACTCGATCACGTGCCCGGCCGCGACGGCGCCGGCCAGCTGGTTCCAGTCGGTGCGCGACCAGCCGTGATGCCAGGCCGCCGGCCCGCACACGATCGCGGCGTCGGTGGTGCGGCCGGTGACCACGATGTCGGCGCCGCGGTTCAGGGCGTCGACGATCCCCCAGCAGCCGAGATAGGCGTTGGCGGTGAGGAAGGTCGCCTCCTTGATGGGATCGCCGGTCTCGAAGTGGCGGATCTGATCCTGCTCGAGCAGCTCGTCGATGCGCGGCATCAGGTCGTCGCCGGCCACGTAGGCGATGGTGGGCGAGAGGCCCAGCTTCTTCGACACCTCGTGGATGTCCTCCGCGCAGGCCTTCGGGTCGAGGCCGCCGGCGTTCGACACCACCTTGATGCCCTTGTCGAGGCAGGTGCCCATCACCTGCTCCATCTGGGTGACGAAGGTGCGCGCGTAGGCGCCGTTCGGCCGCTTCACGCGCGTTCGCGCCAGGATCAGCATGGTGAGCTCGGCCAGCCAGTCGCCGGTGAGGGCGTCGATCGGCCCGCCCTCCACCATTTCGCGGGCCGCCGAGATGCGGTCGCCGAAGAAGCCCGAGCAGTTTGCGATGCGGATGGGATCGGCCATGGGGGGTGCTCCTTGATTCGGGGATGACGAGACGGGCGCTATGCGGACGCCCCGCTCGGGGATGCTTCGCCGGCGGGTTCGACGACGAGCAGCAGCGTGCCGCCCTCGACCTGATCGCCGAGGGCCACGCGCACCTCGCCGACCACGCCGTCCTCGGTGGCCCGCATGGGGTGCTCCATCTTCATGGCCTCGAGGACGAGCAGCGTATCGCCGGCGCCGACCCGGTCGCCCGCCTGCACGCGCAGGTCGATCACCTTGCCCGGCATCGCGGCGACGAACGCGCCTTCGGTGCCTTCGCCGCTGCCCGGCAGGGTGAATCGGGGCTCGATGCTGAACGTGAGATTGCCTCGCGGGCCGTGGACGATGAGGGTCTCGTCGTCGCGGGTGACGCGGACGTGCATGCGGCGGCCATCGACCTCGACGTCGATCGCCGTGGGCGTCCACTCGTGGATGCGTGCGTGGGTGCCGTCGGCGAAGCGGAACCGGCCGTCGCGCAGCCGGCGGTACGCCACCGTAACCACCTCGTCGCCCTGGTGGAGCACCAGCTGCTGGTTGGGCAGGCGACCGCTCCGCCAGCCGCTCGGCATCTCCTGCCACACCGTGGCGTTCGCGCGATTCTCGCCCTGCACCCACAGCGCGGCCGCGCGAGCCTGCCGCTCGCGTTCCTCGCCTTCCAGCGCGAGGGTGCGCGGAGGCGCCACGCGGTCGATGAAGTCCGTGGTGGTGTCGCCGGCGAGGAACTCGGGCGTGCGCAGCGTCGCGGCGAGGAAGTCGCGGTTGGTCACCACGCCGCCGAGATGCGAGCGCTCGAGGGCCAGCGCCAGACGACCCGCGGCTTCGGCCCGCGTCGGCGCGTGGGCGATCACCTTGGCGAGCATCGGATCGAATTGCGTGCCGATCACCGAGCCCTGCTCGACCCCCGAGTCCCAGCGCACCGGCGGCGCAGCCGCCTCCTCGTAGGCGGCCAGGGTGCCGATGGCCGGCAGGAAGCCGTTCGCGGGGTCCTCGGCGTAGAGCCGCGCCTCGATGGCGGCGCCGCACCACTCGATCGCCTCCTGCCCGTAGCCGAGGGGCTCGCCGGCGGCGACGCGCAGCTGCTCGCGCACGAGATCGACGCCCGTCACGCACTCGGTGACGGGGTGCTCGACCTGCAGCCGGGTGTTGACCTCGAGGAAGAAGAACTCGCCGCTGTCGTCGTCGACGAGGAACTCGACGGTGCCCGCCGACTCGTAGCCGAGCGCGCGCGCGAGCCGCAGAGCGGCGTCGCCCATCGCCTCGCGCATCGCGCTGTCGACCCGGGGCGACGGCGACTCCTCGATGATCTTCTGGTGGCGCCGCTGGATCGAGCACTCGCGCTCGCCGAGGTGCACCACGTTGCCGTGGGCGTCGCCGAGAATCTGGATCTCGATGTGCCGCGCGCGCGACACGTAGCGCTCGAGGAAGACGCGGTCGTCCCCGAAGCCGCTGGCCGCCTCGCGGCGCGCCGCCGCCACCGACTCGTCGAGGTCGGCCGCCGATTCGACGATGCGCATCCCCTTGCCGCCGCCGCCGGCCGAAGCCTTGACGAGCAGCGGGAAGCCCACCGAAGCCGCGTCCCCGGGATCCTCCGAGCCCGGCAGCGTGGGCACGTCGCACTCGGCGGCGAGCGCCTTGGCGGTGATCTTGTCACCCATGCGCTCGATGGCCTCGGGCGAGGGCCCCACCCAGGCGATGCCCGCCGCCGCGACGTCGCGCGCGAAGCCGGCGTTCTCGGACAGGTAGCCGTAGCCCGGATGGATGGCGCCGGCGCCGGTGACGCTCGCCGCGTCGAGGATCGCCTTGCCGTCGAGGTAGGTGCCCGACAGCCGCACCGCCTCGTCGGCGTCGCGCACGAACGGCGCGTTCGCGTCGTCCTCCACGTAGACGGCCACACAGCGGATCCCCATCGCCTGGGCGCCGCGGATGACGCGGCGGGCGATCTCACCCCGGTTCGCAACGAGCAGCGTCGAGAAGCTCACAGTCGGAACACTCCGTATCCCTTGGCGCCCTCGACCGGCGTGTTGCGCACGACCGAGAGGCACATGCCCAGAACGGTGCGCGTGTCGCGCGGGTCGATGAGGCCGTCGTCACTGATGGCGCCCGTGGCCTCGAGGGCCAGCGAGCCCGCCTCCTGGCGCGCCTCGACGGCGGCGCGCAGTTTCTCGTCGGCCTCCTCGTCGAAGGGCTCGCCCTTGCGCGCGGCGGCGCCGCGGCGGACGATCGACATCACGCCGGCGATCTGCTTGCCGCCCATCACCGCGATCTTCGCCGTCGGCCAGATGAACGTGAAGCGGTTGTCGAAGGCGCGCCCCGACATCGCGTAGGTGCCCGCGCCGTACGAGGCGCCGAAGATCACCGTCAGGTGCGGCACCGTCGAGTTGGTGACCGCGTTGATCATCTGCGAGCCCTTCTTGATCATGCCCGCCGTTTCGAAGTCGCGCCCCACGATGAAGCCCGTCAGGTTCTGCAGGAAGAGCAGCGGCACGTCGATCTGGTTGCAGAGCTGGATGAAGTGCGCGGCCTTCTCGGCCGACTCGGGATAGATCACGCCGTTGTTGCCGAGCACGCCCACCGGGTAGCCGTGCACCGACGCCCAACCGCACACGATGCTCGGCCCGTAGCGCGGCTTGAACTCCTGGAACCGCGAGCCGTCGACGACGCGGCCGATCACGTCGCGCACGTCGACGGGGCTGCGCAGCTCGGGGTCCACGATGCCCAGCAGCTCTTCGGGGTCGAGCACCGGCTCGTCGGACCGCAGCGCCGGCGGTGGACCGGGCTTGCGCCAGTTCAGGTGCGAGACGACCTCGCGGCAGAGCCGGCAGGCGTCGCGTTCGTCCTCGGCGAAGTACTCGCCGAGGCCCGACACCTCGGCGTGCATGTTCGCGCCGCCGAGGCTCTCGTCGTCCGACTCCTCGCCGGTGGCCATCTTCACCAGCGGCGGGCCGGCCAGGAAGATCTTCGACTGCTCCTTGATGACGATGTTGTAGTCCGACATGCCGGGCTGGTAGGCGCCACCGGCCGTCGACGAGCCGAAGACCACGCAGACCGTCGGGATGCGCAGCTTCGACAGCTCGATCATCTCGTAGAAGAAGCGCCCGGTCTCGGCGAAGTGCGTGGTGCGCGGCGGCCGCGCCTTCTTCTTCTCGCCGTCGCCGCCGCCCATGCGCAGGTCGGCGCCCGCCGACTCGACGAAGCTCACGTAGGGGATGTGGTTGTCGCGGGCGATTTCGAGGGCCCGCATCCACTTCTTCGCCACGTAGGGGGTGAGCGCGCCGCCGAGCACCGTCGGATCGTTGGCGAAGATCACGCACTCGACGCCGGCGATGATCCCGATGCCCATCACGGCGCCGCCGCCGGACGGGTACTCGGAGTCGTAGCCGGCGAGCGGGCTGATCTCGAGGAAGGGGCTGTCGGGGTCGAGGGCGAGCGCGAGCCGCTCGCGCACCGGCAGCTTGCCGCGCTTGGCGAGGCGCTCGTGGTGGTAGGCGCCTCCGCCCTGCTCGGCCTCGTCGTGGAGGCGCTCGATCTCCTCGAGCTTCGCGAGCATGGCGGCGCGGTTCTCCTCGTACTCGGGCTGACGCGTATCGAGGCGCGACTGGATGGTCGGGGCGATCAGGAGCGACTGCATGGTCGGGTCCTCGGATGCCGGGGTTCGGCCAGACGGGGCTGGCGGGACGGGTCCCGGCATGTGTAACATCCCTGGTAACTTGTGACAATAGATATTACCCCGCCCGGACCGCCCACCCGCCACCCGCCCACCAGGAGAGCCCCCCGCATGAGCGAAGTCCGCGTCGAGATCGACCGCGGCGTGATGACCGCGACCCTCGCCGACGTCGAGAACCGCAACGCCCTCGGCGCCGGCCTGCTCTCGGGCCTGCACGACGCCATCGAGCAGGCCAACTCCGACGACGCCGTGCGCGCCGTGGTGATCACCAACGAGGGCAACACCTTCTGCGCGGGCGCCAACCTGAAGGAGCAGTCGGGCGCCCGGCAGGCCAGCCGCCCGGCCATCGGCCTCGACGGCATCTTCGGCATGATCCAGCGGTCGCCGACGCCCATCATCGGCAAGATCGCCGGCCACGTGATGGGCGGCGGCAACGGACTCGCTGCGGCGTGCGACATCTCGATCGCCGCCGAGGACGCGAAGTTCGGGTTCACCGAGGTCCGCCTCGGCGTCATCCCGGCGATCATCTCGGTGGTCTGCCTGCCGAAGATGCGCCGCGGCGAGGCGCTCGACGCCTTCATGCGCGGCAACCGCTTCCAGGCGTCGCGCGCCGCCGAGCTCGGCCTGATCAACCGCGCCGTGCCCCGCGATCAGCTCGACGCCGCCGTCGACGAGGTGCTCGCAGACCTGCGCAAGGGCGGCCCCAACGCGGTCGGCCTCGCCAAGCGCCTCGTCTACGAGGTGCCGAGCATGGAGGAGAAGGAGGCCTTCGCGTATACGTCGAAGCTCTCCGCCGAGCTCTTCCGCGGCGACGAGGCCGCCGAGGGCATGAAGGCGTTCCTCCAGAAGCGACCGGCCGCCTGGGCGGCCGCCGAAGAAGACTGATCGCGGCCACGACCGCCACCGGCACCGCCCGCATCGATGGAAGGAAGCGCCGCATGTTGAAGGAAGCGGAAGACCTCATCGCCGAGGCCGACGAGCTGCACACGTTCCTGCAGACCCTGGCCCCCGCCGACTGGAACCGCCCCACGCAGTTCATGGGCTGGACGCCCTGGGACGTGGTCGCGCACCTGCACTTCTTCGACGAGGTGTCACTGCGGGCCCTGGAGGGCGAGGAGGTCTTCGCCAAGCACCGCGACGATCTGATGAAGAACATCATCGGCGGCAAGACCAACCAGCAGATCGGCCGCGAGACCTACGCGGGCCGCGAGCCGAAGGCGCTGCTCGACGAGTGGATCGAGGGCTGCCACGACATGGCGAGGCAGCTCGGCGAGTCGAACCCCAAGCGGAGGCTGCCCTGGTTCGGTCCCGACATGGGGGTGCGCATGTTCACCACCGCGCGCCTGATGGAGACCTGGGCCCACGGCCAGGAGGTCTACGACCTCGCGGGCGCGACCCGCGAGCCGACGGACCGCCTGAAGCACATCGCCACGATCGGCGTGAAGACCTTCGGCTGGACGTTCGTGAATCGCCAGCTCGAGCCGCCCGGACCGCCGCCGTACGTGCGACTCGTCGCGCCCTCCGGCGAGATCTGGGAGTGGAACGATCCGAGCGACAGCGAGCGCGTCGAGGGCACGGCGCTCGACTTCTGTCTCGCCGTCACCCAGACCCGCCATTACACCGACACCGGCCTCTCGGTGACCGGCGACGTCGCCCACCAGTGGATGGAGATCGCCCAGTGCTTCGCGGGCGGCGCCGTCGACCCGCCGAAGCCCGGCGAGCGCAAGAGCGCCTGACCGCGCCGCCACCGCCTTTCTTTCGAATCGAGCAGCAGGGAGCAAGAGCCCATGGATCTCGAGTACGGCGAACGCTACGAGGCCTTCCGCAAGGAGGTCCGGGAGTTCCTCGACAAGCACAAGCCGAATCGGCAGCCGCTCAGCTCCGATGGCGAGGGCAGCCGCAAGGCGCTCGTCGACTGGCTGACGAAGCAGATCGAGCACGGCTACTGGGCGCGCACGATCCCCAAGGAGTACGGCGGCTACGGGGCCGAGCCCGACCTGCTCGAGACGGTGATCATGGACGAGGAGTTCAACCGCGCCGGCGTGCTGCGGGGCATTCCCGCCCAGGGCCCGTCGATGCTGGTGCCGACGCTGCTCGAGCACGGCAGCGAGGAGCAGAAGAAGCGCTGGATCGGCCCCACCATGCGCGGCGAAGTGATGTGGTGCCAGGGCTACTCCGAGCCCGGGTCGGGCAGCGACCTGGCCAGCCTGCAGACGGCGGCCCGCGACGAGGACGACGACTTCGTGATCAACGGCCAGAAGATCTGGACCAGCACCGCGGACCGCTCGGAGATGATGTTCCTGCTGGTGCGCACCGAGCCCGACGCCCCCAAGCACGCGGGCATCAGCTACGTGCTCGTCCCGATGGACACGCCGGGCCTCGAGGTGCAGCCGCTGCGCACGATGACGGGCAGCATCGGCGAGAACTCCTTCAACCAGGTCTTCTTCACCGACGCCCGCGTGCCCCGCAAGAACGTCGTCGGCACCCGCGGCGAGGGCTGGAAGATCGCCAACACCACCCTCAAGCACGAGCGCAACAGCCTCAACGCCAACGGCGAGGCCACCTTGCTGCGGCTCGTGAAGCTGATGCAGAAAGAGACGGTCAACGGCGTCTCCGCGATGGCCAACCCGGTCTACCGCGACCGGCTGATGGGCCTGCAGGGCCGCGTGCTCACCATGAAGCACCACGGCATGCGGATGCTCACCTGCAGCCTCAAGGGCGAGTCGCCGGGCGTCGCCGGGCTGATCACCAAGCTGCAGAACTGCCAGCTCAACTTCGACATGGCTTCGCTGGCGATCGACGTGATGGGCGAGCTGGGCGTGCTCTACGACCACACCAAGTACGAGCGTGACCGGGGCTGGTGGCAGGCGCACTCGATGTTCTCGCTGGGCCTGATCATCGGCGGCGGCACCGCGCAGATCCAGAAGAACATCATCTCCGAGCGCGGGCTCGGCATGCCGCGCGAGCCCAAGCCCGCAAAGGCCTGAGCGTAACCCGAACACGGCCCGCACAGGCTCGAGGAAGGAATCGACATGGACTTCGGACTCTCGGACGACCAGAAGCTGCTCGAGCAGACGGTGCGCGGCTGGCTCGACGACCAGGTGCCGATCACCCGCGTGCGCGAGCTTCGCGAAGAGGACTGCCCGAACGACCGCGCCATCTGGAAGGGGCTCGCCGAGCTCGGCGTGACGGGCATCCTGATCCCCGAGGCCCACGGCGGCAGCGAGCTGTCGCTGCTCGACGCGGCGCTCGTCGCGCAGGCGCTCGGCCACGCGGTGGCGCCGTCGGCGTTCCTGTCCTCGTCGGTGCTCGTGCCGATCGCGCTTCGAGGGATCGACACGCCCGAGGTCGCCGGCTGGCTCTCGGGCATCGCGACGGGCGAGCTCGTCTTCGGCGCCGCGATCACCGAGACCTTCTCGATCCGCGAGGAGGCCGGCGTCTCGCTCACCGGCGGCAAGCTCGGCGGCAAGGCGATGATGGCCACCGACGCCGTGCACGCCGACTACGTGCTGCTCACGACCGCCGACGACACGCTGGCGGTCGTGAAGGGCGACGCCCCCGGCCTGACGACCACGCGACTGCTGACGACCGACGCCACCCGCTGCACCGCCGAGCTGGTGCTCGACGGCGTCACCCCCGAGGCCGTCTACGACGACCGCGGCGAGGCGATCACCCGCATGCTCGAGGCCGGCCGCATCGCACTCGCCGCCGACGCCTTCGGGGCCGCCGAGTCGATGATCGCCCAGGCCGTCGCCTACGCGCTCGAGCGCAAGCAATTCGACCGGGTGATCGGCTCGTTCCAGTCCGTCAAGCACATGTGCGCCGAGATGATCGCCGAGCTCGAGCCCGCGCGTTCGCTCGTCTGGTACGCGGCGCACAGCTTCGACACGCTGCCCGACGAAGCCCCGCTGATGGCCTGCCACGCGCTCGCCCACATGAGCGAGATCGGCCGCGAGATCGCCAGCGTCGCCACCCAGGTGCACGGCGGCATCGGCTGGACGGACGAGCAGAACCTGCACTTCTGGTTCAAGCGCATCGGCGTCGACCGGCACCTGCTCGGCGGCCCCGAGCTGCTGCGCGAACGCGCCGCCGAGCTGCAGGGGCTCGCCCTCGCCTCCTGATCCACCCCTTCACAGCCATCCAACCGCCACCCGCCACCCGCCACCCGCCAACCACCAACCACCAACCGCCCGGAGATCGTCATGCAGACCCCCCTCGCCAAGGAGCTCGGCCTCGAGTTCCCCATCTTCGCCTTCACCCACTGCCGCGACGTCGTGGCCGGCGTCTCCAGGGCCGGCGGACTCGGCGTGCTCGGAGTGGCGGGCCACTCCATCAAGAACATCGAGATGGAGATCGACTGGATCGAGAAGGAGATCGGCGACAAGCCCTACGGGGTCGACCTGCTGCTGCCCTCCAAGTTCGTCGGCAGCGACCGCGGCGGCTTCGACGAGGGCCAGCTCGACGAGCGGATCCCCAACGAGCACGTGCACTTCCTCGACAAGCTGTTGGCCGACCACGACGTGCCGGCGCTGCCCGACGACGTCTCGCTGCCCCGCGAGTTCCAGGTGGGCTACGAGAATCAGCGCGAGCTGATCGAGTACCTGTTCAGCCGCAACATCAAGCTGATCGCCAGCGCGCTCGGCCCGCCGCCCGAGTGGATGATCGAGGAGGGCCGGCGGCACGGCGTCAAGGTCGCCGCCCTCGCCGGCACCGTCGAGCACGCCAAACGCCACGCCGAGGCCGGCGCCGACATCATCATCGCGCAGGGCTACGAGGCGGGCGGGCACACGGGCCTCGTCTCGACCATGGTGCTGGTGCCCGAGGTCGTCGACGCCGTCGCGCCGCTGCCGGTGCTGGCCGCCGGCGGCATCGGAAACGGCCGTCAGGTGACCGCGTCGCTCGCCCTCGGCGCCCAGGGCGTGTGGTGCGGCTCGCTCTGGCTCACCACCGAAGAGGCCGAGACGCATCCCGTCGTCAAGGAGAAGTTCCTCGAGGCCGGCTCGAGCGACACCATCCGCAGCCGCTCGCTCACCGGCAAGCCCGCCCGCCAGCTGCGCAGTGCGTGGACGGACGCGTGGGAGGATCCCTCGAACCCCGACCCGCTGCCGATGCCCCTGCAGCCGCGCCTGGTCCGCGAGGCCCAGGCCCGCATCCAACGCACCGCCCACAAGTCGCCCGGCGCGAAGGCGCTGAGCAACTACTTCGTCGGACAGATCGTGGGCTCGATGAACGAAGTGAAGTCGGTGCGCACCGTGATGGAAGAGCTCGCAGAGGGCTACGCGGACACGATGGCGAGGCTGGACGAGATCGCGGACGTCTGAGGGGGCGGCGCTCCCGCCCCCGCGCCACCCACCCTCAGTCGAAGTCCGACGAGCCGTGGCGCTCGCGCACCTGCAGCGCCTCGTCGCCCCAGGCCTTGTTGACCCGCTGGCCGCGCTGCACGCCGGGGCGCTCCTTGATGTCCTTCGCCCAGCGCGTGACGTGGGCGTACGACTCGACGTCGAGGAACTCGCCGGCGCTGTAGAGCTTCCCGAAGACCAGCGCGCCATACCACGGCCAGGTCGCGATGTCGGCGATCGTGTAGTCGTCGCCGGCCAGGAACGGCCGCTCGGCGAGGTTGCGGTCGAGCACGTCGAGCTGGCGCTTCACCTCCATCGCGAAGCGGTTGATCGGGTACTCGTACTTCTCGGGCGCGTACGCGTAGAAGTGCCCGAAGCCGCCGCCGAGGTACGGCGCGCTGGCCATCTGCCAGAACAGCCACGACATGCACTCGGCGCGAACGGACGGGTCGGTGGGAAGGAACGCTCCGAACTTCTCGGCGAGGTAGACGAGGATCGCACCCGACTCGAAGATGCGCGTCGAAGGAGACGTGCCGTGGTCGATCAGGGCGGGGATCTTCGAGTTGGGGTTGATGCCGACGAACCCGCTGCCGAACTGGTCGCCCTCGCCGATGTTGATCAGGTAGGCGTCGTACTCGGCGCCCTCGTGGCCGAGATCGAGCAGCTCCTCGAGCATCACCGTGACCTTCACGCCGTTCGGCGTGGCGAGCGAGTAGAGCTGCAGAGCGTGCTCGCCCCGGGGCAGCTCCTTCTCGTGGGTCGCCCCCGAGATCGGCCGGTTGATGTTCGCGAAGCGGCCGCCGCTCGCGGCATCCCACTTCCAGACTCGGGGCGGGACGTACTGCGAAGAGGCTGTGGAATCGGATTCGCTCACGGAGAGTCCTCTCGATCGGAGTTGGGAGTTGGGGGTTGGAAGGTGGAAGGTGAAAAGTGGGCTGCGGGCGTGAAGCAGGTCCGTGGGGTGGTCGCTTAGGATGGTCGCTTAGGGTAGTCGCTCGGGCATTGGATGCCGATCGGCGGTCGGCGTCGCGAGCGCGGCCCGGCCGCCCCTCAGGAGCCTGCCGCTCGGTCGTGGGCATCCAGGACGGAGAGCGTCCACGACCAGCTGTGCGGTCCGCCGCCCACCCGGTACGGCGCCAGTGTGTCCGGACCGCACGCCCCCGTACCCAGGCCCCGAACCGCGGCGTCGACGTGCACCTCGATGGTCGGATCGCGCTCGAGCTCGGCCAGCGTGGTCGCCCGCTCGAGGGTGGCGTCGTGGTGACGCCGCGCCGAGAAGGCGAGCCACGGCGCCCCGTCGACGCGCAGCCCCTCGCCGCGGCGGTTCGCGAGCGTGAAGCAACGCGCCTCGACGTGGGCGCCGTGCTCCTGCGGGACGACGAAGGGGTGGTACTGCTCGGCGACGCGGGTCCTCCAACGGCCGACGAGCGCGGCGCCGCGCCGGTCCGGGTACGTCTCGTCGGGCCCCGGACCGAGCCAGGCGAGGCGGTCGAACGAGGCCGGCACCTCGAAGCGCACGCCGACCCGCGGCAGGTCGTCCCACGCGGCGGGCACCGCCATCTCCTCGTCGAACCGGATGCCCCGCTCGCCGAGCATCAGCCGGGTCACGTGAGCGGCCTCGGCCTCGCGCCCGATCAGCCGCCGAGCGATGCGCACGTGTGTTCCTTCGGCGCGCTCCTCGATCTCGCAGGCGTCGACCACCACTTCGAGGTCGCACAGCCCCCACTCGATCCACTTGCGACGGACCCCGGTCCCGCCGGGCACGTGGCTCTGTGCGACGCCGTCGTTGTCGGTGGGGGCGCGCCACAGCCAGCCGCGCACGCCGCCGCAAACGACCCGTCGGCCGTCCAACGCCACGCCCGCGATGCCGGTTTCCGGGTCGAGTTCGAGGCGGACGTGCCCGGTCTCGAGCCACCTTCGACCGCGGCGCACCGCCTGCCGGGCCGACGACCGCCCGACCTCGACGGGCCGCGGCGCGGAACGCGTGAGCTCGAGCTGATCCCAGGCGACCACGTGGCCCCGGGGCAGAGACGACGTGCTGCGCCGCTTGCTCCACACCACGGTGAGGTGGGCTTCGCGACGGGCGGGTATCCGCGTCTGGTACGGGACGTCGATCGACCGGGTCTGGCCCGCGGCCACGTCGACGCCGAACGTGCCCGACTCGACGGTCTCGCCGTCGAGCTGCAGCGACCAGCTGGCCTCGAGGTCGTCCGTCGAGCCGAAGGGGCGGCGGTTGTGGACGCGAACGCGCCGACCCGACGCCCGCACCACCGTGACCGGTCGCGCCGCCCAGGCGAGTTCGCGCAGTCCGGGATGCGGGACTCCGTCGGGACCGACCAGCCCGTTGATGCAGAAGTTGGCGTCGTGGGGCGAGTCGCCGAAGTGCCCGCCGTACGCCCAGTAGGGCCGCCCGCGCTCGTCGACCTCGGCCAGCCCCTGATCGCGCCAGTCCCAGACGAACCCGCCGGCCAGCGCCGGCTCGGCGTGGAAGGCGGCCACGTACTCGGCGATCGATCCGTTCGAGTTGCCCATTGCGTGCGAGTACTCGCAGAGGATCAGCGGCCGATCGTCCTCGCGGCTCTCCTCCGCCCAGCGCGCCCACTCGACGATCGTGTCGATGGGCGCGTACATCGGACAGACCACGTCCGTGATGCCGCGCTCGACCGCGTCGGGCGGCGCGCAGACCTTCAGCTCCTGGCTCTCGCTCATGCCGGGCGGGAAGCGGCCGCGCAGCGCCCCCTCGTAGTGGACGAAGCGCGAGGGATCGACGTGGCGCACCCAGGCGGCGGCGGCGCTGTGGGGCGCCCCGCAGCCCGACTCGTTGCCGAGCGACCAGCCGATCACGCACGGGTGGTTGCGATCGCGCAGCACCATCCGCTGCACGCGGCTCGTGATCGCCTCGCCGTAGCGAACGTCGTGCGCCAGCGAGGCGAGGCGCGCGTGCGACTCGACGTTCGCCTCGTCGACGACGTACAGACCGAGCTCGTCGCAGAGATCGAGCAGGCGGTGGTCGTTCGGGTAGTGGGCGGTCCGCACGGCGTCGATGTTGTGCCGCTTCATGGTGACGAGCTCGGCCCGCATCTCGTCGACGGACGGCGTCTTGCCGTTCTCGGGATCGTGATCGTGCCGGTTGACCCCGTTCAGCACGACCCCCCGGCCGTTCACGAAGAGGCGCCGATCGCGGACCTCGATCCGCCGAAAACCCGTCCACAGCGGTACGACCTCGGCGACGTGACCTTCGGCGTCGATCAGCTCGACGAGCAGCCGGTAGCGGTCCGGGGCCTCTGCGCTCCAGGGCCGGACGCCCTTCAACTCGGCGCGCATCTCGGCAAACGGCCCGCGGTACAGATACGCCCCGACCATCTCGGCCATCGGGTTGCCGGCAGCCATCGCCGGCACCTCGGCCTCGAGCAGCCTGCCGAGCCGCCGCCCGCGCGGCGTCTCGACCCGCGCTCGAAGACGCCAGCCCGGCTCGTGTCGCGACAGCCAGCCCTGCACGCGCAGATGCCCCGCCTGCGTCTCGGGGTCGAAGTCGGCCTGCACGTCCAGGTCGGCGATGTGGACCCGCCCGCGCGCCTCGACGTACACCGATCGGTGCAGACCGCCGTGCCACCAGTGATCCTGATCTTCGATCCAGGTGGCGTCGCTGTAGCGGACGACCATGATCGCCAGCTCGTGACGCCCGGACTTCGCGCGAGCGGCCAGCTCGAATTCGGAGGGCAGCCGCGAATCCTTCCCCATGCCGACGAAGGCGCCGTCGCAGTACACCAGGGCGACGCTCTCGGCGCCGCCGACGTGCAGCACGAGCCGCCGACCCGCCAGGCGGCGAGGCACCGTGAAGTGCGTGCGGTACAGCCCCGTCGGGTTCCGCTCGGGCGTCTCGGGCGGCGAGAGATCCGGCCACGGCATCACGACGTTCGTGTAGTGGGGAAGGTCCGGCTGGCCCTGGCGCGTCCAGACGCCGGGCACGGCGATGCGGTCCCACGCGTCGGCGTCGAACCCGGCCTCCATCCAGCCGCCCGGAGCGTCCTCGGGACGCTCGACGAGTCGGAAGCGCCAGGTTCCGTCGAGCGACACGCGAAAAGGCGAGTCCGCGCCGCGACGCGCCGCGTCGAGCGAGGGGTGCGGGACCAGCGGCGCACGCGAGGGCAGCCGATTCAGCTCGGTGAGCTCGGGGCGCAGCAGATCGGCGACTCTCATGAGCCCCACGGTAGCGTCGGCGCAAGCCGGCGGCGTTCGTTCGGTCAGTCGTCCAGGCCGACCTCGAGCGGGGGCACGATCATCTGCTCGCGGAACTCGTCGCGCGGCAGCAACGGCTCGGGATCCTCGTTGGGCCGCCCGAACTTCACCTGCGGCACCACCCGGTGGGCGGCCGGCACCTCGACGTTCACGAGCGCCGCACCGGGCAGGGCCAGCGCCCTCGCGAGACCGCTCTCGATCTCGTCGTTGCGCGAGATGCGGACGGTCCGCCAGCCGAAGCCGGAGGCCACCTGCTCGAAGTCCGGGAACGCGAGACCGCCCTCGACGGTCGACGCCAGGTAGCGCGAGCCGAGCCACTGGTCCTGGGTCTGCTGGATCATACTGTGGGCGCCGTTGTTCACGAGCACCAGCTTGATGGGCAGGTCGTGTCGCGCGACGGTCGCCATCTCCTGGATGTTCATCATGAGCGAGCCGTCACCGCTGACGCAGAGCACCGGCGTGTCGGGATCGGCGAACGACGCTCCTACCGAGGCGGGCAACGCCCAGCCCATCGCGGTGTTGTTGAAGTCGTGGAACAGTCGCTGGCCCGCCTTGACGCGAAAGCCCTGCATCATCCACGCGATGCTGCATCCGGTGTCGATCATCACGTGGTAGGGCGACGGCAGCAGCTCGGAGAGGGTATCGACGAGCACGTAGGGATTGACGGCTTCCTCGCGCCGATAAGTGTCAGTGCAGATCGGGTAGCGCGCCTTCCAGCCCGCGATCGTCTCGAGCCACTCGCCGGTATCCGCGCCCTTGTCGATCGTGGCGATCACCGGCATCACGTCGCGTAGGTCTTCGTGCACGAGCGCGTCGATCTCGAGCCCGAATATCTCGAACTTCCGCAGCTCGCTCGCATCGATCTCGACGACCAGCTTGCGCGCACCGCGGGCGAAGGTCGTGATGGGGCTGCCCGTGGCCTTGGTGTCGAGCCGGGAGCCGAGGCTCACGACGAGGTCGGCGTTCTGGACGGCCAGATTCGCGTAGCGGCTGCCGTGGGTGCCGAAGGTGCCGATCAGCAGCGGGTGGTCGGCCGGCAGCAGATCGGCGGCCGCCCAGGTGGGCGCCACGGGCAGCCGGAGCCGCTCCACCCAGTCGCGTACCGCCTCCTCCACGCCGGCCAGCCGGATCCCCCAGCCGGCGATCACCACCGGGCGCTGCGCGACCTGCAGCCACTCGCGAAGCCGCGGCAGCTCGTCCTCGATGCTCGCATACTCCCGGGCGCGCGCGGGCGGGGGCGTGAAGCCTTCAAGTGCGTCCGGATCCACCTCCATGCGCTGCACGTCGTCCGGCACGTCCACCACCACCGGGCCGGGCCGGCCGTGGGTGGCCAGATACGCGGCCTTCTCCAGCTCGTAGCGGACGCGGGAGGGATCGCGGATCTGCGTCGCGTAGTTGGTGATCGGGCCGCAGAGATCGAGGATCGGCGTCTCCTGGAAGCCGATCTGTCGCACGCCGGTGTCACCCACCATGCGGAAGGTCGCGACCTGCCCGGTCACGTAGAGGACGGGCACCGAGTCGTAGAAGCTGCAGCAGATCCCGGTGATCAGGTTCGTCGCACCGGGTCCGCTGGTTCCGACGGCGGCGCCGAGCCCACCGGTGACGCGCGCGTAGCCGTCCGCCGCCATCGCACCGGCCTGCTCGTGCTGCGGACACACGAACGTCGTGCCCTCGACGGCGTCCAGCGAGTGGATCAAGTGGAGCGAGGCCCCACCCGACACCGAGAAGACGTGACGAATGCCGAACCCGGCGAGCTTCGTCGCAATGTAGTCCGAGCACTTCATCTACCCGACCAGGGCATCGCGTCCCGGCCGCTGATGAAGAGCGAGCCGTGCTTGTAGCTCTCGGGCATCTGCTCGCGCGACTCGACCCGTTCCCAATCGAGCTGCTGGGCGAACAGCTGGATGCCCGTACCGCGGAAGTGCTCGAACACCACGTCCGCGTTCTCGGGGCTGCCCACCTCGACGACCGCATCCGTGCCCTGCCAGTCGGCGGGCTCGGTGGCGGCGAGGATCACGTCCTCGTGGCCCTCCGCGTCGAGCTTGATGAGGTCCGCCCAGCGCAGGATCGGCCCGATCGCCACGACCTCGACGGGGAATCGGTCGAGATCGCCGTACGGGTTGCTCTTGGCGCCGGCGAGGTGGCTGCCCGTGGTGTTGCCCTTGACGCGGACGAACTCCATCTCGCCGTCCTCGGCCGAGACGGCGGCGCTGTGCAGGGTGACGTTGCGGACGTCGTTGCGGTCGAGATTGGCCTGCAGCAGATCCGCGTGCACGGGGTCGGGCTCGTAGCTCCGCACTTCGAAGCCACAGCGCGCGAGCAGGAGCGAGTGCAGCCCGAGGTTCGCCCCGATGTCGGCGACGCACCGGTATCGCTCGCGACTGGCGTGGTAGAACGAGAACAGGATGAGCTCGTCGAGGTCGAAGAGGTTCATCGAGTCGACCGCACCCATCCGGAAGTAGGGAAAGCGGATCTCACCGAAGGGCTCGAAGCTGATGGGATCGCCCTCGTCGCCGGCGAACGACTCCTCGACCCACGCGCGTGCGGCGCGCTTGAGAACCTGGTGGAGAGGATCCTGGGGGGCGTGCCGATCGCGTACGGTTGGCAACACCGCCAGAAGCTGCTCGAGCGCGTTCGGGTCAGCCATCTGAGCCGTTCTCCTGATCGGATGCCCGATCGAATTCCTGATCGCCCGCGCGGCGCAGGCGCGCACGATCGGGGTCGCCCCGCAGCCAGTCCACGTAGGCGGGATCGCGCCAGGGGTCGTGTACCACGCTGAAGTTCCGACCTCCGATCACGTCGACGGGCTGTGCGGCCACCCAGTCGATGCAGTCGAGCACGTCGTCCATGGGGACGAAGTCGCCCCGGTCGAGCCGGTCGCGGGTGGCCTCGTAGGCGTCCCCCGCCCGGTCGCCGGCGCGCAGCGTCTCCTCGTGGATCTTGGTCTTCACCCAGCCCGGGCCGAGGATACAGAACCGGGTCTCCGGCAGCTCGGCCTGGAGGAGCTCGGTCATCTTGATCAGCGCGATCTTCGACAGCGTGTAGGCGCTGACGCGCAGAGGCGCACTGTTGGTGCCTCCCCCGGCGAAGAAGAGCACGAGCGCGTCCGGTCGACGATCGGGCAGCAGGACGTGGACCGCCCGGAGCTGGCCGGTCAGGTTGACGTCGAGCGAGCGCGACCAGTCGGCGAAGTCGACGTCGACGAACGGGCCGACGGGCTCGAGAGTGCCGGGGGCGACGATCAGCTCGTCCCAGCCCCCGGTGAGCTCGCGCAGCCGGGCGCAGCTCCCGGCGATCGACGCGTCGTCGCCGAAGTCGGCCTCGACGAGGGTCGCCCCCTCGCGCTCGAGCGAGCTCACGTCTTCCGACCGCGTGCGCACCGTGCCGAGCACGCGCGCCCCCTGCGCGAGACGTCGGCGAGCGAGTGCGGCGCCGATGTCGCTGCTGATAGAGAGGACGATCGTCGTCTTCATGCGTCGGGCGCGCTCGTCTCGACGGGTGGATCCACCAGATGCACGTAGCGCCGCAGGAACTCACGCCCCGCTCTTCCGCCCGATCCGTACGCGTAGTGGCCGGGGGCGAACAGTGCCCGGTAACGGTCCTGCAGCGCCTCGTCGGCGTCGTCGTAGTGGGCTTGCCCCCCCGTCCGGTCGTGCATCTCGAGCGCCAGGGCCGTCACGTCCTCGGGCTCGCTCTCGAGCATCCGGATCCCCGCGGCGCGGTAGTCCTCGGCGAACCGGAAGTGCGCGACGGGGGAGGACATGACCTCGCCGAAACCGAGCATCCGATCTTCCTTCTCGCTGAAGAGCAGCTTCGGAATCACCAGATCACCCGGCGCAAGACCGAGCGCCGTCGACATGGGGGCGACGTTCGCGAGCGCCGAGGGACGCCCGAAAGCCAGGGCGATGATGTAGAGGCCCGACGAGTTCCCCAGAAAGAACTCGCAGCGCGCCGACAGGAATACGTCCATCCAGTCGGAGCGGAGCGGTGAGTGCGCGTAGTCGACCACGCCTTCCTCCGCCGGCAGGCGCGGCATCGTCGGATCGCCCATGCGAATGCCGTAGAGACCCCGGTCGTGAAGGGCCCGCACGGCCGGCAGGTAGCTGTCGATCGCGGCGTTGCGATAGCTGTGCCACACCTCGTCTTCGGGCGAGTAGCCGCCGCCCCGGCAGTGGAAGCAGACGAACCGCGCGCCCTCGGGCAGACCCAACTCGCACAGCACGGCCTCGCCTCGCCTGATCTCCGCCGCGTCCAGCTCGAGGAGCGGCGGACGGTCGCCCCAGTCGCGGTAGATCGCATACGCGGTCGCGGTGCCCTCCATCGCCGTGAGGTACGGGAACATGTCTTCCCGGAAGCGGACCGCCGGATGGTCGGCCACGCGATCGAGCAGCCGCACGAGCCGCGGCGACTCGACGATGTCCATGTGTCGGCGCCACGAGCGGAGGGCGGCGCGATTGGCCAACTGGTCGCGCCGGGCGAGCAGGATCGGCCGACGCGGCGCCTCCTCGCGCAGGTGCTCCTCTTTCATCACGCAGTCGAGCTCGCCCATCAAGTGGCCGATGCGGTCCACCCGCGTGAGCTTCAGCACGCGCCGATTCGAGCGCACCAGGTAACGCACGATCAGCCACTCTAGCGCGCGGCGCGGTGCACCGACGACCCACCGCGAGGCACGAATCAACACGGTTCGTCTCCTCCGAGCAGAACATCGATCCGTGCTCTCGCCTCGGGCGCCAGCCGTTCGAGCACTCGCGCCCACGGATCGTCGGCGGGGGGCGCGGGGACGGGCCCCGGAAACTCGCGCTGTGCGCGCCGCCAGGCGTCGAGGTTGCCGATGTCGCGGTGGTATGTGGCGTTGTGCCAGGTCGCCATCCGTCCGACGAAATGCGGGAGCACCTCGGTGCTGAGGTCGACGGTGTCGCGTCCGAACGATCGAACGAACTCGACGACTTCCGGCTCGACGATGTAGACGGCCCCGTTGGCGTGATGGCCAGGCGGATCGGCGACCTTCTCGTAGAAGCCGTCGACGAGCCCCCGCGCGTCGGTCGTGACGATCCCGCAGCTCTCGGGCACGTCGGTGGTGAACGTCATCATGGTGAGCGCCGCCTCGGCCGGACGTCCCGCGTGCGCGGCGAGGAACGCCGAAGGCTCGAAGGCCGAGAGGTTGTCGGCGTGCGCGACCAGGACGGGCCCCGCCGAGAAGCGCGTGGCGTTTGCGATCAGGGTGCCGCCAGTGCCGAGCAGCTCGCGCTCGGGTGACACCACGATGCGATCCGACCACGGACACGCGGCGATATAGGCCTCGACCAGCTCGGCGTGGTAGTGGGTGTTGACGACGATCGGCGCGATGTCCGCCGTGACGAGCGCCTGCAGCCAGTACTCGAGGAGCGGACGGCCACGGATCGGCACCAGGCACTTGGGCAGCACGTCGGTCAGGGGTCGCAGGCGCGTCCCGAGACCGGCGGCGAGCAGCAGGGCACCTCCGAGCCTCTCAGGGGCCAATCTCGTACTCGATGTCCGCCGGCGAGAGCGGCTTGTTGCCGAGCCGGCCCACCTGGCAGGCCGCCGCCACCGATCCGAGGTAGGCGCTCTGCCACAGCCCGGCGCCGGCGACGAGCGCCATCGCGCTGGTGGTGAGCATGCTGTCGCCGGCGCCCGCGGCGTCGCGGGGAGTGTGGTTCATGGCGGGGATCCGATCCGTCGCCCAGCCACCCGGCCCCGGCTTGCCGGCGTGGACGAGCAGGCCCTCCCCGCCGAGCGTGACGATCACGTTCTCGGCACGAGCCGTCGCCCGCAGCGCCTCGGTGAGCACGACGAGCCCCGAGCTGAAGTCGCGCATGGCCAGCCGCGCCTCGCGCTCGGTCGGCGCGAGCAGCAGCATGTCCTGGAAGCGCGAGATGTCGCCGATCTGCGACGAGCTCTGGCTATCGGCGACCGCCGGCACTCCGCTGCGCGCCGCCGCGCGACCGATCGGCTCGACCACCCTGGCGGGCAGGCAGCCGTAGTTGAAGTCCGAGAAGATCAGCAGATCGCAGTCGGCGAGCGCCTCGCTGACCTGCCCGACCAGCGCTTCGCAGTGGGCGTCGGCAATTTCATGCTGTCGCAGCCGACTGACGCGCAGCAGCGTCTTGCCCTCGGCGCGGAAGCGCTGCTTGAGGGTAGTCGGGCGGCTGTCGTCCTCGATGATCTGCGCCTTCACCCCGTAGGCGGCGAGCTGCTCTCGCGCGTAGTGGGCGGCTTCGTCGCCGCCGGCCACCGAAAAGATGGTGGCGTCGGCGCCAAGCCCGCGCGCGTGGGCGGCCACGATGGCGGCGCCGCCGATGAAGCGCGAGTCCTGCACGGGCGAGACGACGAGAGTCGGATCCTCCTGCGACATCCCGAGCGGCTCGCAGTCGACGTACTCGTCGACGATCAAGTCGCCCACCACCACGACCTTCATGTCGCGGAACCGTGCGAGCACCTGCTTGAGATCGGCCATCGTGAAGCCGTGCCGCTCGGGGAAATCGGTCGGCGTGACGATCCTGCCGTGGCCTCCCTCCTCCTCGAATTCGCGGCGGATCAGATCCAGCGAGGAGAAGCGCACTTCCCCGGATCCGAAGAGCAAGCGGCCGCCATAGGCCTCGACCGCAGCCTGCTCGGCGTTCGGTTGGCCCTCGTGTTCCTTGCCCTTCACGACGATCGCCGGCTGCAGCCGCGAGATCATCGCCTCCGGCCGCCCGGGCAGCATGACGGCGTGGTCGACGAATTCGATCGAGCGAACGCTCTCGAGCCGCAGATCGGCGGGGACGTGCGCGCCGGGGTTTCCGTCGGGCATCACGCCCACGACGAGGGCGTCGCCGCACTCGGACGCGAAACGCAGCAGCCGCAAGTGGCCGGGATGGACGATGTTCCAGTTGCCCGACACGAAGACGACCCGCTTGCCCCCGACCTGGGCGCGGATCTCAGCCAGCTCGGCATCCAGTCGCTGCTCGGCGTCGCTCATGAACGGCCCTCCAGTGACGGGTCGATCTCGATCAGCGGGCGCCCGACACGCCCGGCCTCGAGGTCGTCGAGCGCCTCGTTGACTCCGTCGAGCGCGTAGCGCTTCGTGATCAGTCGCTCGAGGGGGAGCCGCCCCTCACGATACAATGTCGCGAAGCGGGGCAGGGCCTCGTCGGGTGCACTGCGGCCGCCCCACGAGCCGCGGATCCGTTTGCCGCTGATGAGGTCATGCGGATCGATCGAGATGCGGTCGCCGCTGCGGGGATGCGAGGCGAAGACGCAGAGCCCGCCGCCCTTCCGCACGGCGTCCAGCGCCTGCTCGATCACCCGAGCGTGACCCGACGCCTCGACCGCGTAGTCGACGCCCGGGCCACCGGTGATTTCTCGGATGCGCTCGACCGGATTCTGCTGCGAGGCGTCGACGACGTGGCTCGCACCGAACTCCTTCGCGAGGGCCAGCTTGTCGGCTGACACGTCCACGGCGACGACCGCCGCGCAGTCGAAGAGCCGCGTGGCCATCAAGGCGCTCATCCCGATTCCGCCGAGGCCGAAGACGGCGAGGCTCGACCCGGCCTCGGGCACGATCTCGTTTACGAGTATTCCAGACCCGGTGGGCACCGCGCACCCGAGCATCACGCCCACGTCGAGGGGCACGCCATCGGGAAGCGGCACGAGCCGGTTCTCGGACACCACCGCCATCTCGTTGAAGGTGGTGACCGCGCCGGCGTTGATCTCGCGGTCGCCGGCGCGGTAGCGGGTCGGCCCGCCCTCGAGGCCGCGCCCCCTGATCCAGCCGAGCACGACGCGCTCGCCGGCCCGGACCTTGGTGACGTCGGGCCCGACCTCGACCACCTCGCCAGTGCCCTCGTGACCGAGCAGGTGCGGCAGATGAACGTCCGGCCCGCGTCGCCCGCGCGCCTCCATGACCTGGCTGTGACACACGCCGCTGTAGGCGAGACGCACGAGCACCTGCCCGCGCTCGAGCGCGCCCCACTCGAGCCCCGAGACGATCTCGAGCGGCTCGTCGAGCCGGCTGAGCACTGCGGCCTTCAACGCCCCCTCCCACTGCCCTCTCAAAACGGCCCGGCGAACCAGTCCCCGGGCACGTCGTGCGGGTGCTCCCGCCGCTCGGCGAGTGAGTCGCACTCCAGCCGACGATCGAGGATCTCCGCGATCGCCCGGGCGACATGCTCCGCGCGCACGTGGTAGGCCTCGGTCAGCGCATGGCTGGTCGCCTCGGGGATATCGGGCGCCGCCAGGCGTCGGGGCGCCACCGCCAGCTCGCTCCAGCACTGCGACGCCGCGCGCGCCACGACCTCCGAGGCGATGCCGCCGCTCGTGAAGCCCGTGTCGAGAGCGAGCAGCCGTCCAGTGCGGCGAATCGAAGCGGCCACGGTCGGCCAGTCGAGCGGGCGCACGGTGCGCAGGTCGATCAGGTCGCAGGCGACCCCCTGGCTGGCGAGGTGATCGACGGCGTGCACCGCCTCGATGGTCATGTACGACGTCGCCACGACCGTCACCGCATCGCCCTCGCGGACGCGATTGGCCGGCCCGATGGGCACCCTGTAGTCGCCCTCGGGCACGTCGCCCTTCAGGTTGTGGAGCCAGCGGTGCTCGAGGAAGACGACGGGGTTGTCGTCGAAGACGCTCGAGAGGAGCAGTCCCTTCGCGTCGGCCGCGGAGGTGGGCATCACGACCTTCAGGCCCGGCACGTGGGCAAACCAGGCCTGCAGGTTCTGCGAGTGCGTCGGCCCCTGCCCCCAGCCGCGCCCGAGGACCATGCGCACCGTCATGGGCACGCTGCGCCGGCCGCCGAACATGAAGTGCCACTTGGCGGCATTGTTGACGAGCTGATCGATGCCGAGCAGCGCGAAGTCGAGGCGCTGGTGGGTCATCACCGGGCGCAGCCCGCCGAGCGCTGCGCCCACCGCCACGCCGGTCATGCCGTTCTCGGAGGTCGGCATGTCGAAGACGCGGTCCTCGCCGAACTCGTCCTGCAGACCGAGCGTCGTGCCGAACACGCCCTTCGGATCGGGTACGCCCAGGCCGAAGCAGATCACGCCGGGATCGGTCGTAAGCGCGACGCGCAGCGCGTCACGAATCGCTTCTGCGAACGTCATCAGCGCCATTCAGCCGCGGGCCTCGTAATACTCGTGCTCGAGCGCGTGCTCGGGCGGCGGAAAAGGCGACGACTCCGCGAAGGCGAACGCGGCGGCGACCTCGTCGACGATCTCGCGCTCGATGGCCTCGATGGCGTCCGCGACCGCAGCGTCGCCTGCCACCAGCGCCCCGCGCAGGCGCGGAATCGGATCGCGCGCCTTCCAGGCCTCGAACTCGGCCTCGCTGCGATAGCCGAGGTCGTTGTCGTAGAACGGCCCGCAGTGCTCGCGCCAGCGGTAGGTCTCGAACTCGTAGAAGCGCGGACCGCCGCCCGCGCGGATGGCCTGCACGCCCTCGCTCACCGCTGCGTGGACCGAAGGCGCGTCGTTGCCGTCGCCCCAGGCCGACGGCAGCCCCATGGCCGCCACCATCTCGTGGATGCGGCGCCCGGGCGGCTGTCGGACCGACAGTGGCGAGTAGACCGAGTAGAGATTGTTCTCGCAGACGAACAGCACGGGCAGCGCCTTCAGGATTGCGAAGTTCACCGACTCGAAGAAGACCCCCTCCTCGGGCACCGCATCGCCGAGGAAGACGCACACCACCTGCCCCGTGCCGCGCAGCTTCGCCGCGTGGGCGAGGCCCACGCCCACCGGCACCGTGCCCGCGACGATCGCGGTGCTGCCCATGAAGCCGACGCGCTCGTCGACGAGGTGCATCGAACCGCCCTTGCCACCCGCGCAGCCGGTCGCCTTGCCGTAGATCTCGGCGATCATCGCGTCGAGGTCGCCGCCCTTGCCCAGGTAGTGGGCGTGGGCGCGGTGCCCGCTGACGGCCTGATCGCTCGGCTCGAGCGCCAGCCCGACGGCGGCGGCCACCGCCTCCTGGCCGATCGAGAGATGCGTGGGGCAGCGCATCCGCCCCTCGGAGTATCGATCGGCGATGGCCTCCTCAACGGCGCGAATGCGCATCATCTGGCGCAGCAGCTCGAGGTGCGCGGCGTCGCTCACGGGATGAACCAGTAGTAGTCGCCCGTGTAGCCGACCTCGTCGAAGAGCGCCCTCCACTCGTCGACGTGGAGGATGGTCCGGGCGGTGAGGTTCCAGGCGAGCATCCGCTCGTGCTCGGCCTCGTCGCGATAGGCGTCCACAGTGATGAACGATCCTCGGCGGGCGACGCGCTCGATCTCGGCCAGAGCCTGGCCGCACTCCTCACGCGGCAGGTTGTGGACCGTGTTGATCGAGATCACCACGTCGAAGGAATCCTCCGGGTACGCGAGCTTACGGGCGTCTCCGACGTGGAGGAAGGGCTTCATGTCGTCGATGGCGTGCAGGATCGCGTACTCGGAGACGTCGATGCCCTCGACGGCGAGGCCCGGTATCAGCTCGGCCATGTCGTGCAGCATGAATCCCTTCGCGCAGCCCACGTCCAGCACGCGATCACCCGCCGCGAGCCCGAAGTGCCTCTGAAAGGTCGGCACGACGGGCTGCCAGAAACGGGGCATGTAGCGAAAGCCCCCGTAACCGTGACGGCGGTCGCCGTCGAAGAAGTCCTTCCCGAACTGCCGCGCGATGCGGCGGTCCTCTTCGGTCTTCTCCTCGCCGCGCTCCTCGACGTCCCGCTTCGTTCGAGGGTAGTCGACGAGTAGATCGATCTCCTTGCCCAAGTCTCCTCCCTCAGGGCTTGTGCTGGTAATCGGTCGGCAGCCGCTCGAGGTCGGTGAGAAAGCGGTCCACCCAGCCGATGGTCTCCTCGATCCCCGCCTCGAGCGTGGTCTCGTCCTGCCAGCCGAGCTCGCCGCGGATCCGGCCGCTGTCGAGCCAGTAGGCGGCGTCCTTGCCGAGGCGCTCACCGACCACCTCGACGCTGTCCTCGAACGACTGGCCGAGCCGGTCGCACATCATCTCGACGAGCTTGCGGATGCTGATCTGTCGCTCGGTCGAGATGTGGTAGGTCTCGCCGGGACGACCGTCCACGGCGACCCGGCGCGTCGCATCGGCCACGTCCCGGCCGTGGATGAACGAACGCTCCGACACGCCGCCACCGTGCAGCTGCAGGGTACGGCCGGTGCGCAGGAAGAGCAGCGTCCGGGGGATGATGCGATAGAGCTGCTGACCGGGGCCGTAGACGTTGGCGGCGCGAGTGAAGACCACGGGGAATTCGTAGGCGCTCCAGTACGTGCGCAGGCTCATGTCGGCCGCGGCGCGCGACACCGCGTAGGGGGTGCTCGGGTTGAAGGGCGCGTCCTCGGTGACGCGACCGCTCGTCGAGCCGTAGACCTCGGGCGTGGTGACGTGCACGTACTTGTCGAGAAAGTCGAGCCGGCGCAGGCGGTCGTGCAGCCGTACGGTCGACACGACGTTCGTCATGAACCAGTGCTCGGGGTGGTCCCAGCTCTGGGCCACCATGCTCTGCGCCGCGAAGTTCACCACGTACGCCGGCCGCTCCCGGCGGATCAGCGCGTCGATCTCGTCGAGGTCGTGATTCAGGTCGAGCTGGTGGAACGTGAAGTCGCCCGGCTCGCTCCTCCAGCGGTACGGCAGGAAGGCTTCGTGGGGCTCGGGCGAGCGGCTCACGCCGATCACCGAGTCGCCCCGGTCGAGCAGCCAGTCGACGAAGGCTGCGCCCGAGTACGAGCCGCTTCCCAGCACCAGGAAGCGCGCGGCGGTCATCGGACCTCGCCCCGCTGCTCGTAGAGCCACTGCATGAGCATGTGGCCGACCACCAGCTGCATGTCCTCGGCGATCTGCATGTCGTCGATCGCGAAGTGTATCGCGCAGTCGGCCAGCGCCTTGGCGTGGCCGCCCGCGTAGCCGAGGATCGCGTAGCTGGCGACGCCCATCGAACGGGCCTGCTCGAGGGCGCGCACGATGTTGGGCGAGTTGCCCGAACCCGACAGCACCACGAGCACGTCGCCCTCGACGGCCTGCACGGCGAGCTGCTTCGAAAAGATCTCGTCGTACCCGCAGTCGTTGCCGAGGCAGGTCAGCACCGAAGCGTTGGCGGTCAGGGCGTGCACGCGCAACCCCGACCCGTGCTCCTTCGAGATGCCGTACAGGAAGTCGTTCGCGAGGTGCATCGCGTTGCCCGCGCTGCCGCCGTTGCCGCAGAGGAAGACCTGCCGCCCCTCCTTCCAGCAGCGCAGCAGGTCGTGCGCGAGCGGCTCGAGGGTCGACCAGGAGAAGTCGCGAAGCACACCCTGCAGCGTGCCGGCGTACCGCGAGAAGCGCTCGCCGGCCTCCGGGCTCGAGCGGCTCACGCCAGCACCTCCTTCTGCATCCACTTGAGGTTGTGGAAGCGGTCATCGTCCTTCAGGCGGCCGCTCTCGAAGCACTCGACGAGCTCGCCGATGGCGTCCCCCACGGTCTTCTGCGGCGCGTAACCCGTGGCGATGAGCCTGTCGGAGTTCACGCGGTACGAGCGCGGGTCGTTCGACTCGGTGACGACGATCTCCGCCGGTGCGTGCTCGACGACCCGCTCGGCGATCTCCATGATCGAGAGGTTCTCGAAGCCGGCGTTGTAGATGCCGGTGTGTTCCGGATGGTCGAGCAGGAAGAGATAGACGTCGGTGATGTCGTCGATGTGGATGTTCGGGCGCGTCTGCTCGCCGCCGAACACGGTGATCTGCTTGCGCGTCAGGGCCTGCATGGTGAGCATGTTGACCGACACGTCGAGCCGCATGCGCGGCGAATAACCGCAGACGGTCGCCGGCCGCACGATCTGCACCACCATGTCGTCCGCGTAGCTCTCGAGCACCCGCTCGGCGACCATCTTCGTCTTGTTGTACTCTGAGATGGGATCGAGTTCGAGATCCTCTGTGACCTGCTCCTCTTCCTTGACGCCGTAGACGCTGCCCGACGACGCGTAGACGAAGCGCTCGATGCCGAGACGGCGCGCCCGGTCGGCGAGCTGCATGGTGGCCAGGCAGCTCACCTCCCAGGTGAGCTTCGGATCGAGATCGCCGCAGGGGTCGTTGGCGACCGACGAGAGGTGCACGATCGCCTCGACGCCGTCGAAGGGCACCTCGTGGAGGTTGCGGACGTCGCCGCGAACGACCTCGAGAGCCGGGTGCGGCTGCAGGAAGTTGCCGAACCACATGGCGTCGAAGGCGACCACCTGGTGGCCGGCATCGAGCAGCTTCGGGACGAGGACGCTGCCCTTGTAGCCGCAGGCCCCGGTGACGAGGAGCTTCATGAATACGCGTATCCCAATACTGGCCCGGGCGCGCGGGCGGGGGTCTCGGACGAGCCGCAGTCCAGGATGGAGGGCGCCGGCGATCGAGTGGAGGCTAGCGCGTGGCGGGAGGCTGGCCTCGATCCGGTTCGCGCGGGATAGTGTAGCGTCGCCTGCCGGGCTGCCACCGCTACCATGACCGTGGCCGCTCCCGGCGCGGCCACGCCGGAGGACGACGCACGCGTCCCGCCGGCGCGCCCAGGACGCCGGTCGGCTGGACGACGGAAACGATCCGAACCATGTCGCGCACCGATCCCGTGCTGACCATTGGCATGGCGGTCTACAACGGCGAGCAGACCGTGGGCCGCGCCATCGAGTCGTTGCTCGCACAGACGTTCGACGATTTCTCGCTGCTCGTCTCCGACAACGCGTCGACCGACTCCACGGAGTCGATCTGCCGCGACTACGCGCGCTCGGACGACCGGGTGCGCTACGTGCGCCAACCCGTGAATCTCGGCGCGCCGGGCAATTTCGGATTCCTCGTGCGCGAGGCCGACACGCCGCTCTTCATGTGGGCGGCCTGCGACGACATCTGGCACCCCACCTACGTGGAGCGCAACCTCGCGGCGCTGCGCGAGGACCCGGCTCGGGTCTGCAGCGTCTCGCGCGTGGCCTTCGTTGGCCCCGACGGCTCGGAACCCTACGAGGGCCCGCATCGGCTCGAGGGCGGCACGTTTCCGCTGAAGGGCGCTCCGCACGAGAACCTGGTCGCCTTCCTGCAGCGACCGCAATGCAACTCGCGCTTCTACGGCGTGTTTCGCACCGAGGTGCTCCGGCGTTGTTTCTCCGCCGACGAGCGCTACCTGGCCAGCGACTGGGTGGTGATGGCCCGCACCCTCGGCTACGGGAAGCACCATGAGGTCCCGGAAGTGCTGATGCGGCGCAGCGCGGCCGGCGAGTCGTCGAACGTGACGGACATGATCCTCAGCTTCAACTCGTCGTGGGTGAGCCGCTACCTCTTGCCGATGCTCCCGATGACCCAGCGGCTCGCGTCGTCGCCCGATGTGCCGCTCGACATCCACAATACCCGGGCGTGGCTGCGCGTCTGGTCGAGGATCGCGTGCCTGAACGTGCATGAGACGCGAAACCACTGGAAACAGCTGAGGAGGCGCTGGATCCGCGCGCGACTCGCGAAGACGTCGCCCGCATAGGCTCGCGCAGCGTGATCAGCCGACGGGCGCCGCGCCGAAGCGCGCCGCCCAGGGCGCCTTGCCCGACTCCCAGAGCCCCTGAAGGATGCGCAGCTCGCGCAGCGTATCCATACACTGCCAGAAGTCGTCGTGCCGGTAGGCTTGCAGCTCGCCGTCCAGGGCGAGGTTGTGGAGCGGCTCCTGCTCGAGGTGGGTCGCGTCGCCCTGGATGTAGTCGAACACACCGGGCTCGAAGACGAAGAAGCCGCCGTTGATCCAGCCCTCACCCACCACCGGCTTTTCGGTGAAGTCGACCACCTGCCCCCCTTCGAGCACCAGGCCGCCGAAGCGGGCCGGCGGACGCACCGCGGTCACGGTGGCGAGGCGACCGTGCGATCGATGGAAGGCGAGCAACGCGTCGAGGTCGACGTTCGAGAGCCCGTCGCCGTAGGTGAGCATGAAGGGCTCGTTGCCGATCCGATCCCGAAGACGAAGTACGCGCCCGCCCGTCATGGTGTCGTGCCCGGTATCGATCAGGTGGACCGTCCAGTCCTCGCTCGGGCTGCCTTCGGTGGATACGTGGCCGCTTCGCAAGTCGACGCGGATCTCGGGCGTGGCGAGCAGCCGGTAGTCGAGAAAGTAGTCCTTGATGACCGAGCCCAGGTAGCCGAGCGCGATGTAGAAGTCGTCGTGCCCATAGGCCTCGTAGTATTTGAGGATGTGCCAGAGCACCGGGCGGCCGCCGACCTCGACCATCGGTTTGGGCCGGGCACCGGTTTCCTCGGCGAGCCGTGTACCGAGCCCGCCCGCGAGCACCACGACCTTCATCTCGACATCCCCTCGGCGACCGATCGTGGCCTGTGACCCGACGATCCGGCTGTGAAGCAGATGCTACCATCACGCGCGCCCGAGGGGGACGGGCCAACGACGTAGGAGGAAGGACCCGTCTTGAAGGACGATTTCGAGGCCGAGAAGACCGAGTTCATCCGCAAGCTCGGCGAACGCGAGGACATCACCGAGCTCTCCACGCGTTGGGTGACCGAGGTCTCGCGCTACCGCTACAGCTACAACTTCACCTGGATGGGCCGGCCCATCATCCAGTTTCCCCAGGACATGGTCGCCATGCAGGAGATCATCTGGGCCGTGAAGCCGGACCTCATCATCGAGACCGGGGTGGCGCGGGGCGGCTCGGTGCTCTACTACGCATCGCTCCTCGAGCTGATCGGCGGCGATGGGAAGGTGCTGGGCATCGACGTCGACATCCGCGCCCACAACCGCGCGGCCATCGAGTCGCATCCGATGTTCCATCGACTGGAGCTCTACGAAGGGTCGTCGATCGATTCGGCCACCGTCGAGCACGCGGCCGCGCAGGCCGAGCAGGCCGGCACGGTGCTGGTCGCGCTCGACTCGAACCACACCCACGACCACGTGCTGCGCGAGCTCGAGCTCTACTCTCCGTTCGTCACCAAGGGCAGCTACCTGGTGGTCTTCGACACGGTGATCGAGGAGATGCCCGCAGACTTCTATCCGGACCGGCCGTGGGGACGCGGCGACAACGCGAAGACCGCGGTCGATGCGTTCCTGGCGGACAACGAGGCCTTCGAGGTCGACCGCGTCATGGACGACAAGCTGCAGATCACGGTCGCCCGCAGCGGCTACCTCCGCCGGGTCTCGGGCTGAGGCGCCCGGCTCTGCCCAGGGCCGTATCCGGGGTGGAATCGCAGACATGCGGCTGTTCGTCACGGGCTCGACGGGATTCATCGGCGGGGCGTTCGTCCGCGAGGCCGTGCGCCGCGGTCACGAGGTGCTGGCGCTGGTGCGCGACGGTGGGCAGGCCCCCGCGGCGCCGTGCACGGCGGCGGTCGGGACGCTCGCCGATCCACCCTGGCGCGAAATCGAGTCCTTCGAGCCCGAGGCGGCCGTCCACCTGGCGTGGATCGCGACGCCCGGCGTCTACATGCACTCGCCCGAGAACGAGCGGCTCGTCGACGAGAGCAAGCGGCTGATCGCCGGCCTCCTCGAGCGAGCCGTCTCGCGCGTCGCGGTGGCCGGCACCTGCATCGAGTACGCGCCGTCCGCCGAGCCGCTCGACGAGCTCACTTCCCGATGCGCCCCCGAGTTCGCCTACTCGCGGGCCAAGCTCGCCCTGCACGACTGGCTGGCGGAGCTCGACTGGAAGCCGGGCACGAGCTGGTCGTGGCTGCGCGTCTTCTACCCGTACGGACCGGGTGAACATCCGGGGCGCCTCGCGACGGACTTCGGGAAGCGGCTCGCCGCCGGACAGGACATCGAGCTGCGCACCCCCGACAGCGTGAAGGACTTCATCTACATCGACGATCTGGCCCGAGCGATCGGCGACGTCGTCGGGTCGCGACTCGCCGGACCTGTCAACATCGCGACGGGCGAGGGCACGTCGATCCGCCGCGTCGCCGAGCTGATCGCCGAGCGGCTGGGGGTGGCGTCCACACGAGTGCGCGCTTCCGCACCGCTCGGCGCGGACCCGCGGCCGACGCTCGTCGCGCGAACCGATCGGCTGCGCTCGACCGGCTGGAGGCCGACCGTCCCGCTCGCGACCGGCCTCGATCGGCTCGTTTCCACGCTGGAGCCGGGCGCGTAGCCCGACCGTTCAAACGATTCGCGGCTCGGGGATGGGCACGATGAACTTCCCCCCCGCGTCCCGGTAGGCCTGCTGCTGAGCGAGGATCTCGTCGGCGAAGTTCCAGGTGAGCAGCAGGCAGTAGTCGGGCCGCGAGGCGGCGAGGTGCTCGGCGGGCTCGATCGGCACGCGAACGCCCGGCATCAGCTTGCCCTGCTTGTGGGGGCTGCGATCGGCGACGAACTCGAGCCGGTCCGCGCCGATCCCGTAGTAGTTGAGCAGCGTCGACCCCTTCGCGGCCGCCCCGTAGGCGGCCACGCGCCGACCTTCCGCCAGCAGGCCGTCGATCAACGCGACCGTCTCCTCGCGCAGCCCGAGCACGCGCTCGGCGAGGGCCCGATAGGCGTCGCCCGACACCAGGCCCGCCGCCTCCTCGCGCGCACACAGCGCCGGCACGCTGTCCTCGACCGGACGCGAGCCCTTCGGCGCCACGTAGAGCCGCAGCGACCCACCGTGAATCGCGACCTCGCGCACGCGGATCAACTCGAGGCCGTGCCGCTCGAAGAGCGGGCGCAGCGCCGAGACCGACAGGTAGAAGACGTGCTCGTGGTAGATCGTGTCGAACTCGAGCCGATCGACGAGATGGGCGACGTGCGGGGCCTCGATGACGGCCACGCCCTCGGGCGCGAGCAGTGTGCGAATCCCCGCCACGAAGCCGTTCATGTCGGGCACGTGGGCCATCACGTTGAAGGCGAGCAGCACGTCGGCCCGACAGCCCTCGCCCGCCAGCCGCGCGGCGGCCTCGGCGCCAAAGAACTCGACGCGGGTCGGGATACCCTTCTTCTCGGCCTCGGCGGCGATGTTGGCCGCGGGCTCGATGCCAAGCACAGGCACACCCGCTGCCTCGAAGTACTGCAGCTGGTAGCCGTCGTTGCTCGCGACCTCGACCGCCAGGCTCTTCGGGCCGAGCGAGAGATCGCGCACCAGCTCGTCGGCGCTCTCCTTCGCGTGCGCGAGCATCGTGTCGGAGAAGCTCGAGAAGTACACGTAGTCGCTGAAGAGTTCCTCGGGCGGAACGGTCTCGCGCAGCTGTGCGAGCGAACAGCTGCGGCAGAAGGCGAGCGTGAGCGGATGGCGACGCTCGGCCGCAGGGGCGCTGCCCGGCGTGACGAGCGCGTTGGCGAGCGGCTGGTCGCCCAGCGCCAACACGTCCTCGAGATCGTCCGACCCGCAGGAGCGGCAGCTGTCGACAGTCAACACGGCTGTCCGGCCGTTCCCAGATAGTCGCGGTACCAGGCGATCGTCTCGTCCAGGCCTCGTTCGAGGTCCCAGGCCGCCGACCAGCCCAGCTCGCGTCTCGCGCGCTCGGCCGAGAGCGACTGGCTGCGGATCTCGCCCTTCACCCGGTCGAGAATCTCGGGCTCGAGGTCGCTCTTCATCTGCTTGCAGATCGCTTCGACGATCTCGAGCACCGTCACCCACGACTCGGTGCTGAAGTTGAAGGCCTCGCCCCGTACGCGCTCGTCGTCCCGGACGGCGTCGGCGAGGCCCATGTAGGCCGAGACGGCGTCGCGAACGTACAGATAGTCGCGAACGTACTTGCCGTCGCTGCGGACGATCGGCCGCTCGCCGCGCAGGATCGACCGGATCGTGCCCGGCACGATGCGGCTCCAGTTCAGGTCGCCGCCGCCGTAGATGTTGCCGCAGCGGGCGATCACGGTGGGCAGGTCGTAGCTCTCGGCATACGTGCGGGCGAGCATGTCGGTGCAGCTCTTCGAGACGTCGTAGGGGTGACAGGCGAGCAGCGGCATGTCCTCGTGGTAGGGGAGGTCCGGCTGATCGCCGTAGGCCTTGTCGCTCGACGCCACCACGACGGCGCGGACCGCATCACCCATCCGGCGCGCGGCCTCGAGGACGTTCCAGCTGCCCTCGATGTTGCTCTTGAAGGTCTGGATAGGCGACCGCTGCGCGGTGCCCACGATGGTCTGCGCGCCGAGGTGGAAGACGACGTCCACCTCGTGCTCGTTCATCGCGCGCTCGACGGTCGCGTAGTCCTCGAGCGGCCCGGACACCACCGTCGTCCGCCGCACGTCGCCGCTGCGAAAGAGCTCGGACTGCGGGTCCTGGTCGCGGACCAGCGCGACGACCCGCGCGCCGCGGCCGAGCAGCTCGCGACAGAGCCACGACCCGACGATCCCCGTCGCCCCGGTCACGAGCACACGGGCGGCGCTCCAGTCCGTCGCCATGCCGACCACGCCCTCCCCTCGACCCCGACCTCGACGTGCGCACCCGGCCCCTCGCCGGTGCGCACCGGACGGTATCATGCTCCGCCGTGTGGTCGCGCGCCCCACCGGCCCGACTGCGAGATGCCCCCTACCCGAGAGGCCGCGTGATCATCCGACCGACACCCCTCGCCGGCGCCTTCGTGATCGAGTTCGAGCGCCTATCCGACGACCGGGGATTCTTCGCCCGGACCTTCTGTCGCGACGAGTTCCGGCGGGCCGGCCTCGATCCCGAGATCGCGCAGACCAGCGTGTCGTACAACCGGCGGCGCGGCACCCTGAGGGGCCTCCACTTCCAGAGCGCTCCCCACGAAGAGACGCGCCGCGTGGCCTGCCTGGGCGGTCGCATCCACGACGTGATCGTCGACGTCCGGCCCGACTCGCCGACGCGCCACGAGGCGTTCGCGATCGAGCTATCGGCGGAGAACCGCCTTCAGCTGGTGGTGCCCCCGGGCTTCGCGCACGGCTTCCAGACCCTCGAGGACGACTCCGAGGTCCACTACGCGATGTCGGTCCCGTACGCACCCGACCACTCGACCGGCTACCACTACGCGTCGCCGGCGTTCGGAATCGAGTGGCCGCTGCCGCCGGTGTGCGTGAGCGAGCGCGACGAGTCGCTGGAGCGGATCGGCGCCTGAGAGCCGGCGACCGCGCTACAGATCGCCCCGCATGTGGCGGAAGCACGACCGCAGCTCTTCGACGAACGTCTCCGGCTGCTCGAAGGCCGCGAAGTGGCCGCCCTTCTCGAGCTCGTTCCAGTAGACGAGGTTCTCGAACTTCTTCTCGGCCCAGCGCTTCGAGCTGCGGAAGATCTCCTTCGGGAAGATCGAGCAGCCCGTCTTCACCTCCACGTCTCCGAGCGGCGGCGAAGCGAAGCTCTCCCAGTACAGACGCGCCGAGCTCGCCGCCGTCGCGGGCAGCCAGTACATCATCACGTTGTCGAGCAGCTCATCGCGGGTGAGCACGTTCTCGGGGTGGCCGTCGCAGTCCATCCACGACCAGTACTTCTCGATGATCCACGCCGCCTGGCCGGCCGGCGAGTCGACCAGCCCGTAGCCGAGCGACTGGGGGCGCGTGCTCTGCTGCTTCGAGTAGCCCGAGTCCTTGTCCTGGTAGTGCTGCATGGACGCGAGGGCGCCCTGCTCGAGCGGCGTCAGGTCCGACATCGTCTCGGGATCGGGCGGCACGATCGGCATGTTCATGTGGATTCCGATGCAGTGCCCGGTGTCGCGCAGGCCGATGTTGTTGGTCACCATGCTCCCCCAGTCGCCGCCCTGGGCGACGTACCTGGGGTAGCCGAGCTTCGCCATCAGGCCGGCGAACAGATCGGCCATCTTCTCGGTGCCGAAGCCGGTGGTCGTGGGCTTGTCGGAGAACCCGTAGCCCGGGAGCGACGGACAGACGACGTGGAAGGCGTCCTCGGCCTTGCCACCGTGGGCGACCGGGTCCGAGAGCGGGCCGATCACCTTGTGGAACTCGACGATCGACCCGGGCCAGCCGTGACTCATCACCAGCGGCAGCGCGTTGGCCTCGGGCGATTTCGCGTGGATGAAGTGCAGCCCGAAGCCGTCGACCTCGGTACGAAACTGCGAAAACGAGTTGAGGCGCTGCTCGCGCGCCCGCCAGTCGTACTTCTCGGCCCAGTACGCGCAGACCTCCTTCGCGTAGTCGAGCGGAATGCCCTGCGACCAGTCGTCGACGGTCTCCTTGTCGGGCCAGCGCGTGGCGCGCAGGCGGCGCCGCAGGTCGTCGAGTTGTTCGTCGCTGGCCGAGATCTGGAAGGGCTGGATGTCGCTGCTCATCGAAGGGGGTCTCCTGGAGGTGTCGACACGGGCGGCGCAAGAGCGTTGCCGGGAACTGCGTAGAGTAAGACGCCGACGCCTCGAAATCGCGGGGGAATCTCCGATCGAATGGGGCGAATCGCACGTATCCCGTGGGGATCACCCATCGACCCGGGCACCGGGCGGCGGTAGTCTTCGCCCGTTCCAACCCCCCGCCCAGGGCGCCCTCCGTTCACCATACCGTCCACCTGCGCCCTCGACGGAGATCCCGTGCCCGATTCCGGAGTCACACTCGGCCGCGCGCTGCGCAACGTGGCCCAGCGCATCTGGCCGACGCTGCGCCAACTCAAGGGGCAGCTCGCCCTCGCCATCTTCGTGACGCTGGTCGGGATCGCGATGATCCTGATCTGGCCGCAGGTGATGCGGATCGCAATCGACGGAGGCCTGCAGGAGGGCAACTACACGCAGTTCGCGCGGGCGATGGCGCTGCTCGGCGTCATTCTGGTGATCCAGCTGCCGGCCATCTACCTCAAGACGGTGCTCTTCGAGCGGCTGGCCCGGCTGGTGGGCATCAACCTGCTCGACAAGCTGCACCGCCACCTGCTCGCCCAGGAAATCGGCTTCTTCGACAAGGAGAGCGCCGGCGAGCTCAACTCCCGCCTCACCCGCGACATCTGGGATCTGATGGGGCTGATCGGCGGCCACGTGCCGGGCGGCCTGCGCGCGATCCTGCTGGGCGTCTGCGGCCTGGGCCTGATGGTCTACACGTCACCCGTACTGACCGCGCTCGTCGTCATGGTCGGACCGCCCGTTGCCTGGGTGACCTCCCTGCTCGGCCGGCGCATCCAGGCCCGCGAGGCGACGGCCGCGCAGGCCAACGCGCAAGCCTTCGCGTCGTCCCTCGAATCGTTCACGGGTATCCGCACCGTACGCGGCTTCGACCAGGAGGAGGCCGAGTCGAAGCGCTTCGTCGGCTCGCTGCTCGCCTTCGAGCGGGCTGCGGGGCATCGCACCAGGGCATCGGCGATGCTCGAGTCGATCAACACGTTCTTCACCGAGGCCGCTGTCGCGCTCGGGCTGGGTGCCGGCGGCATGATGATCATGAGCGGCGCGCTGACGATCGGCGAGCTGGTCTCGTTCATGCTCTACTCGGGCTTCGTCACCCAGTCGTTCCGGCTGCTCTCGACGCTCGCCGGTGACATCATGCGCGCCGACGGGGCCACCGAGCGCGTCTTCGAGCTGATGGCGCGCGAGTGCGAGATGCCCCTGGGCGGTGGGGTGATTCCCGAGAACCCCACGGGCCGGGTGCGTTTCGAGAACGTCCACTTCCACTACCCGTCGCGGCCGGGCGTCGGCGTCCTGCGCGGCCTCGACCTCGCCGTCGAGCCCGGCGAGTTCCTGGCGATCGTCGGGCCGTCGGGGATGGGCAAGTCGACGGTCGGACAGCTGATGGTCCGTTTCTACGACCCGGAAGAGGGTCGCGTGCTCTTCGACGATCACGACCTGCGCGAGCTCGACGAGCGCTGGCTGCGCGAGCAGGTGATCCTGGTCCCGCAGGACCCGTCGCTCTTCGCCCGAAGCATCGAGGAGAACGTCTGCTACGGGGCCGAGGAAGCCAGCGACGCCGAGGTGGAGGAAGTGCTGCGGGCAACCGGCGCGATGGAGTTCGTCGAGCGCCAGCCGGGCGGGATCGAGACGGCGGTCGGCGAGCGCGGCACGACGTTCTCCGGCGGGCAGCGCCAGCGCATCGCGATCGCCCGGGCGCTGCTCCGCAAGCCCAGGGTGCTGATCCTCGACGAGGCGACCAGCGCGCTCGACGCACCGGGCGAGGCGTTCGTCAAGGAGTCGCTCAAGAAGCTTCCGCGCCGGCCGACGGTCATCATGATCGCCCACCGGCTGTCGACCATCATCGACGCCGACCGCGTCATCGTGATCGAGAACGGCGAGATCACCGACAGCGGCCGGCACGAGGACATGTTGCGCGAGTCCGCCCACTACCGCGAACTCGTCGAGACGCAGCTCGTCGGCGACGCCGGGGGCTGAGGCAGGTGGCCGTTCGCTACGCCGGACCGACGTGCTGCGGCCAGAGAATCCCCTCGTAGACCCGCCAGGTCGCCTCGCCGGTGGCCCGCCAGGAGAAGCGCTCGACGCGCTCGGCCCCCAGTCGGACCAGCTCGGCCCGGCAGGCGGCGTCTTCGGATACGCGCACGAGCCGCTCGGCGATGCCTGCCGTCGACTCACCGTCGAAGTACAGCGCCGCGTCGCCGGCGACCTCCTCGTACGCGCCGTTCGCACAGGCCATCACCGGCGTGCCCGCGGCCATCGCCTCGAGGGCTTCGAAGGTCGAGTCGTAGAGCGGCCGGCCCACGAGCACGAGGCCCTCGGGAATCAGCTCGGCGACCGACGCCCAGGCCTCGACGAGCCGCTTCTGGTTCTTGCGGTAATAGTCGCTCCCCACCGAGACCAAGTAGCGCTCGGGCAGCTTCCATCGCGGGGGCGCTAGCGGGAGATCGGGTCGCGCGAAGGAGCTTGCATCGACACCGAGCGGCACCACCGAGATGCGCTCGGCGGGGATCCCCAGCTCGCGCATCGCGTCGCGACGCGTGTTCTCCGAATCGGCCAGGATGTGATCCACCCCGGCGAAGCGCCGCTTCTCCTCGCGTCGAAGCTTCGCGTGCCGCTTGTCGGACATCGTCGGCGGCTGCAGGACGAGCGGAATCACGTCGTGACAGGTCGCCACGGTGGCGAACGGACCGCCTATCGGGAGCAGATTCGGATCGATGGCGTGAAGCACGTCGACGCCGGCACGACGCAGCTGCCGCGGCATCCACCAACGCCGACGAAATTCGTGGACCCGCATCTTCACCTCGGGGCCCGGATCCTCGAGCCACGCCAGCGCCTCTTCGGCGGGCACGGGTGGGCGATGCGCCTCGGTGGTCGCCCAGAACGTAACGCGAGAGGGATCCGCGCCTGTGCGGCCCTGCGCTGAAACCTCACGCTAAGGTGGTCCGTATCCTCGACGACGTCGGGCCGCATTCGAGTGACGACCCTACGCAAGGTCGCCCGAAATTCGAAGGCAGGGGATGAGCACGCCGATCGCAGACACCATGCGCCGCCACCCCGACTTTCCGTGGCTGCGCGCAGGCGACGTCGCGGGGGTCGAACGCGCGCTGCGCGGTCTCGGCTGGCTCTCGTCGGGCGAGCAGGTCGCCTCGGCCGACCCGGCCGGCGAGGGCAACATGAACCTCACCCTGCGCGTCGTCACCAGCGAGCGCCGCTTCGTCCTCAAGCAGGCGCGTCCCTGGGTGGAGAAGCACCCCGAGATTCCGGCGCCCTGGGACCGCTCGCAGATCGAGCAACGCTTCTACGCGCGCGTCGCGGCGATTCCCGGCGTCGGCGACCGCATGCCCCGCATCCTCCACGAAAGCGCCGAGGCTCGTCTCCTCGCCATGGAGGATCTACCCGACGCGCGGGACATGGGCTCGCTCTACGCCGGCGACGCCCCGACCGCCGGCGAGCTCGACGAGTTGGCCGACTACCTCGCCGCCCTCCACGCCGGCACCGGGGGAGAGCCCTCGCACGCGCTGCGCAACGCGTCGATGCGCGCCCTCAACCACGAGCACATCTTCCGCGTCCCGCTCGACCCGGCGAACGGGCTGCCGCTCGACGACCACGAGCCGGGTCTCGCCGCCGCGGCCCGCCGACTCGCCGGCGACGAGGCCTTCGTGACGCGCGCCGTCGAGACCGGCGGCCGCTACCTCGAAGACGGCCGTCACCTCGTGCACGGCGACTTCTTTCCGGGCAGCTGGCTGCGCACGCGCGGCGGCCTGCGCGTGATCGATCCCGAGTTCGCTCACTGCGGCGCCCCCGAGTTCGACCTGGCCTGCGCGGTCGCCCACCTCGCGCTCACCGCCCGGGCCGGAGGTGAGGGCGAGCGTCTGCTCGGGCGCTACCGCGACGACCCGGACACGCCCGGCCTCGACGCTGCGCTGCTCGCGCGCTTCGCCGCCATCGAGGTGGTGCGGCGGATCGCCGGCGTCGCGCAGCTGCCGATTCCCCCGAGCCGCGGCGCCCGCGCCGACCTCCTGGGTCGCGCCCGCGCAGCCATGCTCGAAGGCCGACACGAGGTGCTGTTCACATGAGCGAGGTCACGGACGTCTGGATCGACACCGACACGGCGATCGGCGTACCGGGCGCCGACGTCGACGACGGTCTCGCGCTCGTGCAGGCCTTCCACTCGCCCGAGCTCGCGGTGCGCGGCGTTAGCTCGGTCTTCGGCAACGCGCCCCTCGCCAAGACGCATCCGATCGCGGGCGAAGTGGTCTCGCGCTTCGGGCCGCGCGATCTGACGGTGGCCCGCGGCGCAGCGGGCGCCGAAGCGCTGGGCGAGCCCAGCGAAGCCGTGGACGCCATGGCGGCGGCCCTGCGCGAGCATCCTCTCCACGTGATCGCGCTCGGCCCCGTCACGAACGTCGCCTCGCTGCTCGCGCTGCATCCCGATCTGGCGGCGCGCATCCGCTCGATCGTGATGGTGGCCGCGCGGCGCCCGGGCCAGAGCTTCCTCTCGCACCCCTCGCAGCCGGCGGCCTTTCCCGATCTCAACTTCGACTGCGACCCGCCGGCCATGCAGGTGCTCCTCGACGCCTCGCCGCGGCTGGTCTTCGCACCGTGGGAGGTGTCGTCCCACGTCTGGCTCGAGGCGGGCGACCTCGAGCGGCTGGCTCGGGCGAGCGAGTGCGGGGCGTGGATCGCCGAGCACGCCCGCCCGTGGCTCGCGCTCTGGCGCGACGAGCTGCTCGCCCCGGGCTTCAACCCCTTCGACACGCTGGCGATCGCCGCCCTCACCCATCCCGGCTGGCTCGAGCGCTTCCGCTGCCGGGTCTGGATAGACGACGGACCGAACGACACGGCTCCCCCCGACGAGCAGGCCGCAGGCGCCACCAAGCCGCACCTGCTCGTCGAGCCGGTGCCCGAGGCCGCCAAGGCAGACGGCGAACGCCTCGCCGAGTACTGCCACCGGCCGGCCGACGCCTTCAAGCCGATGCTGCTCGAGCGGTTGGCGGCCCCCGCTACCTGACGGCCCCGCTGTCTCGAAGCGCGGCGATTTCGTCCGCTTCGAGGCCCGCCTCGCCAAGCACGCGATCGGTGTCGGCGCCGGGCCATGCCGGCGACGGACCGGGCGCGCCGGGCGTGCGCGAGAGGCGCGGTGTCGGCAGCAGCTCGGGCATCGGCCCACCCTCGAGGAAGGCGCCGCGCGCGCGGTTGTGGGCGTGGTCGGCCACCTCGCCTAGCGAGAGAACCGGCGCGTAGCAGGCGTCGGTGCCCTCGAGCAGCGCGCTCCACTCGTCGCGGGTCTTCGTGCGAAACACTTCGGCGAAGCGCTCGCGCAGCTCGGGCCAGCGCGCGCGGTCGTTCTGGTCGGGCAGCTCGGCGGCGTCGAGGCCGAGCTTCTCGAGCAGCAGCGCGTAGAAGTGCGGCTCGATGGGCGCGACGCTCACGTAGCGCCCGTCCTTCGTCTCGTAGACGTTGTAGAAGGGAGCGCCGCCGTCGAAGAGGTTCTCGCCGACCTCGTCGGTGTGCATCCCCGAGGCGTGCATGCCGTAGAAGACCGACATGAGCGACATCACGCCGTCCACCATCGCGGCGTCGACCACCTGCCCGCAACCGCTCTGCCGCGCCTCGAGGACCGCGCACAGCACCCCGTAGGCGAGGTGCAGTCCGCCGCCCGCGAAGTCACCGAGGACCTGCAGCAGCGGAACCGGCGGCGCGCCGCGCGGGCCGATCGTGCGCGTGACGCCGGTGATCGCCTCGTAGTTGAGCGAGTGGCCGGCCGCCCGGGCGAGCGGTCCGTCCTGCCCCCAGCCCGTCAGGCGTCCGTACACGATCCGGGGATTGCGCTCGAGCAGCGCGTCGGGCCCCAGGCCGAGCCGCTCGGCGACACCCGGACGGAACGACTCGAGGAACACCTCGGCTCCTTCCGCGAGACGCAGAACGGTGTCTACTCCTCGCGGATGCTTGAGATCGACGGCGATCGACCGCCGGCCTCGATCCCAGAAGTTGTGGGGACGCGCAGTCGGTTCCTCGGGGACGTCCGCCAGCCGCTCGACGCGCACGACCTGTGCCCCCATGTCGGCGAGCCGAAGCGACGCGTAGGGGAGCGCACCGAGGCCGGCGAGCTCGATCACCTTCAAACCAGAAAGCGGACCACCCATTTCGTCTGCACTCCTCGCTTGCTGGGACGAAAGTCCGCTGCCCGCAGCCCTGCGTCCGCCGGGCCCGACCATATCACTGTATAATGGCCGTTCGCGGCGCCGGTCGAGTGCCCCCGGTCGCGCGGCCGCCGTCGGGCAGGAGAGAGCCGCGCATGCCCCCCGTTGCACGAGCGCTGATCAGCCTGTGTCTGAGCGCCGTCCTGGCACTCGCGACGACGAGCTGCGGCGACGACACGCAGCGCATCGAGTGGCCCGCCCACACCGCGCCCAACAGCGACGCCGAGGCGCTGCATCCCGCAGCGGCCCGACGAGTCGGCGCTTCGCGCGGGTCGCTTCCTCGTCGCCACCCGGCAGATCGACGGCCCGGTCTTCGGACGAAGCGTGGTGCTGCTGCTCGACTACTCGCACGCCGGCGCACTCGGGCTGATCGTCAACCGCCCGACCGCCATGAGCCTGCACGAGCTGCTGCCGGCTCTCGACGAGATCACCGATCGCCAGGATCGCGTCTTCCTCGGCGGTCCCGTCGAGACGCAGATGATGGTGTTCCTGATCCGCTCGGAGTCGATCCCCCCCGACTCGCAGCGCGTGATCGGCGACATCCACGCCACCGGCAGCGCCGACGCGCTCCGCAAGATGATCGAGCAGGACGCGCCCGAGAGCCGCTTCCACGCCTACGTGGGCTACGCGGGTTGGGGACCGGGGCAGCTCGACGCGGAGATCGCCCGCGGCGACTGGTACGTGGCCCCCGCCGACCCCGACCAGGTATTCGATCCGTCGCTCGGCGACCTCTGGGAGCGACTGGTCTTCGAGCACGAGGGCATGCCGGTGCTCGCCCCGCTCACCCCGCTCACCCCCCGGCGCGCCGTTCAGACGGCGGGCGCCATCTGAACGCCGCCGACGGCTGCTAGTC
>CAZETS010000041.1:0-29461 GCA_964515335.1 uncultured Spirochaetaceae bacterium
TGCCCGGCCCCTTCATAACGGATCCAGTCTCTGAGTTGGCCTTTTTCTTGGCTGATCGGAGACGAGATGAAGCGGAAGCGTTTCCCATTCGCGACATCCCCGGCCTACACGTAGACGCTCCGAACTCAGCGGCGCCTGACGCACCACACTTCTTCGGTGGGCCACGACCCGGCCCAGCGAGCATCGGCCCAGGCGTAACGCGATTCCGCATCCGGGCGCGCACCCATCTCGACCAGGCGTTCGACCTCGAATCCACTCGTGCGGAGCAGGTCGATCCATCGCCCGTGCGGCAGATGAAACTCCACCTCCCCCGCCGAGTCCGCCCACTCCGTTCGGAAGAGGCCGAGATACGGTCGCTGAAGCGTCTCCGACAGAGGTGACTCCTCGTCGTCCGGAGCACACACGATCGCGAAGGCGTGGTTCGTCATGAAGACCAGACGGGCCCCCGAGCGCAGGACCCGCGCGGCCTCGGGAATCCAACGGTAGGGGTCGGCCCAGAGCGCCGCCCCGTACTCGGAGATCGCGAAGTCGAAGCATCCGTCCGGAAAGGGAAGCGACTCTCCGAAACCTTCGACGAAGGAAACGCCGAGCCGATGGATGGACTCCAGTCGCCGCGCCGTGGCGAGTTGGTTCGGCGTGGGGTCGATGCCGACGGCGGTGCCTCCGCGTCGGGCCATCCACGCGGAGACGTAGCCCGCCCCGCACCCGATCTCGAGACAACGCAAACCGCTGAGGTCCTCCGGCAGGAGCCCGACGTCGCGCTCGGGAATCGCCCAGATCCCCCAGTGGGGCTCGGAGGCGGCCCATCCCTTCTCCGCCGGCTCGACGTAACGCGCAGCAAAGGACTGCCAGGCACGCCGGTTCGCCACTTGATGGTCGGAGATCGGCACCGGCGGTCAGCGCCCCCGAAACCGCGCCGCCGGCTTCTCCAGGAAGGCGCGCACCGCCTCCTGGTGATCCTCCGGCTGCGTGGTCGCGACCACTCCTTCGGCCTCGGCAGCGAGACACGTATTCAGATCCGTCAGGAGGGCACGGTCGAGGTTCTGCTTCATGTAGCGGTGAGTATAAGCACCATAGGGCCATGGCGTCTGCGTGCGGCGACGTAAGTCGCCAAGGCAGCGAAGGATGGTGCCTCGAGGCGCCGCGCCCGTTCACTCGGCCGCGCGAGTTTGCTCGCCCTCATATGACGTTGGCCGGCGACGTGGTTCGAACACAGGCGCGGGTCAAGAGCGTCTATCGATCGCGTGGCGTCCTGGTGGCCGGCGTGAATGTCTACTGATCGGCTCCTCGTCCTGAAGAAGCCCTGCGACCCGGCCGAGGTGAAGCAGATGCCCGCGGCGCTGGTCGCGATGTGGTCGCAGCACCGCGAGCCCGGCCACGAAGTCGCGAACGGCTGGGCCTCTCGGGAAGCCTAGAGTGTCCTGTACCGCATGGGTCTAGACAGGCTACCGCTTCTCGTCATCGGCTCCCCAGACGATCGAGGCCGGAGTCCGGCCTCGTGTTCTGTAGCCGCGGTGCGGCCGGTCGTAGTCGTAGAGCTCGAGGAATCTTCGGAGTGACCTCTCGAGCTGGCCGGTGCTGGTGAAGTAGCGCCGCCGGAACTCGACGCGCCGGTGCTCGTGGAGGACCGTGACCTATTCGATCCGCAAAGGCTCGCCGCGCTCGAATGCGACTGCGGCTTTTGCCGTCAAGCCTCCGCTCGAGGGGTTTCGCCCGGGAAGAGCGCGAGCCGCACGGGGTCGCCCTGTCGGTTCGCAAGGTCGTCGAGGGCCTGGCTCGCCTGTTCGAGTGGATAGCGACGCGTGATCGAGCCGCTCAGGTCGAGGCTCCCGTTCTCGGCGAGTTCGACCACGCGGTTCAATTCGTCGAGCGTGTAGCCCATGGAGCCCAATACTCCGATTTCCTTTCCGACGAACGAGACGAGGGGCCCGAGCTGGGGCGACTCCATCCCCACGCCGCCCACGATGACCCGACCTCCGCGGGCCACCGAAGCCATCGCGAGTTCGACGGTCACCCGCTTGCCCGCGTATTCGATCACGATACCGGGCCCGTCGCCCCCCGCCGCGCGACGAATCGCCTTGCGCGCATCGTCGGCGCGAGCGTCGATCAGCACGTCGGCTCCCGCGGTTTCGGCTTTGCGCAGCGCACCTTCGCTCGCATCGACGGCCACGATCTGCTTAGCACCAAGCAAGCGGGCCAACGCGATCGCGTGATAGCCGACGCCTCCACAACCGATGACCGCCACCCGCTCGCCACCCTCGATCTCGGCGCGGGTCGCGACCGCGTGGTAGGCGGTTGCAACCGCGTCGGCGAGGATGGCGCCGTGCTCGAAGGGAATCGAATCCGGCAGCGCCATCGCGCACGAGGCGGGTGCAACGATCTTCTCCGCGAAGGTGCCGTCGCGTGCCATGCCGAAGATCTGCGCACCCGGGCAAAGGCCGAGATGCCCACGCTGGCAAGCCGAACAGGTGCCGCACGTTTCGCTCGGCAGGAGCAGCACGCGGTCGCCGATCGCGAAACCCTCGACACCTTCGCCCAGGCTTTCGACGACGCCCGCGCCCTCGTGGCCCATGATGACGGGCAACACGGGGACGGGCAGCTTGCCACGGGACGCGTGCAGGTCGGTGCCGCACACGCCCGCAGCCTGTACGGCGACTCGAATCTCTCCCGGCCCGGCCTCGGGCTCGGAGACGTCTTCGACCTTGATCTCGGGCGCCTCGGCCCCCTGATACAAACGCACAGCCTTCATCTTCGACTCCTACTCGGCCTACTCGGCGCCGTGAACCCCGGTCGCATGGCCCTTCCAGAACGGCTCGCGAAGGGCGCGCCGCAGGATCTTGCCCACCGGGCTCTTGGGAAGTTCTTCGAGGACGTCGATCCCCTTCGGCACCTTGAATTTCGCCAGGTGCTCTTTGCAGAAGGCGATGAGCTCCTCTTCGTTCGTCGAATGGTCCGTGCGCAGCGTGACTGCGGCGTGCACGGCCTCTCCCCACTTGGGGTCGGGGATTCCGAATGCCGCGCACTCTGCGATCGCGGGATGCTCGGCCAACGCGGCTTCGACTTCCGTCGGATACACGTTGTAACCACCCGAAATGATCTTGTCTTCCATCCGATCGGCGAGGAAGACATAGCCCTCGTCGTCCATGCGCCCGAGATCACCGGTGCGCAGCCAGCCGTCACGCAATCGCGCGCGATCGAGTTCTGGTCGTCTCCAGAAGCCCGGCGTGGCCCAGGGGGCACAGACACAGATCTCGCCCACTTCTCCGCGATCGACTTCGCTGCCGTCTTCCGCACAGATGCGAACCTGCGCGAAAGCCGCGCACTCACGCCCGACGGACACCAGGCGGTCTCCGCCCGCTTCCAGGGCGGCGATGTGCTCTTCGGGGCCCATGAAGGTGTTGAGTCCGTAGGCCTCCGTTTGCCCGAAACCCGTGTGGAGCACGGGACCCAACCGGTCGAGCGATGCACGGACCAGAGCGGGGGAAGTCGGAGCCGCGGCATACATCACGATTCGCAGGCTCGACAGATCGGTTTCGGCGGCGTCGGGGTGGTCGAGGAGCATGCGGAGCAATGTGGGGATCGCGAGGATCATCGTGATCTCGTGTTCGGCGATCGCGCCCAGCATCGCCTTCGGGTCGGCCGCGGGCTGGATTACGAGCGTCCCGCCGGCCACCCAGCACACGTCCATGCCCCGGCCACCGAAGTGACTCAGTGCAAGCTGCCCGAGTACGCGATCGTTCGGACCGACATCGAAGGTCGTCGCCCAGGCGCTCATGGCCGCGCTGACGCTCGCATAGCTGTGGGTCACGCCCTTGGGGTTTCCGGTCGTCCCCGACGTGTAGAGGATCTGGGCGAGCGCGTTCGGTGCCTGGTCGACGGCGGCGAAGTGATCCGCCTCTGCGTCGGCCAGCGCAGCGATATCGGGAACGTCACCGGCATCGCCGAGCGCGAGCGCAACGGCATCGCTCTCGTGAACCGCCGCGATCGCGCGCCCGACCGACTCGACCCCCAGGGCCACTACGAACCGCACTCCTGCATCTTCGACCATGAAGCGGTGCTCGCGCTCGGTAAGTGCCCCGAGCAAGGGCACCAGTACACCCCCCGCGCGTGCGATCGCAATCGCCATCTCCACGTATTCGATGCGGTTCTCCTGGACGATCGACACCCGCTCCCCGGGCGTCAAGCCGAGGCCGACGAGCGTTCGCGCGAGCTGCGAAGCCCGCCGATCGAGTTCACCATAGGTGCGTCTTCGCGTTCCATCGATGAGTGCGAGCTGGTCGGGAAAGCGCTGCGCGGCGCGAGCCGGATAGTGGGAGTAGGGATGATTCATTCTTCGCTTCGCCCTGAAGCCGGTCCGTTCGACTTGCGAATCCGATCCGGAGGCAGGTGTCGCTCTTCGGGCCCCGCATAGTGGGAACCCAGTGCGTCGGGAACGATGCGCAGTGGCACGCCTTCGCGAATTTCCTCTGCGATGTGAGCCATCAATGCGACGCCGTAGGTGATCGCGCCGAGCCCACCGATCACCAGCGGATCGAATTGCAGATCGGCCAGCACCGCGCCGAGGGCGCCGGCGAGGTTCATCGGGATGCGCCGGCCCTTGCGCCGTTCGAGTGCCGATTCGACGGCGTCGAGCATGCGTCCATGTTCACGCCAACCATCGAGTTCGAGCGCGATCTTGCGAACGCTTACCGCTCGCGGCTCCGCGCCCTTGTGCATCGGATGTCCCAAACCGGGGGTGGCTCCGCGGCGCTCGGTCCACACGTCGAGAACGCGCTCGGCGGCTTCGTCGCGCTCGCCCCCCCAACCCACGGCCTCGATCAACATCTCGGCCGGCTCTTGCGGCGATCCCGTCACCGAGCCGCTTGCCAGAATGCCACTCGCGAGCGCGGGGATGGGTGAGTCGGGAAAGGCCGACGCGGTATACCGAGCCGCGCAGGCAGCAGAACTGATGAGCTGTTGATCCATGCCGCTGCGCATGACGAGGTCGAAGAGGGCGAGCTCTCGTTCGTCGGGCAGTTCTCCGCGAAGCAGCAGGAATGCCGATTCGACGTAGCCCAGGTTCTCGATCAGCTCTTCGATCGGGTAGCCGCGCACCCAGATCTTGCCGCTCTCGGCGCGACTGATGCGCGTGGTCCAGTAGTCGCTCCAGTCGCCGGAAGCGACGTATTGGCCGACGTGTCGTCGCGGCGGGCTCGCCATGTCTATCTCCCCTTGAATTCCGGAGCGCGCTTCTCGAGGAAAGCGCGCGGCCCCTCCTGGGCATCCTCGCTCTGGCGCACGGGTTCCGCGAGGAGTTGTTCGACCCGCAGCCCTTCCTCGAGCGGCATGTCGAGGCCGCGCCAGACCGCGGCTTTCGCGGCCCGAACCGCGAGGGGGCCGTTGGCAGAGATCATCTCTGCCGTCCTCTTCGCTTCGGCCTGCAGTTGGTCGCCTGCAACGACGCGCGAGACGATCCCCATGCGGAGCGCTTCTTCGGCGTCGATCCTTCGGCCCGTCATGATGAGATCGAGCGCGCATTCGGGTCCGATGAGGCGCGGCAGCCGCTGGGTGCCACCCGCGCCCGGGATGATCCCGCGCGTCACTTCCGGCAAGCCGAAGGTCGCGTTGTCACTCGCGATGCGCAGATCGCAGGCCAATGCGATCTCGAGCCCGCCCGCGAGACAGTGTCCGTTGATCGCCGCGATGATGGGTTTGTCGATCGCGAGGTTCTTCGTGATTCCCCCGAGACCCGGCGTGTGCTCCGATCGGCGCAAGCGCTGGGCCGAAGTAAGGCTCTTGTAGAAGTCACCCACGCCACGCAAGTCTGCGCCCGCACAGAAGGATCGATCTCCGGCTCCGGTGAGGACCGCAACTCTCAGCTCGTCGTCGTCGCGGAAGCGCTCCCATGCGGCGACCAATTCGTCACTCGTGTCGAAATCGAGTGCGTTGTGGACCTTGGGCCGATCGATCGTGAGCTGCGCGACGGCACCGTCCACTTCGAACCGAATCGTCATGACTGCTCTTCTCCATCGTCGGGCGTGCCGGCCGTGCGCGACGCCGGTTCGAATCGGGGCAGCAGGAACTCTCCCGCCGATTCGAACTTGAGTTGAACGGGCATGTCGACCTCGACCGCCTCGGGTTCGCATCCCACGATATTCGAGATCAATCGAGGCCCTTCGTCGAGTTCGACGAGTGCGACCACGTAGGGGGCGGGCATGCCGGGGTGGTAGGTGCGTCGGTAGACGGCGAAGCTGTAGACAGATCCCGTTCCCGAAACCGGCTGGGTGGTCAGCGCGGTCGACCAGCACTGCGGACAACACGGCCCGGGCGGCAGGAAGAGATGCTGGCATTGCCCGCACGCGGCGACTTCGAGACGCTTCTCCTTGCAGGCATCCCAGAAGGCTCGGGTGTGCGCGTCGGGCTGGGGAAGCGGCGGTGCGGTCGTTTCACTCATCGTCTCATCTTCCCAGCACGAGCGTCGTGTGCGTGTTCATCCCAAGTCCGTGTCCGGAAACGAGCGCGACTTCGGCAGCCTCGACCTGCCGTTCCTCCGCTTCGCCGCGAAGCTGCCGCACGGCTTCGATCACATGAAGCATTCCGCCTCCGTAGGCCTCGGCCAGGAGCCCCCCGCTGGTATTCACCGGGAGGCTGCCTCCCGGAGCGATTCGGCCTTCCTCGACGAAGGCCCCGCCTTCGCCCTTCTTGCAGAAGCCGTAATCCTCGAGTTGGAGCAATACGACGATCGTGAAGCAGTCGTAGAGCAGGGCGACGTCGATGTCGGCTGGGCTCACACCCGCCTGGCCGAATGCAACGGGACCCGAGCGCGCCGCAGGGAGGCGCTCGAAATGCCCGGCAGACGCGTATGTCGAAAGACTGTGCGCCTGGGCGTGGCCCAGGATCGGCACCGGCCTGGCGCGGAGATCGGCGGCGCGTTCTTCGGTGGTGACGAGGACCGCGGCGGCGCCATCCGAAACGAGACAGCAATCGAAGCGGCAAAACGGCTCGACGAGCGGATCGGCCGCCATGTACTCGTCGATCGAGAGTTCGCGCCGTTTCTGGGCATGGGGTGTGCGGCTGGCGTGGGCCCACGCCGCGGTGGCGATCTCGGCGAGCTGTTCGCGGCGCGTTCCGTACTCGTGCATGTGCCGCCTCGCGGCGAGTGCATGCAGGCCGACCGCGCCGAAGAAGCCGAACGCGGATTCGTCGCCGCGCCCATAGCCGTACGCGCCGGTCGACGACAAGGCCGAGTCGCCATAGACGCACACGCAAGAATCACAGAGCCCGGCTTCGACGGCGAGTGCGGCTCGTTCGATGATGGCGACGCTGCCCGCGCCGCCGACGATCTCACTCCCCGTGTAGGTCGGGTTCAGGCCGAGCTGCGCGCCCAGGCGCAGGAAGTGGGGCGTGATGCCTTCGAGAATGCCCTGAACGGGGCCCGGGTCCGTCAGCAAGCCATTGATGTCGCGCGGTGCGAGCCCCGCATCGGATACGGCCTTCGCGATCGCCTCGGTCTCGAGGGCCCAGGCGCTCTGGTCCGGCAGTTTCCCGAATGCAGAGTGCCCGACGCCCGCAATGACGGCGCGGCGGCTCACGAGCCGGACGTCGCCATGCAGCGCTTCGAGATGATCTCGCGCATGATCTCGCTCGTTCCCGCGCCGATCCCCCAGTTCTGCACACCTCGGGTACAGCGGGCGATGTAGTTCTCCTTCATGAACCCATAGCCGCCGTGCGCGTGCGCGCAGTCGAGGATGACCCGGCGAATCAACTCGGCGCCGTACAGCTTCGACATGCTGACGGTGACTTCGCCCTTCGGGTCACCGCTGACGAGTTGGTCGGCCGCGCGGTAGGTCAACGACTCCGATGCTTCGAGGTCCGTCAGATGGTCGGCCATCCGATGACGCCAGGCCTGCATGGAAGCCACGGTCTGGCCGAAGGCCTTCCGTTCGGCGATGTAGGAGAGCGTTTCTTCCATCACGTCGCGGCACACGGCGTTCATCATTGTCGAGAGCACCAGGCGCTCGCCCTGGAAGGCCCCCATGATGTAGCGGAAGCCTCGCCCCTCCTCGCCGATCAGGTTCTTTCGGGGAACGCGCACGTCGTCGAAGAAGAGTTCGCAGGTGTCGCCGGAATGCTGGTCGACCTTCTCGAGTCGCCGACCGACGGTGAAGCCCTTGCTGGTCGTCGGGCAGACCACCAGGCTCACTCCATCGGGACCGGGCCCACCTGTTCGAACGGCGAGGGTCACGAAATCGGCGCGCGCTCCGTTCGAAATGAAGATCTTGGAACCGTTGATGATGTACTCGTCGCCGTCGACCTTGGCGGTCGTCTGGAGCGCTGCGACGTCCGACCCCCCGCCGGGTTCCGTGACGCCGAGGGCCGCGATGCGCTCGCCGCGAATAGCCGGCACGAGCCACTCGTTTCGCAGCTCGTCGCTGCCGTGCGCGTTGATCACCGAGGTGGCCATCTCGCACTGCACCATCAAGCCCACGACGGAGCCGATGTCTCGGCCTCGCACCAATTCCTCGACCAGGATCACCGTGTACCAGTAATCGAGGCCGCTCCCACCCCATCGGGGATCGAAGCGCACACCGAGCAGGCCGAGTTCGCCGGCCTTGGGAAAGATCTCGCTGGAGAAGTCGCCTTCGGCGTCCCAGCGTTCGGCGTTGGGACGGATCTCTTCCTCGGTGAAGCGGCGGACGGTCTCGCGAAAAGTTTCGTGTTCTTCGGTCCAGTCGGGGAAAGGCATGTGGGGGGGGCTCCTTCGATCTGGTTGGCTAGTCGCGTGGGTTTCGGATTCCCTGGGCGAATACCTCATCCATCAGTTCGAGGATCTCGTCGAAGTCGAAGTCGGCTGAGTCGGAGACTTCGCGCTCGACCAGCACCGTACCCAGGTGAAACATCAGGTAGGCGACACGATGGGGGTCGATCGGCCGAATCGAACCCTCGCGGATACCTTCCTCCAGGACCTGCTGGAGCAGGGCGATGATGCGCCTCTCTTGGTCGCGGCTGTACATACCGGCCACGCCGCTGAGGCTCATCTCTTCATCGCCCGTAAAGGCCATGCGCAGAACGTGGTTCTTCGCGTAGGTCGAGCGCGTGATCTCGATGATGCGACGAATCTTGCTACCGGTCGAAGCTTCGGTCTCGACGGCAGTGGCGGCCTCGCGAATGAAGCGCTCGGCATCCTGGTCGAGGAGGCTCCCGTAGAGATCCTCCATGTTGCGAAAGTGCGCGTAGAGGGTGGTGCGCGAGACGCCCGCGGCCCGCGCGACCTCGTCCATCGTCGTCTTGCGCGGGCCGAAGCGCAGGAAGCGTCCCCGGGCGGCCTCGACGATGGAGTCCCGGGTGCTTTCGGGCTGCGGGCCTTCGTGGCTGTCGACATCAGGAGTACTCGGCATGTCGGCAAGCTAACAGTTGATGGCATTGTGTCAAGTTGTTATCTTGAGCTGGCTTGAATCGCACCCTCATCGCTTGCGGGGGATTTCGAGGGAGAGCCGGGACGCCCATGTTGAGCTTCGACTTCTCGCCGGAAGAGGACGGCTTTCGGGAGAGCCTGCGGAAATTCTCGCTCGAGCACCTGCTGCCCCGCTACGCCGAGGGCGACTCGGGGATCTATCCCCGCGAACAGATCATCCAGGTGATCGACCTGATCGGCGAAGTCGACGACGCGAACGCTTCGTTTGTGACCGCCGGAATCGTCGCGGAGGAGGTCGGTCGCGGCGACTTCAACTGTGTGTTGCCGAGCCTCGGCCCCTTTCTGTTTCGCGAGTTCATCTCGCAGGCGTCGCCGGAGTTGAAGGAACGTTGGCTGCCCGGGCTGCAATCGGGTCGCCAGATGATCGGCTTGGGGCTCACCGAACCCGACGCCGGCTCCGACATGGGGTCGATCCGCAGCCGCGCCGTCAAGCAGGGTGACGAATACGTGCTCAACGGCGAGAAGAACTCGGTCTCGTTCCTGAACGCCGATGTCTTCTACATCTTCGCACGCACCGACCCCGCGACCGCCGATTGGAGCGGGCTGTCGGCGTTCTTGATTCCCCGTGAGACCCCGGGCCTGCGCTTCCACGCCTATGACGACATGGGCTGTCGGGCGGTGCCGCGCGGAGAGGTCTTCCTCGACGATGTCCGTGTTCCCGCAACGGCCCTCGTCGGAGCCACGGGCCGGGCCTTCCCGATGATTCGCGAGTTCTTCGATCTCAATCGCGCGTTCATTTCGCTCAAGTGCATCGGCGCAGCCCAGCAGACCGTCGACGAGACCATCGAACATCTGAAGTCGCGCAAGCAATTCGGCAAGCCGCTTTCGAAGTTCCAGGGAACCGCCTTTCCGGTAGCCGAGGCCGAGACCCTGCTCGAAGCCGCGCGTTGGCTCGCCTACAAGGTGTTGTGGCTCAAGGATCGGGGGCGGCCCTGCGATCGGGAAGGGTCGATGTCGAAGTGGTGGATCCCCAAGACCTGCGCGGAAATCATTCACGAGTGCCTCCTGCTGCACGGCCACTACGGCTACACGAAGGATCTCCCCATCGAGCAGCGGCTTCGCGATGTGATCGGGTGGCAGATCGGCGACGGCCCGCCGCAGGTCCAGAAACTCATCCTGGCCAGGCGACTCTTTGGCAGGGAATTCAGCCCCTAGAAAACGACCGGGGCGAACAGCGAACCATCGAGCCCCCAACCGGAGGAATACCGAATACCATGCCCGACTACAGCCGCTACGAGTTCTTGACCCTCACGATGGACGACCGCGTTGCCATCATCACGCTCAACCGCCCCGAGCGCCGCAACGCGGCCCACGATCCAATGCATCGCGAGCTCGAAGAGATCTTTCGGGACGTCGCTGAGGACGACGAGATCCGGGCCATCGTCGTGACCGGCGCGGGCGAAGCCTTCTGCGCCGGCGGCGACGCCGAATCCATGGACACGGGGGAGTTCATCCCGAAGGGCCCACGCATCCCGTTCAACGGCGTGCGGCGTCTCGTGAACCACATGCTCGACGTCGAGCAGCCGATCATCGGCGCGATCAACGGCGACGCCGCGGGGCTCGGCGCGAGCCTTGCGCTGCTCTGCGATGTCACCTTCGTGGCCGAGAACGCGCGCGTCGGGGACACCCACGTGAAGATGGGTCTGGTTGCGGGGGACGGCGGTGCGGTGATCTGGCCGATGCTCGTCGGCATGGCGCGCGCCAAGGAGTACCTGTTCACCGGCGATTGGGTCAGCGGAACCGAGGCCGAGCGCATCGGCCTGGTGAATTACGCCCTCCCCACGGAAGAGGTCCTGCCGCGGGCCATGGCCTTCGCTCGCCGCATGGCGAAGAGCGCACCCATGGCGCTTCGCTGGACGAAGTATTCGATGAACAAGCTGATCCGCGATCAGGTCAATCTCGCTCTCGACACTTCGATGTTTCTCGAGGCGGCCACGATGGAGACCAAGGATCTTCAGGAAGCCGCGCGGGCGTTCCTCGAGAAGCGCCCGCCCGAATTCACCGGAAACTGAGGCGGGTCGCCCGGCTCAGGCTTCGAAGATCGGCTCCGACTCGCCACCGGACTGCCCGATATCGTCGCCGTAGGTCTGCTTCAGGACGTGAATCATCTCGTCGAACGGGACGTCGTCGAAGGTGCCCCGATCCTTGACGTATTCCATGTGACGTCGGCCTTCGGTGTCGAAGGGATGCAGCAGCGCGTCCGCGGTTCCGTCGAACTCCTGCGCCGCGACGCCGAAGCGATCGCATAGCTCGCGGTTGAAGGTTGGAGCCGCCTTCAGCCAGCGTCCTTCGAGGTGCAACTCGCAGTAGCCGTGAAAGACGAAGATGTCGGTGCCGAGCCGCTCCAGGAGCTTGGGCGTCGCGAGGTGGTTGCGTACATCGGCGAAACCGAGGCGCGCCGGGATCCCCACGGCCCGAGCCGCGGCGGTCAGCAGGATCGCCTTGGGGGCGCAGTAGTTGCTCGAAGTCTTGACGATCGCGCTCGCGCGATAGTCCGCTGCATCGTGGCTGGCCGTATAGGGATCGTATCGGTAGCCGTCGCGAACCGCATAGAAGAGGCGAACGGCACGCTCGCGGGCATTCGTCACGTTCGCGATCGCATCCCGTGAGAAAACGAGCACTCTTTCGTCTTCCCAATCGAGGAACCAGGTCGGCTGCAGGCAATCTCGAGGTTCGCTCATCGAACGGAGGCCCCTCGGTCGAGAAACGCCTCACGCGAACCAGACATCTGCAAGGCGAACGCTACGGCGCCGAGACCCAGCACGATCGTCCACGTGACTGCGATCGTGCCCTCGAGGAGGATCAACGGAGCAACGGGGCAGAGGAGAACGCGAACGGTTTCCGAGCGAAACGCCCACGACCTCGATTCGAACAGCCCGCCGAGGTTCGCGAGGCCCCAGCCCACGCCGAACCAACCCGCTGCCGCGACCGCAAACCCGTGCGTCTCGGCGGTGAACGTCAACGCGACGGTGACCCCGGCCAGCAGCAGGAACTGCACCTTGGCGTAGCCCGCGATCGCGGGCCGATAGAGGCAATCGAACTTCACGGGCTCGTCTTCGATCGGGGGTGGAGGTTGGAACCCGCCCTGATCTTCCGGGAACCATCCCGGGAACGCGAGGAAGGTCTTGAGCTTGTCGCCAATCCCGCGTGTTCGCCGTGCGGTCTCGATCAGTTCGACCCAGTAGTGCAGGTTCGCCCAAATCGGGTTCCAGCTCGAGAGCGGCTTGGTGATTCCGTAGACGACCTCTTCCTCTTCTCGTTGGAAGGTGCCGAACAGGCGGTCCCAGACGATGAACGTGCCCCCGTGGTTGCGATCGATGTAGATGGGGTTGCGGCCGTGATGCACCCGATGATGCGAGGGCGTGACGAGAATCTCTTCGAGAGGTCCGAGCCTGTGGATCAACTGCGTGTGAAGCCAGAACTGATAGATCGTGTTGATGCCGCTGCACACGAAGAAGACCAGCGGTGGAAACCCGCACAGAGCCAGAGGCAGATAGAAGACGGTGGAGAAGAAGGGTTGCAGCGAACTCTGCCGTAAGGCGACCGCCAGGTTGTAATCCTCGCTCTGGTGGTGCACGACGTGTGCGGCCCAGAGGAAGTTGACCTCATGGCTCAATCGGTGGAACCAGTAGTACGCGAAGTCGACGGCGAGGAAGCAGCACAACCACGTTGCAACGGCTCCGGAAGACCACTCGGCGAATCGGGCCGCTTCGTAGAGGCCGATGTAGCTCGCGGCCATGATCCCGCCGAAGGCCATCACGGTGAGCTGCATCAGGAGGCCGGTGCTCACGTTGTTGATCGCGTCGGTGAGGCGATAGAGAGGGAGGCCGCGGTGTCTCGCGACCAGGTATTCGACTGCGATCAGAAAGAAATACAGTGGCCCGGCCAGACCGGCGAGAGCCTTCATGGGTGTTCCTCGATGTAGAGATCGCGAAGCGCGAACTTCTGGATCTTTCCGGACGCCGTCGTGGGGAGTTCCTGCTCGAAGAACCATTCGCCGGGTGTCTTTTGCGGCGCAAGGTGTTCGCGCACGTAGGCGCGAAGCTCCTTTGCGAGGGCATCGTGCGCGTCCGCCGCAGGAGCTTCCGGTGCGAGGCGAATGAAGGCCACGACGCGCTCTCCCCACTTCTCGTCGGGGACGCCCACCACGGCGACGTCTCCAACGGCCGGATGCGCGAAGAGCACTTCCTCGATCTCACGCGGATAGATGTTTTCGCCACCTCGGATGATCATGTCCTTGATGCGCCCGACGATCTTGCAGTAGCCGCGCGCGTCCATCGTGCCGAGGTCGCCCGTGTGCAGCCAGCCATCGCGATCGATGGTGGCTGCGGTGGCCTCCGGGTTGTCGTGATAGCCGTGCATGACGCCATAGCCTCGGGAGCAGATCTCGCCCGGACGTCCCGGTTCGACGACCCGTCCGGTTTCGGGGTCGACGATCTGCACTTCGGTCTGGGGCAGTGGAAGGCCGATCGTTTCCGCCTTGTCGGTTGGCGAATCTTCGGCGCGTGTCTTCGTGATCGAGCACGACGCCTCCGTTTGACCGAAGAGCACGATCAGGTCGATCCCGAGGGCGGCTTCGATGCTGCGCACGAGTTCGGCTGGAACCGTTGCGCCGCCGATGCCGACGGTTCGCAGCGAGGAGAGGTCTCGATGCGGGAAATCGGGATGTTCCATCATGGCAATCAGCATCGTGGGCACGCCACCCATCGTCGTGACGCGTTCGCGCTCGCAGAGTTCGAGGGCGAGCCCCGGCTCGAACGCGACGGGCTGCACGAGGGTCGCGCGACAGGCGAGGGCGCCCAGCACGCCGACCACGCACCCGGCGACGTGAAACAAAGGTGCCGGGTTCAAGAAGGCCTCGCCCGGCTGGGCGCCGAGACTACTGACCACGAAGCGTCCGTTGTTGGTGAGGCCGCGGTGATGCAACGTGGCGCCCTTCGGCGCTCCGGTGGTTCCGGAGGTGTACTGGATTTGCACGGGGTCCAGCGGTGAGACTTCCGGGAGTTTCTCGTGGGCACTGCCCGAAGTGCAGAAGTCGTCCCAACCCGTGAGCGGGATCTTCTCACGCAGTGCGGGGCACTCTTCGCCCGCGGCGTCGACCCATTCCGCCATCGGGCTTCCGCGGTACTCCGGCACATAGAAGATGCCCGCGGCCTTCGATTGGTTGAGCGCGTAGCTGAGTTCTGGTCGGCGATACGCCGGGTTGAGGGGAACCATCACGAGCCCCGCGAGTCCCATGCCGAATTGAAGCAGGATCCACTCGGGAAGGTTCGGCGCCCAGACCGCGACGTGATCGCCGGGATCGAAGCGCCCGAGCAGGGCGCGCGCGACACGCTCCGATTGGTCGAGCAGCTCGCTGAAGCGCAGCCGCCGACTGCAGTCGACATCACCCGCGCAGGAGACCAGGCCGATGCCGTCGGCTGCCCGCTCCGCCGCTTCGCGCAGCACACTCCCGACGGTCGTTTCGAGGACCGGCTGAGAGGCGTCAGCCTTCATATATGAGCGGTACAGCGCCATGTGACCCATCCGCGGAAGCGCCCTGGCAACTTAACACTTGCTGCCGATCTGTCCAGTTGTTAATGTGGACCCGATTGCACCCCCCGGTCTCCGTGGCCCGACATGGCGGGCAGGATCCTCGGCGGGGAGGGCGCCAAACGACGAAAGCCACACGACGAAAGCCAAACGACGAAAAGGGACAACCCCAATGACCACTTCCGTAGGAGCCGTCGACGCCTGGGCCACGCTGGTCCGCCCCGGAACCATCGATCGCTGGCCCAAAGAGTTCATCAGCATCTTCAAGAAGTACGGGACGCTGCCCCTCTTCGAAAAGGGAATGACCGTCGAGGAGATCCTCGACAACATGGACGAAGCGGGCGTCGAACGTCTGATGCTGTCGGCCTTCGGCTATGGCGAGTACGACATCATCTCGAACCAGGAAGTGGCCGAGATCTGTGCCAAGCATCCCGATCGCTTCACCGGCGTCGGCACGGTCGATCCCCGCGGCAAGCCGATGGACGTCGTGCGCGAGATCGAGTACCTGGCCAACGACCTCGGCCTTCGAGGACTTCGCCTCGAACCCTACGCCTACGGTGACGGCACGGTCGGTGCTCCGCCGAGCCAGAAGATGTATTGGCCCGTCTACACGAAGTGCGTCGAACTCGGCCTGCCCGTCGCCATCCAGGTCGGCCACACGGGTCCGCTGCTTCCCTCCGAGGCGGGAAGGCCGATCCACCTCGACGAGGTGGCCCTGGCGTTTCCGGAGCTCGTGATCATCGGTTGCCACATCGGCCAACCGTGGCACGAGGAAATGATGATCCTGGCCTGGAAGCACCCGAACGTCTACGTCGAGACCAGCGCGCGAACCCCCAAGCACTGGCCCGAAGAGTTCGTGAAGTTCGCCACCACGTACGGCCAGGACAAGGTGCTGTGGGCCACGGATTATCCGCTCTTGACCTTCGGTCGAACCCTCGAAGAACTGCGGGACCTCGGTGTCAGCGACGACGTCTACCGAAAGCTGGTGCGCGACAACACGCTTCGCGCCTTTTCGATGGAGAGTTGAGCGGTGGAATCGAGCGCGATCAACGAGGCGCTCCGAAAGATCCCCTACACGTCCGAGATGACCATCCTGGTCGATCGTGCGAGCCCGTCCGAGGTCTGCATGACGCTTTCCGACAAGACTTCGAACCAGAACATGGTCGGGATCGTTCACGCGGGAGCGCTCTACACCTTCGGAGAAACCGTCGCCGGGATCGCGGCGGGCTTCGACACCCTCGACAAGGCGTTTCCGCTCGCTCGCAGTGCGACCATCGAATACAAGCGCCCCGCTCGCGGTGACATTCGCGGGCGTGCGATCGTGCCGAGCAGCGAGTCTGCTCGGGTGGTGGCCGAACTCGATCGAGACGGCCGTTCGGAACTCGACGTGGTCGTTTCACTCGAAGACATCCAGGGTGAACAAGTCGCAGAGATGAACGTCCACTATTCATTCAGACCCAGGGAGAAACGATGAGCGCACCGCTCCGACTCGAAAGCAAAGATGGCGTCGCGACGATCACGTTGACGCGACCGGACCGCCTGAACGCGCTTGCGCACGACATGCTCGACGCGTTGGTCGAAGCACTCGAGACGGTCAGCCGAGGCGACGACCGCGTACTCGTTCTGGCCGCCGAAGGGCCGGCGTTCTGTGCGGGCGCGGATCGCTCGGAGATGATCGAGCGCGTGCCCGCCGAATGGGAACCGATCGTCGACCACTACCTCGATCCGGTTCGTCTGATCGCCGACATGGACATTCCCGTCATCGCCAAACTCCAGGGCGATACGGTGGGTGGCGGATTCGGCCTCGCGATCGCATGCGACTTCAGGATCGCGCGCGAAGGCATTCGGCTGGGCGCGCCCTTCGTCAAGATCGGTCTCGCAGGGTGCGACATGTCGGCCGGTTACTACCTGCCGCGCCTGATCCCGCTGGGCGCCGCGACCGAAATGATGATGACCGGGCGCCTCGTCAAGACAGAAGAGGCCTTCGAACTCGGCTTGCTGCATCGGGTCGTGTCGGCCGAGAAGCTCGACGATGAAGTCGCTTCGTTCGTCGACAAGCTGCGAAACGGCCCCCCGATCGCCCTCGCCTTCACGAAACGGGCGATCCGGCGTTCGCTCGACTCCCCCCGCGATGCCGAGTTCGACTACGAGGTCTTCGCCCAGACGAACTGCATCCAGACCGAGGATCACCGCGAAGGGGTGCGCGCCTTCTTCGACGAGAAGCGCCTGCCCGAGTTCAAGGGGCGATAGGCGTGGCGGACCTCGACTTCTATCTCAGCGACGAACAGCGCGAGCTTCGCCGCGCCGTGCGGGAATTCACGGCCAAGGAGATCGCGCCCATCGCGGCCAAGTGCGATGCGGAAGAGCGGTTTCCACGGGATCTGTTTCCGAAGCTCGGCCAGTTGGGCTACCTGGCCCTCGGCTATCCCGAAGAGCTTGGCGGCAGCAATGGCACGAACCTCGACTACACGATCCTGTGGGAAGAACTCGCATACGGATCAGCGGGGATCGCCCTCGGCTTCTACGTACACACCGCCATGGCGTCCCGCGCACTCGAAATCTTCGGCTCGGAGGCCCTGAAACAGGAGTGGCTCATCCCGGCGCTTCGGGGCGAACGGATCGGGGGCTGGGCTTTTGCCGAGGCCGGGGCCGGATCGGACGCCGGCACGGTGGCGACCCGCGCCGTGGCGGACGGTGACGACTACGTGCTCAACGGCACGAAGTTGTTCATCACCAATGGCCCGATCGCAGATTTCCTGATCGTCGTCGCTTCGACGAACCCCGAGCAGGGTATCAAGGGGCTCTCCCTCTTCCTGGTCGATTGCGCCAGCCCGGGCTTCCGCGTCGCCAACTCGATGTCGAAGCTGGGCGTACGCGCTTCGGAGATGGGGGAGTTGGTCTTCGAAGACTGCCGGGTTCCCGCTAGCAACATGGTCGGCCGAAAGGATCGCGGCTTTCTCGATTCGTTGCAGATGCTGACGCTCGGGCGCATCGCCTCGGCCGCCATCGTCTCGGGTCTGTCGCGGGCTGCGATGGACGCCACCGTCGAGCACGCGAAGAGCCGCGTGCAGTTCGGCCAGCCGATCGGAAACTTCCAGGCCGTCGGGTTTGGCATCGCGGACATGGCGACGCAGATCGAGGCCGGCCGCTTGATGTGCCATCGCGCGGCCATCGCGGCGGACCGGGGTCTTCCCCACAGCCGAGAAGCCAGCATGGCGAAGCTCTTCGCCACCGAGGCTTGCACGAAGATCGTGGAGCGCGCGCTGCACTACAACGGCGCGTCGGGTTTCATGACCGAGTCGCCAATCCAGCGTTTCTACCGCGACTGCAAGGTCTTCGAACTCGGCGAAGGCTCGAACGAGCTTCAGCGCAACATGATCGCCCGCGAAATTCTTGGCTAGCAGAGCGGACATTCCTTCCGCTCAGGCCTCTGCAGGTGTCTGCTCTCTAGAGATGACGTCTCACCCGCAGAGGAGCCGAGCATGAGCCAGAGCTTCGACATGCCCGACCGCCCCATCCCTTCTCCGCCGGCTTCTCCATGAAGGCGCGCGCCGCCTCCTGGTGATCCTCCGGCTGCGTGGTCGCGACCACTCCTTCGGCCTCGGCAGCGAGACACGTATTCAGATCCGTCAGGAGGGCACGGTCGAGGTTCTGCTTCATGTAGCGGTGAGTATAAGCACCATAGGGCCATGGCGTCTGCGTGCGGCGACGTAAGTCGCCAAGGCAGCGAAGGATGGTGCCTCGAGGCGCCGCGCCAGTTCACTCGGCCGCGCGAGTTTGCTCGCACTCATATGACGTTGTCCGGTGACGTGGTTCCAACACAGTATCGGGTCAAGGGCGTCTATCGATCGCGTGGCGTCCTGGTGGCCGCCGAAGCAACGTCCCCACTGCTTTCGCCACGCGGCGGGCCCAATGCCACACATCTCGAGTGGCGGGTTGGTGCTGCCGATGAGTCGGATATGGAATTCGATCCTCATTTCTCGCTGACTCCAAAGATGCTTCGCCAGCTGAAGGCGATCGATCAGACGACGGGGTTTCTCGAAGCGGTTGGCTTGCAGCCGTCCTGGATCACCGAGGTTCGCGGCCGGACGGTGGTTCGCGAGGCCCACGCCAGTCTTCAGATCGAGGGAAACACGCTGTCGCTGGAGCGAGCCTTCGAGCTTTCCGAGGGGCTGCCCGATCGAGAGCTGCGAGATTCGGAGCGGGAGTTTCTCAACTATCTGCGCGCGTTCGATGCCGTGGAGCCGTTTCGAAACCAGAGGGACGCAGTCATCACCCGCGGTGATCTCTTGAACCTGCACGGCCTTCTGGTGTCGGGAGTGCGAGGTGGCCGACGCGGTGCAGGCGAGTTCCGGCGCGAGGATGTGAAGGTCGGCGACATCATGGGCAAAAAAGTCGTCGTCCACCATCACCCGCCCTCCTGGTTTCAGGTCGATCAAGACGTCGAGGCTCTCCTCGAGTGGATCGAGGCCGGAAAGGCAAAGGGCGCGGATTCCGACGACCCGTGGGTGCATCCGGTCATCCAGGCCGGGATCGCTCAGCATCGCATGGTTTGGATCCATCCCTTCGTGGACGGGAACGGCCGCACGGCGCGCATGTTCACGACGACGCTTCTCTACCAGCGCGGCTACGACTTCAAGTTCCTCTTCGAACTCTCGGGCTACTACAACCGTAGCCGGCGCGCGTACTACCAGGCGCTGCGCTCGGCCGACCACGGCAACGACTACACGGAGTGGCTCACCTACTTTCTTGGCGGCTTTGCCTATCAGATGGTGCGGATCCAGGAGCGCGCTCGGGCGAACGCCGTCTGACATCACTGGCGGGCCGCTCCGCCGGCGATCACCCTGAACGCCCGTAAGCGCACGTCGTGCTGCCCGCCGCCTCCCGGAACGAGGCCGTTTCGTCGAGGAATTCGGCAACCCGAGCGTGATCCAGATGGTATTCTCCGGGCGTCGTGGATCCTGCGCGAATAGAAGGCCTTCGGCGCGCGCTCGTGGAGTGGGCCGACCTCTGGGGCGTTCCGAAGCTGGCTGAACGAACCAGCCTGCGCGTCAGCTCGCGGTTTCGGCGGTCGCTCGGGAGCTACCACGCACAACGCTCCGAGATCGCGTTGGCCGAGTGGCTGCTGGACGGCCCCTCCAAGCTCATCGCCGAAGTGCTCTGCCACGAAGCCGCCCATGCAGCGGTTCGCACCGTCTACGGGTCGCGGGTACGACCCCACGGCCCCGAGTGGCGAGACTTGATGGTGAAGGCCGGCATGCCGGCGCGGGCGCGCATACCGGCAGCCGAGCTCCCGCTTCCGCAGCAGGCTGCTCTGAACAGGTCGCGTGTCTGGGAGCACAGGTGCCCCGTCTGTCAGGCGACACGGCTCGCCAGAACCCGAGTCACGCGGTGGCGCTGCCGCCCGTGCCAGGAAGCCGGCCGTACGGGCGAACTCCTCATCGAGCGGGTGGCGAGCCCGATGGCGAGCTCGCTGGAGCTGGACGGATGAGCGCCGATTGCCCGTTCTGCCACCCGGCGGGAGACCGGCTCTTTCACCTCGGGCGCCAGGTCCTGGGCATCTGGGACGGGTACCCCGTGAGCGCCGGCCATGCGCTCCTCGTTCCGAAGCGCCACGTCGCGAGTTGGTTCGAGGCGACGCTCGAGGAGCAGCGAGAGCTCATCGACTCGATCTCGCTGGCCCGCGAGGTGATCGAGCGCGATCACGAGCCGGACGGCTTCAATGTCGGGATCAACATCGGCGCCGCGGCGGGGCAGACCGTCCCCCATCTGCATCTCCATGTGATTCCCCGCTATGCGGGCGACATGGCCGATCCGCGCGGCGGTGTCCGAGGGGTGATTCCGCAGAAGCAGAACTACCTGCGCGCCGCGGACGAGGGGTTCATTGCGCGTGACCGTGAAGACGCGTCCACCGCTGCCTCACTTCAGGCGCTCGTTCGGGGCGGCGAGGACGACCCGCTGCTTCCCCATCTGAAGAGCCACCTCGATGCGGCGCAGGTGGCCCGCTTCGCGGTGGCTTTCGTGCTTCCCAGCGGTGTCGATCTGATCGACGAACACCTTCGCGACCTGTGCGCTCGGCAGGGGCGTTTCGAGTTGTTGACGGGTGACTACCAGGGGGTAACCGACCCCGACGCCCTCGAGCGGCTGTTGGACATCCAGGCCCAGCACTCCGATCGCGTCGAGTTGCGCGTCTACACGAGCAGCGGCCGATCCTTTCACCCCAAGACCTACATCTTCGAAGGCGCAGCGACGGGAGGCGTTGCCTTCGTGGGCAGCTCGAACCTCACACGGACGGCCCTGAGCCAGGGGGTCGAGTGGAACTACCGCGTCGTGCCCAGCCGGGAGTCGGCCGGCTTCCAGCAAGTGCTCGGAGGCTTCGAGGCGCTGTTCGCAGACCCCGCGACAGTGCCACTCGACCAGGCGTGGATCGACGCGTACCGCAGCCGCCGACCGCAGGTGAGCGAATCCGCCAAGGGAAACCGGGTAGAAGTCACCGCAGAACGTCCCGAGCCTCCGCCCCAGCCGCACGAAGTCCAGAAGGAGGCGCTTGCGGAGCTCGAGCGGATCCGCGCCGAAGGTGCTCGGGCGGGCCTGGTCGTTCTGGCAACGGGGCTTGGAAAGACCTGGCTGTCGGCCTTCGACAGCCACCGGCCGGAGTTCGGGCGGGTGCTCTTCGTGGCCCACCGCGAGGAGATCCTGGGCCAGGCCCTGAAGACCTTCCGGCGTATTCGCCCGACCGCCAAGCTTGGCCTCTACACCGGCGGGCAGAAGCACGCGTCGGCAGAGATTCTCTTCGCGTCGGTGCAGACCCTCAGTCGAGCGACGCACCTCAACCGCTTCGAGCGAGACGCCTTCGACTACGTGATCATCGACGAGTTTCATCATGCGGATGCTCGCACCTACCGCCGCCTGATCGACTACTTCGAGCCGAAGTTCCTCCTGGGATTGACGGCCACCCCCGAACGAACCGACGGTGGCAACCTGCTGGCTCTCTGCGGCGAAAATCTGGTGTATCGATGCGGTGTCCAGGAGGCGATCGAGCGAGGATTCCTGGCGAGCTACCGGTACTTCGGCGTGCCCGACAGTGTGGACTACACGAACATTCCTTGGCGCAGTCACAAGTTCGATGAAGAGCAGCTGAACCAAGCCGTCGCGACACGAGCCCGCGCCGAGAATGCCCTCGAGCAGCTCCGGAAGCACGGCGGCGACAAGGTGCTCGCTTTCTGCTGCTCGACGCGGCATGCAGACTACATGCGCGACTTCTTCGTCGAATCGGGCATCCGCGCGGCTGCCGTCCACTCGAAAAACGGCAGCGACCCGAGAGCGGGCTCGCTGGAGAAGTTGGAAGCGGGCGAGCTCGAGGTGGTCTTCGCCGTCGACATGTTCAACGAGGGGGTCGACATCCCCCACGTCGACACCGTACTGATGCTCCGGCCCACGGAGTCGCAGCTGCTCTGGACCCAGCAATTTGGAAGAGGGCTCCGCAAGGCCGATGACAAGCGCGACCTCGCGGTGATCGACTACATCGGCAACCACCGCTCCTTCCTGCTCAAGGTGCAGGCGCTCTTCGATCTGGCCCCGGGCGACCAACACGTCCGCAAGCTGCTCGAGCGACTTCAGGCAGGCAATGTCGATCTTCCCCCCGGCTGTGAGGTGACCTACGAGCTCGAGACGATCGAGATCATCCAGTCGCTTCTGTCCCCGCCGAGAGGAGGAGAGGTCGTTCGCAGCTACTACGAGACCTTCCGCGACCTCCATGAGCGGCGCCCGACAGCCTCGGAAGCACTTCACGATGGCTACTCGCCCCGCGCTGTAAGCAAGGGATATGGCTCTTGGCTTCGATTTGTCGAGTCCATGGGGGACCTTCCAGGCGTAGCTCCCCTTCTAGATACGAGCCGCGCAGCAGGGTCGTTTCTCGAGCAGCTTGAAGCGACTCCCATGAACCGCAGCTACAAGATGCTCGTGCTCTTGGCGATGCTTGAGATGGAGCGGTTCCCGGGCGGGATGCCCGTCGACGAGCTCACTCGGGCCGTCGAGCGCCTCGCGCGGCGCTCCCCGGTACTTGTTTCCGATCTCGGCCCTTCGATCGAGTCCCAGACCGCCCTCCGCAAGCACCTGGAAGGCAATCCGATTGCCGCCTGGACCGAGGGCAAGGGGACGGGCGGGAGATCGTATTTCGCCAACGAAGACGGCCGGTTCGAGAGCCGCCTCGATCTCCGAGAGGACGAAGTCGAAACGTTCTCGGAGCTGGTTCGAGAACTCGCCGACTTCCGCTTGGCGGAGTACATCGCGAGGCCGGCCGTCTCGAGCGAAGGGGTGAGTTTTCAGTGTCGGGTGAGCCACTCGAGCGGGAACCCCATCATCCGGCTTCCAGATCGGGCTCGTGTCGAAGGAATCCCGGAGGGCTGGGTACCCGTAGACTCTGACGGCGAAACGCTGGAGGCGAACTTCGTCAAGATCGCAGTGAACGTGATGCGCCGGCCGGGCAGCGGGGAGAATGTCCTGCCGGAGGTCCTGCGAGGCTGGTTCGGCCAGGACGCGGGCAGGCCCGGGACACGACAGCTGGTGGAGTTCTCGCAGCGTGGGGAGAAATGGTCGCTAGCTCCGGCCGGCCATGGAAGGGAAACCTCTTAGCGGAACATCGCTACAAAGGTCGTTTCCTCTCGCGCGACGTCTTCGAATGGCAGAGTCAGAATCGAACTCGGCGAGACTCAGGCTCCGGGACAAGATTCCGCGACCACCGGGATCTGGGAATCTCCATTCAGATCTTCGTCCGCAAGCACTCCAAAGTGGGGCGCGACCCCACCTCCCACCGCCCCCCCCTTTTTTTTTCAAAACCCCCCAGCCTCCCGCACCGCCCGGAACGAGTCCTTCATGGCTTCCACTACCCGGTCGATGTCTGCCTCGGTGTGGGCTGCGGAGATGAAGAACAGGTGGATGCCCGGGACGATGACGCCCCGCTTCAGGAGGTGCGCGTAGTAGAGGTGCTCGAGGCGCATCGTTTGTTCGTCGGCGCCGTGGCGGCCGCGTTCGACGGGGTCCTTCGAGAAGATCAGGTGGAACATGGAGTCGGCGTGTAGCAGCTGGGCGGGGTAGTCGCCTTCGCGCAGGAAGTCGTTGATGCGCGCGGCGAGTCCGTCGCCTCTTGCCTTCATTTCGTCGTAGATCTCGGGGTGGGCCTTCAGCTCGCGCAGCACGGCGGCGCCGGTGAGCATGGACATGGGGTTGCCGCCGAAGGTTCCGCCGGCGAAGATCGCGTTCGGCGAGCCGAACATGTCGAAGGGCTTCATCAGCTCTTGTGAGCCGGCGACGGCGCCGATGGGCAGCCCGCCGCCGATGATCTTGCCGTAGGTCGCCAGGTCGGCCTTGATGCCGAAGCGCTCCTGGCCTCCCCCGTAGGCGAGCCGGAATCCGGTGATGACTTCGTCGAGGATCAGCAGCACGCCGGTGCGCGTGCAGACTTCGCGCAGTTCCTTCAGGTAGTCGCCCACGTCGAGGCGGGGGTTCGAGCTCTGCACGGGCTCGATCAGCACGCAGGCGAGTTCGTCGGCGTGCTTTTCGATCAGCTCGAAGGCGTGCGGGTCCCGGTACGGCAGGAACTTGATCTGCTCGACGGTCGCCGGGGGCACGCCGCTCCCCTGCGCGCGGGTGGCCGGCTCGCTCGGGTTCGGGTCGAGGTCGCCCTGCATGATCACGTAGTCGTGCGCGCCGTGATAGCTGCCGTCGAACATGGCGATCTCGTGCTTGCCGGTCAGCGCACGGGCGAGGCGGATCGCGTACATGGTGGCCTCGGTGCCGGTGTTGCAGAACATCACGCGCTCGGCACACGGCGAGGCCTCGACGAGCAGCTCGGCGAGCTCGCCCTGGTAGGGGTTCGGGATCCCCAGCATCAGGGCCTTGTCGGCGGCCGCCTTGGCGGCGTTCACGGCGATGTCGGGGTTGTGGCCGAGCATGAGCGGCCCGAATCCCATGGTGAGGTCGATGTATTCGTGGCCGTCGGCGTCGGTGATCTTCGAGCCCTTGGCCGAGGCGGCGTAGAACGGGTAGGGGAGGAAGACGGTGCCGACGACCTCCTGGGCCAGCACGCGTGTGTTCCGCTCGTAGATTTCCTTCGAGCGGGGGTTGGCCTTGGCGAGCTCTTCGTAGACGTCCATGGGGTTCTCTCCGGTCCAGGCGGCGAGCAGCCGCAGCTGTATGTCGATCGGGTCGAGCAGCCTTCTTCGGGCCAGGCGCGCCGCTTCTTCGGGCCAGGCGCGCCGCTTCTTCGGGCTAGGCGCGCCGCTTCTTCCGGCTAGGCGCGCCGCTTCGAGCGGTGCCATGCGGCCGCGCTCCACCAATGCTTCGAAGCGGTCCCGCACCTGGCCCTGACGCCGCCGAAGGGTCGGCGGCGGGGGGGTGGTGGTCTGGGGCTCGGCTCGGGCCATCCCATTAGCGTAACGGGTGTTCCGGAAAGTCACTCGGCCCGCATGCGCGCCTCGAGTTCGGCGCGCACCTCGTCGTGCCGCTCGCGGGTGATCGGGAAGTGGCGCAGGAAGAGGGCGCCGAGCCCCATCAGGATCGCGGGCACCAGCCCGTAGACGATCATCAACCGGCCCTGGATGTGCGGCGCGACGACTTCGGCCGACGGGTCGTAGTCGAAAAAGGCGGGAAGCGAGGTGGCGAGCACGACGCCGAGCGCGAGCGACAGCTTGGTGACCATTCCCCACACGGCAAAATAGAGGCCCGAGCGCTGCTCGCCGCTCTCGAGCGTGTCGACGTCGATCACGTCGGCGGCGATCGAGTTCGCGAGGAAGAGGATCGAGGCGAAGCTCGACCCGCGCAGGACGACGTTCACGATCAGCAGCGTGGTATCGCCTTCGCGCAGGAGCACGAGCGGCAGGCTCCACAAGGCGAGCCAAGCGGCCGCTGCCATCAGGGCACGGTGCTTGCCGATGCGAACCGAGATGGCGAGCCACAGCGGTACGGCGCCGAGCGTCGCGAGATTTTCGAGCAGGATCATCAGCGGGAAGGCGCCTTCGTCGAGCATCACGTCCGAGAGCACGAGGCGATGCAGCGTGCCCTGGATCGCGACACCCGAGACGAAGAACAGCACGCAGCCCACCATTCGCAGGAAGGCCGGGTTGCGCGCCACGATTCGGAGGCCGGCCAGCGTGCTGCGCGGTGCGTGCGCGTAGCCCTCGGCCTCGCGCTCGCCGACGCCGAGTACGCACACGGCCAGCAGGGCCGGCAGCGCGATGACGATCGCCCCGGCGATGGCGCGCAGCTGATCGGCCGAGGCCTCGATGCCGTCGGCGGCCAGCCAGACCAGCCCGGCCAGCAGCACCACCTGACCGGCGGTGGATATCGCTTCGCGCCAGCTCGTGACGCGCGAGCGCTCGTCGTAGTCGGTCGAGAGCTCGGCCCCCCACGCCTTGTGGGGCAGGTCGATCAGGGTGAAGCCGAGGTAGAGCCCGGCCGACCAGACCAGCAGATACGTCGGGGTGGCGGCCTCGCCGGGTACGAAGATCTTCCACAACGACAGCAGGAAGATCGGTGCGCCGAGGATCATCCAGGGCTTGCGGCGGCCGAAGGGAACCCGCAGCCGATCGCTGATGGTTCCGATCAGCGGGTCGGTCAGCACGTCGAGGAGTCGCGAAAAGGCGATGGCCGCGCCGACGGCGGCGAGCGGTACGCCGAGGTCGTTCGCATAGAAGGCGGGCACGAACAGCGCCATGGGCAGCGCCGCGACCGAGGTCACGAGCGACGGGGCCGAGTAGGCGAGCAAGCGTTGCGGACCGAGCCTCACGGCGAATCGACCTCGAGCTGCGCGAGCCGCTCGCGGGCCCGCTCGCGGATGCGCAGGTCTTCGGCGAGGTGGCCGGGCTCGGGCTCGGCGGACGCGACGCTCTCGAGCAGGTCGCGCGCTTCGCCGCTTCGCGACGACTCCCGCTCGAGCAGCGTCAGCGCAAGGATCAGACGGTTGCCGGGGTGGCCCGGGTCGAGCGCGTAGGCCCGCTCGGCAAGCGGGAGGGCCTGGCTTCGATCCACCCAGCCCGAAACGAAGGGAACGCGGGGCAGCGTGGAGTGCAGACGCGAGAGCAGCCGCAGCGGTCCGCCGCGGTCGACGCTCGGGTCGAGCTCGAGCGATTGCTGGGCGTTCTCGTACATGCGCTTCGCGACGCCCTCGCGAACGATCGTGAGCAGCCCCACGCGCTGCGCGCGCGTCCCCCACGCGATCGAGCTCCAGAAGAGCAGCCGCGCGCGATCGGGTGGGGCGCCCTGCGCGCCGTCCGTGTACTTGCTCGATGAGCGCGCCAGCTCGACGGCCTCGCCCACCCGCGCCTCCTTGGCGTCGTCGGGCAGCGTCGTGAAGTCGATCGCGTAGTGGAGCGCGCGCAGCAGCTTCCAGCGCGCTTCGAGCGAGGCGGGATCGGCTTCGGCGGCGGCGCGATAGTGGCCGATCGCCTCCTCGATGCGCGCCGGCTCGGCCCGCTCGCCTTCGAGCACCTCGGCCCGCAGCGCAAAGGCGCGGTCGCCGGCCGCGATGCTCGCGTGGCCCGCCTCTGTGGTCAGCGAGCAGAGAAGCGCGGCCAGCAGGCCCGCGTAGCGGCCGGCCTTCGTCATGAAGCGGTCGGCGGGCGCAAGAAGAGGACGGGTGTCCTTTCGCAGTAGGCCTGGTAGCCGGGGTCGTCACCCCACTTCTTCTTGCCGCGCGCCTCGAGGAGCGGCACGCCGCTCACCCGGGTGAGGAGCACGAAGACGAAGACCGGCGAGATCAGCGTCGCGTACTGCCAGCCCGAGAGCACGGGCAGCGCGATCACCGCTATGCCGAGCCAGAGCATGATCTCGCCGAAGTAGTTGGGGTGGCGCGACCAGGCCCAGAGCCCGCTCTCGATGAAGCGGCCGCGGTTGGCCGCGTCGGCGCGGAAGCGGGTCTTCTGGCGATCGGCGGTCACCTCGATGGCGAGACCCGCCGCCCAGATCAGACCGCCGGCGAGCGCGTAGCCGCCCAGTGGCACCGGTGCGTTCGTCGTGATGGCCGCCAGCCCACAGGCCAGAGTGAGCAGCACCCAGAGCCCTTGCAGGGTCCAGGTCATCAGGAAGCGCGGGAAGCTCGTCTTCAGCACGTCGAAGCGCCCGTCCGCGCCGGATCGGCTGATGCGAGAAAAGAGAAAGCTCCCGAGCCGGACCGCCCAGACGGCCACCATCGCCGCGATCAGCCATGCCCGCGGCCCGGGGGCGTTCGCCAGCAGCAACGCGACGCACACGAGCGTGATGTACGTGATGCTGCCCGTGAGGTCGAAGAAGCGCTCGGTCTGGGCCGTGTACGCGTGCACGAATACCAGCCAGTTGATTCCGAAGGAGATCAGACCGCAGAGGGCGAAGAGCGGCAGGCGGCCCACCGTGACGCCGCCCTGACTGCCCGCCCAGGCGATGGCGGCGCCGATGGCGATGATGATGGGGAGGGCGATGATGGCTTGCCGTTCGGCGGCTTTCATTTCTCTGACTTCGCTCCGCGGCGCCGCGATACGGGCCGATTGGCAGGGTTCTCGTGTGCCTGTGTGCTTGTATGCCTGTGTGCCTGTGTGGTGATGGGGTGATTCGCAGATCCATCGACTTAGGATGCAGGCCCCGCCGATGAATTCCAGCCTTTCGCTCAGCCCTCGACGGTAGCGACCACCGCGATGCGCTCCCGGCTCGAAACCACCACACCCCCGGGCTTCTCGACCGTCACGGCGAAGAGCGTCGGCTCGGCGACCGCAAGCTTCGGGTCGATGGTGACGAGGACGTCCTCGCCCGCCTGCACGACGTCGAAGACCCCGCCATCGATCGGGTACCGCTCGTCGCGGGTCGCGTCGAAGATCCACAGCTGATACTGGAAGACGCTCGGATCGTTGACGGCGAGCCCGCGCAAGCGCATCACGCCGGCCTGCCGGTCGTTGCTCCAGACCACGTCGCCCGAGGCCTCGGGGCCGGCCGGGTCGCCGGTCGCCGCCCACGCAAGCTCGACGGCGTCGGCGGCCATCAGCTCGGCGCGCAGCGCCGCGGGATTCGGGGCGTGCGGCGGCTGCGGGACCAGCAGCAGGAAGGCCAGCCCACCGGTCGCCGCCCGAGCCCCCGTCACGAGCCCGCCAACCCGGGCGGCCGCGCCCGCGCCGGGGTGCGCCGCGGGCGCCCCCCGCCGGGCCGCCAAAGCCCCCCGTTGCCGAGCGATTGCGCTAGATTGCCGCCCCCGCGCCGCCGCGGGCTCCACCCAGGAGCCGAGCACCGGTGCCGCGCGCCCGTAGCTCAGTTGGATAGAGCATCAGCTTGCGGAGCTGAGGGTCGCACGTTCGAGTCGTGCCGGGCGCGCCACTTGGTACCGTCGGCAGCTTTGCGTTCGGGCTGCTGTTGTTCCGCATCGGTCTAAAGACGAAGCAAGCCCGCCGCAGGCGGGCCAGCGAGTCGTGCCGGGCGCGCCACTTGGTACCGTCGGCAGCTTTGCGTTCGGGCTGC
>CAZETS010000041.1:29561-52903 GCA_964515335.1 uncultured Spirochaetaceae bacterium
CGAGTCGTGCCGGGCGCGCCACTTGGTACCGTCGGCAGCTTTGCGTTCGGGCTGCTGTTGTTCCGCATCGGTCTAAAGACGAAGCAAGCCCGCCGCAGGCGGGCCAGCGAGTCGTGCCGGGCGCGCCACTTGGTACCGTCGGCGGCTTTTTCCGGGCTGGAAGCAAGCCCGCCGCAGGCCCCGTCAGGCCCCGGTCTTGGCATCCGCCTCGGCTTCACGGCGCAGGTTCGCCTGCTTCTCCTTCCAGAGCGGGTTCTGCAGCGACATCGGCGTGAGCGAGGCGGGGTCGATCTCTTCCAGCTCGATGTCGCCGGCCAGCACTGCCTTCTTCCATTCCTGATGGGCGGGCTCGTCGGCGTGGAACTCGGGCATCACCTCGTTGGCGAAGAGCTCGAGGCTCTCGCAGATGTGCTCGTGGGTGTTCTTGCCGACCTGATTGATCAGGATGACCTGATCGATGTTCGACTCGCGGAACTTCCGCAGTCGGTCGCGGATCGTCTCGGGCGAGCCGATCAGGCCGCTGCCGCGCTCGGCCATCTTGCGGCCTTCGTCGGTGTCCTTCCACTTCAGATACTCGTCCCAGAGGCTCACCGAGCCCGGTACGACGGGGCCGTGGCGGTTGTAGAAGAGCAGGCTGAACATGAAGAAGCTCGAGCCCTCGGCGCGCCGCTGTGCCTCTTCGTCTGTCTCGGCGCACATGAACTGGCTGACGATCGCGATGTTGGGGTTGATCGCGTAGTCGGCCAGCTTGTCGAGCCGCTTCGTGATGGTGTTGTAGTAGGTGTTCACCCAGGCGCGCGCCATCTCGGGCCCGATGAACTGGAAGGCCAGCACGCCCATGCCGCGGCGGCCGCACATCTCGATCGTCTCGAACTGCGAGCAGGCCACCCAGAGCGGCGGGTGGGGCTTCTGGCGCGGCTTGGGGAGGACGTTGCGCAGCGGAAAGTCGAAGTACTTGCCGTGGTACTCCCAGGCGCTCTCCGTGAACATCGGCATCAACGCACGGACGGCGTCCTCCCACACGTCGCGCTTGTCGCGAAAACGGCGATCGAAGGGGTGCAGCTCGGTCACGCTCGAGCCTTCGCCGATACCGAGTTCCACGCGGCCGTTGCTGATCAGGTCGAGGGTGGAGACCCGCTCGGCGACGCGGGCCGGATGGTTGGTGGTGAGCTGCACGATGCCGTGGCCGAGGCGGATGTTCTTCGTGCGCTGACTGGCTGCCGCCAGGAAGACCTCGGGGGCCGAGGAGTGCGAGTACTCCTCGAGGAAGTGGTGCTCGACCTCCCACGCGTGGTCGTAGCCAAGCCCGTCGGCGAGCTCGATCTGGTCGAGCGTCTGCTGGAAGATCCGGTACTCGCTGTCCTCGTCCCAGGGGCGCGGAATCTGGTGCTCGTAGAAGATGCCGAACTTCACGGGTCCTCCTGCTGCAGTGCAGAGCTGCTCGGAACTCACGGGTCAGCCTGTCTGCCGTTGTTTCCGCCTCTCTTTGCGCCGGTCTCTCTGACTCTTTGCGTCTCTTTGCGTCGCTCTCTTCGCCGGCCGCGAGGCCCGGCGCGCACCGCCTGCTATCGTCTCACGGGAACACCGAGACGCGTACACTTCGCTGGCCGTGAATCGCAAATCGCAAATCGGGAGTTGACATGGTCGATCGAATCCCTGCGAATGGCAACGTCTACAGTCCGGTGCCCGGCCGGCCCCTCACCCGGCGGTCCCGCTCGGTCCTGGTCGCCCTCGCGGCCGTCGCGGCACTGGTCGGGTCGGCGACGGCGGCCTTCTCGGCCGATGCGCCGCCTCTCGTTCTCGGCAACGACCACATCGGCATGACGGCGGAGGGCATCGGCGCCACCGACGCACCGCCCGCACCGTCGCCGGCTCCCGCACCGGCCGCGACGCCGGCGCCGGAAGGGCCCGCGTCCGACCAGGCCCACGCCGCCGCCCTGCGCGCCGAAGCCGATGCCGCGCACGAGCGAGCCCGCGTCGCCGCCGAGCGCGCCGAGGCCGCCCGCATGGCGCTCGAGGCCGCCGAGGCCGGTCAGATTCCCGGCATCGGCTCCAACACCGACGGTCCCGCCAGCTACGCGACCTGCATCGAGGCCTCGATTCGTCGCGGCCTCGCCTACGCGGAGTCCGACCGCCTCTGCCGCGCGGTCTTCGAAGGCTCCGACGGGTAGCGCCGCGCCACCCCCTGATCGCAGCAGGCCTTCCACAAGGCTTTGCGTCGTCGGCGTGCCGGGCTTCGCCGGCCGCGTCGCGAATCGGTAGACTCCTCGAGCCTCCCCGGCAGCGGAGGGCCCCGTACGCCGTGCCCGTCTACAACTACCTTCGTGCGCGGTGGTCGGACGGCTGCGAGGCCATCGACGATGTGCCGCCGGCGCTGTTAGCGGCCGTCGAGGCCTGGCTCGACGAGCAGCGCCTGTCGGGTTCCGCCGAGTGGGTTCGCTGCGCGACCCTCGAGCCGCACCGGATCACGGTCGTCGCGCTCGAGAGCCGTGCGCAGGACGAAGGCCCCTCCGGCCCGGCCCACGAGCTCACCCACGCGATCGTCGTACCGGAGCGACGGCTTCGCGAGCCGTCGGCGGCGAGCCTCGAGGAGCTGTTCGCGTCGATCTACGGGTCGCCGCTCGATCGCTCGGCGGCCGAGATCCGCGCGGCCCTCGCGCAGCGCAGCGTGGGTGACGCGGCTCCGCACGTAGTGGGGCTCTTCGCCGACGCGGATCGGGTCGCCGGTCTGCCGTGGGCTCCGTTCGACGCGCCAGCGGACGTCGCGCCGGCGCCCGGCCGAGAGGCGTGGAGCTTCTTCGAGACGAAGCCGGCAGCGACGGGTCTGGCCGGCTTCCTGCTCGGCGCGCTCGTGACGGGTGCGGCCTGGCTCTCGTTCGGGACGTCGGCTCCCGATGCGCCGGCTCCGCCTCCGCGCGGCGCGGCTTCCGATGCTCGCTTCGAGGAGCTGCAGCGTCAGGTCGACGAGCTGACGCTCGCGCTGCGCGAGCGGCAGCTGGCTCGTCGCGACGAGCGGGCGCCCGTGGCGAGCGCGCCGCCCGAGCCGCGGCAGTACTCGGTGATCGAGTGGACGGCGCGGGTGCGCTCGGGCCCGTCCGCGAGCGAGCCGACGCTCGGTCTGCTGGGTGTGGACGCGACGGTTCGCGTGAGGCGGCGCGAGGGTGACTGGCTCGAAATCGAGCCGCCGCCGGGCCTCGACCCGCCGACGTGGATCCACGCGTCGGTCGTCGTGCCCTCGGATGCGTGAGCCGAGCCCGGCGCGGTCGCCGCTGGCCGGCCGGTCGATGCAGTAGGCTCCCGCCGTGGCCCCGTTCGCGCGTTTCCTCTTGTTCGAGTCGGTGGGCTGGGCGCTCGGCGCGGTGATCCTCGCCTGGCTGGCACGCGAGGAGTACGTGTCGACGGGGCTGGCGGTCGCGCTCTTCGCATTGCTCGTGCTCAAGGATCTCGTCCTCTACCCGCTCACCCGGAAGGCCTACGAGCAGGGTCACCCCCACGGCGCGAGCGAGCTGCTCGGCGCCGAGGTGCGCGTCGAGACCGCCCTCGATCCCGACGGCTGGGTGCGCGCCGGGGCCGAGCGCTGGCGGGCGCGCGTGTCGGGTGACGTCGCTGACGGCATGCTCGAGGCGGGCAGCCGGGCGCGCGTGCTGGCGCTGCGGGGGCTCACGCTGATCGTCGAGCCCATCGAGTCGAGTCCCTCCTGATGGCCAGTCGTTGAGCCGGAGAACCACATGATCGTCGAGCGGTCCACCAACGCCGTCTGGTTCATTCGCACGAACTTCCTGCGCCTTCTGGCGGTCGTGGCGATCACCGCCGCCGCCGAGGTCGCGAACAACCACTTCGAGCTCGATCGGCCCGCGTTCTCGATCGCGGCGGTGTCCCTGCTGGTCACCGCCCTCTCGATCTTCCTCGTGTTTCGCGTCAACGAGGCCTACCAGCGCTGGTGGGAGGCGCGCACGCTGTGGGGCGCGATCGTCAACGACAGCCGCAGCTTCGCCCGCCAGGTCTGCACGCTGATCGTGCCGGCCTCGGACGACGCCGCCGAACGCAGCGCCGTGACCGCGCTGCGGCGCGAGCTGGTGCTGCGACAGGTCGCCTGGGTGAACGCGCTGCGCCTCGCGCTGCGCCGCGAGCAGGACGTGTCCGAGCTGGCCGGCTGGCTGCCCGCGGGCGAGCTCGAGACGATCACCGATCGCACCGACAAGCCGAGCTCGCTGCTCGTCATCCAGGCGGGACGCCTCGCCGAGGCACGGGCCGCGGGACGGCTCGGTGACATCGAGCAGCACCGCATCGAGTCGACGCTGACGAGCCTGCAGGACTCGCAGGGGGGCTGCGAGCGCATCAAGAACACGCCGTTCCCCGACCGCGTCGTGTACTTCACGCGGGCGTGCGCGTGGGGGTTGGCGCTCTTCATCCCGGTGGCGCTGATGACCAAGTCGGACGGCTTCGACCTGATCGACTACGCGGTGGTGCCCTTCATGATGATGGCCTTCCTCGTCACCGAGCGGCTCGGCGCCGAGCTGAAGAACCCGTTCGAGAGTCAGCCGAACGACACGCCGATGTCTTCTCTCTGCCGCACGATCGAGATCGGCCTGCGCGAGCAGATCGGTGACGACGAGGTGCCGGCGCCGCTCGAGCCCGAGAAGGGCGTCCTGATGTAGCCCGGCGCTACTCGGGCATGTGGAAGCCCGGCGGCGGCAATGGGGCCACGGTACGCTCGACCGCGCGACACCCCCCGTCGCGGAGGGCACGGCATGGGCGATCTGCGAACGCGTATACACGAGCAGTATCACCGTTGGTCGCCCGAGTCGGCCAGACTCGCCGAGTCGGCGCGGCGGGCCTTCCCGGGCGGCGATACGCGGATGAGCGCCCACTACGGCCCCTACCCGCTGTTCATCGATCGCGCCGAGGGGGCGCGGCTGACCGATGTAGACGGTCATGAACTCGTCGACTTCATGAACAATTTCACGTCGCTGTTGCTCGGGCACGCCGACCCGGCCGTCGTCGAGGCTGTCTCACGGCAGATGCAGCGCGGCTCGGCGCACGCGGCGCCGACCACGAGCCAGATCGCGCTCGCCGAGCTGCTGCGCGAGCGCGTGCCGTCCATCGAGCAGCTGCGCTTCACTGCGTCCGGCAGCGAGGCCACTCTGATGACGCTGCGTTGCGCGCGCGCCACGACCGGTCGCGACAAGGTCATCAAGATGGAGGGCGGCTACCACGGCAGCTACGAGCTGGCCGAGGCCAGCCTCGTGCCGCTGCCCGATCGTGCCGGGCCCGCCGACGCACCGAACGTGCTGCCCATCGATGCGAGCCACTCCGAGAGTCTGCTCGACGACGTGCTGATCTGTCCGTTCAACGACCCCGAGTCCGCCCGGGCGCTGATCGCGCGGACGGCGAGCGAAGTGGCGGCGGTGATCGTCGAGCCGGTGCTTGGCAGCCTCGGTATGGTGCCCGCCGAGCGCGACTTCCTCGTTGCGCTCCGCGAGGCGACCGCCGAGCACGGCGTGCTGCTCGTCTTCGACGAGGTCATCACGCTGCGCCTCGGTGTCGGCGGTGCGCAGGGCGTGCACGGCGTCGTGCCCGATCTCACCGCGATGGGGAAGATCATCGGCGGCGGTCTGCCGATCGGCGCCTTCGGTGGCCGCGAGGACCTGATGCGCGCCTTCCACCCCGACGAGCCGGCGCCCGTCATGCACTCGAGCACGTTCAGCGGCAACGCGGTCTCGATGGCGGCCGGTCTGGCGGCCATGTCGCAGGTCGACGAGGCGATGATCGAGCGGCTGAACGAGCTGGGCGGACGCTTTCGCGCGGGCGCCAGCGCGGCCTTCGAGAAGGTCGGCGTGTGCGGCCGGGCGACGGGCGCCGGATCGCTCTGCAACCTCCACTTTCGCGCCGGGCCGATCTCGAACGCACGCGACACCCTCGAGGGCGTGATGGCCGCGGGACGGGTCTCGGGCCTGCTGCATCTGCTGATGCTGCAGCGCGGCGTCTTCAGCGCGAGCCGCCACATGTACTGCACGTCCGCCGCCACCACGCAGGACGATGTCGAACACGCGGTGAGCGCCCTGGAAGACGCGCTGACCGAGCTGCGCCCCGACCTCGAGCGCGAGGCGCCCTGGCTGCTCGCCTAGCGGGAGAGGGGCGCCTCGCCCGGGCCTGTCCGCGCCCGCCCGTTGGTTGTCATAGTTGACAATATTCAGAAAATTGTCAAACTCGACAATCAACGACCCGCTCCCGGGAGGCCCATGCCCCGTCCCTCCAAGGTCGAAGAGCGCCGCGAGCAGATCCTGGACGCCTTCGAGCGCTGCGTGGTCCGCTCGGGCATCCAGGGCACGACGCTCGAGCAGGTCGCCCAGGAGGCCGAGCTGCCGCGCTCTCTCGTGCGCCACTTCATCGGCAACCGCGACGACATGGTGGCCGCGGTGTTCGAGCGCTTCATGCGACGCGTGCAGGCGCACTGGTCGGGTCTCGCCCGCCGCCGGCCGACCCTCGACGAGACGATCGAGTTCCTCGTCAAGGAGGCGTTCGCGGGCGGCGGCATCGGGCGGCTCGCGTCCGAGCTTCGCTATCAGCGCAACTTCGACGAGACCGCCCGGCGCCACTTCAAGGCGGTGTTCCAGAAGGCGCAGCGATTCGTCGAGGACGTGCTCGCCGACAACGGATTCAGCAACGCCACCGAGCGCCGCGAGAAGGCCTTTCTGGTGCTGGCCCTCGCCTTCGGGACGACCGACCTCATCGCCTTCGGACTGCCCCGGAAGCGGGCCGACCTCTCGATCGCAGCCTGCAAGGCGCTGCTGGAGGCCTGAGATGGCCGAGTCCGCCGCTCTCGGCGCCGCCCCGCCTCGAGATCACGCCAAGCTCGTCACCATCGGCGTCCTCCACATGGCGCAGTACTTCCCGGCGGCCTTCACCGCCGTGGCGCTGCCCTTCCTGTTTCGCGAGCAGGGCCTGGCGATCGAGATGTTCTGGCTGCTCGCGCTGCCCGCCGTGCCGGCGTGGCTCAAGTGGCTGATCGCGATGGTGGTCGACAACTACGGGAGCGCCCGCATCGGCTACCGGAAGACGTGGATCATCCCCTGCACGCTGATCGGTGTCGGGTGCTACGCGCTGCTGGCGTGGGTGCCGCCCTCGCTCGCAGCCGTCTACCTGATCGTCTCGGTGCTCGTCTTCAAGTCGTTCGTGATGGCCGCACAGGACGTCGCGGTGGACGGTCTGGCGGCCGAGAGCATGACGGACGCCGAGCGACCGGTGGGCACGTCGATCATCGTCTTCCTGGCGATGCTCGCGCAGGTGTTCGGCGCCGGCGCGGTGGCGGTCGTCGAGAGGTTCGGCTGGTCGACCGCCATGGGGTCGGCCTCGCTGCTGCTGCTCGTGGCCGCGATGCCGGCCATCGTCCGACGCGAGCCGCCCCCGCCCGTGCAGAGCGCCGAGCGGCGCGCGCGTGGCGAGCGCCCGAGCCTCCTCAAGGTGCTGCGCCGCGACGACTCGCGTTGGATCCTGCCGTTTCTCTTCGCCTTCGGGTTCTGCGACAACCTCGTCATCTCGATGATGGGCCCCTTCCTCTCCGACAAGGGGCTCTCGCTCACGCAGTTCGGAACGCTCGCGGTCGTGGGCATGGTGGTGGGCTCGGGACTGGCGGCGGTGGTGACGCCGCTCTTGATCCGTCGGGTCGGGCTCAGGGCCACGGCTTCGGTGGGCATTGCGGTCTTTCCCTTCCAGGCCGCCTTCTACTGGGTGATCGCCACGATGGACGGCCTCCCCGGGATGCCGGTGCTCATCGCTGCGTTCGCGCTGATGATGTTCGGCAACGCGATCTACATCTTCGCCGTCAACAACTCGCGCTACCGCTGGGCCTCCAAGGAGCAGGCCGGCACCGACTACAGCGCCGGGTCGAGCATCTGGTACTTCGGCCGTTGGGTGTCGGGCTCGGTGGCGGGCTTCGGGGTCGCGGGGGTGGGGTGGAGCGCGTTCTTCCCGATCGCGGTTGGGCTCGCCCTGGCGAGCGGACTGGTCTACGTGCTGGGCTTCGACCGCATCGAGGCCCTCGTCGTCGATCGTGAGGCGCGCGAGGCATCCGGCCGATGAGCGGGCCCGCTGGCCGCGCCGCGGCGGCGGGCCTCGTGTACCCTGGCTGCCGCGTCGCACCGGGGCCCCGCCCCACTCGAGACCGCATCGTGGCCGCCACCGAGAGCCTCTACCTCGCAGACCTCACGCACGACGCTGGGCTCGGCGTGCGCGACGTGCTCGGCGCCGCGCCGCTGGCCGTGCAGGCCGGCTGAGCGGCCGCCCGGTGTCGGACACGCGCGATTCCCTGCCGCGGCTGCTCGTCGTCGTGATGGGCGGTGTGGCGAGCGGCAAGAGCACGCTCTCGCGGGCGCTCGCGGCGCGCCTCGGCGCCGAGCGCCTCGAGGCGGACCGCGTGCGGGGCACGCTGCTGCGCGCCGAGCCACCGGTGGCCGGCGGCGTCGAGGCCCACTGGTGGCGCGATCTGTCAGCCGGATTCGAGAGCGAGATCTACGGCGATCTGCTGCGCCGCGCCGACGAGACCCTCGCGGGCGGTGCGCCCCTCGTGGTCGATGCCTGCTTTCCGCGGCGCAGCCAACGCGACGAGGTGCGCGGTGTCGCGGCAAGGCACGGCGCGCGGCTGCTCTTCGTCTCGTGCCGGGCCGCCGACGAGGTGATCCGCGAGCGCCTCGCGGTCCGCGACCGGGTCGCGCCTCGCGCGGGGTGGACGGCGATCGCCTCCCTGCTCGCTGCGCACGCCGAGCCGCCGGACGAGCTCGACCCCTCCGAGCATCTCGAGGTCTCGACCGAGCGGCCCGTGGCAGCCCTCGTGGAAGAGATCGAGGCCCGCCTGCTCGAGCGGCCGCTGCCTGAAGCGGCGGCCGGCCCCGCGCTGCGGCCGCAGCTCGTCAGCTTCGACTGCTGGAGCACGCTGCTCGCCGAGCAGGACTGGCCGTGGGCGCACGCACTGCGCGTGATGGCGCTGCAGGATGCCGCTCGCGAGGCCGGCCGCGAGGTCTCGCGCGAGGCGGCCGAGGGCGCCTTCGATGCGGCGTGGCGCCGTCACATGGATGTGTGGCAATCCGGCTGCGTGAGCGGGGCGCGCGAGGTGGCGCACTGGGGCCTTGCAGAGCTCGGCCTCGACGACCCGCACCCCGCCCTCGAGCACCTGGTGCGGCGCTTCGAGGAGGCCTCGCACACCTCTCACGTCGTCGCCCTCGACGGCGCCCGGTCGTTGCTCGCTTCGCTGTCCCGCGCGGGCATTCCCTGCGTGCTGGTCTGCGACACCGGGCTCACGCCCGGGCGGGTCGTGCGGCGGCTGCTCGATCGCGTCGGCCTGCTCGAGCACCTGCAGGCGCTGGCTTTCTCGGACGAGGTGGGCTTTCCCAAGCCCGACGCGCGCACCTTCCGGGCCGCGCTCGATCCGCTGGGCGTTGCCCCCGAAGCCGCGCTGCACGTCGGAGATCTACGCCGCACCGACGTGGCCGGCGCGCGCGCGCTGGGCATGCAGACGGTGCGCATCACCGCGCGTCACGACGATGCCGGGCCGGGCGACGAGGCCGACCGCGTGGTCGGCTCCCACGACGAGCTGGCCGCCCTGCTCGGCCTTTGCTGACGACTATCGACGACTCTGACGCCGCCCGACGACGCCTGCGCGGGCCTGCACCCGGCTAGGCCTCGACGAGACCCTCGCGAACCGCAAACCGCACGAGCTGCGCGGATTTGTGGAGCCCGAGCTTCTCCATCAGCCGCGCGCGGTAGCTCTCGACGGTGCGCACCGACACCGCCATCAGCTGGGCGATCTCCTTGCTGGAGAGCCCCTCGGCGAGCAGCTGCAGCGACTGACGCTCGCGACTGCTCAGCTGTTCGAGCCCCGTTCGGCCGTCCTTGCCGGTCAGCGCGCCCACGATGGTCGGCATCACGTCGGCCGACAGGTAGGTGCCATCGGCGGCGACCACCGCAAGCCCCTTCAGGAGATCGTCGCTGGAGGACTGCTTGCTCACCCAGCCGCAGACGCCCGACTCGAGGCCGAGCCGGACCATCGAGCTGCGCGTCTCGGTCGACAGGATCAGGCAGCGGGTAGGGGTGCCCTCGTCGCGCAGCGTGCACGCGACCTCCGCGCCCGACAGCCGCGGCATCCGCACCTCGAGGATCACGACGTCGGGCTCGAGCTTGCGGGCGAGATCGAGGCAGGTCGCCCCGTCACCGGTCTCGCCCACGACCGTCCATTCCGGCTCCTTTTCGATCAGGAGCCGCAGTGCCTCCCGGAAGATCACCTCCGGATCCGCGATGACTACTTCCATCCCACCTGCCCCGCGCAGCACGACTCGCGTCGTGTCGGTAGTTCGGTTGGGGACCGGCACCCCGCCGACATACCGTACCGTATGTTTCCGGATTGGGGCGATGCGGGCTTATCGCTACATGGCGTCGCGCGATTGGCCAGGATTCCGAGCAGGAGGCCGAGTCAGACTGCCAATAGAAGGAGGCAGCCGGGCCGGGCGCCCGCTCGCTACGAGCCGGCCGTCTATTCTGCGGCCGGTGGCCGTGCCGTCGGCGGCGTGAAGCCCGGAGGCATCACGGCCTCGGGGTTGGTGCCGTCCAGGATGTGCCGCATGCGGCTCTCGATCATCGCCTGCCAGGGGTGGGTGAGGATGTAGAAGCGCTCCTCCCGGATGGCCGCCACCACCTGGCGCCCGACCTCGTCCGGGTCCATGCCCTGGCTCACCTGCTCGTCCACCAGGGCGCGCATCTGCTGGGTGATCGCGACGAGCGCTTCGGGGACTTCGCGTGGCGCCTCGGGGCGGTTGCGCTCGGACTCCATGATGCGCGTGCTCACCCAGCCGGGGCACAGCACCGACACGCCGATCGGCAGGCCGCGCATCTGAGCATCGCGATACATCGACTCGGACAGCGCCACCACGGCGTGCTTCGAGACGCCGTAGATGCCGTTGCCGGCGGCCAGTCCCGCGATCGACGAGGTGTTGACCACGTGGCCGCCCTCGCCCTGCTCGACCATCAGCGGGACGAAGCGCTGGATGCCGTGGATGACACCGTCGAGATTCACGCCCATCACCCAGTCCCACTCCTCGGCGGGCTGCTCCCAGATCGGCAGCGGCAGACCGCCCCCCACGCCGGCGTTGTTGCACAGCACGTGGACGGCGCCGTAGACCGAGAGCGTCTCGTCGCGAAGCGCGTCCACCGACGCGGCGTCGGCCACGTCGCAGCGCACCGGCGTCACCTTCGCGCCGGTTTCGCGCAGGCCGGCGGCGGCCGCCTCGAGCGGTCCGGCCTCGATGTCGGCGAGCACCACCTTTGCTCCCTCGGCGGCCAGCGCCCGGGCCATCCCCAGCCCGATGCCGCTCGCGGCGCCGGTCACCACGGCCACCCGATCGCGCAGCTGCTCCATCCTTGCTCTCTCCTCGTGTGTGGTCGCCCGGCGGCGAGACGTTCTAGCATGATACTCGCGCTGCGGCGTCGGGGGGGGGACGGTGGGCAAGGAGGCGTCATGAGCGATCCCGAGGATGTCCGTAAGATCGAAACCGGCACCGACGACCTGCTCGCCCGCGTCGAGCGGCAGGTCGCGATCCTGACGATGAACAGGCCCGCGCGACGCAACGCGATGTCGGGCGCGATGCTCGCCGCCTTGCGCCGGACGCTCGCCGAGGTCGAGCGGGATCCGGGCGTGCGCTGCGTGGTCCTCACCGGAGCCGGCGGCGCGTTCTGCGCCGGCGGAGACGTCAAGGGCATGGCGGACGCGCACGCGTCGGGTGGCCGCCGCCGAACCCTCGACGAGGCCATCCACCTGCAGCGCCTCGATCAGCGCGGCACGGCCGGCAGGCTCTACGAGATGCCGAAGCCCACCATCGCCATGCTGCCCGGCCCGGCGGCGGGAGCGGGCCTCGCGCTGGCGCTCGCCTGCGATCTGCGGATCGCCAGCGAGAACGCGGTAATGACCACGGCCTTCGCGAACGTCGGCTTCAGCGGTGACTACGGCGGCACGTTCTTCATGACGAAGCTGATCGGCGGGGCGAAGACCCGCGAGCTGTACTTCCTGCCCGACAAGATCGACGCCGCGGCGGCCCTCGAGCTGGGCCTCTTGAATCGCGTCTTCCCATCCGAGGCGCTCGAGGGCGAGACCCTCGCCATCGCGGCGCGCCTCGCCAGCGGGCCGAGCATCGCGTACCGGTACATGAAGGAGAACATCAATCGCGCGCTCGAAGGGGGCGACATGGGCGATTGCCTCGATCTCGAAGCCACGCACCACGTCCACACGTCACTCACCGAGGACCACCGCAACGCCGCCCGCGCGTTCGTCGAGAAGCGGAAGCCCGAGTTCCAGGGCCGCTAGCGGTCTGTTGTAAGCTGCCCGGGTCTTTTTACACGAGGTGCCCATGACCGCCGACCGTCGCTCCGCTCCGTCTGCTCCGTCCGCTCCCTCCGCGCCGAGCAGATCCGGATCCACCGACCGCCGGAGCTTCCTCAAGACGATCGGCATGCTCGCCGTCAGCGGCAGTGCGCTGCTCCGGTCGCGGATCGGTCGCGCTGCACGCGAGCCGCAAGGGGCGGGCGACTTCGCGTGGCCGACGATGGCCCGGCGCCCGCTCGGCCGCACCGGCTGGGACGCCAGCCGCCTGGTCTTCGGCTGCGGGGCGGCGTTGTCGCGCGAGCCGCGCCACGAGCTGCTCGAAGCGGCCTTCGAGGCGGGCATCAACGTCTTCGACGTGGGCTATCGCGGCTACTACCGCGACGCCGAGAAGAACCTGGCGCCGTTCCTGTCGCGCCATCGCGACGACGTCTTCGTGATCTCCAAGTCCGTCCCGCTGCGTGACGTCGAGCCGGGCCAGAAGCTGTCGGCCGAAGAATGCCGCGAGCTCGGCGTCATCTGGAGCCGGCAGCTGGACGAGAGCCTGCGCGAGCTCGGCATCGATCACGTCGACGCCTATTACCTGATGGCCGCGAACAACACCGACCTGGTGGGCAGCGACGAGTTCCACGCGGCGTTCGAGCGGGCCAAGCAGGCCGGCAAGGTGAGCCACCTCGGCCTCAGCACCCATCAGAACGCGCAGAACGTGCTCGATACCGCGGCGAAGGCGGACGTCTACAGCCTGGCGCAGATCGCGATCACGCCGGCGGGTTGGTACAGCTGGGTCGACAAGGGCATCGAGAAGGGCACCGCCTCGATGAAGGACCTCGGCCCGGTGCTGACCCGCGCCCGCGAGGCGGGTATCGGCCTGATCGGCATGAAGGCCGGCCGCTACCTGGCAGGCCGCAAGTTCATGGGCTGGGGCAAGCCGAGCGCCTTCGACGACTACTACAGCGCCGACTTCCTCGCCTCGGGCCTCTCTCCCTTCCAGCGCAGCTACGCGTACGTGCTGGGCCACGGCCTCGACTGCGTGAACGCCGACATGCAGTCACTCGACCACCTGCAGGAAAATGTGGTGGCGGCGGTCAACTCCTCTAAGTTCTTCGGCTGACCCTCGCCTCGCCTTCCGGACCCAATCCATGAGCGATACCGTGTCGACAGTCGGTGAAAGTGTCGTCGTCATCGGGGCCGGCCCCGCCGGCCTGACCGCCGCCTACGAGCTCTCGAAGCTCGGGCGGAATGCGCTGGTTCTCGAGCAGGACGACCTGGTCGGCGGTATCTCGCGCACCTGCGAGTACGACGGCTACCGGTTCGACATCGGGGGCCACCGCTTCTTCACCAAGGTCGACTACGTCCACGAGCTCTGGCACGAGATCATGGGCGACGAGATGCTCAAGCGGCCGCGGCTGTCTCGCATCTACTACGACGGGAAGTTCTTCGACTACCCCCTCAAGCCCGTGAACGCTCTGCTCGGTCTGGGCCCCGTCGAGGCCGTACGCATCGGGCTGAGCTACCTGCGCGCCCAGCTCGGTCAGGGACGCCGCGAGGCGAGCTTCGAGGACTGGGTGGTCAACCGCTTCGGCCGCCGGCTCTACGAGATCTTCTTCAAGACGTACACCGAGAAGGTCTGGGGCATGCCCTGCAGCGAGATCAGCGCCGACTGGGCGTCGCAGCGCATCAAGCAGCTCGACTTGCTGGTGGCCGTCCGCAACGCGCTGCTCGGGTCGGTGGCGACGAAGAGCGGAGAGCTCGTCACCACGCTGATCGAGGAGTTCGAGTACCCGCGCCACGGCCCCGGCCAGATGTGGGAGCGCTGCACCGAGATCCTCGCCGAGCGCGGATCGAAGACGGTGATGAACGCGAGCGTGACCGGCGTGAAGCACGACGGGGGGCGCGTCACCGGCGTGGTCGTGAAGGAGGGCGAGCTTCCCGAGTACGAGATCCCGGCCAGCCACGTGCTCTCGTCCATGCCGATCCGCACGCTGCTCCGCTGCCTGGATCCGGCGCCGCCCGACGAGGTGCGCGAGGCCGCCGAGCGGCTGCGCTACCGCGACTTCCTCACGGTGGCAATCATGGTCGACGATCCCGACCTCTTTCAGGACAACTGGATCTACATCCACTCGAGCGAGGTTCTCGTCGGCCGCGTTCAGAACTTCAAGAACTGGAGCCCCTACATGGTTCCGGACGAGAGCAAGACGGCGCTCGGGCTCGAGTACTTCGTTCACGAAGGCGACGAGGTCTGGTCGATGGCCGACGAGGATCTGATCGCGCTCGGTACGAAGGAGTGCGAGGCCCTCGGTCTCGCCCCCGCCTCCAGGGTGATCGGCGGGGCGGTGGTGCGAATGCCCAAGGCCTATCCGGTCTACGACGGCGAGTACCAGGAGGCGCTGGCGAGTATCCGCGGCTGGCTGGACGGCGTCGCGGGCCTGCAGCTGATCGGGCGCAACGGCCAGCACCGCTACAACAATCAGGATCACTCGATGGTGACGGGCGTCTACGCGGCCCGAAACATCACCGGCAGCGACTACGACATCTGGGACGTGAACGTCGAGGAGGACTACCACGAGGAGCAGCGTTCGGCGGCGAGCGGCGACCGTCTGGTCCCGCAGCCGGTCGCGGTGCCGCCCCTCGAGCAGCGCATCCGCGAGGCGTACGCGCGCTTCGACGAGGTGGCCCTCGGCGCGGCGATCGGCACGGTGAGCGGCCTCGGGCTGCTCCTCGCCACCGCGCTGCTGCTGATCTGGGGCCGCGAGCCGATCGGCCCCAACCTCTCACTGCTCGGCAACTTCCTGCTCGGCTACCAGGTATCGTGGTCCGGCGCGGTCGTGGGGCTCGTCGAGGGGGCGCTCGGCGGCTTTGCGTTGGGCTGGCTGCTGGCGCGCATGACCAACCTGGTCCTGCGCTTCGAGGAGCGGCGCACCTTCGCCGCCCTCGAGGCGGGCCACGTCATGAATCTCTTCGAAGGGGACGAGCGATGACCACCGAAGCCCGCGATCTCGCCGCCGAGGACGCGCTGCTGAAGATCGCCGTGATCCGGCTGCGTTCGCGTGTGCTCTCCCTGGTGTCGGGCATGCTCGGTGGCACGGGGCTCTTTCTCGCCACCGCGTGGCTGGTGGTGCGGGGCGGACAGAACGTGGGCCAGCACCTGGGCCTGCTGGGCGTCTACCTGCCCGGCTACACGGTCACCTGGCCGGGTGCCTTCCTCGGCTTCGCGTACGGCACGCTGGTGGGCGCCCTGCTGGGCTGGTCGGTCGCGCAGATCTACAACCGCGTATCCGAGTATCGCGGCGTCACCTACTGACGGCCGGGCTTCCGGGAGCATGGTGCGGACCATCTTCGTCTCGGTCGTGGTGCCGGTCTTCGACGGCAAGCGGCAGCTCGAGCAGAGCCTGCCGGCCCTCCAGCGGGCGGGGGAGGGCGTCGCCCACGAGCTGATCGTCGTCGACGACGGCTCGACGGACGGCTCGGCCGACTACGCGCGCTCGCTCGGCGCCACGGTGATGTCGAGCGGCGGGCGCAAGCTCGGGCCCGCCGCGGCGCGCAACGTCGGCGTCGCCGAGGCGGCTGCCGACATCGTGCTGTTCGTGGACGCAGACGTCGTGGTGCACGACGATGTGCTCACGCTCGTCCTCGAAGCCTTCGCGCGCCCGGACGTCGTCGCCGTGTTCGGCGCCTACGACGACGATCCGCCGTACCGCGGCTTCGCGAGCCAGTACATGAACCTGCGCCACCACCACGTCCATCAAGACGCGAGCGAAGAAGCGCAGACCTTCTGGACGGGCCTCGGCGCCGTCCGCAAGGAGGCGTTTCTGGCCGTCGAAGGCTTCGACGCCTACCGCTATGCGCTGCCGAGCATCGAGGACATCGACCTCGGGCGCCGCATGCGCGCGGCCGGCGGTCGCATCCTGCGCCTGCCGGGCGTGCGGGGCACGCATCTGAAAGAGTGGTCGCTCGCCGAGGTGGTGCGCACCGACGTGTTGCGGCGGGCGCTGCCCTGGGCGCGGCTCATGCACGAGCACCCGGGCGCCTTCACCGATCTCAACGTGGGCTCGGCCGAGCGCATCAAGGCCCTGATCGCCGGCGCCTTCTGGCTGGCGCTCGCCGCCGCGATCGGTGTGCCCGGCGCGCTGTGGGCGGCCGGCGTGCTGCTCGCGCTGGCGGTGTGGCTCAACCGCGGGCTGTTCGCCGTCTTCCGCGAGCGCAACGGAATGTGGTTCGCGCTGCGCGCGCTGCTGTACCACCAGGTCTACTACCTGTACAGCGCGGCGGTCTTCGTGTGGGCGGCCGTCGAGCACCGGCTCGGGGACGGGCCGCCCCGGGATGCGAGCAGCGGGCCGAGCTGAGCCGCGCGCAAGGGCCCGGGGCCGCCGGGCCGACCGGGTCGCTCAGCCGGCCGCCTCGGCGAGCTGCGTGAACAGCGCGTGCTCGGTGTCGGCGATCCTCTCGGCCTCGGCGGCGGCGTCCTGCCAGACGTCCGCTCCGGCCTCGCCGCGCGCGGCGTCGCCGAGCAGCACCGACAGCGTCGTCCAGCCGTCGGCGGCCTGCGTGGCGAGGGCCGGCGCGGACTCGGGGACGAGACGTTCGTCGAGGGCGCGCGCCCACGTGAGGAAGCCGGCGTAGAGCCGGCGGAAGTTTCCACCGCCGTTGCCGAACTTCTCGATGCAGCGCGAGTTGAAGCTGGCCACCCACTCGACGTCGGGCCGGTCCGCCCAGCCCGCAAGCGACTCGGCGAGCCGACGGATGGCCGCCACCCCATTCACCGCTTCGCCGTTGCGCGGCAGGTCGAAGCCCGGCTCGCTGTCGTCGGCCGACGCCGGCTCTGCGCCGAGCATGTGCCCGGCGCACTGGCGGATCGCGATCCGCGCCGCCGGCGCCAGCTCGCGACCGACCTGCGTGCCGTGAAACCGGCCCCACAGATTGTGGGTCGAGAGGCCCTCCGGAGGGTTGCGGCTCTTCGCCAGGGCGCCGTACGAGCACGCCTCGGGAACGTCGCGGATGCGATCCGCGATGAACGCCTTCCCGATGTCGTCGTCGAAGCCGAGCAGCACGAAGCGGTGCCCGGGGAAGTGCACCTTGTACTCGCGGTAGTCGAGGTAGAGGATGTCGCCGGAAAGCATGGTCGGCCGTCCCGCGAGCACCTCCTCGCGGGCGACCCGCCAGGCCTCCTCGTCGTCGGCCTCGACGCGCTCGCGGTAGTCGATCGCGAGGTTGCGGCCGAGGTCCTGCTCGAAGGAAGCCGTGCGGCCCATCACGCCGATCGGCGGATCCATCGAGTCGGTCTCGAAGTAGCCGCAGTCGAGCCCCGCCCCGAGGCCGAAGACCGCCGGCTCGGGCAGCTCGAGCCCGCAGTAGTGCTCGAGCAGCCCGCGTAGCGCGGAGCTGCCGCAGTGCTCGCCCGGGTGGATCCGGTAGCCCTCGATCATCGTCTTCATCGCCAATGGACGTTACTGGCGGGATCCACGCTCTCGCAAGCGCGCGGCCCGCCCGCGTCCGGCGGTAAGCTAAGCCCCATGCTGTCGGCACTCGACGCGCTGCTGCTCCTCGCATTCGTCGCTGCCGCCGTGACGCTGGGGCTGCGGGCCCGGGCGCGCGCGTCGCGCAACCTCGAGGAGTACTTCCTGGCCGGCCGCAGCCTGCCCGGCTGGCAGGCGGGGGCCAGCATGGCGGCCACCCAGTTCGCCGCCGACACACCCCTGCTCGTGACGGGCCTGATCGCCACCGCGGGCATCTTCGCCTTGTGGCGGCTCTGGATCTACGCGGTCGCGTTCCTGCTGCTCGGCTTCGTGCTCGCGCCGCTCTGGCGTCGGGCCCGGGTCGTCACCGACGCCGAACTCGCCGAGCTGCGCTACGGCGAACGCCCCGCGGCCTGGCTTCGTGGCATCAAGGCGATCTACTTCGGCACGGTCTTCAATTGCGTGGTGCTCGGCATGGTGCTGTGGGCCGCCAAGGAGCTCGCCGAGCCGTTTCTGCTGTGGAACGAGTGGCTGCCGGCGCCGCTCTTCGAGCCGATCCGCGCCGTCGTGGAGGCGCTCGGGATCTCCTTCGCCCGCGATCTGCCGAGCGGCGAGCCGATCGCGGTGCGCTCCACCAACAACGTGCTCTCGTTGCTGGCGATCGTCGGCGTGACCACCCTCTACTCGGCGACCGGCGGGCTGCGCAGCGTCGTGCAGACGGACGTCCTGCAGCTCGCGCTCATGCTCGGCGGCACCGCCGCCTACGCGGCCTTCGTGATCGCCGCCGTCGGCGGGCTCGACGCCCTGCCCGAAGCCGTCCGGCAGAGCCTCGCCGCCGCCGCCCCCCGCGCCGGACCGTCGGCCGAGCAGATCCTGGCCTTCACGCCGTCGCGCGCCTACGAGCTGGGGCCGGCGCTGCTCGGCGTCTTCTTCCTGCAGTGGCTCGTGCAGATGAACGCCGACGGCACCGGCTATCTCGCCCAACGCGCGATGGCGTGTCGCACCGACGACGACGCGCGCACGGCCGCGATCGTCTTCACGGTGCTGCAGGTCGTGGTGCGCAGCCTGATCTGGTTGCCGATCGGACTCGGGCTGCTCGTCCTCTACCCCCCGGAGCCGGGTCTGGCGGGGTCGGCACTGGCGGCCGATCGCGAGGTGACGTTCGTGCGCGGCATCGCCGAGCTCTTGCCGAGCGGCGTGCTGGGCCTGCTGCTCACCGCGATGCTCGCCGCCCTGGCTTCGACGATCGACACGCACCTGAACTGGGGCGCCTCGTACTGGACCAACGACCTGTATCGACGCTTCCTCTGCGAGGGCTGGCTCGGCCGGACGCCGAGCGACCGGTCGCTGGTGCGCGTCGCCCGCCTGTCGAACGTGGCGATCCTGCTGATCGCACTCGGCGTGATGACGCAGCTCAGCTCGATCCAGCACGCGTGGCGGCTCTCGCTGGTGCTGGGCGCGGGCATGGGCGTGCCGCTGGTGCTGCGCTGGCTGTGGTGGCGGCTCGACGCGTGGGGCGAGCTCGCGGCGATCGTGACGACGGCGGCGCTGGCGCCCGTGCTGCTGCTCGCGGTGGAGAGCGACGCCGTGCAGCTGCTCGTGGTGGCGCTGGTGTCTACGGTCTCCGCGGTGGGGGTTTCGATGGCGACAGGCGGCGAATCGCCCGAGCGACTTCGCGCCTTCTACGAGCGCGTGCGGCCGCCCGGCTTCTGGTCGGCGGTGGCGCCCTCGCCGGAGGCCGCGCGGGCGGGCGTCCGCCGTCTCCTCGGCGGACTCGCCGCCACGGCGCTCGGCTCGCTCGCGTGCTTCTGCACGTTGGTCGGCGCGGGAACCTGGCTGGTCGGCGGCTCGCTCCCGACCTGGTGGCCCGGCGGAGCGGCGAGCTGGGTCGGGGCGAACCTCGTGCTCGCCTTCGTGCTGGCCCCGGCGGCCTGGCGCGTCGCCACGCGCAACGCCGGCTGAAGGGCGGGCGCGGGCGCGCCGCTACGAGCGCTGCACGCGCTGGCGGCGCCGGTCCGTCAGTCCGAGCCCAGCCGATCGACCACCACGTGTTCGTGGGCGAGCCACAGCGACGAGCGGGCGAAGTCGGCGAAGCGCCCCTCGTCTTCGACGGCGCGCCGGGCGGCGGCGCTGCGCGCGGCCGAGGCAAGCGACAGATTCGCGCGATCGAACCACAGCTCGGCGTGGCCGTCGTAGGCGTCGACCTCGGTGCCGCGGGATTCGCGCAGGCCCGCCTCGAGAGGGGTCTCGAAGCGGTGGACCTGCACGTAGCGCAGGATCCCGCTGCCGGCGGCCTGCGAGCGGATCAGCGGTCCGTGCTGCGCCTGCCAGTAGCGCTGCCCGGCCTCGACTCCCCGGTCGGCTCGCATGCGCAGCGGGAAGAACAGCTTGACCAGGCCGCTGCGCGGTCGGGCCACCAACGTCTCCGGGGTCGGATTGACCTGGGGATACTCGTGGGCGAGCCACATCGGCGAGCGGGGCAGATCGATGAACTCCGCCTCGTCCTCGAGCAGGGCGGCGGCGGCCTGCTGGCCTTCCGCCGAGCTCGCGGCGCTCGTGAACGCCGCCTCGTCGTCCCACCACACCTCGGCGACGCCGTCGTAGGGCTCCTCCATGCCGCCGCGAGCCCGTCGCATCAGGTCGGCGAGCTCGTCGTCGACGGTGTGCACCTGCACGTAGCGCCGCATGCCGAGCAGGCCGGACAGCCCCGCCACCAGCGGCGCGTGCTCGTCCCGCCAGTAGCGCTGGAAGTCGTCGCGGCTCGTCCCCGGCAGGCGCCGCAGCAGGAAGGTGAGGCGGATCATGCCGCGAGCTTACTCGATCGCCGCCGCCCGTCGTCCGTGTCGTGCACGGACGATTCGGTAACCTCGCGCCATGCGACACGTCCGGGCCATCGCACCGCTCGCCCTGGCCCTCGTCGCCCTGACCTTCATGTGGAGCCGATTCGTCGACGGAATGCTCTTCCACCCCACGCCGGGGGTGGACCTTCGTCCCGAGCAGCTCGGCCTGGTGGCCGAGAACGTCTCGCTCGAGACCGAGGACGGAGTGGGCCTGCACGCCTTCTGGCTGCCGGCGCCCGGGGCCCGGCGCGCGCTGCTCTTCCTGCACGGCAATGCGGGCAACGCTTCGCACCGACTGCCGAACGCAGCGGAGCTCGTCGCGCTCGACACCGACGTGCTGCTGCTCGACTACCGGGGCTACGGGCTCAGCGAGGGAAGGCCGAGCGAGGCCGGCGTGTACCTCGACGCGCGGGCTGCCTTCGCCCACCTCGTCGAAGCGCGTGGCTACGCGAGCGACCGCATCGTGGTCTTCGGGCGCTCGGTCGGTGGCGCCGTGGCGGTCGACCTCGTGCAGGACCTCGCGGTCGCGGGCGTCATCCTCGAGAGCACGTTCACCTCGGTGGCCGACATGGCGGCGAGCCTGATGCCGATCGCGGCGCCGTTCGTTCGCGGGCGCCTCGACTCGCGCTCGAAGATCGCCCGGCTGCGGGCGCCGGTGCTGTTCTTCCACGGCGATCGTGACGAGATCGTCCCCTACCGGCTCGGCCGCGACCTCTACGAGGCGGCCCCGGCGCCGAAGGCCTTCGAGAAGATCGTCGGCGCCGGGCACAACGACACCGTCGAGGTCGGCGGCCGCCCGTACTTCGAGCGGATTCGTCGTTTTCTGGACGAGGTCGCGCCGGCCACGGGCTGAGGGCGGCCCCGGCCGCTCGCCCGTTCCGGGGCGGCGGCGAGCGCGCTCAGCGCACCCGTCTCAGGTAGCCCGAACGGCTGTTCGTCAGGACGAAACGCTCGCGGCTGCGGTCGATGACGAACCGGCTGTCGGCCTCGACGAAATCCCTGGCGGCCTGCTCGCCGCCGAAGGCCGTGTCCTGGACGATCACGTAGCTGCCCTTCTCGACGAGAGGCGCGTAGGCGGCGATCTCGTCGGCGATGTGCTCCCCGGTGTGCAGCGAGTCGAGCAGCACGAGCACCCGCTTGCCCGCCACCCTGCGCTTCACCTCGGCGACGATCGCCGGATCCGTGGAGCTCCCGTGGAGAAAGTCGATGTACTTCTCTGCCAGCGGGTGCTGCTTGGCGCGTGGGTCGCGCTTGTCTTCGATGTCGATCGTGATCACGCGCCCGTCGGGATTCACCTCGCGCAGCACCATGGCCCACAGAAGCGCGCTGCCGCCCCGAGCCGTTCCGGCCTCGACGAAGACGTCCGGAGCGACCTCGGCGATCACCTCCTGCACCACCCACGCATCGAGGGGGTTCTGGTAGGTGGGAACGCCGAGAAACTTGCTCCTGAAGGCGGGCTTGTGCTTCGACCACACGCGGCGGAACTCGATCAGAGCGGCCGCCTCGTCCTCGGGGGTGAGCCCCTCGGCTTGAGCCGCGATCCGCTCGGTGAAGAGCGAGCGATTGGTCGGTCGCCCTTCGGTCGGCGGCTGCTCCGGGGTCTCGCCGGGCCCGCTGCTCACTTCCGCGGAGGGCTTCGAGGGGTCGGCTGCCGGCTCGCCGGTCGCCGCCCGGTCGTCCGTGCAACCCACCCACACGAACAACGCCGAGCAGGCCAGACAGGCCGTAAGCGCCGACGCCCGGCCGTGGCAACGCAATCTCACCTTCTGCCTCCCGAACTCGCGAACTCGCGGCCACCGCCGTCGCCGTCGCCGCCGAGTCCGACTCTACCAGCTTCGGGCTCCGGTCGGTGCCTCGCGGCGCCGCCGGGCACGTCACCGGGCGCCGGGCGCCTTGACACGGCGGGGCGCGAGAGCGCAGCATCGGTATGCCACCGTCCGCCGATCGGAACCGATGTCTCCCCGCCTGCCGATCATCGCTCTGCTCGCGACCTCAGTGCTCTTCGCGTCGGCCACGACGGCCCGGCCCGACGGCGAGCCCGCCGAGTACGCGCGCACGGGCGCGTATCTGCGCTTCGGACCCGCGATTGGCTTCGAGCGATCGAACCTGCTCGCCGATCTGAATGCGCGGATTTCCGCGCAGGTCGAGGTCGATCCGCTGCTCGGTGCGTCGCTCGGCCTCGGCTGGAGGCTCCACCCCCGGCTCGCGATCGAGGGCGCCTTCGATTGGATGCGGGGCCGGATCGACTTCACGCTGCCCGAGCAAAGCCCGGTGCCGGGCACGCTCGACATCGGCACCTGGACGACCTGGAGGTTGTCGGCCGACGTGAAGGGATACGTCGCCACCGGCATCGTGCAGCCGTACGCGGCGGTCGGCCTCGGCGTCATGCGCCAGACGCGGCAGGTCACGGAGCCGGCTTTCGCCGCCCAGTCGGGCACGGAGACCGGCTTCGCACCGCGCTTCGGGGGCGGGGTCGACGTGCACCTCATGCGCCACGTCGCGCTGAACGTCGACGCCGGCTACCTGCTGGGCACGGGCGATCTCGACGGCGCCGACTCGACGTCCCTGCGCGTCGGGGTGGTGGGTCGCTACTGAGCGAAGGCGGGAGAAACCTCAGTCGCCCAACAGTGGCTCGAGGATTGTGCCTGGCATGATTTCTGCTTGAGCTCGGTTCATGGCAAGAAA
>CAZETS010000042.1:0-13056 GCA_964515335.1 uncultured Spirochaetaceae bacterium
GACCCGCAGCGCTCCCGCTCCGCGGTCGGCCGGGCGCCCGTGGAGCCCCAAACCCAGCTAGATCCCCGCGAGCCCGGCCCTCATACAGTCTCGAAGAAGTAAGTCATCGGCACGCCGAGCGCGGTCGCGAGCTTGTGGAGCGTCGACATCGACGCGGCGCTCTTGCCGAGCTCGATCTGCGAGATCAGGCTGACCGACAGACCGGTGCGGTTGGCGAGCTGCTTGAGGGTCAGCGGCTCGGCGTGCCGGCGCTCGCGGATCCGCTTGCCGACCTCGGAGTTGAGCCGCGTCTCGAGATCCACCATCAGACCCTTCGACTTGACGGCCTCCTTGATGACGGCACTCAGCTCGGCGTCGTCGAGAGGCTTCTGGAGGTAGTGGAACGCCTGGTGCTTCATGGTGGCGACGGCCATCTCCACCGAGGCGAGTGATGTCGTGGCGATCACGCAGAGGTCGTCGTCCCACGAGCGGATCGTCTGCAGGGCGTCGATGCCATCCCGGTTCTCGGGCGAAACATCGAGGACCACGATCTGGTAGCGGTTCGTCCGCACCTCCTCGCTGGCCTGCGTGGGATCCGAAACGGCGTGCACCTCGTAACCTTCGCTCGTGAGCACCTGCTTGAGCTGCGCGATCGATCCCTCGTCGCGGTCGACTACCAGGATGTTGAGTCGCTGCTGATTGCTCATGGTCGTCCCCCTCTCGTCGGCGGGCGCCGGGTCGGCGCCGCCGGCCCTTCTCCGGGCGCAATGTCCTGCGCGACCCGCCGCGCCCCTGCCTCGACCGCGGAACCGGCTTCCACGAACGGAAACCTCCGAGGGGCCTCGAACGGATTGCGTACTCGTGAGGGGTTCTTCGGTATTTCTCTGGACTTCCATTAGCCCTGAATTCGGAGATTCGAGGAACTCTCCGAGCGCGTGGGAGTGGACCCACGGCGCTTTTTCTCCAAGGGGGCCCCGAGGGGGTCTACTGGGAGCCGGTGGGCGCGCCCGCGGGTCCGGCGGGGGCCTCTGCGTCGGTGTCCGGCGAGAACAGCCAATCTCGGCTGAACGCCGCGGCGGGCGCGGTGACCAGGCTCGCGCCGGTGACGTCGAAGCGCGCGGGCACCCGGCCCGGCTCTTCGATGCTGATCCAGGCCGGCACGCGGAGCTTCTCGAAGCTCGCCACCGGGCCGAGCCGGATCCGCGCCCCGGCGCCGTCGTCGAAGCCGCGCACCTCGTAGGTGCGCGCCTCCACCCAGACCCGCGGCCAGGCGCCGTCGGTCCCGTCGAGCGGCTCGCCCTCCTCGACGAACTCGATGTACTCGCCGACCTCACCGACCTCACCGAACTGGCCTCCGCGCAGCGGCTGGCCGTCCGCCCCCTCTCGCTCGCCGTCGATCGATTCCGCGTCGCCGCGCAGGGCCTCCCACTCCTCGACGCCGCGCACCGGCGGCGGCTCGGGCCGCGGGATCGCGCGGCGCGGATCCCCGATCAGCAGGCAGTCGACGTCGCCGCAGGTCGCCAGCCCGATCGCGTCGCCCTGCACCGCGAAGCTCGTCAGCGCAGCGCGCAGCAGCATGCCGCTGTCGGCCTGCAGGATGAAGAAAGGAGGCAGGAAGGCGCGCGGATCGTCGAGGGGAAGGCCGTTGCGCGCCGCACTCAGCTCGTTGCCCTGTAGCAGGTGCCGCTCGAGGAGACCGCCAGCGCCGCGCAGCTCGAGCCGCGCGAGCCCGGTCGGGTGGCTGATCAGCTCGCCGGTCGCGACGGCGGGCCGCTCGCCGACCTGCATGGTGAGCAGGAGCCGGATCGCCTCGCTGCGGCCGTCGGCCTTGTTGGTCTCGGCGATCGCCTCGTGGATGCGCTCGGGCACCGACACGTAGGCGCCGGCCGCCACCGCGCCGAGCACGGCGATCGCGGTGGCGGCGGCGAGCGCGCGGGCGATGCGCGGCCGGACCGTCATCTGCTCTGACCGGCGAGCCGTGCGCTGCCCGCGTAGCCGGCGCGATCGCCGAGCTCGGCCTCGATGCGGAGCAGCTGGTTGTACTTGCAGACCCGGTCGGTGCGACAGAGCGATCCGGTCTTGATCTGACCGGCGCCGGTCGCCACCGCGAGGTCGGCGATCGTGGTGTCCTCGGTCTCGCCCGAGCGATGCGAGATCACCGTGCCGAAGCCCGCCTCGCGCGCCATTCCGATGGCCTCGAGGGTCTCCGTCAGCGTGCCGATCTGGTTCACCTTGACGAGGATCGCGTTCGCGGCCTTCTCTTCGATGCCACGGTGCAGGATCGCGGGGTTGGTGACGAAGAGGTCGTCACCGACGATCTGCACGCGATCGCCGAGCGCGGCGGTGAGCTTGCTCCAGCCCGCCCAGTCGCCCTCGGCGAGCCCGTCCTCGATGGAGACGATCGGGTAGCGGTCGAGCCAGTCCTGCCAGAAGCCGACCATCTCGTCGGTGTCGAGCTCGCGGTCCTCGCCCGCCAGGTGATAGCGCCCGTCGCGGTAGATCTCGCTGGCCGCCGGGTCGAGGGCGATCGAGATCTGATCCCCCGGCGTGTAGCCCGCCTTTTCGATCGCGAACAGCAGCAGCTCGACGGCCTCGTCGTTGCTCGAGAGATCCGGCGCGAAGCCGCCCTCGTCACCGACAGCGGTCGCATAGCCCTTGTCGGCGAGCACGCCCCGCAAGGTGTGGAAGATCTCCGCCCCCCAGCGAAGCGCTTCCGCGAAGCTCGGTGCGCCGAGCGGGTACAACATGAACTCCTGCAGGTCGACGTTGTTGTCGGCGTGCGCGCCGCCGTTCAGGACGTTCATCATGGGCGCGGGCAGCAGGGCCGCTTCGTCGCCGCCGAGGAAGCGGTAGAGGGGCAGGCCCTGTGCGACCGCGGCGGCGTGGGCGGCTGCGAGCGAGACGCCGAGCAGCGCGTTCGCGCCGAAACGCGCCTTCGTGTCGGTGCCGTCGAGCGCAATCAGCGCGCCGTCGAGAGCGGCCTGCTCGGCCAGCCCACCGAGCTGCGTGCCGCGCACCGCCTCGGCGATTTCGCCGTTCACGAAGCCGACAGCCCGGGCGACGCCCTTGCCGCGGTAGCGCGCTGCATCGCCGTCACGCAGCTCGAGGGCTTCGCGCGAGCCCGTCGATGCGCCCGAGGGCACGGCGGCGCGGCCGATCGCGCCACCCGAGGTCGCGACGTCGACCTCCACGGTCGGGTTGCCCCGTGAATCCAGGATCTCGCGTGCCGTCACGCGCTCGATGACGATCTCGCCCACAGCTCCTCCGCTCCGCGCCTTTGGCGGGGCGTCGAAATTAGCGCAGCGCTCAGCCGTCGAAGCGTGGAACCACCACCGGACGACCGTCCGGCGCGTCGAGGACGTGCACCGCCATCCCGAAGCCCGCCTCGACGACCTCGGGCGACAGCACGTCGCGCGGGGCGCCGTCGGCGAGCACGCGTCCTTCGGCGAGCACCACGATGCGATCGCACACCCGCGCGGCCAGCGAGAAATCGTGGCTGACCACCAGCGCAGCGCCGCCGGCCGCCGCAAAGCGCCGCACCACCTCGAGGACGTCCATGCGGTGGCGCAGATCCAGGAAGGCCGTCGGCTCGTCGAGCAGCAGCCACTCGGGGCGCTGGGCGAGCGCGCGCGCGAACAGCACCAGCTGCCGTTCGCCACCGGACAGCTCGTCGATCGGCCGATCGGCCAGCCCAGCAACGCCTACTCGCGCCATCGCGTCGCGGGCGATCTCGAGATCCGCCGGCGTCTCGAACCCGAACCCGCCCTGGTGGGGCATGCGCCCCATCAGCACCACCTCGCCGGCGAGGAAGGAAAACGGAACGTGGACGTCCTGGGGGACGGTGGCGAGCGCGCGCGCGAGGTCGCGCCGCGACATGTCGTCCACCCGACGCCCCCGCAGCCGCACCGCGCCGGCGCCGGGCGAGAGGTGGCGGGTCGCGAGGCGGATCAGGCTGGTCTTGCCCGCACCGTTGCGGCCGAGCAGGCCGACCACCTCGCCCCGGCCCACCGAAAACGTCACGCCGCGCAGCACGTCGTGGTCGCCGAGGCGGAGCGCCACGTCGTCGAACGACAGGACCTCGTCGCGCGTCATCGCCCGGCGCCCTCGGCGGCGCCGCCCGCGAACACGCGACCGCTGCTGCGCCGCAGCAGATAGAGGAAGAGGGGCCCGCCGACCAGCGCCGTGATGGCGCCCACCGGCAGCTCGCGTCCGCCGAGCAGCGTGCGCGCCAGCGTGTCGCACACCACCAGGAACGCCGCGCCGCCAAGCGCCGACGCCGGCACCAGCAGCCGGTGGTCGGGGCCGACCACGAGCCTGAGCAGGTGCGGGATGATGAGCCCCACGAAGCCCACGAGCCCCGCCGCCGACACGGCCGCTCCGACCATCAACGAGGTCGCCACCACGAGCAGCCGCTTGTCGCGCTCGGTCGACACCCCGAGCTGCTCGGCGGTCTGCTCGCCGAGCGCGAGGGCGTTCAGTCCGCGGGCCAGCGGCAGCGCGCACGCGATGCCGAGGGCCAGGAAGCCGGCCAGCCACGGCCACAGATCGACGCGCGCCGACGAGAGGTTGCCGATCAGCCAGACGAAGATGCGTCCGCTCTCCAGCATGCCGGCCAGGGACGCCATGAAGACGATCGCCGCCGACGCGAACGCGTTGAAGACGACACCCGTCAGCAGCAGGCCGGTCGCCGACACCCGGCTGCCGCGACCGGCGATCAGATAGAGAAGCAGGGTCGTCACCAGGCAGCCCGCGAAGGCCGCGACCGGCACCGCCCCGTAGCCCAGCCCGAACGCCGAGCCGACTGCCAGCACCGCGATGCCGCCGAGGGCCGCGCCGCCCGACACGCCCAGCACGAACGGATCGGCGAGCGGATTGCGGAGCAGAGCCTGGAAGATCACGCCGGACGTGGCGAGCGACGCGCCGACCAGGGCCGCCACGACGACCCGCGGCAGCCGGATGCCGCGCACGATGTCGACGCCGGGCCCCGCGCCTTCCGCATCGACGAGCGCCGCCACGACTTCCGCCATCCCGATGCCGCTCGGCCCCACGACCAGCGCGACGATCGAGACGAGAACGAGCAGCCCGCCCAGCAGGGCCAGGGTGAGGGCAAAGCGTGTGGGCGTGAGGTGTCTCACCGCTTCACCGCGCCCGCAATCGCGGCGCCGACCGCTTCGCCGTGCAGGCCCCGGGCGAGCTCCTCGAGGGCCCGGTCGAGGTGGGGGCCCGGCATGCTGATCAGCGCGGCGTCGATCGCCACCACGCGCTCGTCCGCGACGGCGCGGATGCTCGGCCAGCGCGACCAGTAGGCGAGCGCATCGCCGGGGTCCGGGCTCAGATCGACGAGCACGTCCGGGCTCTGCGCCACCACCCACTCGACGGCCACGCGCGGGTACGGGTCGTCGAAGGCGCGCGCCAGGTTCTCGGCGCGCAGGTCGTCGAGCATCTCGTCGATGAAGCTGCCGCGGCCCACCACGAAGACCGGGTCGCGCTGCAGGACGAGCAGCGCCCGCACCCGAGCGCGCCCCGCGGTCGCCGCGCGAGCCACCTCGCGGGCGCGCAGGCTGGCCTCGATGCGCCGGCGAGCCGCCTCCTCGCGGCCCGCGATCGCGCCGAGCCGCTCGATGTTCTCGAGCACCTCGCCGAAGCGGACGTTGCGGAAGACCTCGACGGCGACGCCGAGGGCCTCGAGTCGCTCGCGGAAGTCGCGCTGCTCGGCGCTCGGCACCAGCACCACCACGTCGGGCGCGAGGGCCACGACAGCCTCGAGGCTCGGACTGAAGAGCCCGCCGACGCGCGGCAGGTCGGCGACCTCCGGCGAGTGCGCGGCCGAGTAGTCGTCGACGCCCACCAGCACGTCACGCGCTCCGAGGGCGATCAGGATCTCGGTGAGCGACGGATTGAGGGAGACGATCCGCTGCGGGGCGCCCGCCTCGGCGGCCCGCCCCGCGTCGGCCCCAGCAGCCGCCCACCACGCCACGAGCAGGCACGCCGCCAGGCGGCCGGGCAGCCGGATCCGCCGGCGGGACGCGTGGTTCCCGTGCATCCCGCGGAGTCTAACGGAGGGCGCCGGACGGCTCGCACCGCCCGGCGCCGTCGTCACGACGCGGTCAGCGACGCTTCTCGCCGCCGCCCGACTTGCCGCCTGGAACGCGACGCGCCGTCGTCTTGCCCTCGAGGGAGACGTGGGGTCGCATGCGCTCGAGCATCGACGCCCCGATGCCCTTCACCTGGGTGAGGTCCTCGACCGCGCTGAAGCCGCCGCGGCTCTGCCGAACCGCCACGATGGCGGCGGCGCGGCTCGGGCCGACCCCGGGCAGCAGCTGCAGCTCGTCGGCGCTGGCGGTGTTGACGTTGACGACACCCGACAATGTCGCCTTCCCCGAACCCGCCGCCGCCGCCGGCAGCGCGCCCGCGACGATTACGAGGAGTGCGGCGGCCACCGTGGCCGCACACAGACCGCCACGCCGAGCGGTCGCTTGGATTGCCTTCATGACTGGTGCTCCGTCGGGACCTGGGGAGATGGACGGGGCCGGGGTGGTCGAGGTGGAATCGGGCCAGGAGGGGTCGCCGGCGCGTCAGCGGTCGCGGGCCACCGTGAAGGCCGCGGCGCCGAGCAGGGCGTCGCGGGCGGGGCTCTCGGGGAAGGCGGCCAGCGCCTCGCCGCAGCGGGCGATGTGATGGTCGGCGCGGCGCAGGGTGTCCTCGACGCCGCGGTAGGTGGCAACGAGGTCGGCGACGGCGGTGAGATCTGTCGGCGCGCGGGCCGCGTCGTCGCCGGGCCGCGAGGCGGCCTTGAGGAGGCCGGCGATCTGCTCGCGCTCGCTCGACGTGCAGCGCTTGAGGGTCAGCAGCAGGGGCAGCGTCACCTTGCCCTCGTGCAGGTCCGCGTGGCGCTGCTTGCCGAGGGTCGCCGCGCTGGTGTCGTAGTCGAGCGCGTCGTCCTTGAGCTGGAAGGCCAGACCGAGCTCGCGCCCGAAGCTGGCCAGGCGCCGCCGCTCGGCGCGCGTCACCCCGCCGAGGATCGCGCCGGCCTCGCAGGCCGCCGCCAGCAGCGCGGCGCTCTTGCGGTCGATCACGTCGAAGTAGCTCGTTTCGGTGACGTCGATGTCGAAGCTGCGCTCGAGCTGGAGCAGCTCGCCCTCCGCCATGCGGCCGATGGTGGCGGCGAAGATCTCGATCAGGTCGGGGTCGCCGTCCTCGGCCATCATCGACGAGGCGCGCGCGTAGAGGAAATCACCGGCCAGCACCGCGCGGCGGTTGCCCCAGATCGCGTTCGCGGACGGCTTGCCGCGGCGCAGCGACGAGGTGTCGACCACGTCGTCGTGCAGCAGGGTCGCGGTGTGGAGCAGCTCGACGGCCGCGCCGATCTGGATGCGCCGGGGCCCCGTGTAGCCGCAAAGCTCGGCGGCGAGCAGCACCAGGGCCGGGCGCAGCCGCTTGCCGCCGGACGAAAGCACGTGGTCGCCCACCGCACCGACGAGCTGGACGTCGGAGGAGAGCTGATCGTGCAGGTTCCGCTCGATCAGGGCGATCGGAGCCGCGATGCGATCGAAGGTGCGGGCGGCAACCTCTCGCAAGCGGTCCGCAGTGGGGGGCTGCGACATCGAGGGCAAATTAGCGGGCGGGCTGGGGGGTGTCAAAGCGAACGATCGCGGAAACCGATGGAAAATCAAACCCTTAACGCGGGTCCACGGAGCCGTGACCGGCGCTTGACGCGCGCAGCCAACGAGTCGCCTCGGCGACGCTCGAAATCGGAACCGGTTCGCATTTCATGCCTGCAGCCGTCTCGGTCGCCGCGCCGCGCGGCACCAGGACGCGGCGGAACCCGAGCCGCGCCGCCTCCGCGACGCGCAGGTCGATGCGCCCCACGCGGCGCACCTCGCCGCCGAGACCCACCTCGCCACACGCCGCGACGTCGGGCGGAATCGGCACGTCGAGCCGGCTCGATGCGATCGCGAGGCACAGCGCCAGGTCGGCGGCGGTCTCGCTTACCCGCACGCCGCCCGCGACGTTGACGTAGACGTCGCGCGAAAGCAGGTCGACGTCGCTGCGCCGATCGAGCACGGCGAGCAACAGCGCGACGCGTCCATCCTCTATTCCCATGCAGGTGCGGCGTGGCACCCCGTAGGTCGCCGAGGCGGCGAGCGCCTGCACCTCGACGAGCATCGGCCGGGTGCCTTCGAGGATCGGCACGATGCACGAGCCCGGCGAACCGCTGCTGCGCTCGGCGAGGAAGAGCTCGCTCGGATTCGCGACGGCGCTGAGTCCGTCGTCCGCCATCGTGAACACCCCCACCTCCTGGGTGGAGCCGAAGCGGTTCTTGCTCGCCCGCAGCAGGCGGAAGGCGTGCTCGCGGTCGCCCTCGAAGCCGAGCACCACGTCGACGAGGTGCTCGAGGACCCGCGGGCCGGCCAGGTGGCCCTCCTTGGTGACGTGACCGACCAGCATCAGGGCCGCGCTCTGTGCCTTGGCGGCGGTCGCGAGCGCGGCCGCGCTCTCGCGCACCTGTGCGACGCTGCCCGCCGCCGACTCGACGCGCTCGCAGCGCATCGTCTGGATCGAATCGATCAGCACGAAGTCGGGGCCGAGGTCGCGCCAGTGCGCGAGCACCGCGTCGATGCTCGTCTCGGCGAGCACCCGCAGCTCCTTGGGGATGGCGCCGAGCCGGTCGGCCCGCAGCCGGATCTGCTCGGCGCTCTCCTCGCCGCTCACGTAGAGGACCGGGCGGCCGGCCTCCGCGAGCCGGGCCGCCACCTGCAGGGCAAGGGTCGACTTGCCGACCCCGGGCTCGCCGCCGAGCAGCGTCACCGAGCCCGGCACCAGCCCGCCACCGAGCACCCGGTCGAGCTCGGGCTGACCGGTGTCGAGGCGGGGCACGCGCTCGGCCTCGATCTCCGCCAGGGCGACCGGCTTGGCGCCGGACGCCGACGAAGCAGACCCGGCCAGCAGCTCGGCGCCGGGCGCGGGCCCCCCGAGGGGCTCCTCGACCAGGCTCTCCCAGGCCCCGCAGTCGGGGCAGCGCCCGAGCCACCTCGGCTGCTGGGCCCCGCACTCCGTGCAGGCGTGGACGGTGCGCCGCTTCGCCATCACGCCACCATAGCCCGCGGCGCTGTCAACTCATCGGTGAAATCCGGTTGACAGCCGCTCCGGCCAGCCACTAGCGTCGCCGCCACCCGCCAAGGAGGCCCGCCGATGTCCGACCGCTACCAGACCCTCGCCGACCGTGCGCTCGCCGACGAGCCCCTCTCGGAGGACGACGCGCGCTGGATCCTCGACGGCGAGGACGTCGAGCTGCTGCCCCTCGTCCAGGCCGCCTTCGCGCCCCGGCGCGCCCACTTCGGGCGCAAGGTCGGCGTGCAGGTGCTCAACAACGTGCAGAACGGCCTCTGCCCCGAGGACTGCGGGTACTGCGCGCAGAGCAAGGTCACCAAGGCGCCGGTCCGCGAGTACCCGATGAAGAGCGACGAGGACATCCTGAAGGGCGCCGCCGAAGCGGCCGCGGGCGGCGCCGTGCGGTACTGCATGGCGATGTCGGGACGTGGGCCGTCGCTCACCCGCGTCGAGCGCTTCGCGAAGCTGATCCGCACCATCAAGCAAGAGCACGACATCGAGGTGTGTCTGTCCTCCGGACTGATGGGCGACGAGCACGTCGCCGTCCTGAAGGCGGCGGGCCTCGATCGCATGAACCACAACCTCAACACGAGCGAGCGCCACTACGAGAAGATCTGCTCGACCCACACCTACGCGGAGCGGGTCGCCACCCTCGAGGCCGCAAAGCGCGGCGGCATCGAGCTGTGCAGCGGCCTGATCGTCGGCATGGGGGAGGAGTCGCGCGACATCCTCGAGGTGGTCTTCAAGCTCCACGACCTCGGCGCGCCCTCGATCCCGGTCAACTTCCTGATCCCCATCGAGGGCAACCCGGTGCAGGATGACGGGTCGCTCACGCCCGAGCGCTGCCTGCGCGTGCTCTGCCTCGTGCGCCTCGCGAACCCGCGCGCCGAGATCCGCATCGCGGGCGGGCGCGAGGGACACCTGCGCGGCCTGCAGTCGCTCGCCCTCTACGCCGCCAACTCCCTCTTCGTGGGCGGCTACCTGACGACCCGGGGCGACCCCTGGAGCGAAACGTTCGCGCTCATCGAGGACGCGGGCTTCGAGGTCGCCGATTCGGCGCGCGGTGAAGCGTCGCGAGCCACACACCACGATGTGACGCGCTTCCGGCTGGCGGGTGAGGGCGAGCTGATTCGTCCGGACGTGTCGGCCCAGCCGGACGCGTGATCGGGCCCTGAGCCGATGTCGATCGACCCCGTGGCGGACCGGGTGCTGGGCGGGATCCGTGCGCGGGGCACGCACCGCACGATGCGTGTCCTCGACGGCGCGCAGGCGCCGCGCATGCGAGTCGACGGCCGCGAGGTGCTGCTCTTCGCGGGCAGCAACTACCTCGACCTGGCTCGGCATCCCGAGGTGGTGGCCGCCTCCCGGGACGCCGCCACCGAACTCGGCTGCGCGGCCGGCGGCTCGCGGCTCATCAACGGCAATCTCTCCGTCCACGAAGCCCTCGAGGACGAGCTGGCCCGTTTCTTCGGCTGCGAGGCCGCACTGGTCTTCGCGACCGGCTACATGGCGAACGTCGGCGTCATCCCCGCACTCGTCGGTCCGGGCGACCTGCTCGTCTCGGACGCCCTCAACCACGCCTCGATCGTGGACGGCGCGCGGCTGGCCCGCGCCGAGGTCGCCGTCTTCCCGCACGGCGACCTCGGCCGACTCGCATCGATCCTCGAGGGCGCCGCGGGCCAACATCGCCAGGTGCTCGTCGCGGTGGACGGCGTCTACAGCATGGACGGCGACGTCGCCCGGCTCGCGGGAATCATCGAGCTGTGCGAGCGGTACGGCGCCATCTCGTTGGTCGACGACGCGCACGGAACGGGGACGCTCGGTGCGAACGGTCGCGGCAGCGCCGAGCTCGAGGGAGTGCTCGGCCGCGTCGACGTATCGATGGGAACGCTCGGCAAGTCGCTCGGCTCGTTCGGAGCTTACGTGGCCGGCCGGGCGCGGTTGCGCGAGCTGCTCGTCAACACGGCACGCAGCTTCATCTTCTCGTGTGCGCTGCCACCGCCGGCGGTGGCCGCGGCGCGGGCCGCTCTCGGCGTGATCGAGCGCGAGCCCGAGCGCCGTCTCGCCCTGCAGCGCAACGCGGCGCGGCTGCGCGAGCGGCTGGAGGGTCACGCGATCTCGACAGCGCCTTCCACCACCCACATCGTGCCGGTCGTGATCGGCGACAACGCCACCACGATGGAGGTCTGCGAGACCCTCCTCGAACAGGGCTTCTACGCCCAGGGCATCCGGCACCCGTCGGTCGCCGAGGGCACCGCGCGGCTCCGCATCACCCCGATGTCGTCCCACACCCCGGCCGAGATCGACGCGCTCGCCGACGCGCTCGCCCGGGCACTCGATCGAGCACGTGCGCCCGCCCGGGCCGCGGTCGGCTGAGAGCCGTGGTGGGGCGACCGGGGATCTTCGTCACCGGAACCGACACCGGCGTCGGCAAGACGGTGGTGGCCACCACGCTGGTTGGGGCGCTTCGCGGGCGGGGCGTCGACGTCGGCGTCATGAAGCCGTTCGAGACCGGCGTGGGTGCGAGCGGCCCCGCGGATGCCCTCGCCCTCGCGCAGGCCGCAGCCAGCAGCGATCCGATCGACGAGATCTGCCCGGTGAGGCTCGCGACTCCGGCGGCGCCGAACGTCGCGGCCGACCTCGAGGGGCGGGCGATCGACCTGGGGTCGGTCCGGAGTGACTTCGATCGGCTCGCGGAGCGCCACCAGGCCATGGTGGTGGAGGGGGCGGGCGGCCTGCTGGTACCGACCCGACCGCCCGCCACGATGGCCGACCTGGCGGGCGACCTCGACCTGCCGCTGCTCGTCGTTGCCCGGACGGCGCTCGGCACCATCAACCACACCCTGCTCACCCTCGCCGAGGCCGAGCGGCGCGGGCTCGCGGTCGTGGGGGTCGTGGCCTCGCACGCCAACGGCCCGCTCGACACCGCCGATCGCGCCAACTTCGCGCACCTGCGGGCCGAGCTGGGCGAGCGGCTGGTGGGCGAAATCCCGCCCCTCGAGGCCGGCGACCCGGCACCGGACGGCTGCCTCGACGTCGAGCGGATCTGGCGGTCGATGGGCGGCTGAGACCATGACGCGCTCGCGTCATCGCGGGACGGAAGCGCGTCATTTCGTGCGTCACGATTTTTGACGCAGTGCTGGGCGGTTCGCGTCATTTGCTGCGTCAATCTGTAAGATCTCTAGATCGTTGATCTTTTATCCGGCCTCCTCGCTCGATCGAAATGACGCGGCTAGGAGCAGGGCGTGCGGGACGGCCCGCGCACCCGGTGGGCGGCGCTCTCCACGGGTCCGCCACAGATCCCAGGCAGATCTCAGGTGGGTCTAAAGGCCCACGTTCTTCGTGCCGATCGGTGTCGCGGGAGTGATCGACTCGTGACCCTCGAAGAAGAACTGCAGGTCCTCGACGCCAAGGTCAAGCAGCTCAAGCTCGACTACGAGCAGTACTTCTCGGGCAGCCGGCCCCGCGAGCCCGTGATGCTGCGCGCCGAGGTCCAGAAGGCGGTGGCTCGCTGGGCCAACACGCCCATCCAGAACACCGCCCAGCGCTTCAAGTTCAACTCCATGAACTCGCGCTTCCAGGCCTTGAAGCGCCAGTGGGATCCGACGCTCCGCAAGATCGAGGCGGGCACCTACGAGCGGCACGTCTTCAGGGCCGACCTGCACGACCGCGAGCGGGGCACGAAGAGCCGGACCGCAGCCCCGGCGACCAGCGGCTCCGCGAGCGGCGGCGACCTCTTCGACGCCTACCGGGACGCCGCCCTGGCGTGCGGGCAGAGCGTGAAGGACCTGACGCCCCAGAAGCTCGCCGCCGTGGTGGACCGCCACGAGCAGGCCATCCGCAAGAAGCTCGGCTGCGAGCGGGTCGACTTCCGGGTGGTCGTCGAGGCCGGCAAGGTCAAGCTCAAGGCGTCGGCCGGGCGCTGAGCGGCCGGCGGGCTTGCGCCCGCTACTCGGCGGGCTGCGC
>CAZETS010000042.1:13156-25398 GCA_964515335.1 uncultured Spirochaetaceae bacterium
CGCTACTCGGCGGCGCGGAGTCCGGTTGGGGTGCCGGGGAGCTGGCCGAGGTTGCGGCCGAGCTGCACGGGCACGTCGTAGTTGTGGGGATCGAAGATCACGAAATCGACGAGCCCATCGCCCGTCCAGTCCGCGAAGTCGATCATGCCCGCCGTGCGCATCTCCTGCTTGGCGGCCTTGACGCGGAAGGGGCCCCGCCGACTGCCCGCGTGGAAGACCAGCTCGTCGCCGTCTCCAGACGCCGTGAAGTCCAGATAGCCGTCGCCGTTCAGGTCGACGCGCGCGGTGGGCACGAAGCCCTTGGTGCGGAAGGTCTCGAAGCTGATCGGCAGGCTCACCTTGCGGCTCACCCACGGCTTCCCCCCGAATCCTCGCCGGTCATCCCAGCGGTAGATGGACAGCTCGAGGTCGATCTCGCGGCTGATCAGGATCTCGATCACCTCGAGCAGGCTGAAGCTGAACTGCAGCCGCACCAGCTCCGTGCGGCCGTCGCGATCCATGTCGAGCAGCGCGTTCGACGAGATACTGCCCTCCTTGACGATCGTCTGGTCGGGCGATCCGATCCGCCACGCCCCGTCGTGGTTCTTGTAGACGTGCACGGCCGTGGTGGCATCCGTGAACCCGCCCTTTACGTGCGAGACGACCAGGTCGATGCGGCCGTCGCCGTCGACGTCGCCCGAAGCCGTCGCGACGCCCCCCGAGCCACGGATGTGATCACGCGGCGTCACCGTGCGGAGAGGCTGCTTGCGGTCGGGCTCGAACACGAAGCCACCGTCGTCGCGCTGCAGCGAGGTCCAGATCTCGTGACGGGTCGCCGACGCGATGTCGTTGCGGCCGTCCCCGTCGACGTCGCCGAGCAGCAGCTTCGGGGCGTCGAGGAACACCTGGAAGTCGCTCTCGAGCGAGATCAGGCCAGTGGGCGGCATGATGAAGAAGTTGGCGCGCCGGGGCTGGGCGACCGTGGCCTTGACGTTGCCCCGAGCGTCGAGGGCGGTGAGCTGCCCGACCTGGGGGACGAGCAGCCACGGCTCCTCGGCGAGGTGACGGTGGGCGATGCGGTAGAACTCGAGTCCGCGCTCGTCGCCCGAGGGACCCATCGTCGTGGTGCCCGACACCGGGAGCTTCCAGCTCGGTGCGTCCGGGCCCGCCAGGGAGATGATCTCGAGCCCGTCCGGGAGCAGCACCAGCAGCTCGGAGCCCGGGCTGTCGGGACGCACATCCTCGACGTCGAAGACGGCGCTCCACACCGGCAACACCCGCTCGAAGCTCGGACGCTCGGGAAAACGCCCGTCCTCGGACTGCAGGTAGACGCGCGCCGTTCGCCGATCCTCGGGCGGGATGCCGGTCAACACGCCGACGAAGAGATCCGTGCGGCCGTCGCCGTCGAAGTCCGCCAGCTTCGCGGCCACGCTGCGGCCACTGTTCGGCAAAGCGGTCAGGTCGAAGTAGTCCCCGGCCTCCGCGGAGGCAGCGACGACCAGCAGCAGCACAGCGATCAGCACGGATCGAGGACTCGGCATCGCCCCATGCTATCCCGACCGGGCGCCTCCGACATCACGATCTCGGGCGGTCGAGAACCTTCTGCCGTGATGGCGAGAGCCGTCTGCCGTGATGGCGAGAGCCCTCAGCCATGGTGTCGAGTGTAGACGTCGATGTGCACGGCGGCGCGCACCGAAGCGCCCTCGAGGCGGGCGCGGTGGTCGGCCTCCTCGGCATCTTCGGTGATCTCGCGCAGCTTCTGCTCGACTTCTTCTCGTGTGGTGCGGGCGTGTTCGATGTCGATCTCGTGCGCCTTGAAGCACTCGTCGACGAGCACCACCACCCGCTCGGCGGAGACGTCCGCGAAGCCTTCCGAGATGGCCGCCCACTCGGTGCTGCCGTCCGCCAGCCGGATCTCCATCGGCCCGTGCTTGAGCGGAGCAAGGAAGCGCTCGTGGCTCTCGAGCACGCCGAACTCGCCCTCGCCGCCCGGCAGCACCACCTGCTCGACGGGCTCCGAGAACGCCTCGCCGTGCGGCGTCACCACTACGAGATCGATCGCCATGCTGCGGAATCTCCCCCTCGGCCTGTGGCGCCTGACCCATCCCGGGCCGGGCCCCCTAGGCGAGCGTCTTGGCCTTCTCGACCGCCCCTTCGATGCCGCCCACCATGTAGAAGGCCTGCTCGGGCAGGTCGTCGTGCTTGCCGGCGAGCACCTCGCTGAAGCCGCGGATCGTGTCCTCGAGTCGCACGTAGACGCCGGGGGTGCCGGTGAACTGCTCGGCGACCGAGAACGGCTGCGAGAGGAAGCGCTGGATCTTGCGTGCCCGCGCCACCGTGAGCTTGTCCTCCTCGGAGAGCTCGTCCATGCCGAGGATCGCGATGATGTCCTGCAGATCCTTGTACTTCTGCAGAGTCTGCTGCACGCCCCGCGCCACCGCGTAGTGCTCTTCGCCCACCACCTGCGGATCGAGGATGCGCGACGTCGAGTCGAGCGGGTCCACGGCGGGGTAGATGCCGATCTCGGTGAGCGCGCGGTTCAGCACCGTGGTGGCGTCGAGGTGGGTGAACGCCGTGGCGGGCGCCGGATCGGTGAGGTCGTCGGCGGGCACGTAGATGGCCTGCACCGAGGTGATCGACCCCTTCTTGGTGGACGTGATCCGCTCCTGCAGCTCGCCCATGTCGGTGGCCAGCGTCGGCTGGTAGCCCACCGCCGAGGGGATGCGGCCGAGCAGCGCGGATACCTCGGAGCCCGCCTGTGTGAAGCGGAAGATGTTGTCGATGAAGAGGAGCACGTCCTTGCCCTCCTCGTCTCGGAAGTACTCGGCGGCGGTCAGCGCCGTGAGGCCGACGCGCGCGCGGGCGCCCGGCGGCTCGTTCATCTGGCCGAAGATCAGCGCCGCCTTGTCGAGCACCGTGGTGCCGTCGGACAGCTTGGCGTCCGCCATCTCGTTCCAGAGGTCGTTTCCCTCGCGCGTGCGCTCGCCCACACCGCCGAACACCGAGGTGCCCGCGTGCTGCTTGGCGATGTTGTTGATGAGCTCGAGGATGACGACCGTCTTCCCCACGCCCGCACCGCCGAACAGGCCGACCTTGCCGCCCTTCGGATACGGGCCGATCAGATCGACGACCTTGATGCCGGTCTCGAGGATCTCGACCGCCGTCGACTGGTCGACGAACTCGGGGGCGGGGCGGTGGATCGGGTACCGCATCTGGGTGGAGATCGGCCCCTTTTCGTCGACCGGCTCGCCGACCACGTTCATGATGCGGCCGAGCGTTTCGGGGCCCACCGGGATCGAGATGGCGTCGCCGGTGTTGCGCACCTCCTGGCCGCGCTTCAGGCCGTCGGTGGTGTCCATCGCGATGCAGCGCACCGTGTTCTCGCCAAGGTGCAGGGCGACCTCGACGATGAGATTGTCGGCGCGGTCGTCGATTCCGGGATTGCTGGTCACGAGCGCCGCCATGATGTCGGGGATCTGCCCGGGCGGAAACTCCACGTCCACCACCGGCCCCATCACCTGAACGATCTTCCCGGCTTCCATGTCTTCTCTCCTTGCCTCTCGGTCCGCTCGAGCCCGCACCAACGTGCGGCAGAACGAGCGAGGATGTTCCTGGAATACAGTTCGGCCTTCGGCCGATGTCTATTCCAACGCTTGCGCGCCGGTCACGATCTCGACCAGCTCCTTGGTGATCGCGGCCTGTCGGGCGCGGTTGTACTCGAGGGTGAGGCTCTCGATCAGCTCCTCGGTGTTGCGAGTCGCGCTCTCCATCGCGGCCATGCGCGCAGCGTGCTCGCCGGCCTGGTTCTCGAGCAGTGCGCGGTAGACCTCCACCTCGACCGCCTTGGGGACGAGCACCGCGAGCAGGTGCGTCGGATCGGGCTCGATCTCGTACGGCAGCTTCTCTTCACCGTCCTGCGCGTCGTCGTCATCCGACTGCGGACTGAAGGGCAGCAGCCGCACGACGCGGGGCGACTGCGTCATGGTCGACACGAACTCGCTGTAGACCATGACGACCTCGTCGGCCTCGCCGCTCTCGAACCGCTCGATCAGACGCCGCGCGACGTCCTGGGCCTCGATGTACGTCACCTGCGTGCCGACGTCGCGCGCGTAGCTGATCGCGCCGGCTCGCCGGCGCCGGTAATAGTCGATGGCCTTCTTGCCCACGATCGTCAGGTTGATGCTCGTGAAGTCCTTCTCGCGTTCGGCGATCGCCGCGTCGGCGGCCTTGAGGACGTTGCTGTTGAAGGCCCCCGCGAGCCCTCGATCGGAGGTGATCACCACCACCTCGAGGGCCTGCGGGTCGTCGCGCTGCTCGAAGAGGGGATGCGTGGCGTCGAGCCCGGAGCCCGCCACCTCTTCCAGGGTGCCCCGCATCCGCTGCGCGTAGGGGCGCGCCGCCTCGATGGCCTCCTGGGCGCGTCGAAGCTTGGCGGCCGACACCATCTTCATGGCGCTCGTGATCTTCTGCGTCGATTCGACGCTGACGATCCTGCGCTTGATGTCCCGAAGTCCCGCCACGCTCAGGCCGCCTCTTCGCCGCTCCCGCCCGCGGACGGCTGGAAGACGTTGGCGAACTCGTCGAGGGCGGCTCGCAGCTTCTGCTCGGTGGCGTCCTCGAACTTCCCGCTCGAGCGGATCTCGTCGAGGATGTCGGCCTTGCTGCCGCGCAGCCACTCGAGCAGCTCGTGCTCGTAGCGGCCGATGTCCTCGACGCTGAACCCGCGCACCCAGGAGTCGCGATCGTCCTGCGGGGTCGCCGCGTAGATGACGACCACCTGATCCTCCATGGCGAGCGGCGCGTACTGGGGCTGCTTGAGCATCTCGGTCTGGCGCTCGCCGTTGGCGAGCTGCTCCTGGGTGGCCTTGTCGAGGTCCGAGCCGAACTGCGCGAAGGCCGCCATCTCGCGGTACTGGGCGAGGTTGAGCTTGAGCTGGCCGGCGACCGACTTCGTGGCCTTGGTCTGCGCCGCACCACCCACCCGCGACACCGAGATGCCCACGTTGATGGCGGGGCGCACGCCCGAGTTGAAGAGGTCGGTCTCGAGGAAGATCTGGCCGTCGGTGATCGAGATGACGTTGGTCGGGATGTAGGCCGACACGTCGCCCGCCTGGGTCTCGATGATGGGGAGCGCCGTCAGGCTGCCGCCGCCCTCCTCGTCGTCGAGCTTGCAGGCCCGCTCGAGGAGCCGCGAGTGGCAGTAGAAGATGTCGCCCGGATACGCCTCGCGGCCCGGGGGCCGGCGGAGCAACAGCGAGAGCTGCCGGTAGGCGACCGCCTGCTTGGAGAGATCGTCGTAGACGATCAGCGCGTGGCGTCCCGTGTGCAGGAAGTGCTCGGCCATCGAGCAGCCCGCGTAGGGGGCCAGGTACTGGAGGGGCGCCGGGTCGGACGCGGTGGCGGCCACGACCGTCGTGTATTCCATGGCGCCGAACTGGTTCAGCTTGTCGACCACCTGGGCGACCGTCGACTGCTTCTGGCCGATCGCCACGTAGACGCAGAACACGTCCGTGTTCTTCTGGTTGATGATCGTGTCGATCGCGATGGCCGTCTTGCCGGTCTGGCGATCGCCGATGATCAGCTCGCGCTGCCCGCGGCCGATCGGCACCATCGCGTCGATCGCCTTGACGCCGGTCGCGAGCGACTCGTGGACCGACTTGCGTCCCACGATGCCCGGGGCCTTGATCTCGAGCAGCCGGCGCGTGTCGGTCTCGATCGCCCCCTTGCCGTCGATCGGATTGCCGAGGGCGTCCACGACGCGGCCGATCAGCGCGTCGCCGACCGGGACGTCGATGATGCGACCGGTGCGCCGCACCACCTCGCCTTCGCGGATGCCGTGGCTCTCGCCCATCACCGCGATGCCGACGTTGTCCTCCTCGAGGTTCAGCACCATGCCGGCCAGGCCGTTCTCGAACTCCACCAGCTCGCCGGCCAGCGCGTTCTCCAGGCCGTAGACGCGCGCGATGCCGTCACCGGCACTCAGCACGGTGCCGGTCTCGGCGACGTCGACCTCGCGGTCGTACTCCTTGATCTCGCGCTTCAGGATGTCGGTGATCTCGGCGGGCTTGATGTCCATCGATCGGAATTCCTTCGTGGGCGGGTCGGCGTTTCCGAGCAGGCGCCCCCATGCCGTTGAACGAGGACCTCTTCCTCGCCGGCGGGGCGCGATGGTCGGTTGGTGGCACGCTCAGGAGTGGGACGGCCCCTCTCCCAACAGGTTGTGGCGCAGCTGCGCGAGCTGCGTCCGGATGCTTCCGTCGAAGACGAGGTCTCCGACCTTGGCGATCGCCCCGCCGAGCAGCGACGGGTCGACCTCCACCTCGAGGCGCACCTCGCGACCGGTGCGCTCGGAGAGCGCCCGGCGCAGGCGATCGCGGCGGCGCTCGTCGAACTCGCTGGCGGCGGTGACCTGCGCGGTCAGCAGGCCCTGATCTTCGTCGGCGAGGCGCCCGAACTCGTGCGCGATCGACGAGTATTCGATCAGGCGACGCTGGTCGATCAGGTACGAGACGAAGTTGGTGAGCAGCGTGGAGAGCGGGCCGCGCTGCGCGATCGCCCGCAACGCGGCCTTGCGCTGGTCGGCCGGGTGCAACGGGGTGAGCAGCGCCTGCCTCAGCTCGTCGTTGTCGGCGAGCAGCGTCGCGAGCCTCTCGACCTCGCCACGGACCTCGGCGACGTTGCGATCGTCGCGGGCCAGCGCGAAGAGCGCCTTCGCGTAGCGGACGGCAGCGGTGGATGAAGGCATCGGGGCAGCCTCGCGTCAGGCGTTGGGCGTGGGCGTCGACTCGACGCGGGTGATGAACTCGTCGAGCAGCCGCTCGCGATCGTTGTCGCCGATGTTCTCGACGAGCAGCCGGTCGGCGAGCTCGGCGGCCAGGTCGGCGGCCTCGGTGCGCAGCTCGCGACGGGCGCGCAGCAGCTCCTGTTCGGCGGCCGCCCGGGCGTCGGCGCGGACGCGCTCGGCCTGCTTGCGGGCTTCGGCGAGGATCCGCTCGGACTCCTCGTCGGCGCGCCGGCGCGAGAGCTCGCGGATCTCCTCGATCTGACTCTCGAGGTCGGCGAGCTTGCGCTGGATCTCCGCGTTGCGCGCCTCGGCGGCGGCGAGCAGCTCGCCCGCCCTGTCGAGATCGAGCTTGATGTCGGAGCGGCGCGACGCAAAGTAGTCGGTGACCGGCTTGCGGGCGAAGTAGAAGATGACGCCCAGCAAGATCAGCAGGTTGATGGCCTGGTAGATCAGATCCTGGAGGCCGCCGCCGCCGGCCGCCAAGGCCGTGGACGGCAGCAGGGCCAGCACCAGCGCGAACGCGAACCACACACGGGCGAGCCGGCTCGAAGTGCGGCGGGGCATCAGAGCGTCCTCCCCAGGATGCGCTCGGCGGCGAGTCGGCCGATCTCCTGGGAGGACGAACGCAGGCCCGCCCGTGCCTCGTCGAGCGCGGCGGCGAGGTCGACCCGGGCCTTCTCGACCAGCTCCTCGGCGTCGCCACGTGCCGTGTTGGCGACGCTGGCCTGCTCTTGACGCGCGGCCTCGATGAGCTCCTTGCGCGCGGCCTCGGCGCTGGCGCGCGCCTCCCGGATCGACGCCTCGTAGCGCTCGAGGACCGCATCCGCCTCGGCGGCGATCTGATCGGCCCGCTCTCTGGCGCCCGCGATGCGGCTCGCGCGCTCGTCGAGGGCCTGGAAGATCGGCTTGAAGATGAACGCGTTGACGGGGAAGATCAGCGCGAAGAAGATCGCGACCATCAGGATCAGCATGCCGAGCTCGGGGATCAGCTGGAGCTCTTCGGCCGCGAACGCGGGACCCGGAAGCGCGGCCAGCGCGAGCAGCGCGAACGGGATCGCGCGCGCGCGTGACGTTGCGCTCCTGGTGGTCGGCCGATCTCGCATCTGCGCTCCCGTTCCGTTCATTCCCGTCGTTCCGGTCCTTGCGCGTTCGCTTGCGCGAGTTTTCGCGGCCGTTGCTGCGGCTCTTTTCGCCGGACTCACCGGGCGCCACCCGGGTCACGAGCCCCCTGTCGTCCGTGCCAGCGCGGCGGCTCGCTCGCGCTGGCCCCGAGGCTCGAACGCGTCGACTGCGGCCGACCACGAAACTGCGCTCGATCGACAGCGGGCCCGTGGGCGAGCAAGCAACCCTCGCCCATCAGCCGAACGACATCGCGTAGCACCGGATCACACGACGACCGACCAGAACCCGGCCGCCTCACCGCCGCCTCTCCACGTCTCCACGTCTCCACGTCTCCGGATTTCCACAACTCCGGATCTCCGGATCAGCCCCAACCGAAAGCCCACTACGAGCGATCGAACGGGGTGGAGGGCGGTGGCACCGACCGCTGCCGGACCCCGCGTCGCGCTGGCCAGCAACGGGTGTCACGGCGGCGGCAATGGTTGCATAAGCCGCCGGGGTTTCAAGCCAAAGTGCGATCGCGTGGGGCGCTGGAAGCCTCTACTCGGAGGCGTCGCCGACGCTGCAACGAGCCTGAATCAAAGCACCATTGGCCACCGCCAGGCGAAGCGCACTGAGGGTGCCACGTAGCGTTGCACCTTCGTCGAGACGGGCGGCGCCACGCGCCGCGACATCCCCTTCGATCGACCCCGCACTCACCAGCTCGCCGACGCTGACGGGCCCCTTCACGCGTGCGGTCTCGAGCAGCTCGAGCCGTCCCCCGCCCTCGACCGGTCCCACGACTTCGCCCGCGAGACGGACGGCGTCCCGGAAGGCCACCAGCCCCTCGAACCGCCCGCCCGGCGGCACCAGCAGGGGGCGGCGATCAGACCCGCTCACGGAAGCTCGCCGAGCATCAGCGACAGCACGCGATGCAGGTCGTCGGACGAGTAATAGTCGACTTCGAGGCGGCCCTTGCTGCCGTTGCCCCGCAGCTGGATGCGGGTCTGGTAGCGCTGCTGCAGCGCCTCGATGGCCCGGGCCAGGTCGGGATCGAGAGCGGGGGCCGCTTTCGCGCCGCGCCGCGCCGGCGCGGGACCCTGGAGCTGTCGGCCGAGCCGCTCGGTGGCGCGAACCGAGAGCCCTTCCTTGACGACCCTGTCGCGCAGCCGGCGACGCCCGTCCGGATCGCTCACCTGCAGGAGCGCCTTCGCGTGCCCCATGGTGAGACGCACCTGCTCGACGTCCTCCTGGAGGTCGCGCGACAGGTCGAGGAGCCGCAGGTGGTTGGCGATCGACGAGCGGTCCATCGACACCTTGCGGCCGATTTCGTCCTGGGTGGCCCCGGAGTCGGCGAGGGCCCGGTAGGCGTGGGCGAGCTCGATCGGGTTCAGGTCGTGGCGCTGCACGTTCTCGACGATCGCGATCTCGAGACGGTCCTGCGGGGCGATGTCGGCGATCACCGCCGGAATCGTCGCGACGCCCGCAGCGCGGCTGGCACGCCAACGGCGCTCGCCGACGATCAGCTCGTAGCGTTCGCCCGCGCGGCGAACCACCACGGGTTGCAGGACGCCGTGCCGCAGGATCGAAGCCGCCAGCCGTTCGAGCTGGTCGCGGTCGAAGTAGCGGCGCGGCTGCTCGGGGTTGGCGTCGATGAGATCGACGGGCAGCTGACGGGGGCCGGCGTCGGCCGCGGGGCCAGAATCAGCCTCCGTGGCGGCCGCGGGGGGCCTCGCCGATGCGCCGGGAGGGGCTGCGGGGGGCTTGTCGGCGCGTGCCGGCTGGTCGACAGACTCGCGGGCCGGAGCGTCGCTTTCGTGTGTCGTCTCGCGATTGGGGATCAGAGCGCCCAGGCCACGGCCCAGCGCGCTACGACGTGCGGTCATCGATCTCCTCCACCTTCCTCTGCCTTCTCCGGTTCCTCCACTTCCTCCACGATCACCTCGTCCGCCTCGTCCGCCTCGTCCGCCTCGCCCGCCTCGCCCGCCTCGGCGTGCGACGGATCGCTGCCGGCCGCCGCGGGGATAACATCTTTGTGTCGAGCGAGGATCTCCTCGGCGAGCTTCAAGTAGGCGACCGCGCCGCGTGAGTGGATGTCGTAGAGCAGGATCGGCTTGCCGTGGCTCGGCGCTTCGCTGAGCCGCACGTTTCGCGGAATGCGCGTGCGGTAGACGCGGTCGCCGAAGTGCTGTCGCACCTCGGCCTCGACCTGGCGACTGAGGTTGTTCCGCATATCGACCATGGTGAGCACGATGCCCTCGAGCTCGAGCGAGGGATTGAGGTCGGCGCGAACCAGGTCGGTGGTCTCGAGCAGACGGGCGAGTCCCTCCAGCGCGTAGTACTCGCACTGCAGCGGGATCAGCAGGGCGTCGGCGGCGGTGAGCGCGTTGAGGGTCAGGATGCCGAGCGACGGCGGGCAGTCGACCAGCACGTAGTCGAAACGATCACGCACGGAGTCGATCACGCTGGCGAGACGTCGCTCGCGATCGGGATGCGAGACGAGCTCGATCTCGGCGCCGACGAGATCGGGACCGGAGGCCACCAGCCGCAGGTAGCCGAGCTCGGTGGTGAGCGTCGCCGCCTCGATCGAGCAGTCGCCGAGCAGAGCGTGATAGATGTGGTGTTGTGGATTCAACACACCATAAGCGCTGCTCGCATTCCCCTGGGGGTCCAGGTCGATCAAGAGGGTGCGGCGCTCGGAAGCGGCCAGGCAGGCCGCCAGGTTGACGGCCGTGGTGGTCTTTCCGACGCCACCCTTCTGGTTCACGACGGCGATGACGCGGCAGTTCGACATGGGGCTCCACGTGCAGGCGACCGGCAACTTACGGGAGACGCTTCGCGACCGCTACCGGGTAGGGGGCGGGGGAGGGGCACCTCCACGCCGCGCATACCAGAGCGTTCGTGTTGCCGTCAGGACCCCGTCCCCGTAGCGGCGAGATCCGTGCGACGCCCAGCCCGCCCCGGCGTCGAGTCGACGAGCCGTCGAGCCGCCCGGAACAACCAGCCAACCACCACCAGCCACCCACCTGCCCGCCAGGCCCACCACATCGGCGAGCTGTCCGACCGCCTGGGCGACGACGACCTCCGCGGCCTGCACGTCGAGGCCCTCGATGCGTCCGAGCCGAGGATGAGCGTTCGTGATCCCGAGCTCCCGGCAGGCGGCGCGCTGGAAGTGATGGCGACGCTGGCGGGACTCGACGAGCACGACCTCGGTTGCGGGCCGCGTGATCGCGAGCGGCAGGCCGGGGAAGCCCGCCCCGGACCCCAGATCGACGATCCTTGGCGGCGGACCGCCGATCAGCTCGTCGATGGCGGCCCCCAGCGCGAGCGCGTCGGCGATCAGCCCGTCGAAGACGCGATCGGGATCCCGGAAGCCGCTCAGGTTGATGCGGGCCCCCCAGTCGACGACCAGCTCGGCGAGTCCCGCAAGGCGCTCGATCTGTTGAGCGGTGAGGGTGGGCGCGATCCCGCCGAGCCCCTCCAGGAGGCGCTCGCTCACTGGCGGACCGCCAGAGTCGGTCCTGTCGATGTAGCGTGAGGTCGAAATCGGTTCGTTCCCCGTGGAACGCGACAGTCGCACACGCGGACAGCGCTGCCCGCATGGCCGCCGAAAAGTCGGGGACCGCCGACCCGGCGCTCCGTTCCACGTGGAACCCTACCAGCTCCGCGGAACCCTCACGCCCATCACCGGAGGAGAAACGCCCGGCTACTGGCCGCCCCCGCTACGTGGTCGAGCCGGGCCGGTCGAACGACTGGGGGGCACCGGGGTGCTGGTTGGGGGGGCCCAAAACCCGCCCCCCGCCGCCGAGGTCCGCTACGAGGACTCTTCGGAGGCCTCGTCGTACTCGGGGGCCCCTTCCGGAACCACGAGCACCTGGCGGTAGCGACCGCTCCCGATGCTCATCGTGGCGATCTTGTCCTCGTCGCGAAGCGCCACGTGGATGATGCGGCGATCCCGGGAGTTCATCGGGTCCAGGGCCACCGACCGGCCGGTGTCGGCGGCGCGCCCGGCGGCCCGAGCCGCCAGCCGCTCCAGCGACCCCTCGCGGTCCGCCATCTCGCCGTCGATATCGACAACCACGCGCGGCCCCTCGTCGAGGAGCTGCTTGGAGGCCTGGTTGGCGAGTAGCTGCAGGGCGTCGATGGCGCGGCCGTCGCCGCCTCCGATCCTCTCACAGGCGTCGCCGGTGATCTGGTAGACGAGGAAGTCGTCCTCGGAGGCCTCGGCGATCTCGAAGCTCCCGACAACCATCCGCTCGAGGACGCCGAGCACGAAGTCGCCGACGGGACCCAGCTCGCCCTTCGCGGTGCCCTTGGACTCCTCGGGGGTCGCTTCCTCGCCCCCGTCAGCGGTCGGCTCCGCGGACTCGCGCCGGCCCTC
>CAZETS010000042.1:25498-52098 GCA_964515335.1 uncultured Spirochaetaceae bacterium
CGCGGCCCCCGCGGCCCTCACGCCCGCCTTCGCGATCGCGCCGCCCGCGCCCGCCACGCTCGCGGCCACGATCACGACCGCGCTCACGCGGCTCGCGGTCACGCCCGCGCCCTCCCCCCTCGGACCCGCCACCGCCGGGCCGCCCCGGTGTGACGGAGCTCGGGTAGGCGACCACCACGGTGCGCCCGGCCGCCCCCGACACCGATCCTTCCGGCGCGACCGCGACCTTCAGCTCCCCGGCTTCCACACCGAAGAAGCGCGCCGCGGACGCGGTCGCGTCCTCGGCGTTCTCACCAATGAACTCATTCGGCTCTTGGGTCTTGTCGTACATCGAAGCTCCTCGAATTCTCCGCCTACTCGCCCGCGTGCATCTTGCGTCGGACGTACAGCTGGTGCCCGATACCGAGCACGTTGCTGATCATCCAGTAGAGGACCAGTCCGGAGGGAAACGTGTATGAGATGACGAGCATCATGCCCGGCATCATGATCAGCATCATCTTGGCCTGAGCGGGGTCCATGCCGGCCTGGGGCATCATCTTCTGCTGGATGTACATGCTGATGCCCATCAGGATCGGCAGAATACGGACCGGGAAGTCTACACCGGGAAGTGTAAACAGGGTGGCCGGCGCCGACAGATCATTGATCCACAGGAAGAAGGGCGCCTGGCGGAGGTCGATCGAACTCTGCAACGCGTAGAAGAGCCCGATGAAGACCGGCAGTTGGAGGAGCATCGGGAGACAGCCGCCCAGAGGGTTCACGCCGGTCTCGCGGTATAGCTTGAAGGTCTCCTCGGACTGCTTCTGCCGGTCGTCCTTGTACTTCTCCTGAAGCTCCTTGATGCGCGGCATCAGCTCGCGCATGCGCTCCGCCGACTTCATCTGCTTGACCATGATGGGCCACGTGGCGAGTCGGACCAGGATGGTGAGCACGATGATGGCGAGCCCGTAGTTGGGCACGAAATCATGCACACGGTGGAGCGCCCACTCGAAGAAGGTCGTGAGAGGCGCCACCCAGGAGTCGCCCCGCATGATGGCGTACTGGATGTCCTCGCCGAGCAGCTCGAGGATGGCAGGCTGCTTGGGGCCGATGAACGCCGTGAAGTGGCGTGACACCGTGTCCCCGCTCGCCACATCTACACCGCTCAGAGTCACCAGCGCAAACGCCGACTTGCCCTCGTCGTGGGGCAGCAGGGTTGCGCCCGACTCCGCGGCGCTCTCGGGCAGCACGACACCCGTGAAGTAACGCATGTCGAAGCCCGCGTACTCGAGCTCCGAGCGAAACTCGATCGGGCCCTCGTCGCCGCCGCCGAACAGGCCCGAGAAGAAGCCGGGTGATCCGATACCGGCCACGAGCTCGCTCGTCACCTCTTCGCCCACCAACGCCACCAGGGACAGCTCGCCGAAGTCCGGACGGTCGTTCGTGGCGGCGGGAACCAACACGTCGAAGCGCGGCGACAGCGTGCCCGTGGTGCCGTTCGTCACGTCGACCCGCAGGTCGATCGTGTAGTCGTCGGTCGGCCTGCTGTAGGTCTTGCGGATCTCGACGCCGCCGCGGCGCAGCACGAACACCACTTCGCCTTCACCGGCCCGCTCGACCTCGTAGAGGGCATTCGACAGGTCGCCCAGGCCGAGCTCCGCGAAGGAAGTCGAGAGTGTCGCCGGGGCATCGGCGGGCAGGTCGATGAGCTCGACGGGCACCTCCCGGCGTGGCGTCTCGAAGTAGTCACGCAGCTGCCAGCCGGTCAGCACGCCGCCGCGATTGCTGAGCTGCGCGACGACGGTCGCGCTCTCGAGTTCACCCTGCCAGGGCGGCACCGAGGGGCTGTCGGGCGGCGCCAGTGCGGGTTCGCGGGCGGCAGCGGCGGGCGCCGTCCGGGCGGGCGGCAGCGACTCGGCGGCAACCTGCCCGGGCTCCGCCGGCGACCCGGCAGCACCCCATTCGCGGTCTTCCACGGCCGGCTCGGCGGCCTCCGCGGCGGCGCGGGCGCGCTCGAGGGCCGCCTTGCGCTCGGGCACAACGACGTTCTGCTGCCAGGCCAGCCAGCCGCTGAACACCGCCATCGAGAGCGCAAATGCGAGCAACAGGTTGCGGTCCACGATCTCCCTGCTCCAGATCGGCCCCTCAGGGGACCGGATCGAATCCGCCTGGATGGAAGGGATGACAGCGACCGAAACGGCGAATCGAGAGCCCGCCGCCGCGCAGAAGTCCGTGTCGCTCGAGGGCATCCGCCGCGTAGCAGGAGCAGCTCGGCTCGAATCGGCAAGCCGGTCCGAGCGCCGGCGAGACGAACCGGTGCCAGACGTGCAGGAGCCCGATCAGGGCGCGCGCAGCGAGGCCCGGACGCTCGGCCCGGTGGCTGGTTGCGCTGATCGGGATGCCTTTACTCGCCTGCCGGTTGCTGATATTCATCTTCGGATTTTCATCTTCCAGGGGTTCCAGGAGCCGATCGCGGCTTCCGGATCCGTCGCGCCAGCGCATCGAGGGCCCTCGCGATCTCCGGACCGCCCAGACCGGACGCTTCCCGACGGGCAATCACCACGATGTCGACGTCCTCGGGCAGTATGTCGCGACTTGCCCGGAACCACTCCCGTACGCCCCTCTTGATGCGATTCCTCACGACCGCGTTGCCGACGCGGCGGCTGGCGCTGATGCCGATCCGCCTGTGGGCTGGCCGCCCGCCTGGCTGGAGCGCAGCGACCAGCATCACGAAGGCCTCACCTGGAATCCGCCGGCCCCGCCGCGAGATACGTCGGAAGTCTCGCGAATCACGCAGGCGGTCCCAGCGGCCCAGGGTCCGCGAGCCGCTCGGCGACGAGCCGGAGACGGACACGGACACCGCCTCCCGGGCAACTTCGCGCCGGAGCGGCGAGCGATCACCCACCGCGGGCCACCTCGATCACGGCTACTTGGAGGCGACCGAGACCGCGAGGCGCTTGCGGCCCTTCGAGCGCCTCCGCTTCAGGATGGCCCTGCCCGAGCGGGTCTTCATCCGCTCTCTAAATCCGTGCTTGCGAGACCGCTTGATGCGACTCGGCTGATAGGTCCTCTTCATCTCTAACTCGCGTCCTGACGTCCTGGCGCCTTGCGCCCTCGGTTCTCGCGCGCTGAAGCGCTCTCGCGCCTGCCGTCCGACCTCAGAACCGCCACGCGGAGAGCCGTGCCTGGCGCCGTCGGACCAGCGGGGAAAAGCCGGCCTCCCCGGCCGGCGGAACGCGGGAATCTAGCCGTGCCGAAAGACGATCGCCATTGCGAACCCGCCCCCCCGGCCCCGCCCCGCGACGCCTCTCTACCTCCCAGCCTCACAGCGAAGCCCGTGCCGGGGCCCGATGTGTCGGTGGGCAGGGCCCGCCGCATGGTAAGATGACGTCGAACGACGGAAGCTCAGGGTCCGCGCATCGCCAATCCCCCCGACTCGACAGCGCCGATGCTCGGACGACATAGCGGGACGAACGGAATTCTCTCGACGAATCAACGGGTTGACCCGTTTCTGTCCCGAGTTTCGAGCACTATTATCACTTCTACTATTTCCTTTATTTTTCTTTTTCCAATCAATAGACACATAGGCAACAGATAAACGGGAAGACGGCGAGGATGAAGCTCAAGATCACCAAGGCAGAGCTCCACAAGGGACTTGGTCGTATCCAGGCCATCGTCGAGAAGCGCAACTCGATGCCGATCCTCGCCAACGTATTGCTCGAGGCGGAGAAAGGCTCGGGGGGCGACGGATCCTTGCGCCTCGCGGCGACCGACCTCGAGGTCGGTGTACGCGGTCAGCATCCCGCCCAGATCGAGAAGGCCGGTGGGCTGACGGTGGGCGCCAAGAAGCTCTTCGAGATCGTGCGTGAGCTGCCCGACGAAGACGTCGCCCTCGAGGCCACCGCGAACTCCTACCTCGACATCCGCTGTGCGAGATCGCACTTCACGCTGGCCGGCACGGCGCCCGAGGAATACCCGACCCTGCCGGAGTTCGCGCCGGACTCGACGGTCGCGGTGCCCACCGAGGTGCTCTCGTCGATGATCGAGCGCACCATGTACGCGTCTTCCCTCGACGAGACCCGTTACAACCTGAACGGCGTCTTCCTCGAGGTGGACGCGGATACGGGCAAGCTGCGCATGGTGGCGACCGACGGCCACCGCCTGGCCCTGGTCGATCGCGAGATTCCAGCCGATCTCAGTGGTCTCGCCAACGGCGTGATCATTCCGCGCAAGGGTCTCGCAGAGCTCAAGCGGCTGCTCGACGAAGACGACGTCGACGAGGTCTCGATCGGCTTCGAGGGCAACAGTGGTCTCGCCCGCAAGGGTGACGTCACCCTGGTAATGCGGTTGATCGAAGGCGAGTTCCCCAACTACCAGCAGGTGATTCCGTCGGAGCTCTCGGTGCGCCTGGTCGTCTCCTCGGACCAGCTCGTCCAGGCGCTGCGCCGTGTCGCCCTGCTGTCCTCTGAGCGCAGCCGGGCCGTCAAGCTCGAGCTCGCCGAGGGGCAGCTCGTGGTGTCGTCCAACAATCCTGATCTCGGAGACGCCAGGGACGAGTTCGACGTCGAGTACTCGGGTGATCCTGTGTCGGTTGGATTCAACGCCCGCTATCTGCTCGACGCCCTCGGCGCGTTGCACGCCAAGGAGGTCTGGCTCGGTCTGCAGAACGACCTGTCGCCCGCTCAGGTCGTGCCCACCAACGACGAAGACACGCTCGGCGTCGTGATGCCAATGCGCCTCTGAGCGGGCCGCGCGGAGCGCGGCTGCGGGGCCCGGTGAGTGGGCCCGGGAGGCCGCGGGCGAGTGGCCGGACGTTCACGACTCGCAGTGGCCCGAAAATCCCCGGATTGTGCGCCCGGGAGGCTGCTTTCGGGCGCTGATTCCACCGCTTTCGGTTCTTTACGGCTCCGCGCCGTTTGAGTACCCTGAGGCGGCGCCTGAGCCCGCAGGCGCGGGACGACCTTCGAGCCGATCGGCTGCGCCGGAGAAACGACGGCGAGATCCGGCGACAGGCCGGTGACAGACCGAAGGCACCGGAGATCCAATGCGGATCGTGGCCCGCGAAGGGCGGGCGATCGATCGGTGATAGGGATCGACGACGGGGATCGGAGAGGCGCCCGAGGGCTCGCTCCGAAGCGAAGATCCGAGCGGGCAAGCCGAGGGTCGAGGGCCTCCGGTGCATCCCGCAGAGGATCGGCGGCCAGTCGCAGAGGGTCCCGCGAAAGCAGGCCGAGCAGGAAATGACCACGCAGTGAGCTACGACGCCAGATCCATCGAGGTGCTCGAGGGTCTCGAGCCGGTCCGCAAGCGGCCGGCCATGTACATCGGGACCACCGGCCCCGATGGCCTCCACCACCTCGTCTACGAGATCGTCGACAACTCGATCGACGAAGCGCTCGCCGGCTTCTGCTCGGAGATCCACGTCTCTATCCATCCCGACAACTCGGTGACGGTCGACGACAACGGTCGGGGGATCCCGACCGACACGCATCCTGTCGAGAACCGCTCCGCGGCCGAGGTGGTTCTGACCACCCTGCACGCGGGCGGGAAGTTCGACGAGAACAGCTACAAGGTCTCCGGTGGCCTGCACGGCGTCGGCGTGTCGGTCGTGAACGCCCTCTCGAGCCAGCTCTGCCTCGACATCAAGCGGTCCGGGAAGCTCTGGCGCCAGACCTATCAGCGCGGCGAGCCCGACGGCCCCCTCGAGCCCGTGGACGAGGCCGACAACACGGGCACGCGCATCACCTTCCACCCCGATCCCGAAATATTCCCGGTCACCGAGTTCTCGTTCGACGTGCTCTCGCAACGCCTGCGCGAGCTGTCGTTCCTGAACGCCGGCGTCCGCATCGTGATCGAGGACGAGCGAGACGACAAGAGGCACGACTTCTGTTACGAGGGCGGCATCAATTCGTTCGTCGAGCACCTGAACGACAAGAAGCAGCCGCTCCACGAGCAGCCGATCTTCGTCACCGACAAGCGCGAGCTGACCGAGCGCGGTGGTAGCGCCGAGGTGACGGTCGAGGTCGCCCTGCAGTACAACGACTCGTACAACGAAGCCGTCTACTCGTTCGCGAACAACATCAACACCGTGGAGGGCGGGACTCACCTCGTCGGGTTCCGGACGGCGCTCACCCGCACCATCAATCGCTACATCCAGAACCACTACAAGCCCAACAGCAAGGGCGAGAAGCCAGCGGTGACCGGCGACGATCTCCGCGAGGGCCTGACGGCCGTCATCAGCGTCAAGCTTCCGCAGCCCGAGTTCGAGGGGCAGACCAAGACGAAGCTCGGCACCAGCGAGGTGCGGGGGATCGTCGAGGCAATCCTCTACCAGAAGCTTTCGATCTTCCTCGAGGAGAACCCGAAGGTCTCGCGGCCCATCATCGACAAGGTGGTGGACGCCGCGAAGGCCCGCGAGGCAGCCCGCAAGGCCCGCGATCTGGCGCGCCGCAAGGGTGCGCTCTCGGACTTCAGCCTGCCGGGCAAGCTGGCTGACTGCCAGGAGCGCGATCCGGCGAAGTGCGAGCTGTTCATCGTCGAGGGCGACTCGGCGGGAGGCACCGCCAAGCAGGGCCGCTCGCGCGAAACCCAGGCCATTCTGCCGATCCGCGGCAAGATCCTGAACGTCGAGCGCGCGCGCCTCGACCGCATGCTGGCCAGCAACGAGATCCAGGCCATCATCGCGGCGCTCGGCTGCGGGATCGGCAACGAATTGGACATCGAGAAGGTCCGCTACCACCGCGTCATCATCATGACCGACGCGGACGTCGACGGATCACACATCCGCACCCTGCTGTTGACCTTCTTCTACCGCCAGATGCGGCCCCTCATCGAGGCCGGCTACCTCTACATCGCACAGCCGCCCCTCTACAAGGCGAAGCGCGGCAAGAAGAGCTGCTACCTGAAGGACGATCCGGCCCTCGAGGACTACCTGCTCGACCTCGGCCTCGCCGACACGACCGTCACCGCCGCCGGCGCCGAGCTCGACGAGGCGACCCTGCGCGAGCTGCTCAAGAACGCGAGCACACGCCAACGCATGCTCGACCGCTTCAAGATCCGCCTCTTCGACGAGCGCCTCGTCGACGCCGCGGTGACGATCGGCGCCCCCGTCGTGGCCGATCTCGCCGACGAGGGGCGGCTCCTCGAAGACATCGCGCCGCTGCTGCAGGCCGAATTCGAGCGCTGCGAGGGCGACGCTGCTGGCGCCGTCGAGTGGTCGGTGGAGCGCGACCGCGAAAACGACACCCACCGCCTGGTCGGCAAGCTGCGCCGAGGCGGTCAGGAGCTGCGCACCGCGATCGACGTCGCGTGTCTGCAAGGCGCCGACTACCACCGCATGGAGCGCTGCCAGGCCCAGCGGGCCGAGCTCGGACAGCCCCCGTACGTGCTCACTCGAGACGGCGACTCCGAGGAGTTCCAGAACGATACGACCCTGCTCGCGAGCATCCTCGCGCGCGGCGGCAAGGGCGTTTCGATCCAGCGCTACAAGGGCCTGGGCGAGATGAACCCCGACCAGCTCGAAGAGACCACCATGAAGGCCGAGAATCGCGTGCTCCTGCAGGTGCGCGTCGACGATCTCGTCGAGGCCGACGACGTCTTCACCACGCTGATGGGCGAGATCGTCGAGCCGCGTCGGCGCTTCATCGAGGACAATGCGCTGAACGTCGAGAATCTCGACATCTAGCCGGACGGGGCCATGCCCGACGAACCCACAGACGACATCCTCGACGAGCGCGCAGGCGGACCGCCCGGCGGCGGCACCGAGGCGATCAACATCGAAGACGAGGTGCGCAGCTCGTTCCTCGCCTACTCGATGTCCGTCATCATCAGCCGGGCGCTCCCCAAGGTCGAGGATGGCCTCAAGCCCGTCCACCGGCGCATCCTTTATGCGATGCAGCAGGAGGGCCTGCTGCCGAACCGCGCCTACTCGAAGTCGGCCGGTGTGGTGGGCGAGGTCCTCAAGCATTATCACCCCCACGGCGACAGCGCGGTCTACGACGCGATGGTCCGCATGGCGCAGGACTTCTCGCTCCGCTACCCGCTCGTCGACGGCCAGGGCAACTTCGGCTCGGTGGACGGCGACTCGCCGGCCGCCTACCGGTACACCGAGGCTCGTCTCCAGCAGCTCGCCGAGGAGATGCTGCGCGACATCGACCGCGAGACGGTCGACTTCGCGCCGAACTTCGACGGGCAGATGGAAGAGCCCGAGGTCCTGCCGACCCGCTTCCCGAACCTGCTCGCCAACGGTTCGGCGGGCATCGCGGTCGGGATGGCGACCAACATCCCGCCCCACAACCTTCGCGAACTCACCGAGGCACTCGTCCTCGAGGCCGAGAACCCCGACTGCACGATCGACGACCTGCTCGAGCTGATGCCCGGCCCCGACTTCCCGACCGGCGCCCTGCTCTGTGGCAACGAAGGCGTGCGCAGCTACTACCAGAGCGGCCGTGGCCACCTGGTGCTGCGCGCCAGCGCGGAGTTCGAAGAGACCAAGCGCGGCTCGCGGATCGTCGTGACCGAGATCCCCTACCAGGTCAACAAGGCGATGTTGATCGAGCGCATCGCCGAGCTGGTCCGCGAGGGCCGCATCTCGGGCATCACCGATCTGCGCGACGAGTCGAACCGCCAGGGCATGCGGATCGTCATCGAGCTGCGACGCGACGTCGCCGAGGACGTCATCCTGAACCAGCTCTACAAGATGACGCCGCTGCAGACGACCTTCGGCGTCAATCTGCTCGCACTCGTGAACGGCCGCCCGCAGACCCTGTCCCTCAAGCAGGCGATGCGGCACTTCATCGAGTTCCGCAAGGAGGTCGTGATCCGCCGCGCCATCTACGACCTCGCCCAGGCGGAGGCGCGCGCCCACATCCTCGAGGGCTTCATGATCGCCCTCGACAACCTCGACGAGATCATCGCGCTGATCCGCGAGAGCGCGGACGCCGCTTCCGCGCGCGACCAGATGATGGCGCGCTTCCAGCTCTCCGAGCGGCAGGCCCAGGCGATTCTCGAGATGCGGTTGCGCTCGCTGACCGCCATGGAGCGGCAGAAGGTCATCGACGAGCTCGAGGAGCTGCGCGCGAAGATCGCCGACCTGAAGGATCTGCTCGACAGCGACGAGCGCATCCTCGAGGTGGTGCTCAGCGAGCTGCGCGAGGTGAACGACCGCTTCGGCGACGAGCGCCGCACGCGCCTCATCGAGGCGGTCGACGGCATCACGAACGAGGACCTGATCGCCGAGGAGGACATGGTCGTCACCCTGTCCCACCTCGGCTACATCAAGCGCAACCCCGTCACCCTGTACCGTGCGCAACGCCGCGGCGGAAAGGGCGCGCGCGGCATGGAGACGCGCAGCGAGGACTTCGTGCGCCATCTAGGCGTCGCCTCCACGCACGCCTACCTGCTGTTCTTCACGAACCGGGGCCGGCTGCACTGGCTCAAGGTGCACGCGTTGCCGCAGCTCGGCCGCGCCGCCAAGGGCAAGGCGATCGTCAACGTCCTGCAGCTCGCCCAGGACGAGCGCATCCAGGCCATGCTGCCGGTGCGCAGCTTCGACGACGTCAGCGACGACGAGTTCGTGGTTCTCGCCACCCGAAACGGCGTCGTGAAGAAGACCGCGCTCTCCGCCTACGCGAACCCGCGGCGGGCCGGCATCATCGCGGTGAACCTCGCGGAGGACGACGAACTGATCGCCGCGGGGCGCTCCTTCGGGAGCAACCAGGTGCTCGTCGCGACGCGGTCCGGCAAGGCGGTGCTCTTCGACGAGGGCGACGTGCGGCCGATGGGGCGCACGGCGACCGGTGTGCGCGGAGTGGCGCTCGGCGGAGACGACCGGGTGGTCGGCATGGAGGTCATCCATCCCGGCGCCACGGTGCTCTCGGTCACCGAGAACGGCTATGGGAAGCGCACGCCGCTCGAGGACTATCGGGTCCAGAAGCGCGGCGGCCAGGGCATCATCAACATCAAGACCGGCGCCCGAAACGGACAGGTGGTTGGAGTCCTGCAGGTGATGGAGGGCGACGACGTCATGCTGATCACCGACGGCGGCAAGGTGCTGCGCTGTCCGGTCGACGGCATCTCGACGATGGGCCGCGCCACCCAGGGTGTGCGCATGATGGACCTCGCGCCGGACGAGAAGCTCGTCGCGGTGGCGCGCGTCGCCGAGGGCGACGTCGTCGGCGGCTCGAACGGCGGCAACGGCTCCGCCGACTCGGGCGAAGACGGCGAAGGCTGACCGGCTGGTGGCGGCCCGGAAATCGGCGCGCCGCGGCGCGCGCACGCAGCGCTCGCGCGAAGCCTTCAAGCGCGCCAAGCGTTTCATCCCGGGAGGCGTGAACAGTCCGGTTCGCGCATTCGGATCGGTCGGGCTCTCGCCACGCTTCATCGAGCGCGCGAAGGGCGCCCGCATCTGGGACGTCGACGGCAACGAGTACATCGACTACGTGGGCTCGTGGGGACCGATGATCCTCGGCCACGCGCACCCGAAGGTGCTGCGCGCAGTGCGCGAGGCGATGAGCCGCGGTACGAGCTTCGGCGCCCCGACCGAGAACGAGACGCTCCTCGCCGAGGCGATCCGGCGCGCGCTGCCTTCGGTCCAGCAGGTCCGCATGGTGTCTTCGGGCACCGAGGCGACGATGAGCGCGATCCGTCTCGCGCGCGGTGTGACGGGAAGGTCGCGTGTCCTCAAGTTCGACGGCTGCTACCACGGGCACTCCGACGGCTTGCTGGTCGGCGCGGGCAGCGGCGTCGCGACGCTCGGCATTCCCGGCTCGCCCGGCGTGCCGGCCGCGATGACCGAACTCACCGTGCAGGCGCCCTACAACGACTTGCACGCTGTCGCCGACGCGTTCACGCGCTGGCCGGACGAGATCGCGTGCGTGATCGTCGAGCCGGTCGCGGGCAACATGGGGTGCGTGCCGCCGGTCGCGGGCTTCCTGCGCGGGCTGCGCGAGCTGTGCGACGCGCACGGCGCGCTGCTGATCTTCGACGAGGTGATGACCGGCTTCCGGGTGGCGCGCGGTGGCGCGCAGCGGCTGTATCGCGTGCGGCCCGACCTGACCTGCCTCGGCAAGGTGGTCGGGGGCGGGCTGCCGGCGGCCGCGTACGGGGGGCGCAACGATTTGATGCGCCGGGTCGCTCCGGCCGGCGACGTCTACCAGGCCGGCACGCTGTCGGGCAATCCGCTTGCGGTTGCGGCGGGGCTGGTGACCCTCGAGCTGCTCGAGGAGCCCGGCGTCTACGAGAAGCTGACGGCGCTCAGCACCGCCCTCGCGGATGGACTCGCGTCAATCGCCGCCGAGGTGAACGTCCCGCTCACCAGCGTGGCGGTCGGCGGGATGTTCGGTTTCAGCTTCCACCCGGGCCCGGTGCGCAGCTTCGACGACGCCAAGCAGAGCCACGAGGCGCGGTTCCGCCGCTTCTTCGCCGAGATGCTGGAAGGGGGAATCAACCTCGCCCCGTCCGCCTACGAGGCCGGCTTCGTGTCGCTCGCCCACCGGCGGCGCGACATCGATCACACCCTCGAGGTGGCCCGCAATGCGTTGTTGCGGGCGGCGCGAATTCGTTGAGGCGGTGATTCCGCTCGGCTATCCTGCGCGCCGACCCGGCTCGGTGCAATCGCGCATGTGTTCGAACGCATTGAGGAAATGGGCTCGGTCTCGCAACCACCCGCCGCCGCGGAGCCAGTCGTCATGACCTCGACGAACGGCGATCCGGACGGCGGAAGCAAGCCCGAGGTCCCGGGTCGTCGCCGGCTCGAGAAGATCGCAGACTCGGCGGGCTCGAAGGCCGGTAGCGCCTACCAGGGCGCCATGGAGTCGGTCTTCGCGATCGTGATCGGCACCGGGATCGGCTACTGGGCGGATACGAGGTTCGGGACCTCGCCGCGCTGGTTGATCGTGGGCGCGATCGTGGGATTCGCGGCGTTCGTGCTGCGACTCGCGAGAATGGCCAAGCTGGTCCAGGACCCCAGAGCCACGGACGACTCGGAGCCGAGCGACGACCAGAATCGACCCGGGTAGCCGCCCCCAAAGTCATCCGAACACCGGCCACGCCGCAGAAGCAGCAGAAGAATGAAGCTCGAGCGCGTCGAAAGACTGAATCTCGGCCTGAGCGCCGGGGCCATCGCGGCCTCGTACGCGCTGGCGACCCCGCATTTCGCGACCAGCCTGGCCCTGGGCGCGTGCCTCGAGGCGCTGAACTTCGGAACCCTGATGCGCGGCGCCCGCCACTTCTTCGCCGGCGAAATCGCCGGGGCCGGCCCGTGGGTGGGCGTCTTCGCGGTTCGCTTCCTGCTGCTCGGCACCGGGATCTACGTGTTCCTGCAGCTCGGCGCGCACCCGGTCGCCCTGCTGATCGGGCTCTCGATCGCCATGCCGGCCGCGGTGATCGACGCGTGGCTGCATCGACCACCGGTCGTGGATCCCGCTACCCTGCCGGCCCTCGACGACGACGACGAGAGCTGGGACCGCTGGAGCGTCTGGCGCGCGGCCGAGATCGCGCCGCGCGAGGACGGGGAAGACGAAGCAGCAATGATCTACGCCGGCGCGGACACGCGCGTGGCGGATGATGGAGACGACGAGGCATGAACATCTTTGCGTGGATCGATCACGGGACCGGACTTCCGTGGGTGGTCTCGTCATCGTTGTTCGCAGCGGTGCTGCTGCTCGTCGGCGGTCTCTCGGTGCGAAAGGCCGTGGCGAACGGCGGCGGCGTGCTGCCCGACGAAGGCGTCTCGCTGCGTAACGTCTTCGAGGTGATCGTCGAGTTCCTGATGGATCTCGGCGAGACGACGATGGGCGATCAGGCCCGCAAGTACTTCCCGATCGTTGGCACGATCTTCTTCTTCATCCTCGTCTCGAACGTCATGGGGCTCGTGCCCGGACTCGCCGGCGCCACCTCGGATCGGAACGTGACCTTCGCGTGGGGGGTCGTGTCGTTCGGCGTCTACAACTACGTGGGCATCCAGCGCCACGGCTGGAAGTACATCTACCAGTTCATGGGTCCGTCGCTGTGGAACCCGGTGATCGGCGGCAAGACCTATCACATGCGCCTGCTGGCGCCGATCTTCCTGCCCCTCGAGATCGTTCTTCACTTCGCGCGTGTCCTGACGCTGGGCGTTCGTCTGCTCGCCAACATGTACGCCGACCACGCGGTGGTGATGGTGTGGATCGGACTCGTTCCGGTGGCGATCCCCGCGATCTTCATGGGCCTCGGGCTGCTGGTCAGCTTCCTGCAGGCCTTCGTGTTCTCACTGCTCACGATGATCTACATCGGACAGGCCCTCGAGGAGGCGCACTGATCGAGGGACCGCTCGCGGTTCGTCGAACGACCCGCGCAGCGCCCGCCATCGGCCACTGATCGACCCCTTACCGGACCGGACGGTCCGGACAGCTCGAACGAACGGCAGAATCGCCGTTCAAACAGTCAATCCAAAGAAAGGAAAGATCCACCATGCGCAAGCTCGCGAAGCTTATTCTCTGGACGATCGTGTTCTGCGTGGCGCCCGCCGTGGCGTTCGCCGACGACGGCAGCGGCCTGGGCCCCGGCCTCGGCGCCGGCCTTGCCGTGGGACTCGCCGGTCTCGGCTGCGGGATCGGCCAGGGCCTGACCGCCGGCAACACCACCGCCGGCATCGCCCGCAACCCGGGCGCGGCAGGCAGCATGTTCGTGAACTTCATTCTCGGCATGGTGCTCATCGAGTCGATCGCGATCTACGGCCTCGTGATCGGCTTCATGCTGCAGGGCAAGATCTGATCGGTTGAGACGCCGGGCGGTTGCCAGAGGTGGGCCTCACCCCGTTGACGGCCCACCTCATTCCCATGCCACCGCCCGGCGCCCCGGTTTTCCCGCCAGCCCCCGGTCCCGTTAGAGGGGCGCGGCGGGGAGCCGTCCGCAGACGGCACGTGCCGCGGAAGTAGAGCAAGCCCCGTGCCGTCGCAGCGTCCCAGGAGCCCCGTCTGGGCGGCGTCTGGGCGGCCGGTTGGCGCGCCGCGTGACGGGCGGTTCACCAACGCGGGGTGTCCGCTCGGGCACTTCGGTCGACGCAGGTGTGCCCGCGTGTCAGACTGCGCGTCGCGGGCAGTCCCGGCTCGCTCGAGCGGAGCGCGACGGTGGGAGGCGACGTGCCGGCCGGCAAGCTGATCGCCATCGAGGGGATCGACGGCGCGGGCAAGGGCACGCAGCAGGACCTGCTCGTCGCGGCGCTCCGCAAGGCCGGTCACGTCGTCGTGGCCACCCACGAGCCGACCGACGGCCCGCACGGTCGCCGCATCCGCGAGGCGTCCACGGCGGGCGAGGCGGTGACTCCCGCCGAGCAACTCGACCTCTTCATGGCTGACCGTGCCGAGCACGTGCGCGACCTGGTCGCCCCGGCGCTCGCGCGCGGCGAGGTCGTCGTCACCGACCGCTACTTCCTCTCGAACGCCGCCTATCAGGGCGCGGGCGGCCTCGATCCCGAAGAGATCCTCGCTCGCAACGAGGCGCTCTTCCCGCTCCCCGACGCGGCGATCGTGCTCACGATCTCGCCCGAGGAGGCGCTTCGCCGGGTGCGTGCCCGCGGCGGCGAGCTGAACCTTGCCTTCGAGCGCGAGGAGTTCCTGACCCGCGTGGTGGCGATCTACGACCAGATGTCGCGCCCCTACGTGCGACGCATCGACGGGGAGCGCCCCGCCGCCGAGGTCCACGTCCGGGTGCGCGACGCACTCGCAGACGTGATCGACGCCCCGAAGGCCTGACCGGGCCGCCGGTTGCGGCTAGAAGAAGAAGCCGCCGTCTTCCTCTTCTTCTTCTTCCGGTTCGGGGATGGGTGGATTCACGTCTGCGAGCCCCGCACGCCGCCACAGCACCCAGGTGCCGTATAGAACCGCGACGGCTGCCGGCACCACGATCGACATGGGGGTGTGGTCGCCCGGCGCATTGAAGCCTGGGATCGCGATGTAGTCGCGCAGCTCAGCGGCGGCGATGTGGATGGCCGCGATCGCACCGCCGAGCGCCATGGCGGCGAGCACGGAGCCCGACCCGAGGCGCGCGAGCGCGAGCAGCGTGCCGATCGTCAGGCCGCTCGCCAGCGGCACGATGGCGTCGCCCGGCGCGCCGGAAGCGGGGAAGTGGATGATCGAATAGAGGACGGCGGTCAGCAGCACGCCGCGCGCGCGGCCCATGCGGGCGACGAGGCCCTGCAGGAGCACGCCGAAGAAGAAGAAGCCCTCGATGACGGGGCTGATGCCGACCGCGACGATCAGGGTCTGCGCGGCGGCGTACACCGAGTCGATGCGGGTCAGCTCGGCGAGCTGCTCCTGGAGCTCGCCGACCGCCGGCGAAGGCGGGATCGCGATCCGGACGAAGTTGTCGAGTTCGCTGATCAGGATGACGACCGGCAGCAGACACACGAGCGGAACGAGCAAATCCGGCGAGAAGCCGCGCAACCCGATCCGCTCGACGTGGGGCGGAGGCACCCGCCGGGCCGCCAGGGCGGCGACGCCCCCGAGACCGACCGCCTGCGCGATCCCGTACGAAGCGATGAAGTGAAGCTGTTCGCCGAGCAGCCCGAACGTCACGCTGGTGGCGAACAGCGCCGCGAGCGAGAGGAAGACTGCTGCGAACGGTCCGGGAAAGATCCCGTCCGCGGCCTGCAGGAAAAGCGGATGCGGTCCGTCGGGCTCGGGCTCGGGCATGGTGGCTGGCTCTGGCTCGTCCTGGGGCTCTTCGATCGTTCAGTGCCCCGACCCGAGCACGGCGGCGAGGGCCGTGCCCGTATGCGAGCGCACACACTCGGCTACCACCTCCGGGGTTCCGGCTGCGACGATCTCCCCGCCGGCCTCGCCCCCTTCGGGTCCGAGGTCGACGACGTGATCGGCGCACTTGATGACGTCGAGGTGGTGCTCGATCACGACAACTGTATTGCCCCGCTCGACGAGCCGCATCAGCAGATCGAGAAGTCGTGCGACATCGGCGAGATGCAGACCCGTGGTCGGCTCGTCGAGGAGGTACAGGGTGCGGCCGGTCGCGCGGCGCGCCAGCTCCTTGGCGAGCTTGACGCGCTGCGCCTCGCCGCCGGAGAGCGTGGTGGCGGGCTGCCCGAGCCGCAGATAGTCGAGACCGACGTCGTGCAGGGCCTGCAGGGAGCGGCGGACGGCCGGCACGTTCTCCATCCACTCGAGCGCCTCCTCGACCGTCATGTCGAGCACGTCCGCGATGTGGCGGCCCTTGTAGAGGATCTCGAGGGTCTCGACCCCGTAGCGGCGGCCGCCACACACCTCGCAGGTGACGAACAGGTCCGGGAGGAAGTGCATTTCGACGCGTCGCTGCCCTCCGCCCTCGCAGGCCTCGCAGCGGCCGCCCTTCACGTTGAACGAGAAGCGGCCGGGCTCGTAGCCGCGCGCCCGCGCCTCGGGGACGCGCGCGAACAGCTGCCGGATGCCCGAGAAGGCCCCCGTGTAGGTGACCGGATTCGAGCGCGGCGTGCGGCCGATCGGCGACTGGTCGACGTCGATCACCTTGTCGATGCCCTCGATGCCTTCGAGCGAGTCGAACGCGGCGGGCCGGGCCTCCGCGCCGTGGAGCCGTGCCGCCAACGCGCGGTGCAGCGTGTCGTTGACGAGCGTCGACTTGCCGGAGCCCGACACGCCGGTGACGACCGTCAGGACGCCGAGCGGCAGCTCGAGGTCGACGTTGTCGAGGTTGTGTTCGCGGCATCCGCGCAAGCGGATCCAGCCGCTGGCTTCGCGCCGGCGCTCCGGCACCGCGATGGCGGCGCGTCCCGAGAGCCACGCGCCCGTCGGCGAGCGGGCGTCTCGTGCGAGTACGTCCGGCGGGCCGCTGGCCACCACCTCGCCGCCGTGGATGCCCGCGCCCGGCCCCATGTCGATGACGTGGTCGGCGGCGCGAATCGTCGCCTCGTCGTGTTCGACGACGACGACGCTGTTGCCGGCGTCGCGCAGCCTGCCGAGGCTCGCGAGCAGGCGGTCGTTGTCGCGGGCGTGCAGTCCGATGGACGGCTCGTCGAGGATGTAGAGGACGCCGAGCATCTCCGAGCCGATCTGGGTGGCGAGCCGGATGCGCTGGGCCTCGCCGCCGGAGAGCGTCGCGGTCGAGCGGTCGAGGGTCAGGTAGTCGAGACCGACGTCGGACAAGAAGGCGAGCCGCTCGGTGAGCTCGGCGAGCACCTTCTCGGCGACGCTCCGGCGCGCGGGATCGCCCACCTCGAGCGCACCGAGAAACCTTCGCACCTCTCCGATGCTGCGCGCGCACAGCTCGTGGATCGCGACGCCTGCGAGGCGGACGCTCCGCGCCTCGACGCGAAGCCGCGCGCCCTCGCAGTCGGGACAGCGTGACGACGCGCGGTAGCGATCCTGCTGCGCGTCGGTCTGTCGCGCCAGGTCGTCGAGCACGCCGCGAAAGCGCCGCCGGACGCGGGTCTTGCGCGGCCGGCCGGACCGCGTCGGCCGCTCTCCGACCGAGAACGCGATCTCCTCCTCGCAGCCGTGGAGGATGGCGTCGCGTGCGGGCCCGGGCAGCTCGCGCCAGGGAGTTGCCGGGTCGACCCCGAGGTGCTCGGCGACGTCGGCGATCAGCTGTGCGTAGAAGCGTCGATGCCGCTTCCGCTGCCAGGGAGCGATCGCCTCGCCGAGCTCTGCTTCCGGGTCCGGGACGACGAGCTCGGTATCGATGCTGCGGGTCACGCCGAGCCCGTCGCAGGTCGGGCACGCACCGGCCGGGCTGTTGAAGGAGAACATGCGCGGCGCAATCTCGGGAAAGGAGATCCCGCAGGTCACGCAGGCGCTCGTGCGCGACAGCAGCCACTCCTCGGGATCGCGACCCACGAGCACGAGCGTCAGACCGTCGGCCAGCTCGAGGGCCGCCTCGAGCGACTGGGCGAGGCGTTCGCGCACGCGCTCTTTCACCACGATGCGGTCCACCACGACCTCGATGTCGTGCCGCCGCCCGCGAGCGAGCGTGATCTCGTCGGCGAGATCGTGCATCTCGCCGTCGATGCGCACGTGCACGTAGCCGCGTCGGCGCAGATCGTCGAGCCCCTTCCGGTAGCTGCCGCGCCGGCCGCGCACGATCGGCGCCAGCACCTGGACGCGCGTGCCCTCGCCCTGCTCGATGACGCGATCGACCATCTGCGAGACGCTCTGCCGCGTAATCGCGGCCCCGCAACCGGGGCAGAACGGGTCGCCGGCGCGCGCGTAGAGGAGGCGCAGGTAGTCGGCGATCTCGGTCGCGGTGCCGACGGTGCTGCGAGGGCTCCGGCCGAGCGATCGCTGCTCGATGGCGAGTGCCGGCGAGAGCCCCTCGACCGACTCGACGTCGGGCTTCTGGAGCTGGTCGAGGAACTGCCGCGCGTAGGCGGAGAGCGACTCGACGTAGCGGCGCTGGCCCTCGGCGTAGAGGGTGTCGAAGGCCAGGCTCGACTTGCCGGATCCCGACGGGCCCGTGACGACGACGAGCCGGTCGCGCGGAATCGTCACGTCGATGCCGCGCAGGTTGTGGGTGCGCGCACCGCGCACCACGATCTCACCTGCGCGGGCGGCGCCCGCCAGACCGGGTATCTCGTCGAACAGGCGGGAGGCCCTTGCGCCCGCGCCCCCGAGACCCGCCGCCGCCACGCTCAGCGTCCGGTCTCGCCGATGGCCTTTGCCCGGTTGCCCTCGGCGTACGGCCCCTTGCGCGACACGTAGGTCTGCTTGCGGAGCGACTCGAGCCAGTCGAGATACTCCCGGTCCATCTTGCGGCGGGAGATCTCGTCGGTGAGCGCCGGCGCGGCCTCTTCGAAGGTGACGGGCCGGTAGCTGCGGCGCTCGACGAGCTCGAGCAGATTGCACCCGAAGCCGGTCTCGATCACGCCGCTCACGTCGCCCGGCTGCATGCCGCCAAGCGCGCCGGACATCCACGGCGCGAGGTCTTCGACGTGCATCCAACCGAGTTCGCCGGCTGCCTCCGGGTTCATGTCGGTCACCCGGCGCGCCATCTCGTCGAAGGTCATCTCGCCCGACTTCACCTTCAGCTCGGCGTCGGCGGCGATCCGGCAGGCCGTACCGATGTCGCGGTTCGTCTCGCCGCCGGCGACGACGAGGATGTGACGCAGATGCACCTCGTCGCCGGCGCGCTCCTCCTGGTCGCCGAAGCGCTCCGCGAACGCGGCGCGCACCTCCTCGGGATCGACCCGCACCCGCGAGCGCACCATGGTGTTGAGCACCTTCGAGCGCTCGATCTCGCCCTTCAGCTTGCGGCGGTACTCGGCGATCGTGAGGCCGTGGCTCTCGACACTTTGCTGCAGCTGCTCGACGGTGAGCCCGTTGTCCTGCGCGATCCCCCTGATGGCCCCGTCGATCTCGCTCTCCGTGGCCTCGAGCTCGAGGCGCGCCACCACGGTCTCGATCAGCTTCGACTCGATGAGCCGCTCGAGGGCATCGCCCCGCATGCTCTCGATCTCGGCCTGCGAGACGCCGGCCGCCCGCATGCGTTCCTCGATGGGCCGGGCGAGCTCCTGCACCTCGGAGAGCAGGACGATCTCGGCGCCCACCTGGGCCGCGATGCCATCGACGAGCACCTCGGCGCCACCCGCCGGTCCGGCGGTCGCGGCGCTGACCGCGGCGATCAGTACGAGCAAAGCCCGGCCGGCTTGGGGTGCGGGTCGGGGCTTTCGGGCGTGCATGGTGGTCTCGATGGGCCGGGGGACGTGGAGCCCCCTGGGTGAAGGGCGCGACGAGTCTAGCGGCGATGGCTGCGAGCGGCTCGGCGTGGGTGGCGTGCCTGCCTGCCCGGACACCGGGTCGAAACGGATCGTTCGATCGCAGCCAACTCGCTGACGCATATAAGAGAACATGTTCGCTTGGTAAGAATCACGGATATCTGTATTCGGTCTTTGCGCAAAGACGCATCGACCGTGGTCTGTCCGGACGGGGTCTTGATGTGACCTATAGATTTAGATATCTGTCTCTCTTGAAGCGAGGAGGGAGCTACCGCCATGGCGATGCCCACGTCCGCCGCTCCGGACCGCCAACCGGCGACGACCCGAGCACAGGCCCGCTCGCGCGCCAGCGCCGCCGCGCGCGAAAAGCTGCTGGCCGCCGGCACCCGGCTGATCGCCGAGCAGGGCATCGAGGCGATCAACACCAACGTGATTGCCCGGGCCGCCCACGTGGGAGTCGGCACCTTCTACGCCCACTTCGAAGACAAGCACGTCTTCCACCGCGCCGTGATGGCGCGCGGCCTCGAGGTGGTGCGAAGCGTGCTCGCCGAGGCCCACCTGGCCGCGAGCGGTCGACCCACCGACGAGCAGGTGCGGGCCGGGGTGGCGGCGCTCGTCGACGTGGCGATCGCCTGGCCGGACCTCTTCCGGGCGACTTTCTCCTCGCCGGCCTCCTCGCCGGCGGCGGGCGCGCGGGGCGGCGGCTCTCGCCGGGGCGGCGGCATCGGGCTCTCGCCCCGGCCCGTCGAGCAGGGTCTGCGCGACCTGCAGGAGCGCGGCGAGGTCGCCCCCGCCATCGATGCCGGGCTCGCCGCGCGCGCCTTCACGGAGATGCAGATCGCGAGCGTGAGCGCCTGGCTGGGCGACCCCGACGCGCCGAGCCGCGAGGCGTTGATCGAGACCCTGACGCGCCTGCACCCGGCGCTCGCCTGTCGGCAGCGCTGAGCCAGCCACGCAGGCCGGGCGACCTTGCCGGGCGAGGTGACGCGTATCCCCGAGCTGCCGGACATCACGGTGTACGTCGAGTGTCTGGCCGCGCGGCTGGTCGGCGAGCCCCTCGAAGGTGTGCGGGTGCTCTCGCCAGCGGTCCTGCGCAGCGTCGAGCCTCCGCTCTCGGCCGCCCGGGGCAGGCGCGTCCGAAACGTGCGCCGGCTCGGCAAGCGCATCGTGATCGGCCTCGAGGGCGATCTCTTCGTGGTCATCCACCTGATGGTCGCCGGTCGGCTGCACTGGCAGCGGCGCGGCGCCACACCGGCCCGCAAGCACGGCCACGCCTGCCTGGACTTCCCGAACGGCACGCTGACCTTCACCGAGGCGGGCACGAAGAAGCGCGCCACCCTGCACCTCGTCCGGGGCGAGGCGGCGTTGGCGGAGCACGATCGCGGTGGCCTCGAGGTGCTCGACGCGGAGCTCGCCGAGTTCGGCGAGGCACTCACGCGCGAAAACCACACACTGAAGCGTGCCCTCACCGATCCCCGCTTGCTCTCGGGCATCGGCAACGCGTACTCGGACGAGATTCTCCACCGGGCGAAGCTCTCGCCCTTCAAGTGGACCTCACGGCTCGAAGAGAGCGAGATCGAGACGCTCTTCGAGGCGACCAGGAGCGTGCTCACCCTGTGGACCGATCGCCTGCGCGCGCAGGCGGGCGACGGCTTTCCCGAGAAGGTCACCGCGTTCCGTCCCGAAATGGCCGTCCACGGCCGGCGCCGCGAGCCCTGCCCCGACTGCGGGTCAGCGGTGCAACGGATCGTGCGAGCGGACAGCGAGGTGAACTACTGCGCGACCTGTCAGACAGGCGGCAAGCTGCTCGCCGACCGCGCGCTCTCGCGGTTGCTCGGGAAGGACTGGCCGAAAAGCCTCGACGAGCTCGAGGAGCGCATGGGGCGCTCAGGCCCCGAGCGCTGACGCAAATCTGCGTCGCCTCTCGGGGATTGCCTCCGGCCCGACCCCGAGCGCCGACGCGAATCCGCTCGCCGCGACCAACACGCCGCACAGTGCGACTCCGTGGCTCACGCGAGCGTGGGGTCGAAAACTACGTAGAACCGAGCGCGCCGCCTACCAAAGGTCGAGGAGATCCGCCGCCTGAGGGCGTCTCGGGCTCGCACCGATCGCTCGGCACCAGTATCTTCGGCCTTAGTCGGTGCCGAGATGGCGCTGCTGCTGTGTGGAGGGATGGCGCGCGGTGCGGGACGAATCGGCTGCACCGGGTTACTGCGTGGGGATCGTCAGCTACCGCAGCTACGACGACCTCGCCCGGTGTCTCGAGTCCATCGCCAATCAAAAGCTCCGGCCGGAAGGCGTCCACGTGCTGGATGCCGACGGCGACCCGTCCCACCACCAGGCGCTCATCGAGCGCTTTCCCTGGCTGAGCATCGAGGACTCGCCCAACCGCGGCTACGCGGGCGGCGCGAACCGGGTCCTTTCGTGGGTGATCGAGAATCATCCCGACACGGATTTCTGTCTGCTCCTCAATCCCGACGTCGTTCTCGAGCCCGAGTTCGCCGACCGCCTCACCCGCGCCGTGTCCGAGCGCGCCGGCGTCGCCCTCGCGACCGGCAAGCTGCTTCGCCCGGACGGACGCACCCTCGACAGCGCGGGTATCGATCTTCCGCGGCACCGCCGGCCGCGCGACCGGGGCAGCGAGCAGACCGATCACGGACAGCACGACGAGCCCGGCGACGTATTCGGCGCGAGCGGCGCCGCGATGCTGATCCGCATGTCGGCGCTGCCCGACCTGTCGCTCGCCGGTGAGATCTTCGACGAGGACTTCTTCGTCTACCACGAGGACACCGATCTGTGCTGGCGCGCGCAGCGCCTGGGCTGGCGGGTCCACTACGAGCCGAGCGCGCGCGCCGCCCACACGCGCGGTTGGCGGCGAGGCGATCGCTTCGGCGTCGCGACCTCGATCCGCCGCCACTCGTTCAAGAACCACTACCTGCAGCTCATCAAGAACGAATCGCGCAGCGATCTGGCGCGCGGGCTGCCGGTGCTGCTGGCCTGGGAGGGTCTGCGGCTCGGCTACGCGCTGCTGCGCGACCCGGCCGTGCTGCCCGCATACGCGGCCGCCTTTCGGCTGTCCGGCAAGGCGTTCCACAAGCGACGGCTGCTGCGCGAGAAGCTGCAGAACAAGGTGCCGGGCCCGCCGAGCTGACGGCCGCCTGGTCCTGGCCGCGCGGCGGCGGTCGCTAGCGCCCGCTGCCGCCGGCTGCTTGCTCGAGCAGGGCGTCGATGGCCTCGGCGAGATCGCGATGGACCGCGACGCCGGCCACCGCCGGATCGTCCGCCGCGATGCCCGCGCCGCGACCGGTGCGGACCAGGATCGGCCGGCAGCCGCCGCGGCGGGCGGCGTCGAGGTCGGACAGCCGATCCCCCACGAACGGAGCGCCGCGCACCGATCGCCCGAGCAGGCGCTCGGCCTGGTGGACGAGGCCCGGCTGCGGCTTGCGGCACGCGCAGCCGTCGTCGGGATGGTGGGGACAGAAGAGGATCCCCGCGATCCGCCCGCCGAGCGCCTCGACGCCTGCGTGCAGCTCCCGGTGGATCGCCTCGAGGGCGGTCTCGTCGAACAGTCCGCGTGCGAGACCGGACTGGTTGGAGACCACCACCACCTCCCAGCCGGCTTTCGCGATGCGCGCGATCGCCTCCAGGCTGCCCGGGAAGGGCCGCCAGTCTTCGACCGAGCGCACGAACTCACCGCGGTCGTCGTTGATGACGCCGTCGCGGTCGAGCAGGATCAGTCCGGTACGCATGGCCACGCCCCTCACTCCTTCCCCAGCCGCCGCAAAGTCTCGCGCGCCGCGTCGAAGAGCGCGGGCGCGCCGCCCTCGGGCCCCGGCGCGGGTGCGTGGATGCGGTGGTCGGGCGAGACGCGGATCCCCGAGCCGCCGTGGGTCAGCAGCGCGACGAGTCGCTGCGGGTCGATGCGGCTCTTCTCCGAGACCTGCAGGACCAGCTCGCCGCGCACGACGGTGATCGACGCGACACCGATCCGCCGCGCCAGGATCTTGAGCCGGATCACCTGCACGAGGTTCTCGGCGTCGGGCGGCATGGCGCCGTAGCGGTCGAGGATCTCGTCGCGGATGCGGTCGACCTCGTGGCCGTCGCGCGCGCTCGAGAGCTTCTTGTAGAGGACGAGCCGCTGGCTCACGTCGGGCACGTAGTCGTCGGGCAGCCGCGCCGCGACGGGCAGGCGGATCTCGGGGTCGACGCTGTCCTCCGGCAGGTTGCCCCGCAGCTCCTCGATGGTCTCCTCGAGCATCTCCATGTAGGTCTCGTAGCCGACGGCGCGCAGGTTGCCGGACTGCTCGCCGCCGAGCAGGTCGCCGGCGCCCCGGATCTCGAGATCCATGTTGGCGAGCCGGAAGCCGCTGCCGAGCTCGCTGAGGTCCTGGATGGCCTCGAGGCGCCGCTGGGCGTCGCCGCGCAGGCTGCCGATCGCGGCGGGGATCAGGAAGTACGCGTAGGCGCGCCGGCTGCTGCGTCCCACGCGGCCGCGCAGCTGGTAGAGCTGGGCGAGGCCGAGTGCGTCGGCGCGGTCGATCAGGATCGTGTTGGCGCGCGGGATGTCGAGACCGCTCTCGACGATGGTGGTGCAGAGCAGCACCTCCGCCTCGCCGCGCACGAAGGCGTGCATGCGATCCTCGAGCTCGCGCTCCTTCATCTGCCCGTGGGCGACGATGACATTCACCTCGGGCACCACTTCGGCGAGCATCTCGGCCACGCTGCCGATCGACGCCACACGGTTGTGGACGAAGAACACCTGCCCGCCGCGACGGATCTCGCGCAGCACGGCCTCGCGGATCAGCGAGTCGCTGCGGCGCGCGATCTGGGTGCGGATCGCCAGCCGGTCGACGGGCGGCGTCTCGATCACCGACAGGTCGCGCAGGCCCGTGAAGGCCATCTGGAGCGTGCGGGGGATCGGGGTGGCGGTGAGTGTCAGCACGTCGACGGTGCGCTTGAGCCTCTTGATGCGCTCCTTGTGGGCGACCCCGAAGCGCTGCTCCTCGTCGACGACGAGCAGCCCGAGGTCCCGGAACGTCACGTTCTTGCCGAGCAGCCGGTGCGTGGCCACGACGACGTCGACCTTTCCGTCCGCGAGGCCTTCGAGGATGCGGCGCGATTCTCTCGCGGTGCGGAAGCGCGAGAGCATCTCGACGTTGATCGGGTAGCCTGCGAAGCGCTTGGTGAACGTTTCGAAGTGCTGCTCGCAGAGGATCGTGGTGGGCGTGAGCACGGCGACCTGCTTGCCGTCGAGCGCCGCGCGGAAGGCGGCGCGGATCGCCACCTCGGTCTTCCCGTAACCGACGTCACCGCACACCAGCCGGTCCATCGGCTGTGGCTTCTGCATGTCGGCCAGCACGTCCTCGATGGCGCCGCTCTGGTCCGGGGTCTCCTCGAACTCGAAGCCCCCCTCGAACTCCTCGAAGTAGGCGTCGCGCGGCGAGAACGCGAAGCCCGGCGCCAGCTCGCGGGCCGCGTGCATCGAGAGCAGCTCGCCCGCCATGTCGCGCAGGCTCTTCTTGACCTTCCCGCGCGCGCGCTTCCAGGACTCGCCGCCGAGGCGATCGAGCTTCGGGGTCACGCCCTCGAAGGCCGCGTAGCGGGCCACCAGGTTGAGGCGGTGCACGGGCAGGAAGAGCTTGTCGCCGCCCGCGTACTCGATGCGCAGCAGCTCCTGCGGGGTGCCGCCCGCCGTCAGCACGTCCAGGCCGCGATACAGCCCGATGCCGTGGTCCTGGTGGACGAGGTGGTCGCCGGGCATCAGCTGCCCGATGCCCTCGACGGCGGCGCCTTCCTTCCAGGTGGTGCGGTGCCGCCGCCTCTCGCGCTTGCCGAAGATCTCCTCCTCGGTGATGACGTCGAGCTTCTGGATCGGGATCGCGAAGCCCTCGGAGAGCGTCGTCACGCGGATCTCGATGCGGCCGGGCAGCGACCAGTGCCAGAACGGCCGAGGATCGGTGGCCACGGTGCTCTCGAGCCCGTACTTGTCGAGCAGGTCCTTCAGGCGCTCGGCGGCCGACAGCGCCGAGGTGGTGATGACCGTCCGCCAGCCCTCGAGGACCCGGTCGGCGAGCCGGTCGGCGAGCGGCGCGAGGGCCTGCTCGTGGGTGCGGGTGCGCGCGAGCGCGCGGCGCAGCTCGCCGTGCTCGTGGGTCTCGATCGCGATCGTCTCGGCGTCGCGGTCGGCGTCGACGACGTCGAGCCGCTCGAGGTCGACGGGGCGGCGCGCTGCGACGGCGTCGCGGGTCGTTGCCGGATCGACGAGCAGGTCGGCGACCGGGGCGACGAGGCGGCCCGCCGATACGGCGGCGTGGTGGCTGGCCTCGGCTTCGGTGAAGTAGCGGGCCGCGCGATCGTGTCCCGCACCCGGATCGTCGGCGACCACCAGCGCGTCGGCGGGCAGGTAGTCGAGCACGTCGACCTGGTCGGGCTGCAGGAGCGGTGCGAGCGCCTCGACGCCCGGCGGCAGGTGGCCGCGCAAGAGCGCGTCCATCAGCTCGGCGACCTCGCCGGGCCGCGTACCGAGCTCGCCGGCCAGCTCGCGGATCGCGTCGCCCCGTTCCACCACGGTGTCGCGGTCGAAGATCAGCTCGCGCGGCGGTGTCGCGACCGCGTGGGCGAGCTTCGACTGCGAGCGCTGGCTGGCGGGATCGAACTCGCGGATGCCGTCGACCTCGTCGCCGAAGAACTCGACGCGTAGCGGACACCGCGCGTGCGGGGGAAACAGGTCCACGATGCCGCCCCGCACGGCGATCTCGCCGGGCTCCTCGACGATCGGCATCCGCGCGTAGCCGGCCGCTACCAGCCCGGCGACGAGCTCGTCGCGGTCGACGCTGTCGCCGACCGAGATTTCGCGCGTGAAGGCACGCAGCCGCTCGGGGGCGGGCACCCGCACGGCAAGCGCCGTCCAGTCGCTGACGACCACCGGCGG
>CAZETS010000043.1:0-66 GCA_964515335.1 uncultured Spirochaetaceae bacterium
CGAGCTTGGCTCGGACTCCGCGCGCGCCCAGGGCGGGGAATCCCTCGTGTTTGGGCCTGGGTGGTG
>CAZETS010000043.1:166-51305 GCA_964515335.1 uncultured Spirochaetaceae bacterium
TGAGGCGGGCTCGGGCTCCGCGCGCGCCCAGGGCGGGGAATCCCTCGTGTTTGGGCCTGGGTGGTGTGAGGCGGGCTCGGGCTCCGCGCGCGCCCAGGGCGGGGAATCCCTCGTGTTTGGGTTTGGGTGGTGTGAGGTGGGCTCGGACTCGGCGCGTGGCCGGGGCGGGGAATCGCTTGTCTTTCGACGTGCCCACGATAATGGTGCCGACGGCCCGAGAGTCGGCCCCGGGATCTCCGTTCGGCCGAGCGCTCGTTTCGTGACCCCGAGAACCCTGCCAGGCACCCGCCCGCGGGTCAGAGCGGGTCCGGGCGTTCGCGTCAGTGGGTGGCGAAGAAGGTTCGAGGGAGCCGCGGGCCAGAACCAATTTCGTGGGCACCTCCCACGTGTCCGCTCCCGGGCCGATCGACCTCGACGCCTGCGCGACCTTGAACAGCTCCATCTCGTGAGCCCGCGGGGTACTGGCAGGGGTGGGGGCGAAGGGCGAACTTCGGCGCCCGGTCATGGGTGAGTTCACGTCAAACGTCCCGCTGGCGTTCGCCGCGGGGTTGCTCTCGGTGCTCTCGCCCTGCGTGATGCCGCTGATGCCCGCGTACCTGTCCCTCGTCTCCGGCGTCTCCGTCGAGGAGATGGAGGCCGGCGTCGGAGATGCCGAGCTGCGTCGGCGTATCGTGCGGGCGTGCCTCGGCTTCGTCTGCGGCTTCTCGGCCGTCTTCGTGGTGATGGGGATCGGGGCGTTTGCGATCGGTCACGTGATCCGCGCCTGGCGGGTGGGGCTCTTCGGGGTCGAGGTCGGGATCGCCCAGATCGCCGGCGTGGTCATCGTGCTCTTCGGTCTGCACATGACCGGGCTCGTCCGCATCGGCATCCTGAATCGCGACGCCCGGCTCCACCAGCCGGCGCGCCAGCGCAGCTTCGTCTCGACCTTTCTGGTGGGCGCAGGCTTTGCGCTCGGTTGGTCGCCCTGCATCGGGCCCATCCTCAGCACGGTGCTCACGCTGGCCGGCAGCACCGACACGGTCGTCCAGGGGACGATGCTGCTCGGCGTCTACTCGGCGGGCCTGGCCGTCCCGTTCCTGCTGGCGGGCTGGAGCATCGAGTACTTCTTCCGTGCCTTCGCGCGGATCAAGTCCCACTTCCGCAAGATCGAGGTCACCTCGGGCCTGATATTGATGGCCGTCGGCATGCTCCTGGTGACCGATCAGTTCACGCGCCTGAACAGCCAGTTCGGCTTCGTGGCCGATTGGTTGACACGCGCCGAGCAGGCCCTCCAATGAAGATCCGGCGATCGGGCCGGGGGCCGGCGACGGCGCTGCTCGGCGCGCTGCTGGTCGCCGCGGCCGGGCTCTCCTGCTCGCCGGATCGGGGCGAGTCGGTCGCGCAGGTTCACGCGGGCGCCGGCGCCCCGTCCGTGCCCGCCGAGCCGGCGCCCGACTTCACCCTCGAGCCGCTCGGCGGCGGCCCGCCGGTGAGTCTTTCCGCGCTGCGCGGCAAGATCGTCGTGCTCGACTTCTGGGCCACCTGGTGTCCGCCCTGCGAGTTCCAGGTGCCCGACCTGAACGCCTTCTACGACGCGCACCGCCGCGACAGCGACGTCGCGATCTTCGGGATCTCGGTCGACACCGAGGACCGCGAGGCCATCCAGTCCTGGGTGGCGGAAAAAGGGGTGCGCTACCCGATCCTGGTGGGCGGGGAGGAGGTCGCCCGGCAGTACGGCGCGGTGGGCTTCCCGACCATCTTCGTGGTGGGCCCGGACGGGACGTTGCGCGAGCGCCACTCCGGTTTGATCGAGACGGCGACCCTCGAGCGCGCACTCGCCGCCCAACGCGCGCCGGACGCCTCCTGAACGCCCCGATTCCGCTGATGCCCCCGGGGCGGCCAGGCCCCGGGCCGCCTCAAGGCGCCCGGAGTGCCGGTCGATGCAGCGGGAGATGACCGAGAGCAGCCAGGTCCAGGTTCGCAGTCAGCACGAGAGGTCGCTCGCGAAGGGCGGCGACCTGGTTTTCGACGAAGGCGACGCCGGTGACGTCCTGTTCGTCATCCAGTCCGGCGAGATCGAGCTGACGCGTCAGGGGCCCCACGGCCGCCGCGTGGTGGCACGGCTGGGGCCGGGCGAGTTCTTCGGCGAGATGAGCGTGGTGATCGGCGAGCGGCGCAGCACACGCGCGGTGGCCGTCGAGCCCACGCGGTTGCTCGAGCTGGACGCCGAGACCCTCGAGGCCATGTGCATCGAGCGGCCGGAGGTCGCGATCCGCATCATCCGGCGGCTCACGACGAGGCTGGTCGACTCCGAGCGAAGACTCGCCGCGCTGGGCATCGACGATCTGCTTCGTCCGGTGGTGCGGGCGCTCGTCCGCGACGCCACGCCGGACGATCGATTCGGCGTCCGTATCCCGACCACGCTGCGCAAGCTGTCCGCCGATGCGGGCCTCACGCTCTTCGAGGCTCACCGCGCCGTCCACCAGCTGCTGGACCAGAAGCTCGTGCGTCTGGTCGACGACGTGCTCGTCGCCCGCGACATCGATTCGCTCTCGTCCTGCCTCGACGTCCCCGCCTGACACCGGCCGCGGGGCGTGCTCACGCCGGTGGACTTTCCAGCTAGACTCCGCCCGCGGTCATGGGCGGGGTGAAACCGTTGCCGGCACGAGCGCACCTTCGAGTCACTGGGGCTCGACGGGTGGCGCATCGGCGATGGCGAGGCGCTACGGCGGTGTTGCCGCTGCTGCTCGGTTGCGCGCTCGCCGCGGGACCGGTGTGGGCTGGGCGTCTCGATTCGGGCGAGCCCGTCGAGATCAGCGCCGACCAGCTCGCCTGGGCCGAGGAGGGCGAGGTCTACGTCGCCGACGGCGACGTCCGCATCCACCAGGCCGGGCGCACCCTCTCCGCCGACTGGATGGCGATCAGTCTGCTCACGCGCCGGGGCGTCGCGAGCGGGGATGTGAGGCTGATCGACGGCGACCAGGTCGCCGAGGCGAGCTTCATGCAGTTCGACTTCGACACGCTGACCGGCGTGATGTTCGAGGCCGACATCGACACCGGAGCCGAAGGCTTCCTGGTCAGCGGGCGCGAGCTGCGACGGGAGAGCGAAGTCGACTACTCGGTGTGCGAGGGCGGGTTCACGAGCTGCCGCTGTCCCGAGGAGGACGATCGCGAGCCCTGGCGGATCGAGACCCGCGACGCCGACCTCGAACTCGGGGGCTACGGCCAGGCGCGGAACTCCACCGTGGAGGTGCTCGGCGTTCCGGTCGCCTGGCTTCCCTGGATGCTCTTTCCCGTGAAGACCGAACGCGAGACGGGCCTGCTGTTGCCCGAGGTCGCCTTCGGCGGCCGGGCCGGCATGCAGCTGGGGTTGCCTTTCTTCTGGGCGGCGCGTCACGACGTGGGTGTGATCGCGACGCCCACCTGGGACGAGAACCGCGGCTTCAAGGGCGATCTCGGGGTCGAGTACCTGCTGGGCGAGCGCTCGGGTGGGCAGATCGCCGGCACGTACGTGCGGGACGAGACGGCCCCGGGCCCGCGTCGCGTGCCGGCCAACCGCTGGGCGGTGATCGCCGAGCACGATCAGTTCCTCCCGCGCGACTGGCGGGCGCGGGTCGACGTGAAGGCGATCTCCGACAACGCCTTCCTCGACGACTTCGACGAGGACGCGGTCTACCGCCGCGATCTCTTCCTGCGCAGCCAGGCCTTCGCGTTTCGCAGCTTCGGACCGAGTGGTCGCGTCGGCGTCGTCGGCGGGCTCCACCATGCCGACGACCTCCAGAACCCGCTCGGTCTCGATCGCGACAGCACCCTGCTGAACCGCCTGCCCGACGCGTCGGTTCGCGTGCTGCCCGGGCCCACGCCGGGCCTGGCCCGCCTGGGTGTCGTTCCCAGTTTCGATACCCGCTTCAGCTACTTCCAGCAGCGCGAGAACCCGGTGAGCGTCGATCCGGCGGCGCTGCTCGGGCCCGACCGGACCTTCCTCGACGCGGGCATCGACCCGGCCCGCGGCGCCGCCGATCCCACCCGCGGCGACGGGCTCTTCCAGCCGGGCGAGCCGATGCTCGAGCACGGATCGAGGTTGACCCTGCATCCCCGCCTCGCCCGGCCGATCTCGCTGGGACGCGTAGCCGAGCTCGTGCCCGAGGTCGGCTACGCGGAGACGCTCTACGACGGCAGCGCGCGGGGCTTCGCCGAGCGGGGCATCGCGCACGCGGGGGCCGACCTGCGGACCCGGCTGATCGGCGAGCTCGGCCTGGCCGACGGGCGCGTCGCTCAGCACAGGCTCGAGCCGTTCGTCCGCTACGGCTGGATCCATACCCGCAACCAGCCCGCCACGCCGGTGTTCGTGCCGGCGTCGGCGGTCGTGCAGGAACGGCTGCGTCAGCTCGACGCCGAGAACTACGTGCTCGATCCGTCCGACCGCATTCCGGACGCGAACCGGCTCGCGGTGGGGCTCGACAATGCCTTCCGCGTCGGCAACCGGGTGGGCGGTTTCGACCGGCTGCGGGCCGATCTGTGGCTGTCCTTCCAGCACGACTTCGATCGGCCGGGGCCGGGGCGCCTCGTGGCCGGGGGAGTCGCGAGTCTGCGCGGGCGTCTCGAGGGGCGGGCGAGTCTGTCCTGGGATGCGGGGCAGGGCGCGATCGACGAGGGGCTGCTCGAAACGCGCGTCAATCTTCCTCATGCGGGCTGGCTTCGCTCCCCCTACCTGCTGGCCGGCTACCGGTACCTGCGCGTGCCGCCGCGAATCGCGGCGCTCACGCAGCCGGGCGTCAACCAGCTCGATGCCGGGGCGGGCTTCCGCGTAGCCGACCGACTACTGGTCGGCTACCGCATCGCCTACTCGCTGGACGACGGCTCGAGGCTCACGCAGTCGGGTACCGTTCTCTACGCGTCGCGCTGTCGCTGTTTCACACTGGGGTTCGACCTGGTGGAGGACCGCACGCGCGGCCTCTACTTCCGCGTCCGCTACAGCATCACCGGGCTCGGCGACCGGACGGGCGATCCGTTCGGGGCGGTCGGGCGGCTGCTCTCCGGCGCGGGCTTCTGACGCCCGCTGGCTCCGGCCCGGAAGCGCTTGTACACTGGCGGTCTCCCCAGCCGGCAGCGTCGCACACCCCGCCGCGCAGCCAGAGGCCACAGTGCTCCGCCCCTCGCCGGACAGATTCGCCGAGCTCGCCGCCCAGGGGAATCTGGTGCCCGTCGTCCGCGAGATCATGGCGGACCTCGACACGCCGCTGTCGATCTTCAAGCGACTCGACGACGGCGAGACCAGCTTTCTGCTCGAGTCGGTCGAGGGCGGCGAGAAGTGGGCCCGCTACAGCTTCATCGGCACCGGCTCGCGCGCGATCTTCCGCGCCCGGGGCGCCGAGGTCGAGTGGGTCCAGGACGGCCGCACCGAGCGCATCACAGCGCCGGGCGATCCGCTCGAGGTGCTGCGCGAGCGCCTTTCCGCCTACGAGCCCGTGCTGCCGCCCGAGCTCGAGCTGCCGCGCTTCATCGGCGGTGCGGTCGGGCTGGTCGGCTACGACTGGGTGCGCTTCGTCGAGCAGATCCCGGACGAGAACCCGGACCGTATCGGTCTGCCCGACCTGTGGTTCAGCTTTCCGGAGACGGTCGTCGTCTACGACAACGTGCGCCACAAGGCGATGATCGTGCGGCTCGCCGAGGTGCCCGAGGGCGCGGACCCGCGCGCCATTCACGCCGCCGAGTCTGCGGCCATCGAGGCAGTGGTGGCGCGGCTGCGCGCCGGGCTGCCCGCCGAGCCGGCCGCGGAGCCCGTGCGCGTGCCGATGGACGTCGATCGCAGCGTGAGCGAGGAGCACTATCACCAGATCGTCAAGCGCGCCAAGGAGTACATCGAGGCGGGCGACGTCTTCCAGGTGGTGCTCGCCCAACAGTTCCAGCTGCCGCTGCAGGTCGACCCGTTCTCGATCTACCGCTACCTGCGTTCCATCAATCCGAGCCCCTACCTGCTGTTCATCCGCATGGAAGGCGAGACCGTCCTGATCAGCTCATCGCCCGAGATCCTCGTGCGCGTCGAAGGCCGGCGCGTCGACGTGCGGCCGATCGCGGGCACCCGGCGCCGGGGCGACGACGAGGAGGAGGATCTCTCCCTCGAGGAGGACCTGCTCGCCGACCCGAAGGAGCGCGCCGAGCACGTGATGCTCGTCGACCTCGGGCGAAACGACGTCGGACGCGTGGCCGAGATCGGCAGCGTGAACGTCGACGAGTACGCCAGCGTCGAGCGCTACAGCCACGTGATGCACATCGTGTCGAACGTGAACGGCCGGCTGCGCCCGGGACTCGACTGGCTCGACGTGCTGCGCGCGACGTTCCCGGCCGGCACGCTCTCGGGTGCGCCCAAGGTGCGCGCGATGGAGATCATCGACGAGCTCGAGACGGCGCGGCGCGGGCCCTACGGCGGGTGTGCGGGCTACGTCGACTACTCGGGCAACATGGACATGGCGATCACCATCCGCACGATGGTGGCCCACGAAGGCAAGATCACCCTCGGCACGGGGGCGGGCGTGGTGGCCGACAGTCAGCCCGAACTCGAGTTCCAGGAGACAGTCGACAAGGCGCGGGCGGTCCTGCAGGCGATCGACCTCGCGCGCGAGGGTATCGACTGACGTGCGTCTGCTGATGATCGACAACTACGACTCGTTCACGTACAACCTCGTGCAGTACCTGGGCGAGCTCGGGGCCGACGTCGACGTGGTCCGCAACGACGTCGACACGGTCGACGCGCTGCTCGGGCGCGAGCCCGACGGAGTGGTCGTGTCGCCCGGTCCGGGCACGCCCGAGGGCGCGGGTGTCTCGGTCGAGGCCGTGAAGCGCTTCGGCGAGCGCGGCACGCCGCTCCTCGGCGTCTGCCTCGGCCACCAGTCGATCGGCGTCGCCTTCGGCGGCCGGGTCGGGCGCGCACGCTCGATCATGCACGGCAAGACCTCCGAGATGCATCACGCCGGCGCCGGCGTCTTCCGCGGCCTGCCCGAGCCCTTCGTGGCTACCCGCTACCACTCGCTGGTCATCGAGCCCGACCACTGCCCCGACTGCCTCGAGGTCACCGCACGCACCGAGGACGGCGAGATCATGGGCGTGCGGCACCGCACGCTGCCGATCGAGGGCGTGCAGTTCCACCCCGAGTCGATCCTCACCGAGGTCGGCAAGCAGCTGCTCGCGAACTTCCTGGCAGGCTGCGAGTCGCCCGGAGCAGCGGAGAAAACGTAGGCGTGAGCGGCGACGAATCGGTGAAGCGCGCCATCGCCTGCGCGGCCCAAGGTGAGGAGGTGCCGGCGGACGTCCTCGAGTCGGCGTTCGGTGAGATCATGGCGGGTGAGGCGACGTCGGCGCAGATCGCCGCGCTGCTCGTGGCGCTGCGCGCGAAGGGCGAGACCGTCGACGAGATCGTCGCCACCGCCCGGGCGCTGCGCGCCTTCGCGACGACCGCCGAGGCCGTCGATCCGCGCACCGTCGACACCTGCGGGACCGGTGGCACCGGCCGCTCGACCTTCAGCATCTCCACCACCGCGGCCTTCGTGGTGGCCGGGGCCGGCGTGCCGGTTGCCAAGCACGGCAATCGCGCGGTCAGCGGCCGGACAGGCAGCTTCGACACCTTCGAGGCGCTCGGCATTCCCATCGATCTGCCGATCGGGGTCTGCGCGGAGATCCTCGCCGAGGTCGGCATCGCGCCATTCTTCGCGCGCACCGCTCACCCGGCCTTCCGCCACGTGGGCCCGGTGCGCGCCGAGATCGGCATCCGCACGCTGCTCAACTGCATCGGCCCGCTGCTGAACCCTGTCGGGGCGAAGCGCCAGATCGTCGGGGTGTACGCGGACGAGCTGATCGAGCCGCTCGCGGCAGCGCTGGGCCGGTTGGGGGCGAAGCGGGCGCTGGTGGTGCGCGGGCACGACGGGCTCGACGAGCTGACGACGACGGGTCCGAGTCGCCTCGCTTCGCTGCGAGACGGACGCGTGGAGACCGCCGAGATCGACCCGACCGAACTCGGCCTGCCCCTCGCGCGGAGCGAGGACCTCGCGGGCGGCGATGCCGCCGAGAACGCGCGGATCCTGCGCTCGGTCCTCGAAGGCGAGAGCGGGCCTCGGCGCGACATCGTGCTGCTGAACGCCGCGGGCGCGCTGCTGGCCGCCGAGGCGGTCGGCGGCCTGGAGGCCGGCCTCGAGGAGGCGGCGCGCAGCATCGACTCCGGGGCCGCGCGCGAGAAGCTCTCGGCTCTGATCGACGCCGCGTGCGAGCGCGCGGCGCGCGGGGCGACGGCATGACGATCCTCGCCGAGATCCTCGACCACAAGCGCGGCGAGGTGGACGCGGCGCGCTCGGCCGTGCCCGACGACGCGGTGCGCGCGGCCGCCGAGGCGGCGCCGCCGACGCGCGGCTTCGCGCGGGCGCTCGCCGACGCCGAGCCGCCGGCAGTGATCGCCGAGATCAAGCGGCGCTCGCCGAGCAAGGGCGTCATCCGCGCCGACTTCGATCCCGTCGAGATCGCGCGCGCCTACGAGCGGGGCGGGGCGGCCGCGCTGTCGGTGTTGACCGACGAGCACTTCTTCGGCGGCCGGCTCGAGTTCCTGCCGCGGGTGCGCGACGCCGTCGGTCTGCCGCTGCTGCGCAAGGACTTCGTGGTCGACGCGTATCAGCTCGACGAGGCGCGCGCGGGCGGAGCCGATGCGGCGCTGCTCATCGTGTCGGCGCTGTCACCCGACGAACTCGCGCGTCTACACGCCCACGCGCAGGGCCTCGGTCTCGACGCGCTCGTCGAGGTGCACGACGAGGCTGAGCTCGACATCGCGCTCGCCGTCGGCGCCACGCTCGTCGGCGTGAACAACCGCGACCTGCGCACCTTCGAGGTCGATCTCGGTGTGACGGAGCGCCTCGGGGCGCGTCTGCGCGACCGGGACGACGTGCTGCTCGTCGCGGAGAGCGGCATCTTCGGACCCGATGACGTCGCCCGCCTGTCGCGCGCGGGCGCGCGGGCGTATCTCGTGGGAGAATCCCTGATGCGCGAGCTCGACGTCGCCAAGGCGCTCGAGCAGTTACGGAGGCCCATGTGAGCGGCACGGTGCGAATCAAGATGTGTGGCATGCGGAGTCCGGAGGACGCGCTCGCGGCGGTCGACGCCGGCGCGGATCTGATCGGTCTGAACTTCGTGCCGGAGTCACCGCGGCACGTCGACCTCCGCATGGCCGAGGCCATCTGCGAGTCGATCGCCGACGCCCCGGTGGAGCGGGTGGCGCTCTTCCAGAACGCGCGCTGGGAGGAGATCGACCACGTCATCCAGCGGGTCGACTTCGAACGCGTGCAGTTCCACGGCGAAGAGACAGAGGACGACATCGAGGCCGTCGATCTGCCCGCCATCAAGGCCATCCGCGGCGCCGACCTCGAGGCGGCGGAGGTCTACCCCGGAGCGATCCTGCTGCTCGACCATCCGCATGAAGGCGGGGGGCAGGGGAAGGCCTGGGACTGGAGCGAGGCCGAGCAGCTCATCTCGATGGGCCACGACGTGATCATCGCGGGTGGGCTCGATCCCGAGAACGTGGAGAAGGCCCTCGAGGACGTCGGCGACATTCCGCCCTGGGGTGTCGACGTCGCCACCGGTGTCGAGGCCGAGGGCTTCGTCAAGGATCCGTCCCGCATGAAGGCATTCGTCGAGGCGGTCCGCCGCTACGGGGATGTCGCCGAGTGACCGGGCCTCCACCCTCCCACGCGAGCGCCTGGGGGACCGAGAGCAAGCCGGGCGAGAGCGGGCAGCTCGGCGACCTCGGCGCCTGATCGCCGGGGCGTCCCCGTGCCCCTCAAGGCGCCGGGGCGACGGTCCGATGCAGGAGCGGGGGCGGGACCACCCGCCCACGGCAGCCGATTGCCGGGAGGACGGACCGTTGAAGGATGGCCATACCCGCAAGCTCGACCGCTCGGAGGTCGCGAGCTCGCTGTTCCTGGCGCGTCACCGAGTCACCCTGGTGGTCGTCGAAGGCGCCGCGATCGGCGCCGAGTGGAGCCTCGAGGAGCCGTCGTACACGATCGGGCGCGGTCCGGGCGTCGACATCGCGGTCGCCGACGCGGCGATGTCGAAGGTCCACGCCAGTGTGGAGCTCGTGCGCGAGGGCGTGCGGATCCGAGACATGGGCAGCACCAACGGGCTGGCCGTGAACGGCCACACGGTGGCCGCAGCCGACCTCAAGCATGGCGACCGCATCGCGATCGGGGAGCACGCGCTGCAGCTCGTCGTCGAGCCGCGCGACCGGGTCGGCCGCTACGACCTGTCCGAGGAGAGCTGAGCGGGCGGGCGGAGGGCCGCCGGTCTTCGCCCCTCAGGCTTCGACCACCAGCTCCTTCCACAGCGCCTCGACCTGCAGCCGCGTCGACTCGACGGAGCCCGAGTTGTCGACGACGTGCGTCGCGAGCTCGCGCTTGTCGTCGATCGGCATCTGGGCGGCGACGCGGCGCTCGGCCTCGCCCCGGTCGCAGCCGTCGCGGTCGACGGTGCGCTCGATCTGCACCTCGCGTGGCACCCACACGAGCACCGTTGCGTCGTAGTCCATCGCCGACGCCGTGCCGGTGCCCGCCTTCTGCCCTTCGAAGAAGAGCGGGATGTCGAGTACGACCGCGGGCGCGCCCGCATCGACGGCGGCGGTGGCGCGCCGCACCATCTCGGCGATCACCGGCGGGTGAACGATGTGGCCGAGCCGTGCGCGCCTCTCGGAATCGCGGAACACGATGGCGCCGAGGGCCTCGCGGTCGAGCGAACCGTCGGCGCGGATCACCTCGTCGCCGAACGCCTCGGCGATCTCCCGCAGCATCGGCGTTCCTGGGGCCTGCAGCTCGTGGACGATCGCGTCCGCGTCGACCGTCACGGCGCCGAGATCGGCCAGCATGCGAGTCACGGTGCTCTTCCCGGAGCCGATGCCGCCCGACAGACCGATCACCTTCGTCATGGCCGCAGGATCGCAGCGACGGAGGCCGGCCTCAAGGGGCCGTCCCAGACGATGTCGGCCGCTCAGGCCTCGAGGGGAGCCGCGACTACGCAGTTCTTGCCCTCGGCCTTGGCGCGGTAGAGGGCGCGGTCGGCCGCCTGGAAGAAGTGTTTGCGGTCGCCGCAGTACTGGGCCACGCCGCACGAGAGGGTGGCGCGGAGCGGCCGCATGCTGTCGCCGACGATCAGCGGCATCGACTCGACGGACATGCGGATCTTCTCGGCCAGCGCCAGGGCGCCCTCGATGTCGGTGTTCGGCGTGAGCACGACGAACTCCTCGCCGCCGTAACGGGCGAGCAGGTCGCTCTCGCGGATGCTTTCGTTCAAGCGCTCGGCGACGTTCATCAGCACCTGGTCGCCCACGGCGTGGCCCTGGCGATCATTCATGCGCTTGAAGTCGTCGATATCCATCAGGACCATCGAGAGCGGCTCGCCGGTGCGGTCGACGCGCTTGATCTCGCGCGTGAGGTGGTCCTGGAAGAAGCGGTGGTTGTGAAGCCGCGTGAGGCCATCGGTGATCGACAGCTGGGCGAGCACCTCGTTGGCGCGCTGCAGGTCCTCGTTCTGCTCGGTGAGCCGCCGCTTGTCGCGCTCGATCTCGTCCTGACTGCGGCGCAGCCGGTGCATCATGTCGTTGATGGAGCGCGCGAGCCGTCCGACCTCGTCGTTGCTGCTCGGCGTCGGTATTTCGTGCAGCAGGTCTCCGTGGGCGACTCGCGCCGCCCCCTCGGCGAGCGCCTCGACGGGCCGCATGATGACCGCGGTCACCCGGTAGGCGAGCAGGCTGAAGAAGGCCACGATCACGAGATCGGCCAGCAGGGTGCGCCTCACCAGCGAGCGCATGGGCGCGTGGACGATGGCGCGCGGCGCCTCGGCGACGACGTGCAGCCGGGCGCCTCGCAGCGGCTCGGCGACCGCGAACACCGCCACGCCGTCGTCGCGCGTGAACCTGCCGAGGCCACGCTGGCCCGCCGCCGGCAGTTTGCGGATCGGAATCGCCGGCGCTCCGCCGCCGCCGGTCCAGGCGAGTCCGCGGCCCGTGTGATCGGTCAGGACGATCCGACCGGGACCGTCGTCGGGCCCAGGTTCGAGCAGTGCCCGCAGCGGCTCCAATCGGTGGATCGCGGCCAGCCGCACGCTGCCCTGTCGGCCCGGGGCGCTGGCGATCCAGCTGCCCACGCTCGGCCTCGCGTCCCGAATCACGAAAGCGCGCGCCAGGCCGCCGCGATCACCGCCGGTGCGGGCGGCGGCCAGCCCGGCTGCTACTCGGGGCGAGACGCTGCCCGCCCGCGCAATCACCTCGCCGCCGTCGCGCACGACGGCCAGCCCGGAGAAGTGCGTGTGGGCGTCGAGCAGCTCGGCGAGCAGGGCCTCGCCCGCAGCGCCTCCCGAAGACAGCCGCTCGAGCGCGTCGCCCGCTCGGACCGACCGGGCGAGCTCGGCGCGGGTGACGTCCAGGTAGCCGTCCATCTCCGCTCTGCGCAGCTCGACCAGTGAGCGGAAGCCCACTTCGGCCTGCCGGAGCAGCTGGCCGCGGATCGCGTCCAACGAGATCCAGCTGACGAGGCCGGCGGTCAGCAAGGTGGCCAGGAAGACGAGGCAGACGACGCGGGTCGAGAAGCGATCGAGTGGTCGGCTCGGCCGAGGCTCGCCCGCGGAGGGCACGTCGTTCTGGAGTTGCTCGTCGGCCATCGCGCGGTGGGGGCTCCGGTGGGCTCGTTATCGTCCGGAGCCCCGAACCGCTTGATGCCGGTGCCTAAAAAACGCTGGAATCCCGGTAGTTTGGCGGTTTCCGATCGGATTCGGCACACCCCACAGGGCGCCGCCTGACGGGTCTCCATAACTCCCTGTCCTTCAAGGCGAATCCGACCGAAGAGGTTTGCCACGGCGCGGGTGCTCGGATATCTTGTGCCAGCGTTTTCAGGGGGTTAGCGCGTTTTTCGCCTTCGGCAGGCGTGCGCCGGCCGCAGCCCTGTCCAGTCCTGCATCTTTGCGCCCGCTCGCTGAAGCGTGGGCGCCCGGTCGATTGCGATGTCCGAAGCCAACAAGTCCGAGGCCGTGGATGGCGGTGTAGACGTAGACGATGTCGTCGCGCCGGCGTTGGCGCGTCTGCGCGCTTCGATCGACGCGGTGGATCGCGAAATCCTCGAGGCACTGAACCGCAGGGCCGAGTTGGTGCGCGAGGTGGGGCGAGTCAAGCAGGGCGGGCGTCGGCATCCCGTCTATGTCGCCAGTCGTGAGCGCGACCTGGTGACGGCGCTCGTCGACGCCAACGGGGGTCCGTTTCCCGACGCTGCGATTCCGCCGGTGTTTCGCGAGATCATCTCCGCCACGCGCTCGCTCGAGGAGACGGTGCGGGTCGCCTACCTCGGTCCGGCCGGCACCTTCAGCCATCAGGCGGCGCTCGATCAGTTCGGCTCGCAGGTGGAGCTGGCGCCGATGGGCCATCTCGAGGAAGTCTTCGCTGCGACCGAGCGGGGCGACACGAACTTTGGCGTGATCCCCGTCGAGAACACGATCGAGGGCGCCATCAACCCGAGCTACGACGCGCTGATGGAGAGCGAGGTCACGATCTGCGGCGAGGTGATGGCGCCGATCAACCAGCACTTGATGTCGAGGTCGGGCCGCCTGGAAGACGTCGAGATCGTGGCGTCGATCCCCCAGGCGACCGCGCAGTGCCGGCGCTGGCTTCAGGAGAAGCTGCCGGGGGCCGAGATCCGCGACACCAACAGCACGGCGGCCGCCGCGCAGTTCGCCGCCGAGCAGCCGGAGCTGGCGGCGATCGGCAGTCGCGCGGCCGCCGAGGCCTACGGGCTCGCGTTCGTGGCCCGCGACATCGAGGATCACCGGGGCAACACGACGCGCTTCGTGGTGATCGGCAGCGAGCCGCCGCGGCCGAGCGGCAACGACCTCACGTCGGCGGCCTTCACGGTGCGCCGAGATCAGTCGGGGGCGCTCTACAAGCTGCTCGAGCCCTTCGCTCGGCACGGCGTCAATCTCACCGCCGTGCAGTCGCGTCCGATGAAGGGCAAGCCCTGGGAGTACGTGTTCTTCATCGACATGGAGGGCCACGAGTCGGACGACGCGGTCGGCAAGGCGCTCGACGAGGCGGCCGCCTACGCGCACTCGCACAAGATCCTCGGCTCGTATCCGCGGGCCATGCGGCCGGGCGAGCAATCGCTCGGGCAGAGGGTGGGACGGTGACGATCGAGAAGCTCGTCAATCCGCACATCCGCGACCTCGACCCGTACGTGCCGGGCAAACCGATCGAGGAGGTCGAGCGCGAGCTCGGCATCTCGGGCTCGGTGAAGCTCGCCTCCAACGAGAACCCGCTCGGGCCCTCGCCGAAGGCGATCGAAGCGTTGGCGAACGCGCTCGGCGAGGTGAACCGCTACCCGGACGGCGGCTGCTTCGCGCTGCGCGAGCGCGTGGCCGAGCGGCTCGGCGTAGGCCCGGATCAGCTCGTCTTCGGCTGCGGGGGCGACGAGGTGCTCGAGCTCGCCGTGAAGACCTTCCTCGCCCCCGGCGACGAAGTCGTGATGCCCTGGCCTTCGTTCGCCATGTACCCGATCGTGACCCGGGGCATGGGCGGCGTGCCGGTCCGCGTGCCGCTCGACGACGACCTCGGCCACGATCTGCCGGCGATCGCCGCTGCGGTGACGGACCGGACCAAGATCGTCTTCGTCTGCAATCCCAACAACCCGACGGGTACGAGCTACTCGGCCGCAGAGCAGGCCGACTTCGTGGCGCGACTGCCGGACGACGTCGTGCTCTTCATCGACGAGGCCTACTACGAGTTCGTGCGCCGAGACGACTTCCCGGACAGCATCGCGCTGATCGCCGAGCGTCCGGCGACGCTGGTGCTGCGAACGTTCTCGAAGATCTACGGTCTGGCGGGACTACGGGTCGGTTACGGGGTGGGCGATCCCGAGCTGATCGGATTCCTGGAGCGGGCGCGGCATCCCTTCAATGTCAATCGCATCGCCGAGGCGGCCGCCCTGGCCGCCCTGGACGACGACGAGCACGTCCGGCGCAGCCGTGATCTGAATGCGGCGGGGGCCGATTTCCTCACCCGCGAGCTCGAGGCTCTCGGCCACCGCGTCTGGCCGAGCGACGCGAACTTCCTGCTCGTCGAGGCGGGCGTCGGCGTCGCGGACGCACTTCTCCGGGAAGGCGTGATCGTGCGGCCGCTCGGCGGCTTCGGGCTCGATCGACACGTGCGCGTGTCGATCGGCACACCCGAGGAGAACGAGAAGGCCGTGAAGGCCTTCGCGCGGATCGCCGAGCGCCGCGGCGCGGAGGCGTCCGCATGACGGAGCGCTTCGAGCGGATCGCGATCCTCGGCTTCGGCCTGCTCGGCGCGTCCGTCGCGCTGGCCGCCAGGCGGGCGGGGGTCGTCGGCACCCTGGCCGCGGCGAGCCGGAGGCAGGGCCCGCTCGAGGAGGCCTTGCGGGACGGCGTGATCGATGAGGCCGGCGACGTCGCCGAGGCCGTGCGCGACGCCGAGCTGGTGGTGCTCTGCTCGCCGATCGGCGCGATGCCGGCCCTCGCCGAGGCGGCGGCGCCGGCGCTGCGCTCCGGTGCGCTCGTCACGGACGTCGGCAGCGTGAAGGGCGTGCTCGCGGACCGGCTGCCGGGGGTGCTGCCCGGGGACGTCGAGTACGTCGGCGCGCATCCCATGGCGGGCAGTCACGAGCGCGGCGCCGTCCACGCGCGCGCGGACCTCTTCGACGGGGCCTCGTGCGTGGTCACGCCGTCGCCGCAGGTCTCGGCCGCGGCGGTCGAGCGCGTGAGCGCCTTCTGGCGTGCGCTCGGCTCTCGGGTGGTCGTGCGCGCCCCGGCCGATCACGACGCCGACGTGGCGTGGGTGAGCCACGCCCCCCATGTTCTCGCCTTCGCGTTCGCCCACGCCCTCGAGCGAGCCCCCGACCACGCGGGCGAGCTCGCCGGCAGCGGCTTCCGCGACTTCACGCGCATCGCCCGCAGCGACTCGGAGATGTGGAGCGAGATCCTCCATGTCAACCGCAAGGCGCTGTCGGGGCCGCTGCAGGCCTTCGGCCGATCGCTCGCCCGGCTCGCCGAGGCGATCGAGAGCGGCGAGGTCGACACCCAGGAAGATTTTCTCGCGCAGGCGCGCCGCGCGTTGGCCGAAACGACTGCCAGGTCGCCTTCGGTCGCCGGCGGCGCGAGCGCGGGCGAAGACGCCCGATCCGGGGGCGAAGACCCGGAAATCCAGACCGGCAAGGGGCCGGTCGACCCGAGGAGCAACAAATTCACTCATGACTGAAATCAACAATCCTGCCTCCGCGGAGACGAGCTTCGCGGAGCTCTTCACCAGCACCCCGCAAACGATCAAGGAAGGCGAGATCGCGCGGGGCAAGGTCCTCGCCATCGACGACGACTACGTCACCGTGGACGTGGGCTTCAAGTCCGAAGGACAGGTCCAGGCCTGGGAGTTCATGGACGACGACGGCACCATCCAGGTGGCCGTCGGTGACACCGTCGAGGTGCTCGTCGAGGACGCCGAGGACATGGACGGCCGCATCGTCCTCTCGAAGGAGAAGGCCGAGCGGCTCAAGGTCTGGGACGAGATCAGCAACGCGTACGAGAGCGATCAGCCCGTCGAGGGCACGATCATCGCCCGGGTCAAGGGCGGCCTCTCGGTCGACATCGGCGTCAAGGCCTTCCTGCCCGGATCGCAGGTCGACCTCCGTCCAGTGCGAAACCTGGATGGAATGATGGGCGAGCGCGCGAAGTTCAAGATCATCAAGTTCAACAAGCGGCGCGGCAACATCGTGTTGTCGCGGCGGGCGCTGCTCGAGACCGAGCGCAAGCGTCTGCGCGAGGGCACCCTGTCGACCCTCGAGGCCGGCCAGATCCTCGACGGCGTGATCAAGAACCTCACCGACTACGGCGCTTTCATCGATCTCGGCGGCATCGACGGCTTGTTGCACATCACCGACATGTCGTGGGGCCGCATCAACCACCCGAGCGAGCTCTTCAACGTCGGCGACGAGATCAAGGTGAAGGTGCTCAAGTTCGACTCGGAGAGCGAGCGCGTCTCCCTCGGCCTCAAGCAGATCCAGCCGGATCCGTGGGTCGATGCGGCGCTTCGCTACCCGCTCGGCAAGCGACTGTCGGGCAAGGTGGTCTCGCTCACCGACTACGGCGCCTTCATCGAGCTCGAGGCGGGCATCGAAGGGCTCGTTCACGTCTCGGAGATGTCGTGGACGAAGCGCGTCAAGCATCCGTCGAAGGTGGTGGCGGTCGGCGATGACGTCGAGGCGGTGGTGCTCGACGTCGACGAGCGCAATCGCAAGATCTCGCTCGGCATGAAGCAGATCGAAGACAACCCCTGGACCGTCATCGAGGCCCAGTACCCGATCGGCAGCCGCGTGAAGGGCGAGGTTCGCAACATCACGAACTTCGGCGTCTTCGTCGGTCTCGACGAGGGCATCGACGGCCTGGTGCACGTCTCGGACATCTCCTGGACCGAGCAGATCAAGCACCCCGGCGAGAAGTTCCAGAAGGGCGACGAGGTCGAGGCGATCGTGCTCAAGATCGACAAGGAGAGCGAGAAGTTCTCCCTCGGCATCAAGCAGCTCGAGCCCAACCCCTGGGAAGACATCCAGCGCAAGTACCCGATGGGCAGCGAGATCACCGGGCCGGTCACCAGCGTGACCGACTTCGGCGTCTTCGTGCGCCTCGACGACGGCATCGACGGCCTCGTCTACAGCTCGGAGCTCGCGCAGGAGCGGGTCGAGAAGCCGGCCGACGTCTTCCAGGAAGGCCAGGAGATCACGGCGCTCGTCGTCAAGGTCGATCCGAGCGAGCAGAAGATCTCCCTGTCCATTCGCGCCGTCAGCGACAAGGCGGAGCGGAAGGCGCTGCAGGAGCTCGCCGCGCAGCAGTCGCAGACCCAGACCACCACGCTGGGCGACCTGCTGGCCGAGAAGCTCGCGCAGAAGGCCGAGGGCGGAGAGACCGAGGAATCGTAGGCAATCGCCGACGTGTGCCGTGGGGGCGGAGAGTCCGCCCCCACGGCATGTCGCAATCCCGGGGAGTGAGATGACCAAGAGCGGGCTGATCGAAGAGGTCGCCAAGCGGACGCCGCACATCTCGAAGAAGGACACCGAGGTGGTCGTCAACACGATCTTCGATTCGATGGTCGAGGCGTTGCGTCACGGCGAGCGGATCGAGATTCGCGGGTTCGGGAGTTTTCAGGTCAAGCTTCGCGAGGCGCGCGAGGGGCGCAACCCGAAGACCGGGGAGCCGGTGCACATCAGCGCCAAGCGCACGCCCTTCTTCAAGGTGGGCAAGGAGCTGAAGGAGATGGTCGACCGCGCTCCCGACGTGCCCGAAGAGCAGCGCGAAGCCTCGGGCTGAGCGGTCCGGGATCGAGGGGAAGCCTTGAAGGCCGTCCGTTGGATCGTCTGGGTCGCGATCTTCGTTGCGTTGCTGTTCTCGGGTTGGCGATTCGCCCATCAGAACGACGCGACGGTGAGCATCGACTTCGTGGTCGGGCAGACCGGCGAGCTCGCGCTGTGGGAGGCGCTGTTGCTCGCCGTAGCGGTCGGCGTGCTGGCGACCGGCGTGGTGCTGGGCTGGGCGCTGCTACGGGCGCGGCTCGAATCGCGACGCTATCGGAAGGCGGTCGCGAACCTCGAGTCGGAGGTCCACCAGCTTCGCAATCTGCCGGTCCTGGCGAGCGGGGCGAGCAGTCCGGTCGAGTCGGAGGCGGTGCCCGAGTTGGACAGAGGAGCGGTGCCGGGCAGCTGAGCGGCGCGTGGGGGGCGCTTCCCAATGCGGTGGTTCCAGGGACGCAGCAGGCGGGCCAGCGCGGCTCGGGGCGACTCCGCCGTCTGGCGGCGCGCGCTGCGTGCGTCGCTCGACGGTGATCTCGAGCGGGTGGCCGAGCAGCTCACGAGCCTGGTGGAGCGCGACTCAGGCGACGTCGAGGCGTTCATCGTCCTTGGCCGGGTGTGCCGCCAGGGCGGCGACGCCGGCCGTGCCGTGGCGATCCATCAGGCGCTGGTGGTTCGCCGCGACCTCACGCGCGACGAGCGGGTCGAAGCGCTCGCCGAGCTGGGGCAGAGCCTGCACGCCGCCGGTGAGCCGCGGCGGGCCCTGGCCGCCTTCGAGGAGGTGATGGTCCACGACCGGCGTCAGCTCGCCGCGCTGCGTGGCATGGAGGGCGTCCTGCGCGACCTCGGAGAGTGGTCGCGCGCGCTGGCGGTGATGCGTCGGCGGGGCCGGGTCGAGGGCCGCCGAGACCGCGCCGCCGAGGCGGGTCTGCTCGCAGAGATGGCTCGGGAAGCCGCCGCGCGCGGTGATGCGGCGCGCGCTCGGCGCGTGGTCCGCCGGGCGCTCCGCCGCGATCGCGATTGCGCGGACGCGCTCGAGCTCGCCGGTGAGCTCGCGGGACGGACCGAGCGGCCGCCGGCCGGCCCGGCGGCTCGCCCGTCGACGGAAGCGGCCCGTGCGGCGGCGGGGGACGGCTGAGATGGCCTCCGCGCTCGAGACGCCGATGATGAAGCAGTTCCTCGCCATCAAGGCGCGGTACCCGGACGCGATCGTCTTCTACCGGATGGGCGACTTCTACGAGATGTTCCTCGACGACGCGGAGCTCGCCGCGCCGCTCCTCGACATCACGCTCACCACCCGCGACAAGGGCAAGGCCGACGCGGTGCCGATGTGCGGTGTGCCGGTGCACAGCGCCGACGGCTACATCAAGCAGCTGGCCGAACTCGGCCACCGCGTGGCGATCTGCGAGCAGGTCGAGGATCCGAAGTCGCTCGGCGGGCGGCGGCTGGTGAAGCGCGACGTCGTCGAGGTGGTGACGCCCGGTCTGGTCGGCGATCCCGACGGTCTCGACGGCCGGCAGGAGGTTTCGCTGATCGCGATCGACCTGGCCAGCGACGGTCGTCCCGCCGCCCTGGCGGCTCTCGACGCCTCGACGGGTGACTTCCGTGCGACCCACGTCGACGTCGAGCTCGAAGGCCGGGGCGAGGCCGCGCTCCCCGAGGTGCTGCTCGAGGAGCTCGAGCGGATCGCGCCGCGCGAGGTGCTGGTGGTGGCCGAGCGTCTCGAGTCACTGAGCCCGCAGCTGGCCGAGCGCCTGCCCGACTGCGCTCTCACTGCGGTGGACGAGGCCGACTTCGAGCCCGACGACGTGCCGGCCGTGCCCGAGGGCTTCGCGGCGCTCGGCGATCACGCGGGCCGCCGACCCGCGGCGGCGTTGCTGCGCTACCTCGGTCGCAACCAGCCGGCCGCTCTGGCCCACGTGCCTCGCATCCGCCGCTACGAGCTGCTCGACACGGTCGTGCTCGACGCAGCGACGCGCAGCCACCTCGAGCTCTTCGAGAACAGCGTGGACCGCGGTCGCCCGGGAACGCTCGTCGCGCTGCTCGATCGCACGAAGAGCGCTCTCGGGGCGCGTCGCCTCGCGCGCTGGATCGGCTATCCGCTGCGCGCGCCGGCGGAGATCCGTGCGCGTCAGCAGGCGGTCGCGTGGCTGGGCGCCCACGACCGTGTGCGCTCGCACGTGCGCGAGGCCATCGCCGGTGTGCGGGATCTCGAGCGCATCCTCGCCAAGGCGGTGCGGCCCGGCGCGGTGCCGCGCGACCTGGGTGTGCTGCGCAGCTCGCTCGAGGCGCTGCCCGACGTCGCGGCGGGCCTCGAAGTGATGGAGGGCGAGCTGTTCGAGGCGGGCGAGAACGGCCCGGTGGATCGACCCGACGGGATCGTGCCCCCCACGCCGCTGCCCGAGCTGGCGCGGCTGCTCGGCGAGGCGCTCGTCGACGATCCGCCGGTGATCGCGCGCGGATCACGCGGCGCCGGCGAGTCGGGCTACATCCGTGAAGGCTTCCGCCCCGAGCTCGACGCCATCCAGGAGAGCGCCCGCAAGGGGCGCGAGTGGATCGCGGGCCTCGAGGCGACGGAGCGCGAGCGCACCGGGATCGCCAACCTGAAGGTCCGCTACCACCCCGTTCACGGCTATTCGCTCGAGGTCTCGAAGGCGCAGCTCGACAAGGTGCCCGCCGACTACGAGCGCAAGCAGACGCTGGCGAGCGTCGAGCGCTTCACCACCGACGCCCTGCGCGAGGTGGAGGGCACGGTGATGGGCGCCGCCGAGCGCGCGGCGGCGCTCGAGCGCGAGATCTTCGAGGCCCTGCGCGAGGACGTGGTCGCCGCTGCGGCGCCGATCCGCGAGGCGGCCGACCGGGTGGCCGTGCTCGACGCGCTGGCCAGCCTGGCCGATGTCGCGCGCCGCGAGGGCTGGGTGGCGCCGCAGGTCGACGAGGGCGAGCGCATCGCGGTTCGGGGCGGGCGCCATCCGGTGGTCGAGAACGTGCTGCGCGGGCGCGGCGGCGACGGCTTCGTGCCGAACGACACGCGTCTCGATCGCGCCGACACCCGCATCCTGTTGCTCACCGGGCCGAACATGTCGGGCAAGAGCACCTACCTGCGCCAGGTTGCCCTGATCACCCTGCTGGCGCAGATCGGCAGCTTCGTGCCGGCCGAATCGGCTCAGATCGGCGTGGTCGACCGGATCTTCACGCGGGTCGGGGCCTCCGACCGGCTCTCTCGCGGCGAGTCGACCTTCATGGTGGAAATGCGCGAGACCGCCGAGATCCTGCGCCTGGCCTCGCGTCGGAGCCTGATCATCCTCGACGAGATCGGCCGCGGCACGAGCACCTTCGACGGCCTGTCGATCGCCTGGGCGGTCGCCGAGTACCTGCACGATACGCCCGGCCTCGAGGCCCGCACGCTCTTCGCCACCCACTACCACGAGCTCACCGAGCTGGCCCACGAGCGTCGGCACATCGCGAACGCCCACTTCGAGGTGCGTGAGTGGCAGGACGAGGTGGTCTTTCTGCGGCGCCTCGTCGAGGGTGGGGCGAGCCGCTCGTACGGGATCCAGGTCGCGAAGCTGGCCGGTCTCCCGGCCGCGGTGGTGTCGCGGGCCCGGGAGATCCTCGCCCAGCTCGAGAGCGGCGACCGCCACGCCGCGGCGCCGGCGCTGGGTGCCGCGGAGCCGGAGCGGTCCGGCGCGCAGCTCTCGTTCGCGCTCGCGCCGGAGGACGAGGACCGCGAGGCCAGGGCGGTCGAACGCGAGGTGCTCGACGAGCTGTCCCGCCTCGACCCGAACCGCATCACGCCGCTGGATGCGCTGGCGGCCTTGCAGCGCCTTCGCGAGCGGCTGGGAGGCGGCGGGTGAGGGCCGCGAGTCCGCAACGCGCGCGTGGCCGCGGCGCGGCGGCGCTGCTGCTGGCGCTCGCCGTGCCGCTGCTGCTCGGCGCCGATCGGCCGAAGGGGCTCGGCGACGTCACGGACGTGCGCACCTGGTCGTATCCCGACTACACGCGGGTGGTGGTCGAGCTCTCCCGCTCGGTCGACCTCAGCGAGGACGCGCTGGTCAGGCTCGCCGCGAACCGCAGGGCCGATCGGCCCGAGCGCCTGTACGTCGACGTGCCGGGGATCTGGGTCGGGCGGCGCTACGTCGACGGGGTGCCCGTGGGCGACGGGCTGCTCGAGGGCGTGCGCATCGGTCAGAACACCCGCTACGCCAGCCGCATCGTGATCGACCTCGAACGCTACGGGCGCCACCGCATGTTCACCCTGCGCTCTCCGGATCGCGTGGTGATCGACGTCTACGGCGAGCGGGGCGGGGCGAAGGCCCGGGCCTCGAAGGACAAGGGGGCGAGCGCGAGTCGACTGTCGATGGCCTCGCGCCGGGTCCGCAAGGTGGTCGTCGATCCCGGACACGGCGGGCGCGACCCGGGGGCGATCGGGGTCGGGGGCCTGCGCGAGAAGGACGTCAACCTGCGGCTCTCGCGCTTGCTGGCACGCCGACTGCGCGCCCGCTCGTTCGAGGTGGTGATGACGCGGAACGACGACCGCTACGTCGACCTCGAGGAACGCACGGTCATCGCCGAATCGGCGGGGGGCGATCTCTTCGTGTCGATCCACGCCAACGCGGCGCGGAGTCGGCGCCTGCGCGGCATCGAGATCTATTACCTGGACGCCGGGCACCGCCGTCACAACCTCGACGTGGCGGCGCGCGAGAACGGCGTCGCGCGCGGGCAGCTCGACACGCTGCAGACGACCCTCTCGCGCCTGCGCGTCGCCGAGGCCTCGCACCACTCGAAGGCCCTCGCCGACACAGTGCACGCCGACCTCACGAAGGGCCTCTCCCAGACCTTCGCCCGGGTGCCCGACCTCGGCGTCAAGCAGGGCCCCTTCTACGTGCTCTTCATGTCGAGCATGCCGTCGATCCTGGTCGAGACCGGCTTCCTCACGAATCGCCAGGACGCGAAGCTGCTGCGCGACGAGCGCTATCTCGACACCGTCGCGGCGCAAATCGCCGCCGGCATCGGCCACTACCGCAACCGCAACCGCCAGCTCACGGCGGACGCCGGCCCGTCCGGCCTCCCGCCGGTGGGCGCGCGCTGATGGCGGCGCCGACCATCGACGAGGCGCTCGACGCGCTGCGCGACGGCGCGGGCGACGGCGACGGCGACCGCGCCATGGCGGCCGCCGTGCGCACGCACATCGAGAAGGTGCGCCTGCATCTCGAGGAGCTGCACCGCCGCTCGGGGTCCGGCCGCGTCGTCAACGAGGCCAACTCGGACCTCACCGACCGGCTGATCCGGCGCCTCTTCGCCTACGCGGAGGAGCGCATCGTGGCCGAGGGCGGCGCGCTCGAAGCCGGCGTCTGCGTGGTGGCGGTGGGGGGGTACGCGCGGCGCGAGATGTCGATCCACTCCGACGTCGATCTGCTGATCCTGTATCGCGACCAGCTCTCGCCCTACGTGACCACGATCGCCGAGCGGCTGCAGTACTGGCTGTGGGACGCGGGCGTCACCGTGGGCTGCGCGACCCGCACCATCGAGGACACCGTCGCCATGGGCCGGGCGGACGTCACCGTACGCACGGCGGTGCTGACCGCCCGCTTCCTTTGCGGCGACGGTGAGTTCTTCCACGACTTCGCCGACTCGATCCGCGCCCAGCTGTTGCCGGACACCGCCGAGTTCATCCACGAGCAGCTCGAGATGCTCGACCGCCGGCACGTCGACTACGGCGAGTCGCTCTACCTGCTGCAGCCGAACATCAAGGAGGGCGCCGGCGCTCTGCGCGACTACCACGCCGCCTACTGGGTGGCGCGGGGCGCTCAACCGTCGCTGCGCAACCTGGACGACTTCCTCCATTTCGGGCTGCTGACCGAGCGCGAGATGGACGAGTACGCGTCGGCCCTCGACTTCCTCTGGCGCGCCCGCAACGAGCTTCACCTGATCTCGAAGCGGGCCAACGACCAGATGAGCTTCGAGCTGCAGGAGCGGGTCGGCGCGGGGCTGGGCTACGGATCGATGGCCGAGTACGAGCCGGCTCCCGACGAGCCACGTGACATCGGGCTGCCGACCCCGGCCGAGCTGCGCTTCGAGCCCGACAATCCCGACCTGCCGGTCGAGCGCTTCATGCGCGACTACTACCGCCACGCGCGGGCGATCAAGACCTACTCGGAGCTGGTGATTGCGCAGTGCGCGGCACGGGCCAACGGGGCCGACGCGGAGCTGGCGGGCAGTGTCGAGGTCGAGGAGGGATTCCGCCTGGCCGGCGGCCGGCTCGAGATTCCCCATGCCGCGCACCTGCGCGAACGCCCGATCCGAATGCTGCTCGCCTTCGAGGTGGCGCAGAATCACGACGTCGAGCTCTCGCGCATGTCGCAGCGGCTGCTGCGCGAGAATCTCCACCTGATCGGCGACGCCGAGCGGGGCGACGCGTCGTACACGGCGTGCTTCATGCGCATCCTGAACGCGCGGCACCGCGTGATGCGCAGCCTGATGGCGATGAACGACATCGGCTTGCTCGCCGCATTCATTCCCGAGTGGGAGCACGTCGTCTGCCGCTGGCAGCACGTCGTCTACCACACGTACACCGTGGACGTGCACTCGATCTTCCTCGTCGAAGAGCTGAGACGGCTCTGGCGCGGCAAGTACCAAAAGGCGATGCCCGAGCTCACCCAGCTGATGCAGGAGGTCGAAGATCGACCCGCGCTCTACCTGGGATGCCTGCTCCACGACATCGGCAAGGGCTTCGGGGGACATCACTCGCTGAAGGGCGTGGTGCGCGCCGGCAAGTCGCTCGAGCGCCTGGGCCTCGACGCCGAGCGGGCCGAGCGGGCGCTCTTCGTGGTCGAGCACCACCTGCTGATGTCGCACCTGGCCCAGAGCCGCGACATCTCCGACCCGAAGCTGATCCTCGAGCTCGCCCAGCTGTGCGGCGATCGCACGAACCTCCGGAACCTCTATCTCGCGACCTTCGCCGACATCCGGGCGTCGTCGCGCGATGCCTGGACGGATTGGAAGGGGCAGCTCCTCCGCGAGCTCTTCGAACGCGCGGCCGAGATGCTCGAGACGGGCACCGACGACGAGTCGAAGGCGATCGAGCTGATCGAGGCCCGCGTGGCCGTGCGCCGCGAGAGCGCGCGCGACGAGCTGCGGCGTCTGGGCGTCGCCGAGGCCCGCATCGAGGCGTTCTTCGAGGGCATGCCGAGGCGTTACTTCATCTCGCATACGCCGAGGCAGATAGCGCGCCACGGCCAGGTGGTGTTGCGCTACACGGACGATCGGGCGTTCAAGACGTCGTGGCGCGAGATGCGCGGGGGATTCACCGAGTTCCTGCTCTGTACCGACGACGCGCACGCCCTCTACTCGAACGTGGCGGGCGCGCTCTCGGCTTGCGGCTTCAACATCCTGGGCTCGAACGTGTACACGAGCCGCGGCGGGATCGCGCTCGAGATCTATCGGCTGAGGACGATGCCGGGCGGAGCCGAGGAGCGCGAGCTGGCGCGGAGCGAGTTCGAGGAGAGCCTCGGGCAGGTGCTGGCCGGGGAGCTCGACGTGGGTCAGCTGCTGCGCCGGCGCGGTCGGCGTCGACCGGGCACCAACCAGCTGCCGTCGCGCAAGCCGGCGCGGGTGCTCATCTCGAACACCGAGTCGGACTTCTACACGCTCGTCGACGTCGTCGCCGACGATCGCATGGGCCTGCTCCACGACCTGACCCGCTGCATCGGCGAACACGACCTCGAGATCTTCGTCTCGAAGGTGGCGACGATTCAGGATCAGGTGGCCGACACCTTCTATCTGAAGGACTCCGGCGGTCGCAAACTCCGCGACGACGAGGCGCTCGATCGCCTCCGCCGCGATCTCCTCGAGGCGGCGGTCGGAGCCGACGACGACGAGTCGCGGGAGGGAGGACGCCGGTGAGCGCGGTCGGCTCCGGCGGCACGCCCCTCGATGCCCTCTGCGACGACTTCCTGCGCCACTGCCGGGTCGACCGCGGACTGTCGCCGCGGACCGTCACCGCGTACGCGTCCGATGTCGGACGCTTCGTCGACCATCTCGAGGCCTCCGGGGTGGTCGATCCCGCCGATGTGAGACGCGAGCACGTCACGACCTTCACCCACCGGCTCGAGGCCGACGGACTCGCGGCCCGGAGCCGCGCTCGCGTGCTGTCCGCGTTGCGCCGGTTGCTCGCCTACGCGGCCGAGTGCGGGCTGCTGCAGGGCGATCCGATGGACGGCGTCCACGGTCCGCGGGTCCGGGCGCCGCTGCCGCGGGTGCTGCGTCCGGACGAGAGCCGGGCGCTGCTCGACGCCGTCGACACCCGCACGCCGCTCGGGCTGCGTGACCGCGCCATGCTCGAGCTGTTGTACGGCGCCGGCCTTCGGGTGAGTGAGCTCGTCGCCTTGCCGATCGGCGCCCTCGACCAGCGCAGCGGGCTGATCCGCGTGTTCGGCAAGGGCTCGAAGGAGAGGGTGGTGCCCGTGGGCGACGCCGCGCTCGCGGCCGTCAGCGCGTACCTCGCGGACGGCCGCGCTGCGATCGTCGCCGGGCGCCCCGATCGCAGCGGGGCGCTCTTCGTCACCCGCCGGGGCGGCCCGATGACGCGTCAGAACTTCTTCACCCTGCTGCGGGGGCTCGCCCGCAAGGCCGGCGTCCCGCAGGAGAAGGTCTCCCCCCACGTACTGCGCCACGCCTTCGCGACCGATCTGCTCGAGGGCGGCGCCGACCTGCGCGCCATCCAGGCGATGCTCGGCCACGCGGACCTGTCGACCACCGAGGTCTATACCCACGTCAGTCGGACCCGCCTGCGAGAGACCGTCGAGTCGCGGCATCCGCGCGGATCGGGCGGCTCGCCTCGACGATGACCACGCAGTCGGTGACGCGCGACGAGCTGCTTCGGGGACTGCCCGGCGCCGCTCAGGATCTCGTCGAAGCGGTCGTCGCCGCGTCACGCGAGCTCGATGCCCGGGTGCTGATCGTCGGCGGGCCGGTGCGCGACGTGCTGCTCGAGCGGCCCGTGCGCGACATCGACCTGGTGGTCGAGTCGCGGAAGGGCAGTGCGGCCGACGCCGCCCGATCGATCGCCGAGCGCGCCGCACCGCAAGGCGCCCGGGTGGTGGAGCACGGTCGCTTCGGGACCCTGCGCATCGAGGTCGGCGACACGCGCCTCGACATCGCGTCGATGCGGAGCGAGACGTATGCGCGGCCGGGGGCGCTGCCCGACGTGGCCGCCGGCTCGCTCGAGGACGACATGGCGCGGCGTGACTTCACGGTCAACGCCCTGGCGGTTGCGCTCGAGCCGGGTCGCGGCGAGCGCGCGTTGCCCGTGATCGACCTCGTCGGCGGGCTCGACGACCTGGCGGCGCGGCGGCTGCGCGTGCTGCACGATCGCAGCTTCCACGACGACCCGACGCGGGCGCTTCGCGCCGCCCGGTTGGCTCCGCGACTCGGCTTCTCGCTCGCGCGGCCCACGCGTGCGGCGCTGCGGGGCGCCCTGCGCGACGGCGCGTTCGGAGCGGTCAGCGGAGACCGGCTGCGGCGCGAGATCGAGAAGTGCTTCAGCGACGCGGTGCTCGGTCTCGATCCGCCGGCGGCGTTGCGGCGGCTCGCGGAGTGGCACGTGCTGACGGCACTCGAGCCCGGCCTCACGCTGCCGGCCGAGTCTGTGACCTCGCTGCGCCGGTTGGGGCGCGCCATCGCCGAGCCGCCGTGGCGGGCGCCGCGGCGCCGCCCCTGGCTATCGGGGATGGCGATCTGGCTCGCGCCCCTCTCCCCGGCGCTGCGGCGCCGTTCGACGGCGCGGTTCAGTGTGCGGGGGGATGCGGCGAAGCGGATCGCCGGCTTTCCCCGGCTTCGGGACACGACGCTGCGCCAGCTCGGCAAGGCGCGGGGCCGGGGAGCGGTGGACGCGGTGCTTTCCGGCGTGGCCGAGGAGGAGCTGCACGCGCTGCATGCGGTCGCCGAGCCGGCTCTGCGCCGCCGCATCGAGCGCTGGGCCGCGGAAGATCGTGCGCGGCGCGTGCCGCTGACCGGCAACGAGCTGCTCGCCCTCGGCCTCGAGGGGCCGGCGGTCGGTCGCGTGCTGGCGCGCGTGCGGGCGGCATTCCTCGACGGCGCGGTGGCGAACCGCGAGGAGGCGACGGCGCTCGCGGAAGAGCTGGCCCGGCGAGGGGTGAGACGCGCAGCAGCGGGGCGGGGCCGCAAGGCGGCTCGGCGCAAGGGCCGTGCTCGCAGGCCGGCCGGCTCGGAGAGTGAAGACAAGGAACCCCCGCCGAACTAGGCTCGCTTCCCGGTCGCCATCCGAGCCGGCCGCAGCGCGAGGAAGTCGCTTGGTCGTACGCATCGCAGTGGGGGTCGTCGTCGTGCTCGCGGTGGCCTTCGTCGGGCTCTTTTCGTACTTCGAGTACTTCTCGAACCCGCGCGTGGTGCGCGAGCTGGCCGAGCACCCGGACGGCGAGCGGGCCCGCAAGGTGATGCTCCTGACCCTTCCGAGCGGGCGGGGGGTGCCGGTCAACTATCTCCGCGAGGGGCGGATGGTGTACGCCGGCGCGGACGGCCGCTGGTGGAAGGAGCTCGAGGGCGAAGGGCACCGCGTGACGGTGCTGGTTCGTGGCGAGGGCCTCTCCGGTACGGGCCGCGCCGTGCTCGAGGATCCCGAGTACACGAAGGACGTCTTCGCGCGGCTGCGTCCGAACGCGCTGCCCGGGTTCGGGACGCTCGTCGAGATCCGACTCGATGCGCCGATGGGCGAGGGCGGCCGCTAGCCTGGCGGCCCCCGCCGTCGCGGCCGGCCGTTGCCCAGCCGTCCGGTTTCCCACATACTTGCGTCCGTCCCGTGCTGCTTCGGCAGGGCACTTCCCCGGCAAACCGCTCCCCCCAGGCGTTCCGGAACGATGACCCTCTCCGACGCCCACAACGCGGCCGAGGCCGACTCGGCTGGGAGCCCCGGCCTCGACGGGCCGGAGGGCCACTACGCTGTCAAGCTGCCCGTCTTCGAGGGGCCGCTCGATCTGCTGCTGCACCTCATCCGCCAGAACGAGGTGGACATCGCCGACATCCCGATCGCCCTGATCGGCCGCCAGTACCTCCAGTACATCGAGCTCATGAAGGAGCTCAACATCGACGTGGCCGGCGAGTACCTCGTGATGGCTGCGACGCTGGCGCTCATCAAGTCGCGCATGCTGCTGCCCGCCGAGCAGGAGGGAGAGGACGGCGAGGAGATCGATCCCCGCACGGAGCTGGTCACGCGGCTGCTCGAGTACCAGCGCTTCAAGGAGGCCGCCGACGAGCTGTCTCGCCGCCGGCTGCTGGGTCGCGACATCTTCGAGGCGATGGGGACGTCGCCCGAGCCCACGCCCGAGGGCGAGCGCGAGATCGAGGTCGGGCTCTTCGAGCTGATCGACGCCTTCCGCTCGGTTCTCGAGGATGCCCACGACAAGCACCTGATCCACTCGGTCGAAACCGAACACGTGACCGTGCGCGACCGCATGATCTACGTGATTGAGCTCTTCGAGGCCGCCGACCAGATCGAGTTCGACGCGATCTTCCAGATCCACGACCTCGGGCCGCCGAGCCGGCCCGTGCTGGTGGCGACTTTTCTCGCGATCCTCGAGCTGGCCCGGCTCGGGGCCTTGCGCATCTTCCAGAGCCTGTCCGAGGACCAGGCCCCGATCGGACCGATCCGACTGCGCGGGATCCGCGAGTCGGGTGATGGGCCGAGCTGGCACGAGCGCATCACGGAGACCATGTAGGCGCTCGATCGGACGACCGCCGACGTGAACACACCCGGGCCGTCACGAAGCCGGGAAGCCGAGAAGCCGAGAAGCCGAGAATCTGGAGAAGCACGCATGAAAGCAGACGAGCAGCGCCGCGTCGTCGAGGCCCTGATCCTCGCCTCGCCCGAGCCGATCACGCTCGCGCGTCTCGCGGACATCGTTCCGCACCTGAAGCCCGGGCGCGCGAAGGACCTGATCAACGAGCTGAACACCGAGTACGCCGAGCAGGACCGGGCGTTCGAGATCTGGGAGGTGGCCGGGGGCTATCAGATCCGCACCCGGGCCGAGTTCTCGGGCTATCTCCAGCAGCTGCGACGCGAGCGCCCGCTGCGGCTCACCAAGGCGACGCTCGAGACGCTCTCGATCATCGCCTACAAGCAGCCGGCGACCCGGGCCGAGATCGAGGACGTGCGCGGGGTGGACTCGGGGGCCGTGATCAAGACGCTGCTCGAGCGCAGGTTGGTGCGCATCGCCGGTCACAAGGAGGTGCCGGGGCGGCCGCTGTTGTACGGCACCTCGAAGCGCTTCCTGGAGGTGTTCGGCCTCGAGTCGATCAAGAAGCTGCCGAGCCTGCGCGAGCTCGAGGATCTGGCACGAGAGCAGGGCGTGGTGCTTCCGGGCATGATCGACGAGAGCGTCGACGAGTCTGCCGACGAGTCCACGGAGACTTCCAGCGAAGAGTCCGCCGACGCGCCGACCGACACGTCTGCCGACACGTCTGCCGACGAAGAGACCCGCGAGGAAGTGAGCGGGGGCGACGAGGCGGTGGCCTCCCCGAGCGGCGAAGAACTCGCGGACGACGATTCGCCGGATCACGCCGAGACAACGCCGGACGCCGAGGTCGTGGAAGGCGCCTCGGACGACGCCGAACGCTGAGCCACGATGGCCCACGGTCGCTCTCCGCGGCATCAGCGCCGGCCGCGGAAGGCCGGCGCCCGGCGTGCACGCACAGGCGGGCCGCCCCCGGCGCCGTCGAGCGGGCCCGTGCGCCTGCAAAAGATCCTGGCTGCGGCGGGGGTCGCGTCCCGTCGAGCCGCCGAGGACCTGATCCGCCAGGGCCGCGTGACGGTCAACGGCCGGCCGGCGCAAATCGGCGTCTCGGCCGACCCCGGGGTCGACGAGATCGCGCTCGATGGTGAGCGCGTCCGCGTCGAGGCGCCGCGCTACTGGATCCTCCACAAGCCGAAGGGCGTCGTCACCACGCTGGCCGATCCGCATGGGCGCCGCTCGGTCAAGGACCTGGTGCCGGGCTCGGCGGGGCGCGTGTACCCGGTCGGCCGCCTCGACCGCGACAGCGCGGGGCTGGTGCTGCTGACCAACGACGGCGCGCTCGCGCAGCTGCTGCTCCACCCCTCGCGCGAGAGCGAGAAGGAGTACCGCGTGACGGTGCGCGGGCAGCTCGAGGACCGCGCCGTCGCGCGGCTTTGCCGGGGCGTGCACCTCGAGGACGGTCTCACGAAGCCGGCCCGCGTCGAGCGCCTGCGCTACGACGCCGACGACGATGCGACGACCTTCTTGCTGACGCTCACCGAGGGACGCAAGCGGCAGATCCGCCGCATGCTGCTCACGCTCGGGCACCCGGTGAAGAAGCTCGTGCGCGTGCGCATCGGGCCGATCCGTCTCGGCCGGCTCGCGCCCGGTGCGACCCGGCCGTTGCGGGGCGACGAGGTGCGAGCGTTGCGCGTGTACGCGAGCCGCCTCGAGCGGTCGCCGCCGCCAAGGCGTGCGGGCGGGCGCTCGTCCGGCCGGCGGAAGCCGGCCGGCGAAGGCCCCGCCGGCCTCAGACCGGTACGCCCAGGAAGGGGAGCAGGAGGTAGAAGGCCAACAGGAGGCCGAGCATGAAGAAGAGGCCCTGGGTCGGGTTGCGGGGCATGGCGGTGTCCTCGCCCGTGGGCCTCTGCAAGAAGCGTGCGTTCGCGCTCGCCGCCGTCTGACGCGGCGCGGCTTCGCCGAAGCGGCGGAGGCATGGCTCCCCGAGCTGCCGCCTGCCTGCCGCTCGAGACGCGATCGGCGCGCCGGGGACGGGAGGTCCGCGTGGAAGCGACTTGCCTCTTTTCGGACGCGTCGCGGATCAGCGGGGCGCCGTCCGTTCAGTCGTCGTCGGAGCCGATCCGGTCGATCAGTAGCGTCGCCCCGAGGCCGAGCAGGATCAGCGCGCCGGCGCCCGCTGCCTGACCGGCGCCCGGCGTGAAGCGCTCGAGCGGCCAGTACTTCTCTTCGAGCGCCGACGCCTCGACGGCGTCGAGCACCTGCCCGCGATGCAGGTAGCCGGCTTCCGGCGAGACCGGCTCCTGGAACGGGTAGAGGCCCACCACCGAGCCGAGCAGCAGCCCGAGCAGTGCGCCCAGCGTCGGCTTCTCGAAACGATCGAGCAGCCAGCGCACCGCGTTGCTGACCCCGATGATCCCGACCCCCACCCCGACGCCGACTGGCAGCAGGGTGGTGAGCGAGGTGGTGAGCAGCGGCACCGAGACACCCGCGGAACCGACCAGGCCCTCCTTCAGCCCGTCGACCGCGCCGAGAATCGGCTCGTACTGCCCGAGCAGCAGCAGCAGGTAGCCGCCGCTCACCCCGGGCAGGATCATCGCCGAGGCGCCGGCCAGCCCCGAGAGCGCGAGCAGCACCGGGTCGGACTCGCCGTCGCGCGACACCTCGCCGCCGAGAGCCATCACCGCCATCAGCAGGAACGCTCCGATTGCCCCGACGATCAGCCCCGTCGTGGCCGGCCGGGCAAGCCGCCATACCAGCGGCACGCCGCCGAGCGTCAACCCGATGAAGAGGCTGTACATGATCCAGCGCTGTTCGACGACTAGGCTGCGCATGGTGCCGGCCAGCAGCAGGATTGCCAGGGCGGCTGCGCCCCCGATGGCGGCCAGCGCCAGGAGCGGCCGCGTGCGGATGCGCAGCGTCGTGAGCTCGGCGATCGACGCGATGAAAGTGGGATACACGCCCGCCGCGAGCAGCATGGTGCCGCCGCTGATCCCGGGCACCAGGTTCGCCAGGCCCATCAGCACTCCGCCGAGACCACCCCGGGCGAGCAGGGCCGGGAGCGGCATGGCCTCGCTCTCGCTCAGGGCGTGACCGTGCTCCTCGGCGTGGGCCTCGGAGGGGTCGGTCGCGTGCTGGCTCATCGTGTCGTCGGACCTCGGCCGATCTGACCGGCGGATTCGAGCGGGGTACTCTAGCAGCCCGCCCCGATATCCCGTGAAGCGGGGCGTCGTTTCAGCGTACGGGGCGGGTACGCGAGGAGGAGGCGGCAACCATGTGTGGTCGCATGGTGCTCACGCGCTCGGCCCGGGAGATCGCCGAGGAGTTCGACCTCGCCGAGGGCGAGACGGGCTTCGAGTTCTCCGCCCGCTATAACGTGGCGCCCACGCAGGAAGTGGCCGCGATTCGCGTGGGACCGGACGGGCGGCGGCACCTCTCGCTGTTGCACTGGGGGTTCGTCCCGTTCTGGGCCAGGGACAAGTCGATCGGCAACCGCATGATCAACGCCCGTTCGGAGACGGCCGCCGAGAAGCCCTCGTTCCGCACGGCGCTGCGCCGCCGCCGCTGCATCGTGCCCGCCGACGGCTTCTACGAGTGGCGTCGGCCGGCGCCCGAGCCCGGCAGCAAGAAGCGTCCGCCCTCGATTCCCCACTACTTCAGCGCCGCCGACGGCCATCTGCTGCCGATCGCTGGCCTCTGGGAGGAGTGGACCGACCGCGAGACCGGTGAATTCCTCGAGTCGTGCACGCTGCTCACCACCGACGCCAACCCGGACGTGCTGCCCGTCCACCACCGCATGCCGGTGATCCTGCGGCGGGCCGACCTCGATGCGTGGCTCGATCCCGGCCTCGAGGACGCCGCGGCCGTCACGCCGCTGCTGGCCCCGGCCGCGGCGGGCGTCCTCGCGTCGCTGCGCGTCGGCACCCAGGTCAACAATCCCCGTCACGACGCGCCGGACTGCATCGAGCCGGCGGCCTGATCGCGGCGCGCGGCGCCGGGCGCGCTACACCTCCCGCATGCACGCGGGGCACGACGAAACGCCGGCCTCCGAGCGGCGCGCACCGCGCCGGCTTCGGACAGTCCTGCTCGGCGCGATCGGGTTCCTCTATGTGGTCTCGGTGCCGTGGTATCGCAGCGATGACCAGGACCTGCGGATCCTGCTCGGGCTGCCCGACTGGGTGGCGGTGGCGGTGCTCTGCTACGCGGCGGTCGCCGTCCTGAACTCCCTGGCCTGGAGGCTGACCGACGTCGACGACCGGTCGCCCCTGCCCGACGTGCTCTCGAGCGCAGAAGGCGACGCCGAAGTGGAGGACGGTCGGTGACGTTCTCCGAGATCGGCGTGCTCGCGCTGGTGGTCTACATCGTGGTGTTGCTCGGTGTGAGCGAGGTCGCCAAGCGCGCCCGCCGGGATGCATCACCGAGCGACCACTTCCTCGGCGGCCGCGAGCTGGGCGTCTTCGTGCTCTTCCTCACGCTCTACGCCACCGCCTACTCGGGCAACTCGCTGCTCGGCTATCCCGGCAAGGCCTACCGCAGCGGCTTCCACTTCATCATGGCGACGGGCTTCATGATGGCGATCGTGGTGGTCTTTCACGTGCTCGTGCCCAAGCTGCGGCCGGCCGCGGTGCAGCGCGGCTACGTGACGCCCGGTGACTGGGTGCGCGACCGATTCGGGGCGGGGCCTGCCGGGCGCTGGCTCACGCTCGCGGTGTCGGTGCTGATGATCATCGCCCTCGGCAACTTCCTGCTCGCGCAGCTGAAGGCCATGGGCGAGGTGGCGAGCCTCGTCACCGGGGACATGGTCCCGTACGCCTGGGGCGTGATCGGCCTCGCGGCGATGATCCTGTTCTACGAGACGCGGGGCGGGATGCGCGCCGTCGCCTGGACGGACGCCGCGCAGGGCATCCTGATGCTGGTCGGCCTGATGACGCTGCTCGCCTGGCTGCTCGGCGGGGTCGGCGGGCTCGGCTCGGTGACACGCGCCGTGGCCGAGGTGCGGCCGGACGCGGTCGCGGTGCCCGATGCGGCCGGCGTCGCCAACTGGTTCAGCACGATCGCGCTGCTCGGGCTGGCGAGCGTCGTGTACCCGCAGGCCATCCAGCGCATCTACGCCGCGGCGAGCGGCCGTGTGCTGACGAGATCGTTCGCCTGGATGACCTTCATGCCGCTCGCGACCACGCTGGTCGTTACACTGATTGGAGTGGCCGCGATCCCGCGCATCGATCTGGGCACCGACATCGCCTCGGACGGCGTCATGCCCGCGTTGCTGATCGAGTGGGCCGCGGAGGGGGCGGGCAGCCGGATCGCCGCGGTGCTGGTGTTCATCGGCGCGCTCTCGGCCATCATGTCGACCGCCGATTCGTGCCTGCTCTCGCTCGGCTCGGTGATGGCGCGCGACCTGCTCGGACGCACCGGCGACGAGGCGGGCCAGACGCTGCTCGGCAAGGGGCTGGCGGCGCTGGTCCTGATCCTCATCATTCCCCTCGCGCTGCAACGCGACGTGACGCTCTGGCGGCTGATCGAGCTGAAGATGGAGCTGCTGATCCAGTGCGTGCCCGCTTTCCTGATGGGCATCCACTGGCGCGCGCAGACGGCGGCGTCGACACTGGCGGGACTGCTGCTCGGCAGCCTGTTCGCGGTGGGCCTGACGCTGGCCGACGTGCCGCGGCTGGGGGGTGTGCACGTGGGTGTGATCGGGCTCGGTCTGAACGCCCTGGTGGTGACGCTGGGCTCGTGGCTCGGGAGCCGCGAGCGCGGCGGTGCCGGGATGGAGCGTGCGCCCGGGCTGTGAGCTGTGCGCGCCGTTCGCGGGACGGCGATGAAACGGGAGACGAACGTGGATCAGGTCGGCAACCCCCTCCTCGCCGTCGGCGGTCTGCCGCGCTTCGATGAGATCGAGGTGGCGCACGTCGAGCCTGCGATCCGCCGGCTGCTCGACGAGCTCGCGGGCGAGCTCGACGCCCTCGAGGCCGGTATCGAGCCCACCTACCAGGGCATCGTCGCTCCGCTCGAGCGGCTGAACGATCGGCTGGGCTTCGCCTGGGGCGTCGTGGGGCACCTGATGAGCGTGCGCAACAGCGACGCGCTTCGCGACGCCCACGGGTCGGTGCAGCCCGACGTGATCGCGTTCGGGCTGCGGTTGGGGCAGAGCCGGCCCATCTACGACGCGCTGGCGTCGCTCAGGGAGGGGCCCGGGTGGGAGGCGCTCGATGGCGCCCAGCAGCGCATCGTCGAGAGCCTGCTGCGCGAGGCACGCCATGCCGGCGTGGCCCTCGAGGGAGCCGAGCGCGAGCGTTTCAACGAGATCGAGCAGCAGCTCGCGCAGCTCTCGACCGACTTCAGCAACCACGTGCTCGACGCCACCAAGCAGTATGCCCTGGTGGTGCGGGACCCCGCGCAGATGGACGGTACGCCGCCAAGCCTGCGCGAACAGGCCGCGCAGTCGGCTCGCGAGGCGGGGGAGGCCGATGCCGACGCCGAGCAGGGGCCCTGGCGCCTCACCCTCGATGCACCCTCGCTGATCCCGTATCTCGAGCACGGGTGTGATCGGTCGGTGCGCGAGCAGCTCTATCGCGCCTACATCTCGCGGGCCAGCTCGGGGGATCTCGACAACGGTCCGCTGATCGAGCGCATCCTGGCACTGCGTCGCGAGGCCGCCGGCTTGCTGGGCTACCCGACGTACGCCGCGCTGAGCCTCGCCAGCAAGATGGCGCCGGACGTCGACGCGGTGACGGCGCTGCTCGAGGATCTTCGCGTCGCGGCCTACGACGCCGCCGTCGAAGACTTCGAGGCGCTCGGCGCGCACGCCCGCGAGGTGGGCGCCGCCGAAGCCGACGACCTGCGCCACTGGGACGTCGCCTTCCATGCCGAGCGGCTGCGCGAGGCGCGCTTCGCCTACAGCGAGGAGGACCTGCGGCCGTACTTCCCGCTGCCCCACGTCCTGGAGGGGTTGTTCGAGCTGGCCGGCCGGTTGTTCGGCGTCGTGGTCGAGTCGGCTGACGGCGAGGCGCCGGTCTGGCACCCCGAGGTGCGCTTCTTTCGGATCCGCGACGAGGCCGGGGGGCCGATCGCGGCCTTCTACCTCGATCCCTACTCGCGCCCCGGCGAGAAGCGGGGCGGCGCCTGGATGGACGAGTGCATCGGCCGCAGCCGAAGGCTGGCAGGGGAGGGCGAGGAAGTGCGCCGGCCGGTCGCCTACCTGGTGTGCAATCAGACGCCGCCGGTCGGCGGCAAGCCCTCGCTGATGAGCTTCGACGAGGTCGAGACCCTCTTCCACGAGTTCGGTCACGGGCTGCAGCACATGCTGACCGGCGTCGACGAAGCGATGGCCGCCGGCATCCGCAACGTAGAGTGGGACGCGGTCGAGCTACCGAGCCAGTTCATGGAGAACTGGTGCTACGACCGCGATACGCTGCGGCGCATCTCGAGCCACGTCGACACGGGCGAGCCGCTGCCCGACGAGCTGTACCGGAAGCTCCGTGCCGCGCGCACCTACCGCGCCGGCAGCGACATGCTTCGCCAGCTCTACTTCGCGCTCACCGATCTCGCGCTTCACACCGACTTCGAGCCCGGAGGCGACCGCAGCGTGCTCGACGTGCAGCGCGAGGTGGCCGCCCGCACCGCCGTGCTGCCGCCGCTGCCCGAGGACCGTCTCCTCTGCAGCTTCGGCCACATCTTCGCGGGCGGCTATGCGGCCGGGTACTACAGCTACAAGTGGGCCGAGGTCCTCTCGGCCGATGCCTTCGAGGCATTCGAGGAAGCCGGCCTCGGCGACGAGTCGGCGGTGCGCGAGACAGGACGGCGGTTCCGCGACAGCGTGTTGGCCACCGGCGGGGGGCGCCCGCCCATGGACGTCTTCCGCGACTTCCGTGGCCGCGAGCCGTCTCCCGATGCGCTGCTGCGACATTGCGGCCTGTCGCGCACCGCTTGAGGGCGGCGCCGGTGGCGGATCGCTCGCGTTCCGAAAGCTACGGCCGCATCTACGCGGTCGTGCGGCGCGTGCCGGTCGGGCGCGTGACCACCTACGGTGAGGTGGCGTGGCTGGCCGGGCTGCCGGGAAGGGCCCGGCAGGTCGGCTATGCGCTGCACGCGCTGCGCAGCGCGGACGAGGGCGTACCGTGGCAGCGGGTCGTCAACGCGCGCGGCGAGGTCAGCCCGCGCGCCGAGCCGGGTCTGGACGGGCTGCAGCGCCGCATGCTCGAGGCCGAGGGCGTGGTGTTCGACGCTCGCGGTCGCATCGACCTCGAGCGATTCCGCTGGCGACCCCGCACGCGGCGACCAGCGTGAGCCGGAGGGCCGGGGGTCCCCGCCGCCTGCTAGTCTGCCCGTCCGGAGGGCGGGGGTGTGAACGACGACGTGCGCGACGAGATGGTCCGGCTGGCCATCGATTTCGAGAATCCCGCGCCGCAATGGTGGGCGTCGGGCGGCCAGGACCTGTGGGAGGCGCTCGTCGAGTCGTTCGACGGCAACGACGTGGTCGTCGACCGCTCGTTGGCCGACTCGTGGCTCGCCCAGGCCGCCGGGCTGCCCGGCTGGCAGGGCGGCCCCGAGTGGGCCCCGCATCCGATCTGCATCAAGCCGATCGACGAGGACGAAGATCTCTAGCTCGGCGCCGCCGTGGGGCGGGCCGCCCGGCCGCCCTGCTGTTCGTGGGTGGCTGCGGTTCCGGGCGGTGGCGGGCTTGCCACGCGCAGGCACGCGGTATCCGGAAGGTCGGGCGACACGTCGCTGCTATGCTCGGCCCCCGCCGATGCGTAGGGGGGACCGGCGCCTCGGCCGGACGTCCTGCGAGCGACGTCGTAGGAGCGATGTCGTACGAACGACCTCGCATGAGCGACGTCGTTCGAGTGGCGACAAGAAGCAAGACGGAGCAACGGGAGGTACAGCTGCGTGAGTAACGGCAATGCGATCATCGTGGCCGCAACGATTCTCGGCCTGAGTCTGATCGGCGGATCGTATCTGATGGTGCGGTCGATCGACGGCGCCGCCGCCGAGCTCGGTTCGCTCGGCCGCGCGATCTCGGATCTCGAGATCGCCGCTGCCGCGCCGGCGGCCCCCTCCCGTCCCGAGCCCACTCGCCGCCGCGGTCCCGATCCGGAGAAGGTCTACACTGTGGAGACGGCCGGCTCGCCCGCCAAGGGGCCCGAGGGCGCGAAGATCACGCTCATCGAGTTCTCGGACTTCCAGTGCCCGTTCTGCAACCGCGTCACGCCGACCCTCGAGCAGGTCAGGAAGGTCTACGGCGACGACGTGCGGATCGTCTTCAAGCACCTGCCGCTGCGCATCCACCCGCAGGCCCCGCTCGCGCACGCCGCCGCCGAGGCCGCCAAGTCGCAGGGGCGCTTCTGGGAGATGCACGACCTCATCTTCGCCAATCAGCGCGAGCTCAGAGAGGACAAGTACATCGAGTACGCGGGGCAGATCGGCCTCGACGTGGACCGCTTCAAGCGCGACCTGAAGTCGAGAGAGGTCAAGCAGCGGGTCGACGCCGACGTCGCCGAGGCGGCCCGGCTCGGTGTCACCGGCACGCCGGGCTTCTTCATCAACGGCAAGTTCGTCTCCGGCGCCAAGCCGTTCAGCGAGTTCAAGCGCCACATCGACGCCGAGCTCGCGAAGGGCTGATCGGCGTCCGCCAGGTGCGGTGGGGCCGCAGCCGCCCGGCTAGCCCGACTTCTTCTTCTGCAGGTCCGAAACGGCCGGCGCGGGACCCTCGCGCAGCCGCTCGACCTCTTCGGGAGAAGGCGTCCGGCGCGGGCCCCTCCAGCTGAAGTCGTCGAGAACGTGCGGATTCAGGGCGTGGCGGGGGCGTCCGCCGGACAGCATCCGCGTCAGGTCGTCGGCGACGATCTCGCCCTGATGGGCGGCGACGTCGACGGTGTTGCCGCCGATGTGGGGCGTGCTGATCACCTGGTCCATGGCAAGCAGTGGATGGTCCGAGCCGGGCGGTTCGACCGCGAAGGTGTCCAGGGCCGCTCCGGCAATGCGGCCCGCGTCGAGCGCGGCGACGAGGGCCGGCTCGTCGACGAGCGCAGCGCGCGCCGTGTTGACGAGGAAGGCGTCGGGCTTCATCAGAGCCAGCTCCCGGGCTCCGAGCAGTCCGGTCGTCTCGGGTGTGACCGCCGCGTGCAGGCTCACGAAGTCGCTCTCCTCGAGCAGGGTCTCGAGCGCCGCAACCTCGACGTCGCTCTGGGCGGCGCTCTCACCGTCGACGAAGGGATCGTGGGCGAGCAGGCGCACCCCGAAGCCCCGGAGCCGCGACGCCACCATGCGACCGACTGCGCCGAGCCCCACGAGGCCGACCGTCTTGTGCCAGAGCTCGCGGCCCTGGAAGGCCGCGAAGGCGCGGCCCAGGGTGGCCAGGTCGCCGGGCGGAATGCCGGGGGCGTGCAGGAACCGCTCCGCCTCGGGAAGCCTTCGCGCGAGCATCAACATCAGGGCGACCGTGAGGTCGGCGACGGCGTCCGCGTTGCGGCCGGGCGTGTTCAGTACCGGGACGCCGAACGCGCTGCAGCCCGCCACGTCGACGTTGACTGCGTCGCCCCGGCAGCTCGCGACCACGCGCAGCTCGGACAGCCGCTCGAGTGAACCCGCGTCGACCAGGTCGATCTCGGTGACGAACACCTCGTAGCCGTGGAGTGCGTCGACGAGCGCCTGCTCCTTGAGCATGCGGCCCATCTTGCGGAACGGCTCGTAGGCGACCTCGGCGATCTCGCCGAGCCGCTCGAGCGACCGCTCGTCGAACTCGGCGGTGACCAGGATGCGAGGCCGGTGCGTTTCCTCCGCTACGTCTGCCCCGCCGTCGCCGCCGAACGCGAACGGCACGATCAGGGCCTGCGCGTCGGCGTGCGTCGCCCGGCGCGCCTCGCGCAGCCTGCTCCAGCGCCCGAACACGTCCCGGCTCGCTTCGCTGGCAGCCGGCATCAGCTCGTCGCTGCGCACACCGTGGGCGCCCGCCGCGCTGGCCAGATCGGGGTGCAGGCCGGCGGCGACCGTCGCACACAGGGCAGCCCCGAGGGCCGAGGCGCCGCGGCCCGGGCCCACCCGGACCGGACGGTCGAGCACGTCGCAGACGATCCGCACGAACGTGTCGCTGCGGGCGAGGCCGCCGGTCAGCAGCGGGGGCGGGCTGCTGAGCCCGGTCACCGATTCGATCTGCTCCAGGTTGGCGCGCAGCCCGCACGCCATGCCCTCGAGGACCGCGCGGGCCAGGTGTCTGCGCGGCGCCGGTTCTTCGGCGCTCGTCAGGTGGGAGAAGGTCAGGTGGCCGACCGGGAGTCCCATCGCGCGGGCGTTCATCACCTCGGCGCCCAGGCTCGAGACCATCCCGCAGGCCCCGGGTGACGACTCGCGCGCCTCGCCGAGCAGCCGCGCCACGGGCTGCGCGGCCTCGGGGTGGAGCAGGCGCGCCAGCCACTCGAGCGCCTCACCGAACGGGCCGCCGTTGCTCTCGAGCACGAAATGCCCGGGCAGCGCATGGGGGTCGGTCCACGTGCGCTGCGCGTCGTCGAGCAGGGGCGTGCCGACGACCTGCTGCACCGGCCCCGTCGTGCCCGCCACCATCGCGACCTCGCCGGGGGCGACGGCCCCGCACGCGAGCAGCGCGCACTGGGTGTCGCCAGCGCCGACGGCCACCGGCGTGCCGGCGGCGAGCCCGAGGTGCGCGGCCGCCTCGAGGGTGAGGGCGCCGAGTCGCGCGCCGGGCGCCGCGATCTCCGGCAGGATTCCGCGTGGCACGCCGAGCCGCTCGATCCACTCGTCCGACCAACTGCCCGACGCGAGGTCGAGCAGCAGCGTCTCGGCGGCCTGGGTGGGGTCACTGGCGATCTCTCCGGACAGCCGGAAGGCGATCCAGTCTGCGATCGAGACGAGGTGCGCGACCCGGTCGAGGTCGTGTGGGCGGGTGTCGCGCAGCCAGGAGACCCTCGCGGCCGCGTGGATCGGCAGCGGCCAGCGGCCGGTCGCACGATGCAGGGCCTCGCCGTGCTCCGCAGCCAGAGTAAGGCCCGCCGCGGTGGCGCGTGCGTCGCGGTTCGGGACCGCGAGCAAGACCTCGCCCGAGGCGTCGAGCAGGACGTTGCCGTGGCGGGTGGAGGTGGCCGCGACGCCGACGACCTGCCCGGGCGCGGCGCCTGCCCGCGCGAGCACCTCGCGCGTGCCCTCGCCGTAGTGACGCCATACCCGCTCGAGGTCGACCGTGAAACCGAGGCCCCCCGTGCCGGGCACGGGCGAGCAGCGCGACGGGTGCGCGGCGAAGGCGGTCTCGCCGGTGTCGACGTCGAGCAGCAGGCAGCGGCCCCCGCCGCCACCGAAGTCGAGACCGATCACGTACTGGGCCATTCGGGGCTTCTCCGTGGGGAGGATGCGGCGCGGCCGGCAGCCTTGGCGGGGCGCTCACTCCGCGTCGTAGAGGGTCGCCCGCGGATCCTCGTGGACCGGACGACCGTCGAGTCGCGTCGCGCGGGAGTTGAAGCCCGCCGCCTCGACGTGCACCACCAGCTCGTGGCTGGCGATCTCGGCCGGCGTCACGAATCCGAACACGCCTCCGGCGTCGGTGCGCCCCCGAGCGACCAGCTCGTCCTCACGCCCGCCGCGCACCGCCCGCACGGAGACGTGGGCGTCGACGACGGCCGGGCGCTCGCCGCTCGGCAGGGCGTCGGCCTCGCGGACGATCACGCGCCCCGTGCGGCCGTCCGAGGCCCGTTGGAGATCGAGGGTCACGTCGAGCAGCCAGATCATGCTGTCGGCCACCTGGGCGGTCAGTCCCGCGGCCAGGACGTGCCGTCCGGGATTGGCGGCGAGCGCCGTGTCCTGCGGCGCCATGCCGTGATCGGCCGTGACCACGAAGAGGGTGTCGCCGAGGCGCCCCTGCTCGTCGAGCAGGTCGAGCACCCGGCCGATGCGGCGATCGCTCTCGTCGAGGGCGTCGCGCAGGCCTTCGGAGTGGGGCCCGTAGTCGTGTCCGACACCGTCGGTCAGGATCAGCTCGTGGAAGACGAGGTCCGGCGAGTGCACGTCCTCGCGCCGGAACAGGTCGTAGAGCTGGGCCACGCCGCGGGTGTCGAGCACCGATTCGCGCGCCACGTCCTCGTGGCCGTCGGCCTTCCAGCGCGGGTTCTCGTCGCGGGCGAGCTCGTCGTTCAGGGCGCGCAGGTGGGCCCGATCGCAGAGATTGCGTCCTTCGAGCACGGCGTGATCGGCGCTGCGCCCGAAGGGCGCGTAGATGGCGGCGCTCAGCCGGTCGCGTCCGCGCACCCGGGCGAAGGCCTCGTAGACCGATTCGACTTGCGGGCTCGAGAACCCCTCGGTGTGCACCTGCTGGCCCTGGGGCGAGATCATCTCGCGCTTGTCGCGCAGGTAGTAGCTGGGATTCACGACGTCGTGGTGTCCACACCAGGCGCCGGTGCCGATGGTCGTGTGGCTCGGCCAGGTGATCGACGGGAAGTTCACGATCGACCCGTGCTGGAAGACGGCCGCGCGCTCGAGCAGGCGCCGCAGGTTCGGCAGCGCGTCGCGCCCCTGGGCGAGCCGGTCCTCGAGGTCGGTGTGATGCAGTCCGTCGAGCAGGAAGATGTGCAGATGGCGCGGCGGCTCGGCGTCGGCGTCGAGGATCTCCTCGATCACCTCGCCGTCCTGCCGGGCGATCAGCACATCCGGCGCCACGCCGCGCTCGCTCGACGTGCGTCCCGAGGCGTCGCGGCCGTCGATCCGGGGAAAGCCCAGCGCGGCGAGCACGGTGGGCAGGATGTCGACGGCCCGCCCGGCGCGCGGGTAGCGGTCTGGCGCGATGCCGCGGCCGGCGATCCAGAGCGGCGCACGGGCCTGACGGACGTGCAGGGCGCCGTGGGTGCCCGGCTGGATCCCGAACGCCCAGTCGTTCGGTGAGACGACGAGATCGGGGGCGTTCGGCGAGTCGAAGAGCTGCGCGATGCGCTCGTAGGCGAACGGGTAGCTCTGCTGCTCGGGGCGGATGAAGCGCCGCGCCGGATCTTCGGCCGGGAAGCCCGACGCCTCGGCGGCGCGGCACTCTTCCGCGATGCTTTTCAGGGCGTCGGGGCGCTGGTCGCCGACCGGGTTCTCGGCCACGACCTCGAGGACCTCGAAGTCGAGCGCGCCGTCGTCGCCCACCCAGCGCCGGAAGCGGACCATGCCGCGGCGCGACCACACCTCGTAGGCCCCGTCGCGCGGCGAGTCCGCCGGGCCGCGTCGCCAGGTGACGACGAGGTCGACCTGGTCGCGTACCGGGGGCTCGGTCAGCAGGGCGACGATCGCGCGGGCGGCCGACTCGGCCTGCGCGGGACCGATGCCCTGGTCGTGCAGTCGTTCGGGGCCGTGGACGCGTCTCGCCAAGCTCTTTCTCCCGTCGCTACCGGCGCAGCGCTGGCCGGCAGTCTAGCCCGTTCGCACCGGTGGCCTGGCGTCCCGTCTATACTGCCGGCATGCGCCGGCTTGCGTGGATCGCCGTCGGGCTCGCGGCCGTCGTCGCGATCTCGCTGAGCGCTTACCGGGTGCTCGGCTCGCCCTCGGGCCGGGTGATCTTCCACGACCCGGACGCGCCGTGGATCACGCCCGTCGAGCCCTTCTCGGCGATGAACCGCCAGTGGGGGCGCGATCAGGCCCCGCCGGTCCGCTTCGAGCGCAGCTGGACGCTCGCCGAGGCGCCGGACCGCGCGCCGCTGCGCTTGCGTGCGTTCGGCGCGTTCGAGGTGCGCGTGAACGATCGGCTGATTCCGTTCGACAGCGCGGAGGATCGGCGCTGGCAGGTCTACCAGGTGCGTGACGTCGCCACTGCTCTGCGCCCCGGCCCGAATCAGATCGTCGTCGACGTGCGCAACCGCCGCGGCCCGGCACTGCTGTCGCTCGCGCTCGACGCGGGCGGGCGCGAACGGCTGACGAGCGCCTCGGGGTTCAGCGCGCGAATCGGCACCCGGCCCGCCGAGCCGACCGACGTGGCGCGCGACGTGCGGCGGCACCCCGCCCACCAGTGGCTGGCGACGCCGTGGCAGGGCGTTCACCGACACGCCGTCGCGATCGCCGCCGCGTTGCTGCTCGGCGCGGTGGTGTTGCCCTGGGGTGTCGGGCGGGGAATCGGCGCGGGGCTGCCGCTCGCTCGGATCGCCATGGCGGGAGCGGCCGTCCTGTGGCTGCTGCTCCTCTGGCTGCGCATCGCCGAGATGCCCCTGCTCGCGGGCTTCGATGCGCGCGGGCATCTCGAGGTGGTCGGGCACCTCATGCAGGGCCGCATCCCGCTGGCCACCGACGGCTGGTCGACCTATCACCCGCCCCTCTACCACCTGCTCGTCGCCGGGCTCGCGCCCGTCGGCGATGCGATCGGACCGCTGGCGGGGATGCTCGCGCGAAGGCTGCCCGCGTGGCTCGCGGGCCTGGGGATCGTCTGGCTGGCGGGGCGGTTGGCGCGGGTGCTGCACCCCGATCGCCCGGGCCTGCAGGCCGCCGCCATCGCGTTCGCGGCGCTCGTGCCCTTCAACATCTACATCGCCGCCACGATCTCCAACGAGGGGCTGCTCGCTTTCCTGGCGGCCGGTGCGGTCGTCTTCGGCGCCGAGCTGATGCGCGACCCGGAGGTGCGGCCGTTGCGGGTGGCGGCCGTCTCCGCCTGGCTCGGGCTCGCCCTGCTCACCAAGTACACGGCGCTCGTCGCTCTGGCAGTGGTCGGCCCGTTCGTTCTGCTGCGGATCCTGAGCACCGGGGAGCGCAGCCCGTGGCGGCGCGGGCGCGACGCGTTGTGGCTGGTCGCGCCGGCGGCGCTGGTGGCGGGCTGGTTCTACGCGCGCAACGTCGCCGTCTACGGGCGTGCGCTGGTTCCGAACTGGGATCTGCCCGGGCCGGGCCGCGTCTGGTGGTCGCCGCCTGGCTTCCACACGGCCGACTACTACCTCGGCTTCGGCCGCGCGCTCTCCGAGCCCTACTACGCGAGCTTCGGCTCGTTCGGGGATGGGCTCTACTCCACGCTCTTTGGAGACGGTCTGCTCTCGGGGGCGCCCGGCCTGCCCGACATCCTGGTGCCCTGGAATCTCGAGTGGATGTCGGTCGGGTTCTGGGCGGCCCTGCCGATCGCCGCGCTGATCGTGGTCGGGGCGCTCGACTGGCTGCGGGAGGCGGTTCGCGAGCCCGATCCACGCCGCGCGGCCGCCTTGGCGTTGCCGCTCGTCTACACCGCAGCGATGCTGTTCGCGATCTTCTACGCGACGCTCTCTTTGCCGTTCTTCGGACAGGCCCGCGCCTCCTACGGGCTGTCGATCGCACCGGTGCTGGCGCTGGCCTTTGCGCGGGGCCTCTCGCTGGTGGGCGTCCGGCACTCGAAGTGGGCGCGCCGTGGGCTTCCCGCGCTGCTCGGCGCGGTCTGTGCGGTCTGGGCGCTGTCCGTCGCCGGTGCTTTTCTCGGCTGAACGCCCTGCGGTGCACTGACCGCCGCGGATCCGTCCGCTAGGATGCGCGGCCCGATATTGCTCGGAGGGGGGTGCCATGGCTGCGAAGAAGAAGTCGTCCCGCGCAAAGCGCAAGAAGACCGCCGCGAAGAAGGGTCGGGCGAAGAAGGGTCGCGCGAAGAAGGCCGCCGCGAAGAAGGGTCGGGCGAAGAGCAAGGCGCGCGCGAAGAAGAAGGCCGCCCGCGCCGGGACGGTTGGGAAGCGTTCCGCGAAGGCCACCGGTGAACGCAAGGAGGAGAGCTTCTCCGACTTGCGTAGGATCGGAAGCGCGTTCGCGCTGCGCCGTCTGGGCTAGCCGATCCGCTCGGCGCTGCGCGTGACGCTGCTCGGCGGCCCTTCGGTGTGGGAGAAGGGGCGGCCCGCCAGGTCCTCGGCCGCGGCGGTCAGCCGGCCGGCAATCGGGCCGGATCGCCGGGCAGCTGGACGAGCTCGATGCGGGTGCCGTCGGGATCGGTGACGAACACCACCGCGACGCCGGCCCCCGCATCGTCGATCCGCGTCTGCTCGAGGATGCGCGTGCCGGCCTCGCGCAGCGTCGCGAGCGTCGCCTCGAGGTCGTCGACGCGCACCGACAAGTGCGTCAGTCCGAGAGCGTTCATGGGGCGCACGACGCCCTCGCCGCGGTGGCCGGGCTCGCGGTAGTGGAGCAGCTCGAGGCGCACGCCGTCCCGCTCGAGGTAGACGGTCCGCAGGTCGACGTCCGGCAGCTCGAGCAGCTTGTCGGACAGCTCGCCGCTGATGTCGAGGGCGTGCACCTCGCGAAAGCCGAGCAGATCGCAATAGAAGCGCCTCGATGCATCGAGGTCGGACACGCAGAGACCGATGTGGCTGAGGCGCAAGATGGCCATCCGCTGGCTCCCCCGGGCGGTGGCATCAAGCCTAGACGACTGCCGGGTCCGCCACGAGCCGTCGCGGGCGCGACACCCGCGCTGTGCCGATCGGCGTCGAGATCGAGCCGCGGACCGGGCCCGCGGTCGTGGGAGATCCACTGCGGGCCGTCTATGCTGGAACTCGGCCATGGCGACCACGGGAGTGAGCGAGGGCGCGGGGTGTAGGCGAGCCCTCTGCGCCGCCACGTGCGCGGTGGCGTTCGGGCTGGCGTGCGCGAGCGATCCGGGTGCGCCCGATCCGGTCGTCTCGGACCGACCACGGGACGACGCCTACCCGGCGCTCGTCTGGGAGGGTGGCTTCGAGAGCGCGGGCGCGCGGCTCAACGCGATCGCCTACGAGGCCGCCGGTCCGGGCCCGCACCCGACAGTGATCCTGCTGCACGGCTTCCCGGGAAACGAGCGCAACCTCGATCTCGCGCAGGCGCTGCGGCGCGGCGGCTGGAACGTGGTGTTCTTCCACTATCGGGGGGCCTGGGGGAGCGGCGGCGACTTCGGCTTCGGCCACGCGCTCGACGACGTGATCGCGGTGACGCGCCGGGTGGGCTCGCCGGACTGGTCGAGCGAGCACCGCGCCGATCCGCGGCGCATCGCCCTCGTCGGCCACAGCATGGGCGGCATGCTGGCGATCGCCGCCGCCGCCGAGCTGCCCGAAGCGGTCCACTGCGCGGTCGGCCTCGCGGCCGCGAACCTCGTGGGGCGCGTGCCGCCGGATCCAGGTGCGCCGGGCGCCGCGCGCACCGCGGGCTCTCTCGACGCGGCGATGCAGGGGCGCCTGGCGGGCACCTCGGGCGAGCGGCTGGTGGGCGAACTCGTCGTGGCCCGCGAGCGCTTCGACCTGACCGCGCGAGCCGACGAGTTCGCCGACCGGCCGCTCCTGCTCGTCGCCGGGGCGCGAGACCGCGTGGTGCCCGAGTCCACCGCACACGATCTCGCCGCCGCCGTGACCCGGGCGGGCGGCGATGCGCGGGTGGTCGTGCTCGACGCCGACCACGCTTTCTCGTCCAAGCGCATCGCCCTCGCGCGAAGTGTGCTCTCGTTCCTCGACGACGCCTGCCGCTGAGGCGAGAAGGCGCACATCAGGGCGCTGTGGCTCGAGGCAGGGGTCTGCAACCGACGACGCCGGCCGGGTCGGTCACGATACGGTCCGCTCGCCGGCCATGACCGGCGATCTCACGCTGCACCAAGAGACCGGCGCCGACGGGATGCCGAGCGTCGGTTCGCCGGGGTCAGCCCCAGATCGCCTCGCCTGCCGCCTCGCGCTCGCTGGCCCGATGGGCGAACTCCATGTCGTCGGCGAGCGTTCGCGACGCCAGCCAGAAGTGCACGCCGGACCACAGCAGCACGAGTGAAGTGATCAGCATCGCGTAACGGAGCGCATCCTCGCCGAATCGGTCCGCGAGCAGGTCGCTGAGCAGCCCGGTGGCCGGGGGGCCGAGGGCGAGTCCGATGATGTTGATGATGAACAGCAGGATCGCGGCCGCCGTGGCGCGCATGCGCGGTGTCGCCAGGGACTGTGCGAGCGCGAGCGAAGGAGCCTGGTACATCAGGCCCAGGAAGGCCGGCAAGATGTACATCGCGAGCGCGAGGGCTGTGTGATCGGTGGTGAACAGGACGAAGCCGGGAGGCACCGAGAGCCACATCGCCCAGGCGGGCAAGCGCATGCGCAGGCGCTGGTCGCGGACGGCGAGCCGGTCGGTCAGCGTGCCGCCCAGGTAGATGCCCAGGCCGCCCCCGATGCCGATGACCAACGCGAGCGAGGTTCCCACGTCGCTGGACGACATGCCGTGGGAGCGCTCGAGGAAGGGGGGCATCCAGTTCGTCGTCGAGTAGCCCACGAAGGCGTACAGCCCCGAGGCGATCCCGTTGTGGCGGAACGAGCGGCTGCGCCAGAGGAAGCGGATCACCTCGCCGACCCGGGGCGGCGCCTCGTCGGCCTTCGACGGCGACGCGTCCGACAGCCCGCGCGGCGGCTCGCGCAGCGTCAGCATCACGATGCAGGCGAGCAGCACCCCCGGCAGGCCGACGATCATGAAGGCCGTCCGCCAGCCGAGGATGTCGTTCATGTAGCCCCCGGCCATGAAGCCGACCATGATGCCGAGGGGGACGCCGAGCGAGAAGATGCCGAGCGCCGTGGCACGCCGCTCGACGGGGAAGTAGTCCGAGATCATCGAGTGCGCGGGCGGGCTGCCACCGGCTTCGCCGATGCCCACGCCGATGCGGTAGACGAGCAGCGTGAAGAAGCCCGACGCCGTGCCGCAGAGCGCCGTCATGCCGCTCCAGATCGTCAGGCACACCGCCATCACGCCCTTGCGCGAGACCCGGTCGGCGACCCGTGCGATCGGCACGCCGAGCGTGGCGTAGAAGATCCCGAAGGCGGTGCCGGACAGCAGGCCGAGCTGCAGATCGGAGAGGCCGAGGTCCTCTTTGATCGATTGCAGCAGGATCGAGAGGATCTGACGGTCGACGAAGTTGACGACGTACACGGCCGTCAGCAGGCCGAGCGCGTAGCGGAGGTAGGCGTTGGAGTAGAGATCGCCCACGGCCGCCGCGACCGGGGCCCGGTCGTCGGGCGCTGCCATGTGTCCAGTCTACGGGGCCCGTTGCGGATGCCCAAGGGCGGCGGGTAGGGCGAGGGGCCCTCGGCCGGCGCGCCCGCCGCACGCGCGGACGCCTTCTCGAGTCCACCGCCGAGCTGCTGGGCGAGCGCAGCGTGCTCGACATCTCGGTGGTCGAGATCGCCCGTAAGGCGGAGACATCTGCCGCAAGCTTCTACCACTACTTCAGAGGTGGCTCGAAGATTGGGCCCAAGACCACTCGAAGTTGTCGATTCGCGGTGGGTTTCGGCGCTTAGACGGCGAACCGTGCCGCATGGACCCGGATCTGCGGCAACCGCCTCGTCGGGATCCGTCCCCAGTAGCACCGCTCGAGCCAGGGCGAGAGCTCCCGCTTCCGGGGAACCAATCGGGTCTTGAGGACCTTGCGAACCGTGAGCCGTTTCCCGATCACCCCGATCGTGACCCCCGGCGGCTCATCCCTCCGGTTCTCCGAAGTCGACTTCACGTAGTTGCGCCACACCGCGAAGATCGCCATCCGGTAGAGGGCCCCCTGCCGACGCTTCGAGAAAGCAATCGTCTCCCGCTTGTGGTTCGCACTGCTGTGGCGCAGCAGCAGATCCGCCAGGTTCACCGGGAACAGCGGGTTGAGGGTCGTCCGGCTCGCCTTCGACGAGGTCGTCTCGTGCTGGATGGTCCGGTCCGGGAGCTGCCTCAGCGCCCTCGGGTAGCTCTGGTGTTCGTCCGAGAGGATCGTCGCCGAGGCCCCGGGTGGCACGATCCGGCCGACCAGCTCTTTGACGCTGTCCCGGGTGGCCTGGGGGGCGGGGCGTCCGTGCTGCCTTTCGAGTCGGGCCCGTTTTGCCTTCTGGGAGGGCCTCATCGTGCCGCTCCTGCGCAGCTCGGCCTCTCCGAACCCGTAGACGTAGTGGGAGGTGCCGACGAGGAGATTCAGATCGAAGGGCCAGTACTGGCTGTGCTCGAAGGTGCGGAAGCCGTCCAGCACCAGGGGCTCCGCGGGAGCCCCTTTCGGCCTCAGTCGCTCGTGGAAGAGCAGACAGTGGCGGCCGAGTCGCTCGGTGTGGCGCTGCACGGTAGCGGGGGCGACGCCGAGCTCTCGGCTGATCTGACGCAGGCAAGATCCTCCGACCAGCCGATGAAAGACCCTCT
>CAZETS010000044.1:0-50430 GCA_964515335.1 uncultured Spirochaetaceae bacterium
GCCCCCCAGGCCACCCGGGACAGCGTCAAGGAGCTGGTCGGCCGGATCGTGCCACGCGGGGCCTCGGCGACGATCCTCTCGGACGAACACCAGAGCTACCCGAGGGCTCTGCGGCAGCTCCCGGACCGGACCATCCAGCACGAGACGACCTCGTCGAAGGCGAGCCGGACGACCCTCAACCCGCTGTTCCCGGTGAACCTGGCGGATCTGTTGCTGCGCCACAGCAGTGCGAACCACAAACGGGAGACGATCGCGTTCTCGAAGCGTCGGCAGGGGGCGCTCTACCGGGCGGCGATCTTCGCGGTGTGGCGCAACTACGTGAAGTCGACTTCGGAGAACCGGAGGGATGAGCCACCGGGGGTCACGATCGGGGTGATCGGGAAACGGCTCACGGTTCGCGCGGTCCTCAAGACCCGATTGGTTCCCCGTGAGCGGGAGCTCTCGCCCTGGCTCGAGCGGTGCTACTGGGGACGGATCCCGACGAGGCGGCTACCGCGGATCCGGGTCCACCAGGCACGGTTCGCCGTCTAAGCGCCGAAACCCACCGCGAATCGACAACTTCGAGTGGTCTTGGGCCCAATCTTCGAGCCACCTCTCAATCTTCGAGCCACCTCTCAGTTTCCGCGTTCGCGCTCGAGGTCGCGATAGACGGCGTACAGGGCGAGGTCGTAGCCGGTCTTGAGCAGTCCGCCGAGCGCGATCGGCGCCGCCGGCGAGATCGCTTGCCAGATTCCAGTCGCCAGGGCGGGGCCGACCGTTCCGGCGCCGTTCTTGCCGACCAGGGTCAGGCTGGCCATCGCGATCCGCTCGGAGGGCTGGACGACCGCCATCGTGAGGGCGTCGCGGGCGGGGACGTCCATCTGGCTCAGCAGTCCGCGCAGCAGCCAGATCGCCACCCCGACCGCCGGCTGCTCGACGAACGCCAGCGCGACGAGCAGCGCGCTCGCCGGCAGGTGGGTGAACACCATGGTGCGCACGAGCCCGATGCGCCGCGAGATCAGCACCGAGAGCCACATCGACGCCGTGGCGAGCAGCTGGGCCGCAAAGGCCAGCGCCGCCAGCCCCGCCAGCTCGATGCCGAAGCGTTCGTGGAACCAGTACGCCATCAGGCTGGCGGTGGTGAGCGAAGAGCCGAGCTGATCGACGGCGAACAGGCCGTTCAAGCGCAGGATCAGCCGGCGGGACGGCGTGCGCAGGGGATTCGCGAAGCGGGGACCGCGGGCCTCGGTCTCGACCTCACGCGGCAGCGCCACGTAGCAGAGCGCCACGACGGCGTGCAGTGCCGCGAACGCCGCGACCAGCCAGGTCAGTCCCCGCTCGGGCTCACCGAGCCAGTCGGGCAGCCCGGCCGCGAGCCCGCCCACCGCCATGGCGAGCGTCGAGGTCGCCGAATGGATGGCGAAGAGGGTCGGGCGCTTCGCGTCCGGGCAGTGATCCGCGAGGATCGCCTGCTCGAGGGGCAGTGCCGGGCCCGCGCCGCCCGGGCCGCCGACGCCCGCCAGCGCGCCGGCGGCCGCGCACGCGATCAGCCAGGGCAATCCAGCGTCGACGAGCAGGCCCGCCGCGGCGGTCGCCGTCGCGAGCGTCAGCACGATCAGCGTCAGGCGGCGACCCAGCCGATCCACCAGCGCGCCGAGGCCCAGCGCGTAGATGGCACCGCCCACCACGCCCGCGCTGAGGAAGAGGCCGATCTGCGGCAGCCGCAACCCGCGCTGGCCGAGGTACAGCGCGATCGCCACCGAGAGCATCCCGTACGCGAACGCCCGCAACGCACGCGCGAGCAACACCACCCGCGCGCTCGGGTCGAGCCACGCGAGTCGTTCGCTCGACGGCACCCCGCCTTCTCTACTCGGCCGCCGGCCGACCTGCTCGCCGCAACGGCTTGCGTTTGCGCTACAGCTCGCTCTGCAGGAACTCCACGGTGCGCTCGACGACGCCTTCACCGGCCGGGAAGGGGCTGGCCGCGAAGTCGGTCACGCCGGCGTCGCGCAGCTCGCCGATGCGGGCGCGCAGCGTCGCCTCGTCGCCGATCATCGCGATGCCCGACGGCTGCTCGACGCCTTCGCGATCGAGCATGGCGCGATACGACGGCAGCGTGGGGTAGATCGCGAAGGCCTGGTCGCAGGCGGCGCTCGCGGCGTCGACGTCGCTGGTGAGCGCGATCGGGATCGCGGCCAGGATGCGGGGGGCCGCCCGGCCGGCGTCGGCCGCCGCCTTGGCGATCGACGGCACCACGTGGTCGGCGAGCGTCCGCTGCCCGGTCATCCAGGTCGTGGTGCCGTGGGCGAGCTCGCCGGTCAACCGCAGCATCTTCGGGCCGAGCGCCGCGACGAGCACCGGCACCGGGCCGGCCCCGGCGACCGTCAGACCCGCGTTCACCCGGTAGATGTCGCCCTGGAACGAAGCCGGCTTGCCCTCGAGCAGCGGCATCAGCACCTCGAGGTACTCGCGCATCTGCTTGGCGGGCTGCGCGTAGGACAGCCCGAACATGTCCTCGATGACGATCTTGTGCGACAACCCGATGCCGAGCACGAAGCGCCCGCCCGCCGCCGCCTGGGTGGTGAGCGCCTGCTGGGCGAGCGCGGCGGGATGCCGCGGCGGGCTCGGCACGACGCCCGTCACCAGCTCGATGCGGCTCGTCCGCTGGCCCGCGATCGCGATGGCCGTAATGGCGTCGACCCCGAAGATGTTCGGGATCGAGAGGAACTCGAAGCCCTGCTGCTCGGCCCGCTCGATCTCGCCGACGACGTCTTCGAGCGTGGCGTTCGGGTTGCCGACCGATGAACAGACGATTCCAGTGCGCATTGAGGGGGTCTCCTTGGGGAAGGGTTTCTGGAAGTGGCCGCGCCCGCCCGACGGGGTCGCGCGGCTCGCACTCACGCTGCCGCGCGCGGCGCCGGTGAGCGGAAGCTGATCGGCACCCGCGAGGGCACGCGGAAGAGCGAACGGCCCCACTCGGTGCGCTCGTCGAGCAGCTCGAGGTCGTCGAAGCGCGACACCAGCGAGCCGATCGCGATCTGCGTCTCGAGTCTCGCGAGGTGGGCGCCGAGGCACAAGTGGACGCCGCCCCCGAACGCCATGTGGGGGGGCGGAGCGGGTTGCCGGGTCCAGCGCCCGACGTCGAAGCGCTCGGGGTCTTCGTAGCGGGCCGGGTCGCGATTGGCGGCGGCCGTCACCACCGACACCTCGGCGTTGGTCGGGATCACGTAGCCGTCGAACTCGGCGGGCGCGTGCAGGACGCGCACCGTCATCGTGATGGGGCCCGAGTAGCGCAGGCACTCCTCGACCGCGCTGCCGATCAGCGCGGGATCGGTGCGCAGCCTGGCGAGCTCGTCCGGATGCTGGATCAGCGTGGTGAGCCCGTTGCCGATCAGCCCGATGGTGGTCTCGAATCCGGCGATCAGCAGGCCGATGCACTGCACGATCAGCTCGCCGGGCTCGAGCCGGTCGCCGGTCTCGTCGGCGGCGATCAGCACGCTCATCAGATCGTCGCGGTCCTGGCCGCGCCGCTCGTCGATCAGCGCCGAGAAGTAGCCGGCGAGGCCCTGCCTGGCGCGCTCGACACGCTCGACGAGCTCGGGCGGTGAGCCACCGCGGATCGTGACGAGGCCGTGGGTGGCGTCGGCGGTCCACTGGGTGAAGCGGTCACGATCTTCGACCGGCACGCCGAGCAGCTCGCAGATCAGCGTCGCGGGAACAGGCAGGGCGAGGTCACGGATCAGATCCATCTCACCGCGGTCGGCGACGGTGTCGAGCAGGTCGTCGGTGATGGCCTGGATGCGCGGCCGCCAGGACTCGACGGCCCGCGGCGTGAAGGCCTTGGCGACGAGCTTGCGCAGCCGCGTGTGGGCCGCGCCGTCCTGTAGCAGCATGAACGACGGCTGACCTGTCTGCTCGTCGTCGGGCGACTGTCCGGGCAACAGCCCGTCGGTGCGGCGCATGCCGCAGGGCAGCTTCATGAGCACGCGCCAGCAGTCGTCGTAGCGCGAGACCCGCCAGTTGCCGAAGGGCGTCAGGCTGATGGGCTGCGTCTCGCGAAGCTGTCGGTAGCCGGGGTAAGGGTCGTCCTGATGGGCGGGGTCCATCGGGTCGGCCCCGTACCAGCCGATCGGCGGATGGTCGGTGGACTTCGAGTCGGGAGAGGGCGGCTCGGGGTGGGATTGCGACATGGGATTCTCCCGCACCGTCGATCGGCACGCTTCGCGCTCGGGGCGTCGGACTAGAATACTCCTTCCAGTGAAGGGGCTCCATCCGTGACTTCCGGGTGTCATCCCCGAGAAGAGCCCACGAAACCCGGGCGTTTCCGATACGGGACAGCGTGCGGGAAGTCTTGTAGCGGGGCATCCCTCGGCTAGCGTGGACGGCCGGATGTTCGGCCCGCGTACGAAGCCCGGGCGCGAAGAGATGCGTCGCCCGTTCCCGGTGGCGTGAACGAGGAGGGGTCACATGGATGGCGACACTGTGACGAACGCGAGCACGCAGATGGTGGATGCGGCGGTGGCGCTGGTTTCGACCTGGGGGATCCAGGTCGTCGGCGCGATCGCGCTGCTGATCGTGGGACGCTGGGTGGCCGGCATGGTGCGCCGCGGCGTCGGCCGTTCGCTCGAGCGCATCAAGATCGACGAAGCGCTCGTGCCGTTCTTCAGCAGCATGGCCTACTACCTGACGCTCACGGTAGTGGTCATCTCGGTGCTCTCCCTCTTCGGCATCGAGACCACGTCGCTCATCGCGGTCCTCGGTGCCGCCGGCCTGGCCGTTGGTCTCGCGTTGCAGGGCACGCTCTCGAACTTCGCCGCGGGCGTGATGCTGCTGATCTTTCGCCCGGTCAAGATCGGCAACTTCGTCGAGGTGGCCGGAGTTTCGGGGACGATCGCCGAGCTCGGCATATTCTCGATGATCCTGAACACCGGTGACAACGTGCAGATCACAGTTCCGAACTCGGCGGTGTACGGCGCGGTCATCAAGAACTACAGCGTCAACGAGAACCGCCGCATCGATCTGGTGATGGGCGTGTCGTACTCGGACGATCTCGGCCGGGCGAAGCAGATCATCGAGGACGTGATCGCCAAGGAGGCGCGAGTGCTCGCCGACCCGGCGCCCACCATCGCGGTGGCCGAGCTGGCCGACTCGTCGGTGAACTTCGTGGTGAGGCCGTGGGTGAAGGCCGGCGACTACTGGCCGACGCGGTTCGAGCTGACGCGCGCCCTCAAGGAGGGACTCGAGGCCGGTGGCTGCTCGATTCCCTTCCCGCAGCAGGATCTGCACGTCATCGACATGCCGACCCAGCAGCCGCACTGACCCCTCCTCGTCCAATCGCAGCGGAGGGAGGCCCGGCGTGTCGCTCGGGGTCAGTCTGTCCCAAAGCCGCTCGCATCCGGGGGATGGGCCTCGTGTGCGTCGAATCGAAAAGAACAGAGGGGGATCATGCGTAGTCTGATCGTGGCCGTCGGCTTGCTGGCCCTGGCCGTCGCACCGGCCGTCGCCGAAAAGATCGAGCTCGAGAACGGCGACACCATGGACGTGACCATCGTTTCCGAGACCGAGGACAGCCTGGTCGTCGAGCACCCGCAGCTCGGCGAGATCACCGTGCCGCGGTCGGCCCTGAAGCCCCCCGACCCCCCCGAGCCCGGGCTGTTCGGCACGCGCTTCATGGAGGGCTGGGAGCGCGCCTTCGGATTCGGGTTCGGTGGCTCGACCGGCAACTCCCAGGACGCCAGCGTGAACGGCTCCCTCGACATCAGCAAGAAGACAGATGCGTTCCGGGGCACCTTCGACAGCAGCTACTTCTACGCCAGCCAGAACAGCGTGCGAAACACCAACGCCTTCACGGCCGGCTACAAGCACGACTTCCTGCTCAAGGAGTCGCGGTTCTTCTTGTTCCTGGCCGGCCGATACCAGTACGATCAGTTCCAGGACTGGCGGCACCGGATCTCGGGCAACGGCGGCCTCGGCTACGACATCTTTCGGCAGGACGACTACGACTTGAGCGCCGAGATCGGTGCCGGTTTCGCGCGTACCCAGGGAACCGAGGTGAACTCAGTGATCGTGAACCGGGCCTGGAAGCCCGAAGGCGTGGTAGGGCTGAGCGGGTCCTGGCGTCCCTTCGAGGGCCACGAGTTCTCGGCCGACGTCACGTTCTTTCCGAACTTCAGGACCAATGCGCAGGGGCAGTTCGAGTTTCGCGTCCTGGCCAATGCCTCCTATCAGATCGCCGTCACGGCGATCGACGGGCTGAGCCTCAAGGTCGGTGTGACGGACGAATACGACAAGTCGATCGACACGAGCGTGCCCGTCCCCGGAGTGGTGCCCCCCCGGCTCCAGCAGCGCAACAACGTCAAGTACTATGGCAACCTGGTCTACGAGTTCTGACCGTGTCCGCCATCCCCGTCGATGTCTCCCCTCTACTCCGTCTGCTGATCTGAATCCGATCGAGAAAGGTGCCCCCATGTCCGGTCCCCTCGAAGGAATTCGCGTCCTCGAGCTCAGTTCCATGATCACGGGCCCGCTCGCCGCCATGATGCTTGCCGACCAGGGGGCCGAGGTCATCAAGATCGAGTCTCCAGGGATCGGGGACATCATGCGCTACCTCGGCTCGCAACGAGGGGGCGTCACGTCTCTGTTTGCGTCGTGCAACCGAAGCAAGCAATCGATCGTGGTCGACTTGAAGGAGCCCGAGGGCCTCGAGTTGGTCAAGGCGCTCGCGAAGGACGCCGACGTCTTCATCCAGAACTTCCGCAACGGTGTCATCGATCGCCTGGGCCTGGGCGCCGAGCTTCTCCAGAGGGAAAACCCGAACCTGATCTACGTCTCACTCAATGCCTTCGGTGAATCGGGCCCCTTCGTCCAACGCCCCGCCTATGACCACATCCTGCAGGGCATGATCGGCGCACCGTACGTGCAGTCCACGGATCCCAACGAAAAGCCGGAATTCATGCGACAAACCTGGTGCGACAAGTCGACTGCCCTGACTGCCGCCCAGGCGATCACTGCAGCTCTTTTCGCGCGCGAACGCGGGGCAGGAGGGCAACACGTTCGCCTCTCGATGCTCGACGCCAGCCTGTCCTTTCTCTGGCCCGACGGCCATGTCAATACCATGTTGCTCGAGGAAGATGCCCTCAAGCTGCCCGGCATCGCCACCACCTACCAACCCACCCAGACCGCGGATGGCTACGTGACCATCGCGGCAGTCACCGAACAGCAGATGACGAGCCTCCTGGTCGCCGTCGGCAAGGAAGAGCTGCTGGTCGATCCGCGCTTTGCGACCAACGAAGCGCGCCTGCAGAACCTGGAAGCCTTCCGCGCGGCCCTCGGCGCCGACCTCCCCGAGTGGGAGACCGATGCGATCATCGAGCGGCTCGCCGAGCACGACGTGCCCTGCGGCCCCATCCTCCGGCCGGATGAAGTGCCAGAGCACCCCCAGATCGTCGCGAACCAAACGCTGATCGAAAGCGATCACCCCGCCATGGGCCGAATTCGCGAGCCCAGGCCGCCGGCCCGCTTCGAACGGACGCCTTCCGAGATCCACCGACCGGCGCCGAAATTGGGGGAGCACACCGATGCCGTGCTCGAACGCCTGGGGAAGAGTCGAGAAGAGATCGACGAGCTGCGCTCAGCCGGCGCCATCGGCTGAGCGCGGGAATCGCCGCTGGGCGAGGCGGCGCGGTCCTCGCCGATCATCCAAGCCCGATCGTCCGAGCCCGATCATCCAAGAAGGGACAGGCCCGCCATGGCCAGAGTCGTCGTCGAGAAGAATGTCTTCGCGTCTCATGCCGATGTCATGTCGGACATCGCCCGAACGGGCTTCTGGCCGACAACGTATGTTTCCGGCCGCTCGCCCGAGCTGCCTCTCCACTACCACGATCACGACATCATCGGCTACGTGCTCAGCGGCGAGACGTACCTCCTCGACGAGAACAAGGAGCGCATCCCGCTCGCGGCGGGGGATCGACTGATTCTTCCCAAGGGCGCATGGCACGCGGAAGGCGCGGTCGATCACGAAGTGGTCTACATCGTGACGTTTCGCGTCCCGCTCCCCTTCGCTGAGGGCATCATGCCCCGAGAGCCCCAGGGTCCCTTTCCGAAACTGCCGGGTTGAAGGCAGGTCCGCGATCCGAGACCTATTCGCTCGACGCCACCTCCGCCGCCCGCCGCGCAAGCCAGCTCATCCCCAGTGAACGCGCCAACGCCGCAGCGTCCTCCGCCAGCCGCCCCGCCCGCTGCGCGTCCTCCACGTCCCCGGCCCGCACGAGCATGCCGGCATGGTCGTATTCGATCCACGCGAGCCACGGCCCTGCCCGCGCCCGTCGCGCGAGCAGGCGCGCCTGCTCGAACTCCGCGCTCGCGCGTTTCCACTCGCCGAGGGTCGTGGAGAGTCGCGCCAGCGCGTGCGCGACCGGATTTCGTGCCGCCGCCACGACCCGGATGACGACGATGCGATCGCGGTAGGGCGAAAGCCTCTCGTGGAGCGCCTCTGCTTGCGTGGGATCGTCGAGTTCGTGCGCCAGATCGGCCAGCATGCAGAGATTCGCCAGATACACCAGGTCGCGGCGCACGAGCGAGAAGTCGTCGCGCGCCCACTCCTCGAAATCGGCTCGCACCTCCTCGCCGCGCCCCTGCAGTGAGAGGACGCGCGCGAGCATCAGCCGCTCCATCAGGGCGCCGGGGTTGTCGTTGCTGCTCCAGCGCGTCGCCGTCTCGAGTTCGTCCCACTCGCCGCGCAGCAGCATCGAATCGTACTGGAGCAGCCCCAGAATCTGGGCGGCCGATTCCAGCGGCGCGCCCGCTCGCGGGGTCGAGAGTTGGCGCGATTTGCTCCACTCGCCGCGCATCACGGCCAGCACGGCGCGCGGGCGCTCGGGCCACGGGGCGCTGCAGTCGGCTTCGAGGCCGCGCAGGCGGTCGACGATCGTATCGGCCTCCTCGAAGCGCGCGGCCTCCACCAGATCGGTAAGGTGCGTGTAGAGAAGTGTGAAGCGGGCGTCGACATCGAGTTCTTCCGCGTGCTCGATCTCCGGCGCGAGTAGAGCGAGACGCGCGTCGAGGTCGTCGGGGCCGCTGCGCAGCGCGGTGGCGAATCCCTTCACGATGGTGCGGCACTCGACATCGCCAGACGCCTCGGCGAGCGGGAGCGCTTCGCCGATGGATCGGCGACCACGGTCGCGCTCGGCCGGATCGCGCGAGACCATCAGCTCGAACGCGAGGTGCGCGAGGGCGAGCGCCAGCGGCGCCCGTGCGCCCGACTCGCGAAGCATGGGAATCCAGTCATCGAGCTGATCGACGGCCTCGCGGTCGTACGTGCCGTAGCGCGAGACCTGGAAGGCCGAGTACGAGAGCGGCCGGATGGCGCGCGCGACGATCTCGGGGTCGCCGATGTACCGAGCCAGTCTCACTACGTCGACGAGCGCGGCGCGCGCGCGCTCGTGAGAGCGAAGGCGCTGCCACGTCGACGCGAGCTCGAGAAGCTGCTCGCAGCAGAGCCGCTCGCGCGAGGTGGCGGTCCGGATGAACGAATGCGCGTCGCGCAGCGCCGAGAGCCCGCCCTCGACCCCTTGCCCCTCGAGCGATCGCATGACGTTGGGTGGCCGCTTCACGCCAAACGACCTCATCTGCGCTTCGATCGCCTGGCGTGTCACCGCGCCCCCGAGCCCGGGCCTGCGGTAGATGCGGGCGGCGAGCGACTGGTTCCAGTCGAGCACTTCCAGCCACTCGCGATAGAGGCCCGCAGGCTCCACGCCGCGCTCGGCCGCCGCGGCGCGGAAGTCGAAGTTGCGGTCGGCGAGCCACTGACACAGGGCCCGGGCTCGCGGCCCCAGGTGGGCGTAGCCGGTCGGATCGGAAGGCTTGCCCTTCCCTCGGGCGGGGCTCATCGGGGCTCCCGTCGTAGCCGCGCGGGGCGCATCGCGGTCGAGAAAGAGGCCCCGGGAAGGCCTTCCGGCTGCGCGGAGGCTGTCGCGAATCTGCTACTTGCCATGCAATCAAAAAAAATTGCAATTGTCAACTCGGAAGGGCGGGCCCAGGATCGATCCGTGGCCTCGCTTCGAGAGGCCGGAGGTCGAGCCGCTCCTCATGCTGAACGCCATCCGCTTCCCGTCAGTCTCCCGCTTGCCTCGCCGCCCCGCCGCGCGGCACCCCATTCCTTGCAGCGCGAGCGTCCTTGCCGTGCTGGCGGGCCTGCTGCTGGCTGCCTGCGGCGGTTCCAACCCCGTCCCGGGGGCCTCGCCCGACGCGGGTACCGCCGCGATCCAGGCCGTGGACGGCGGCAGCGTGGAGACCGCCAGCGGCAAGCTGCGGCTCGATGTCCCCGCCACGGCTCTCGCTGCCGCGACGACCATTACGATGACCGAGGTTCCGGGTGCCGCGTTGCACCCTGATCTGGAGGGTGGGTTCGACCCGGGCCGCGGTGTCGTCTACGAGCTCGAGCCGGACGGGCTGGTTTTCAGCACGCCCGCCGACTTCACGCTCCGGCTCGAGGATGTGCCCGCCACCCGCACAGCGACCGGCTGGGAGGTTCCTCTTGTGACGGCCGTCAGCGTCGACGGCGACGGCGTGGCCGAGCCACTCGAGGGGGTCGAGGTCGCTTTCGATCTGGACGACGGCAGCGTCGTCGTCTCGGGCAAAATCGCCCACTTCTCCACGCTCGAAGTGCGGTTGGGCATCTTCGGGAGTTGGTTAGCTGATGGTCTTCCCGACGGGCCGATCGCGCCCGGCGACGAATTCGAGGTCACGCATGGATTCAAACGGGGCGAACAGGTGCTGAACCCGATCTCACATTTCGTTTTCACAGAAACCGATTTCTCGGTACCGCCTGTCCACCGCACATCCGCTGTGGATCCCGATCCCCCGGTCTATACGTACAAGTACGCGTGCGTACTGCCGGGCGGCGTCGGCTCCTTTCTTGTCGTGGTAGATATCCGCCTCCGAGACGGCCGCCGCTTGGCACTGGGGGATGAAGCTAGCCCCATCGAGGTGCCCGGAAAATTCATCCATTCCACCGTCGTGCTGCAGAAGTCCGTCGACTGCCGGCCGCCTCCACCGAAGGTGTCGTTTTTCCTTCCGGAGACCGAAAGCAACGGAGAGCACGGGACCTTTTCGATCAGGGCCATGCTCGACCCGCCAGCGAGCTTCGCGCTACAGATTCCGTTCGAATTCGCGGGCGACGCACAGGAGGGGGTCGACTACAACTGGCTGGGCGAGACCGACCAGAGCGGAAACCCCGTACTGCGCCTCGAAGCGAATCAAGATATGACGGGGGCCCAGTTCAATGTGATCGACGACGTCGACTCCGACGGCGACCTCTCGCTCATTATTCGGATGCTTGGCGAATTCATGTTGCCCGGGGGAATCGTGCCGCCCGATATCACGGAGCTGTCCTTCACGATTCGCGACGACCCGAACGAGCCGCTCCTCGTAGGCCGGGGGACGCTGCTCTCCGCCTCGCCCGAAAGTCAGACTGCGCTCGTCGGCGAGAACGCGATCATCGAGACGACCCAGAGCGTGATCGACAGTCAGCGGCCCAACGCCCCGGTCGACGTCTCGTTCATTCGAGCCGACACCGAGATCCTGGGCGATCCCACCCTCTTGCCGAAGCAGCCATCGTTCGATCCGAGCACCGCCACCCTGGTCAACGACGCCTTGGTGCCAGAAGGCTCCCTTCTTACGGTCAGCAATCTGGACACCACGGGGCTCAGCAGCAAGCAGGAAGTCGCCTTCCCGTGCCTGAAGCAGGGCGAGACGACGGTGAGAGTCCAGTACCTGGACGGCAGCGACCCGCTCACAACACAGACGCTTTCGGTGACCTGCAACCTACCTCCCAACCCGGAAATCGGGTTCCTGTTACTGGTCAACTTCGTCGTCGAGGGTGTCGGCACCTTGTTCGGCCCGACCCTCGGTACGATGAATGCCAATGCGGGCGACCCCTTCGGCGACAACTCGACTCGAGACACCCAGGATGTTCTCAATCTCGACCCGGCGCGGGATTACGTGCTGCTCTCGAGTGAAGATGCCGGCTACAGCGTCTGGGATCTCTCGACGGGGCTCGAGGTAGAGCGGCTTCGGAACGAGTTCGTCTCCCCGCTCGACGCGATCTTCCTTCACGCGCCGGATTCGAGCCAGTGGGTCTTCTTCCGCTCGTCGAGCGGCTACGGGCGCAACGAATACTTCCCGGAATTCATGTCGTTCGGCATCACGCGCCTTTTCCCCGGTGGACGGGTGACCGATCTCGTGCACGGTCCACTCGACCAGAATGGCCGTGATACGGGCTTGATCATCACGGACTTCGACCGTGATCAGGTCTTGTTCCAGACCTGGAGGCCGGACATCCCGGGCTGGGGTTCGGTCCCCGGCTTCCAGCGCTCGAAGGGCGAATGGCAAGCGGACTTCAATGCCGTCAGCGCCGTGGGCGGCTTCGATGGCAAGGCGCTGGTGGTGGTCGACCAACCGTCTGCTCCGGGTGCCCCGAACCCTCCAGGCGAACTCTGGTTCTTCGACCCGCGAGAGAGCGCGGCCGAGAGCACCGACCAGAACCTCGGTGCCGTCGGCGCAGTTCCGGCGTTCGTGCGCTGCCTCGAGGGCGTGTGCGTGGTGACGAACTTCGGGGGCGACTCGGTCACGACCGTGACCTGGCCCGCGCCCGACGTGACGCCTTCGATCGTGCAGACCGAAGCCGTCGGGGCCGGCCCCTACGGGATCAACCTCATCCCCAACCCCGCCGGCACCGGCGTGATGGCGGCCATCTCGAATCTCGAAGACGACTCGGTGAACGTGCTCGTCGTGGAGGCGGACGGCGTGGTGACGACCAACCGCTTCTTCCCGGTCGCCGACTCGTGCAGCGGCCCGTCCCAGGCACACTTCACAAACGGCGCGGGGACCGAGGTGATGGTGCTCTGCACGAACAACCAGAGGCTGCTGACGATCAGCCTGCAGTGATGGGCTCTCGCCAGCACCGAACTCGAGTGACTCGTCGCACCCGGGCCGCCGCCGCTCCGGTCAGTGCTTCACGGCGTATTGTTCGAGCTTGGCCTCGTCCAACTCGAAGCCGATCCCCGGGCGGTCGGGCAGCAGCAGGTCGCCGTCCTCCCAGACGAAGGGATCCTTCAAGATCTCGTCGAAGAACAATCCCGACTTGTAGATGCTCTCCTGGATGAGGAAGTTCGGAATGGCCGCGTCGAGCTGGAGGGCCGCTGCCGTGATGATCGGGCCTCCCCACACGTGCGGCGCCATCAGGACGTAGTGGGCCTCGGCGAGTGAAGCGATCTGCCGGGCCCCGGTGAAACCTCCGCAGCTTCCCAGGTCGGGCTGTGCGTAGTGGCACGCCCCTTTCGAGAACAACCGCTGAAAGTCGTAGATGAAGGCCAGTCTCTCGCCCGTTGCGATGGGAATCGTCGTGCTCGCAGCAATCCGCGCCATTTCCTCCGCATTCTCGGGCGGGCAGGGCTCCTCCAGCCAGAGGGGGTCGAACTTCTCGAGCCGCCGTGCGAGCCGACGGGAGACCGAGGGTGTCATCTGCCCGTGGGTTCCGATCAGGATGTCGGCCTCGGTCCCGATCGCCTCGCGAAGGACCTCGACGGTCCGCTCCGCCTGGTCGTAGACGCGCATCGGAAACTCGCGCGGCGCCGCGGGCCCGGCGTACGGGATCGGGTCCAGCTTCAGGCCGGTGAATCCCTCGTCCACGAACCGGCGCGCCGCATCGGCCACGCTCTGGGGATTTTCGCTCCAATCCCCGGTCGTGGAGGCCATCGTTCCCTCGGCGAGGTCGGCGTAGATGTAGGTGTAGGTGCGGATTCGCTCCCGGTAGCGCCCACCGAGGAGATCGCACACGGGCGCGTCGAAGTGCTTTCCGCAGATGTCCCACATGGCGACGTCGAAGGCGCTGATGACGCCGGCGGAAAAATATCCGGCGCTCTGGCTCGTGAGACCTTCGTACATGCGCTTCGTCAGCGCTTCGCGGTTGAGGGGGTCCTGCCCTCGCAAGTAACGATCGAAGTTGTCCTCGACCAGCTGCGAGAAAGAGCGATGGAGGCCGTACATGCTGAAGAGAATCGCGCACTCGCCCCAGCCCACGCGCCCGTCGTCGGTTTCGAGCCGAACGAAGAACCAGAACACTCCGCCCAGGTTCGGGGGCGGCGTCTGGATCGCGTAGGCTGTTGCGCTCTCGAGCTTCATGTCTTCTCTCCTTGCCCTGGGATCGTCTTGTAGAGGGGCTCCATCGCTCTCACCGGATCGAGCAGGGCCCAGTTCGTTTCGTCCAGACCGTACCCTCGAGGGTGCGGGGGCCGCGCCTCGAGCCCCAGGGCCCGGGCTACCGCATCGGAAGCGTAGTATCGCATCGCGGTCTGGACGAAGGCGTTGTTCACGACATCCGGAGCTTCTTCTTCGAGTTCCCGAAGAATCGCCTGGCGGGCTTGCCGGTCGAGCGACGCAAAGCCGGGCGGCCCCGCTACCCGGTCCCGGCCCCGCAGCCACTCCAGGGCCGGACCGTAGAGGAGGGCCGCCTCCTGGGAGGAGAGACCGCGAAACTCCGGGAGGTCAGACGCCGCCGGCATGGCGCCGTGAGCGTCTCGTGCCGGTATCAGCGCTTCTACGAGCGAGAGCAGCAGAGAGAGGTCGTCGGTCTCCGCGGCCGCCGTCCCGCGCTCGTGTTCTTCGTGGGCCACGTTCGCTCCGATTCAGTCGAAGAGGTTCTCCAGGCGGCTCTTGATCTGGTCGGCGATGTAGAGCGCCAGGGCCTGGATGGTGGGGGTCGGATTGACGCCGGCGGAGGTGACGAAGATGCTTCCGTCGACGATGAAGAGGTTCTTTACGTCATGGGCACGGCCCCATTCGTTGACGACCGACTGCTCCGGGTCGACGCCCATCCGCGCGGTCCCCAGCAGGTGCCACCCGGCGTTGCGCAGCGGGGCCTGCACGATGACGTCGCGTGCTCCGGCGGCTCGCAGCACATCGGACGCCCGTTCCGCGCCGTGCTGCAACATGTTCCGGGTGTTCTCCCCCACTCGATAGGTGACCCTCGGCGCGGGAATCCCGTCGGAGTCGACCAGCTCGGGATCCAGCGTCACCGTGTTGTGGAGCTCGGGCAGGTCCTCGCAGATCGCCGACAGGGCAGCCACCCGGTTGAAGTACGCGCCGAAGCTGTCGTGATGCCCCTCCCCCCAGCTCACTCTGCCGCTCTGCATGCCCATCAAAGCCGTCGTCAAGGGCCCGAATCCGCGGCTCGACTGCAGGGTGTAGCCTCGAACGAAGCCCCGAGAGGAATCGGTCTCGTAGAACTGCTGGCTCCATAGCGCGCAGCCGATGGGCCCCTTGTAGCTATCGAGCGGATCCTCGAAGACGCCCTGTACATACGCGTAGGGGTGGTGCATGAGGTTCTTGCCCACCAGTCCCGTCCGGTTGGCGAGCCCTTCCGGAAAGCGCTTCGACGTGGAGTTCAGCAGCAGGCGGGGGGTCCCGATGCCGTTGCACGCGAGGATCACGATCTCCGCGGAAATCCGATCTTCGTTTCCGTCCTCGTCGTAGTAGACGACGCCAGTCGCCATGTCGTCGTCGTCGACCAGCACTTCGCGGACACGGCAGTGAGTGCGAAGCTCGACGCCGGCGCGCTGCGCCGCGGGCCAATAGGTGAGGTCCGTGCTCGACTTGGCGCCCTGCGCGCAGCCGCTCATGCACGGGCCGAGGTTCACGCATCGATCGCGCCCCTCGTAGGGACGCGTCGCGATGGCGCTATCCGACGGCCACCAGTGCCACCCGAGCCTGTTGAAGCCCGCGGCCAGCTTCTCTCCCACCAGGCCCAGCGGGACCGGGGGCAGCTGGACTTCCTTGGGCGGATACGCGGGATCCCCGTCCAGCCCCGCAACACCCACCATGCGATCGTTCTGTGCATAGAAGGGCTCGAGTCGCTGATAGTCGAGGGGCCAGTCGTCTCCTACTCCGTCGAGTGTCCGGGTGCGAAAATCCGAGGGATGGAAGCGAGGGAAGTGCCCCGCGTAGAGCACGGTGCCGCCACCGACCCCGTTGAAGTTGGCGATCGAGATCGGCGAGTCGCTGACGTCGATCGGATAGTCCTCGGGCCGGCGCCGGACGTTGGGGTCGTAGGAGTGCGGACCGAGCTGCAGGAGCTCGTTGTCGGGCTTCGTGCTCGGGTACTCGCTGGGGTCGGGCCACCCCCCCTGCTCGAGGCAGACGATGCGCATCCCCGTCTCTGCGAGACTCCAGGCCACCGCCGCGCCGGAAGCCCCCGCGCCTACGATGAGAACGTCGATCGGGTCTACTTGCGTCATGGGAGCATCTTCCTTCGGCCGCCGATCGGAGTCGAGCGGGAACGGCGCGCCAACGACGGGGCTGGCGCTGACGGCTAGGCGGCCGAGAGCAGCAGGATCGCAAAGAGGCGCTCGGGGTCGGTCCACGACCGCTCGAGGGTCCAGCCCGCGCGGGCGGCCAGATCGCCGAAGCTGTCGATCGTGAACTTGTACGAGTGCTCGGTGCAGATCGTCTCGCCGGACTCGAAGTGGAAGCTGCGATCGTCGACCCGCACCACCTGATCGGCGGCGCTCACCAGGTGCATCTCGATCCGTGAGCGGTCGGCGTCGAAGCGTGCGCGATGGGCGAAGCGCTCGAGATCGAAGTCGGCGTCGATCTCGCGGTTGATCCGGCGCAGCAGGTTGCGGTTGAAGTCCGCGGTGACTCCCTCGGCGTCGTCGTACGCACGCTCGAGCTGCTTGACGTCCTTGACGAGGTCGATGCCGATCAGCAGGCGCCCGGTGTGCCCTTCGCACAGCGCGGCCATCCGCCGCAGCACGGCGATTCGCGATTCTTCGCCGAAGTTGCCGATCGTCGAGCCCGGAAAGAAGAGGAGGCGCTTGCGCTCGTCCACGGAGACGCCGGGCAGGGCGATCGGCTCGGTGAAGTCGGCGCAGACGGGCCAGACCGGCAGGCCCGGAAACTCGTCGCCGACGCGATTGGCGGCGTCCTCGAGGTGCTCGCGCGAGATGTCGAGGGGAACGTAGCCGGCCGGGTCGACGAGGCTCTCGAGCAGGATGCGTGTCTTGGTGCTGCTGCCGCTGCCGAGTTCGATCACCAGCGCGCCCGGGCCGATCGCGTCGGCGATATCGGCGCTGCATTGCTCGAGGATGCCGGTCTCGGTGCGCGTCGGGTAGTACTCGTCGAGCTCGCAGATGCGATCGAAGAGCTTCGAGCCCCGGGCGTCGTAGAAGTACTTGCAGGGCAGTGTCTTCTCGTCGGCCGACAGGCCCTCGATCACCTCGGCCAGCATGTCGTCGGGCTCGGGGTGCAGGTCGTGGACGGGCATGACGCGTGCGGCGGCTGTTCGGCTCACGAGGTGTCCTTGGCGAGGCGGATTCCCGAGAATTGCCAGCGGTTGGGGGCGTAGAAGAAGTTCCGGTAGCTCCGGCGAAGGTGCGACCGCGCGCTCGCGCACGATCCTCCGCGCAGCACCAGCTGGTCGCACATGAATTTGCCGTTGTACTCGCCGAGCGTGCCCGACTCGGGGCGGAACCCGGGGTAGGGCGCATAGCTGCTGCGCGTCCACTCCCAGACGTCGCCGTAGAGCTGCGCCGCCTCGCCGGGTTCGCGCTCGTTCGCCGCCGAGGGGTGCAGCCGGCCGTTCTCGACGAAGCAACCCGCGACGGGACGCGACCCGCAGGCCACCTCCCACTCGGCTTCGGTGGGGAGCCGCGCCCCGGCCCAGCGTGCGAAGGCGTCGGCCTCGATGAAGCTCACGTGCGACACCGGCTCGGCGTCGCACAGGTCGCGCTCGCCGGCCAGGGTGAATTCGCTGTAGCCGTCGGGTCCGCCGTGCCAGTAGAGGGGCTGTGCGAAGCCCTCGCGCTGGACGGTCGCCCAGCCCACGTCGAGCCACAGCTCGGGCCGCCGGTAGCCGCCGTCTGCCACGAAGGCACGGAACTCGCCGTTCGTGACGAGCCGGTCGGCGAGCTTCGCCGGCTCGAGGAAGACACGGTGCGCCGGCCGCTCGTTGTCGAAGCAGAAGCCGTCTTCCGCGTGGCCGATCGCGTGGACGCCCTCCGGCACGTCGATCCAGCCCAGCGCGCCGGCGGACCCGGTGGTGGCCGGAAGGGGCGGCCGGTAGGCGGGCAAGAGCGCGTTCTGGGCGAACAGGTGCTTCAGGTCGGTGAGGATCAGCTCCTGGTGTTGCTGCTCGTGGTGGAGGCCGATCTCGATCACCCGGCGGATCTCGGCGGCGTCCGGATGGTCGGGCTCGTCGAGCAGCCGCGTCACGTGCTCGTCGACGTGCGTTCGGTAGGCGAACACCTCGCGGAGGGAGGGGCGCGTGAGGACGCCGCGCATCGGCCGGGCGTGTCGCTCGCCGGCGCCCACGTAGTACGAGTTGAAGAGATACCCGAAGCCGGGGTGGAAGGCCTCGTAGTCGCGCGCGTACGGGACGAGAACGAACGTCTCGAAGAACCACGTCGTGTGGGCGAGGTGCCACTTCACCGGGCTCGCGTCGGGCATCGACTGGGCGACGCAGTCCTCGGGGCCGAGCGATGACACGAGCGCCTCGGTGAAGCGCCTGACGGATCGGTGGCCTTCCGCGGCGGCGGTGGGAATCGGGACGGCGGCCGCCGCCGGCTCCGGCGGGGCGCCCGGCGCGCCGGCGGAGCTCTCGGGATCGACCTCGGGATGAACCTGGGGGTGAACCACGCGGTCTCCTCGGCGAGAGCGGCAGAGTCTAGGCAACGATGGACCGGGCGGGGGGGTCTGGTGACAGATGCTGTCTGCGCCGATCCGTTACAGGCCTGCCGGCGGGTCGTGGCCCTCCCGCCACGTGGCGGCCGGTCAGCGCGGCGCGGGCGTGGCGCGGCCGTCGATCGCGTCGTCGAGCGCCGCGACCGCGTCGGCGACGGGCCGGCCGTCGAGGTCGACGCGCCGGTTGGCGTCTCGCATGCGGTCGTCGTCGATCGCGCCGACGAGGGGCTCGAGGGCGGCCACCAGCGCCGCTCGCCGCGCCGCTGCGCGCGAGAGCAGCAGCACGGCGTCGTAGGGCGGGAACGCCTGCAGGGGATCGTCGAGCACCGTCAGGTCGAAGGCCGCGATGCGTCCGTCGCTCGAGAACGCGCTGATCGCGTCGACGTGACCGTCCACCACGGCCCCGTACATCAGCGTCGAGTCGAAGCTGCGCTGCTCGCGAAAGGACATTCCGTATCGCGAAGCGACGGCGAGCCACTCGGGCCGGGCGAAGAACTCGTAGTCGCCGCCGATCGCCAGCTCGGGCGAGCGTGCGGCCAGGTCGGCCAGGCTAGTGATGCCGAGATCCCGGGCACGATCGCGCCGCATGGCCAGCGCGTACGCGTTCTCGAAGCCGAGGGCGCCGAGCTGAACGATGCCGTGTCGGTCGCGCAGCCACGCGGAGATTCCGGCCAGCACGTCCCCGGCGCCCGGGGCGTCCTCGCGCTTCATGTGGTTCGCCCAGATGGTTCCCGAGTAGTCGACGTAGACGTCGACCTCGCCCTGGGCGAGGGCTTCGAAGACCACCGTCGAGCCGAGGCCATCGCGCACCTCGACCGCAAAGCCGGCAGCGCGCAGCCGTTCGCCGATCAGGCCGGCCAGGATGTACTGCTCGGTGAACGTCTTGGCGCCGACGACCACCCGCGGCCGGTCGCTCGACCGGAGCGAACCGGCGAGCACCGGCGCGCTCGCGAGCGCCACTGCCACGACGAACAGCGCGAGCGCCGACCAGCCCAGTCGGGCGTCACGGCGCGCCGCCGCCAGCTCGCCGAGTCGGATCAGGCCGTCGAGGGCGATCGCCAGCACGGCGGCGCCCGCGCATCCCAGCAGCACCGCCGCGGTGTTCTGCGTCTGCAGGCCGCTGAAGATGAAGTTGCCGAGACTGGTGGCGCCGACCGGCGTCGAAAGCGTCGCCATGCCGACGGTCCACACCGCCGCCGTCCGCACGCCGGCGACGATCACGGGCAGCGCCAGCGGCAGCTGCACGCGGAGCAGGATCTGCCCGTCCGTCATCCCGATGCCGCGGGCGGCCTGCAGGACGTCGGCGTCGACCTCCAGCGCGCCGGTCACCGCGTTGCGCAGCACCGGCAGCATGCTGTAGAGGACGAGCGCCACGAGCGCCGGCACCACGCCGATGCGTCCGAGCAGCGGCACCATCAGGGCGAGCAGCGCGAGGCCCGGCACCGTCTGGACGACGCTGGCGACCGCCAGCAGGGGTCCGGCGAGCGACGGGCGGCGCACGGCGACCCCCGCCAGCGGAAGCGAGAGCGCGATGCCGATCGAGAGCGCCCCCACCGTGAGCAGCACGTGGTTCGCGAAGTAGTCGGGGAAGTGGACGAGCTGGCCGCGCAGCGCTTCGACCATCAGGCGGCGCCGTCGGTGGCGGGCGGATCGCCCGGGTGCGCGAGGGCGTGCAGCCGGTCCGCCTGACGCCGAGGCGTGTCGAGCAGGCGCTCGACGAGCGCCGAGGCGGGGCTCGCGAACAGCTCGCGCGGGGCTCCGATCTGCTCGATCCGGCCCGCGTCCATCACGGCGACCCGGTCGGCGAGCAGCAGCGCCTCGGTGACGTCGTGGGTGACGAGCAGGATCGTCAGCGACAGCTGCGACCGCATGGCGACGAGCTCTTGCTGGAGCCCGTCGCGGGTCACCGGATCGACCGCGCCGAAGGGCTCGTCCATCAACAGCACCCGCGCCTCGGCGGCGAGCGCCCGCGCCACCCCGACGCGCTGCTGCTGGCCGCCCGACAGCTCGGCGGGCCGGCGATCGCGGTACGCGTCCGGCGGCAGCCCCACGCGTTCGAGCAGATCGTCTACGCGATCGCGCACCCGCGCCTCGGGCCACTCGAGCAGCCGCGGCACCGCGGCGACGTTGTCGGCGACCGTCCAGTGCGGAAACAGCCCGATGCCCTGGAACACGTATCCGATGCTGCGCCGCAGACTCACGGCATCGAGACCGGTGACGTCGCGGCCGTCGACGCGGATCTCTCCGCCGGTCGGCTCGACGAGCCGGTTGATCGTCTTGAGCGTCGTCGTCTTGCCGCAGCCCGACGCACCGAGCAGCACCACCGTCTCACCCTCGGCGACCTCGAGGGAGAGGCGATCCACCGCCGGAGCGGCTCCGGGATAGACCTTCGTGACCTCGCGCAGTGAGATCATGGCGCGACGGTAGCAGGGTGGTTCGGCGGTCCGGACGACGAGAGCGGCGACCGCGCGCGCCGGGTCGCCGAGGTCGGATCCTCTATGGTTGCCGCACCGTGTACTCCTGGCTGAGCAAGACCTTTGCGGCGCTCGAGCACCGGAGCTTCCGCGTGCTCTGGATCGGCGGGCTCGGCTCGTTCGTCGCCTTCTTCATGGCGATGATCGTGCAGAGCGTGGTCGCCTTCCGGATTTCGGGAAGCAACGAGGCGGTGGGGATGGTGGTGGCCGGGCAGGGGTTCGCGATGGCCGCGCTCGGTCCCATCGGCGGCGCCTTCGCGGACCGCTGGCCCAAGCGCCGGGTGATCGCGGTCGCTCAGGGCGTCACGGTGGTCACCTTCACCGGCCTCGCCGCGCTGGTCGCGACGGGGCTCATCACCCTGCCGTTGCTGGCGGCCGCGGCCGTGCTGATCGGGGCGACACTGGCGTTCCTGGCGCCAGCCCGTCAGGGGCTCGCCGTCGACCTCGTCCCCTTCGAGTCCCGCGCCAACGCGATGGCGATCACGAACGTCGCCAACACCGGGGCGCGGGTCGTGGGTCCGGCGGTCGCCGGAGCGCTGCTGGCGTGGGAGTGGTCGGGTCCCGTCGGCGCGTACCTGTGCATGGCGTTCCTCTACGCGTCGTCGGCGCTGTCCCTCTCGCTCCTGCCGAAGTCGGTCGTGCGCAGCGACGCCCGCGAGCAGCCGATCTTCGCCGACGTGGCCGCGGGTCTCGGCTACGTGGCCGGCCACCCGAAGCTGCGGCTGCTCGTCACGCTGTTCGTGGTGGTGATCCTGGCGGGCTTTCCGCACGTGACGGTGCTGCCCGGGCTGGTCGAGCACGCCTTCGGTCGCGACGCCTCGGATGTCAGCGTGCTGTTCGCCACTTCGGCGGTCGGCGCCCTGTCGGCGAGCCTGGTCGTCGCACGCTTCGGCGACTCGCCGCACGCGCACGTGATCTACATCGCCTGTGGCCTGCTGTTCGGCGTGTCGCTCGGCGGCCTGTCGCTCGCGCCCTCGTTCCTCTTCGTCGCGGTGGCGATGTTCTTCGTCGGCGCCGGCAGCGGCGGCTTCCAGGCCCTCAACGCGGCGGTGATCGCCCACCACACCGAGCCCGCCTACATCGGCCGGGTGATGTCGCTGGTCATCATGGCCTTCGCGGGCTTCGGCTTGATGTCGCTCCCGTACGGGATGCTGGCGGATCGGATCGGCGAGCGGCAGACGCTCGTCACGATGGGGGCCGTGGTGGTCGGTCTGTGCGCGCTGTTCGGCAGCCTGCTGTCGCGCCAGGACTGGAGCGAGCCGACCGCGGTCCCCGCCGACGCCGCTACCGTGCGATCGGTGGATCCGCCAGCTTGAGGAGTTGCTTGCCGAGGTTCTGACCGTGGAAGAGGCGCAGCAGGGTCTTCGGCGCGTTCTCGAAGCCCTCCTGGATGTCCTCGGCGTGGGCGAGCCTTCCCTCCGCGATCCACCCCGACAGCTCGCCGAGGGCGCGGCCGGCGTCCTTGAAGTGGTCGATCAGGATGAAGCCGCGCACCGTGAGCCGCCTGATCACGATCTGCATGTAGTTGCGGGGACCGGGCGGCAGCTCCTCCTCGTTGTAGGCCGAGATGCCGCCGCACAGCACGACGCGGCCGTTCTGCGCCATGTGGAGCAGCGCTTCGTCGAGGATCGGGCCGCCGACGTTGTCGAAGAAGAGCGAGGCGCCCTGGGGCAGCTCTTCGCGCAATCGCGCCGAGAGCTTCTCCGACTTGTAGTCGATGGCGGCGTCGAGCTTCGCCTGCTCGGTGAGCCAGGCGCACTTCTCGGGCCCGCCCGCGATGCCGACCACGCGCGCCGCACCGCGCAGCTTCGCGATCTGCGCCGCGATGCTGCCCGTGGCGCCGGCCGCTCCCGACACCAGGACGGTGTCGCCCTCGCGCACCTCGCCGATGTCCGTCATGCCGAAGTACGCGGTGAGCCCCGTGCCGCCGAGCGCGCTCAGCATCACCTCGGGCTCGACGCCTTCGGGCACCTTCGCGAGCCGGCCCATCGCGCCGGGCTCGCCGTCGGCGATCGCATACTCCTGCCAGCCCAGCATGCCCGACACCATGTCGCCCACCGAGAACTCGGGGTGGCGGGATTCGATCACCTGGCCCACCGACGACGCGCGCATCACCTCGCCGAGGCCGACCGGCGGGATGTAGCTCTTCACGTCGTTCAGCCAGCCGCGCATCGCCGGCTCGAAGGCGAAGAAGAGGTTGCGGACGAGCACTTGCCCATCGCCGGGAGCGGAAACGGGCTCCTCGACGATCTCGAAGTCGCTCTCCTTCACCATGCCGACCGGTCGGGACCGGAGGCGCCACTGCCTGTTGGTGCGATCGTTGGGGGTCGTCATCCCGTTGATATAGAAGGGCGACGGGGCATCCGCAAATCGGCGCCGTCTCGCGGGCTGCCGGCAGGCTGCGGGTCGCCGGACGGGGCGGGCGCGGGATTGCGTGCCGGGCGCCGAGCGGCCGTGGTAGGCTGCTCGCTCTACCCCGTTCGGAGGGGTTGCCGGGCAGCCTGCCGGTCGATCGAGAGGTGGCGGGGGACACGATGAGTCGAGCGAGGGTCTTCGCGCTGGGGGTCGCGCTCGCGCTGTTCGCCGCCGAGGCATCCGCCCAGTCGATCTGCACCGCGGATCCCGCCAACCGCGTCGTGCGCTTCCAGACGTCCCTCGGCGACATCGACGTGACGATGTGCGACGCCGACGCTTCGTTGATTCCGACGATCGACAACTTCATCGACAACTACGTGACGCCGGGCGCCTACACGGATACGGGCATCATCCATCGCTCGGTGACGGCGGCGAGCGGTGGTCTGGACGTCATTCAAGGCGGCGGCGTCTACATCGACGCCAGCGGCCTCACTCAGCTGGTGCCGACGCAGCCTCCCATCGACCTGCAGGCCGAGTTCTCGAACGTCCGGGGCACGATCGCCATGGCGAGGACGAACGATCCCGACTCGGCGACGAGCCAGTGGTTCCTCAACGTGCAGGACAACACGGTCCTCGATCCGAGCAGCTTTCCGGGCACGACCGGCGGGTTCGCGGTCTTCGGCGAGGTAACGGCCGGGATGAGCGTGGTCGACGCCATCCACGCGCTTCCCATCTGGCAGCTCAACACCAATCTGTTCTCCGAGGTTCCGCTCGACGGGTTTCCCAACGACGGCTCGTCGGTGGTTCCGTACTTCGTCTACGTCACCGACGTTTCCGTGGTCCCCGAGCCCGCCGCCGCGCTGCAGGGCGCCTGCGCGATCGGCGTGATCGCTGCGTTCGCCGCCCGGTCCCGCCGCCGCGCGCGCTAGTCTCTCCGTCTTCGAAGAGCGGAGGTGATCATGAGCGACCCTCTCGTCCTGCGGGACGACCTCGCGTGCGGAACGGTGATCAGCGGCCAGGACCGCGGCGGCGTGCTGTCCCTGGCGCGCCGCATCGAGGCGTCGGGGCTCGAGAGCGCCTGGGTGGGAGACCACGTCTCGTTCTACATCCCGATCCTCGAGTCGCTCACGCTGCTCTCGTTCGTGGCGGGCGTGACCGAGCGGATCAGGCTCTGCACGGGCGTCTACCTGCTGCCGCTCCGCCACCCGACCACGACCGCGAAGGTGACGTCGACCCTCGACGTTTTGTCCGGCGGGCGCCTCACGCTCGGCGTCGGCGTGGGGGGAGAGTTCCCGCCCGAGTACGAGGCCTGCGGGGTGCCGGTGGCCGAGCGCGGCCCGCGCACCGACGAGGCGATCGAGATCGTGCGGCGGCTGTGGAGCGAGGACGGCGTCGCCCACCACGGCACGCACTTCGACTTCGGCAAGGTGACGCTCGCCCCCAGACCCGTGCAGACCGGCGGGCCGCCCATCATCGTGGGCGGGCGCAAGGGGCCGACGTTTCGCCGCGCCGGTCAGCTCGGCGACGGCTACATCTCGCACATGTGCTCGCCCGAGCAGTACGCCGAGAACCTGGACGCCATCCGGCGCCACGCCGTCGAGGCGGGCCGCGGCGCGGTGCCGTTCGAGACCGCGGCCTTCCTCTTCTCGGTGCAGGACGACGTGTACGAGACCGCGCTCGATCGCGCGGCCGGCATGCTGCAGACCATCTACAACCGGCCGTTTCGCGATGCCGCGAAGAAGTACTGCCTGCTGGGCCGACCCGCCGACTGGCTCGAGCAGATGCAAGCGTTCGCGCGCGCGGGTGCGCGGCACTTCGTATTCTCGCTGCTCTCCGATGCCGACGCTTTCTTCGAGGCCTGGGAGAGCGAGATCCGGCCCGGACTCGCGCAGATCGACTACCGCTGAGCGTCGGCTTCGGCGACCGCCCGGATCTCGGCGGCGAGCCGGTCCACGCCATCGGTCAGGCACGCGGGGCCGGGCTGCAGGATGATCGCGGAGGGGATCTCGACGACCCGCCGCGCGCGGATCGCGGGCACGCCGGCGAGACCGGGCCGAGCGAGCACCGCCTCGACGTCCAGCGGCTTTCCGCACCAACTCGCCAGCAGCAGGTCGGGCGCCCGGTCGGCGACCTCCTCGACACTGACGAAGCGCTCGCGCGCCAGCTTGCCGCGCGAGCGTTCTGCGAACACGTCGCTGCCCCCGGCGATCTCGATCAGCTCGCTCACCCAGCGGATCCCGCAGATCATCGGGTCGTCCCACTCTTCGAAGTAGACCCGCGGCCGCGCGGGAAGGCTGGCGGCGCGATCCGCGACGGCCTCGAGGCGCTTCACGTAGCCGTCCACCAGCTCGCGCGCCCGGTCGCGCGCGCCCACCAGGCTGCCCAGCTCCACGATCACGTCGAGGATCTGCTGGATGCTCCGCTGATTGAAGATCAGCACCGGCAGGTTGGCGGCGATCAGCTCACGGGCGAGGTCGGCCTGGATGTCCGAGAAGCCGACCACGAGGTCGGGCTCGAGGGCCGCGATCTTGTCCACGCTGCCGCCCACGAACGCCGAGACGACCGGCTTGTCGCGCCGCGCTTCCGGGGGCCGCTCCGTGTAGGCGCTGATCCCGACGACGCGGTCGCCCTCACCGAGCCGATAGAGGATCTCGGTCGGCTCCTCGGTGAGGCAGACGATGCGGCGCGGGCCGGCGGGGATGCTGAGTGCGAGGTCGGCCATGACGGGCCGACGAGCGTAGCCACCCTCAGCCGCCCAGCGCCTCCCGGGTCTTCTCGATGCGATGGCGGAGCCACATCACCTCGCTGTGGTTCACGCCCGCCGCCCTGCGCTGCAGCTCTTCGAGCGCGGCCAGCTCGGCGGACAGCGCGGCCCGGTTCGTCGCGTCCGCCTCGAGTGCGATCGCAGTGAGGTGCAGCGCCTCGACGGGCCGGCCGGCGTCGAGTCGCGCCTGCGCGCTGCGGGCCACGGCGTCGGGCCCGCCGCTCATCTCGACGATCTCGGCCCACACCGTGCGCGGATGCACGGCGTAGAGCTGCGGGGTCTCGTGGTGGAACCAGCCCGAGTAGCCCTCCCAGATCGCCCGCACCCCCCACGACACCTTGCCGTGGGCCTCGGAAAGCTCGAGGTGCTGGGGAAGCCGGATCTCGTTCATCAGCGTGTAGACGTCCTTGCCGTCGTTCATTCCCTCCACGGTGGCGTCGTGGACGTAGCGGACCGCATCGCGCATGCGGGTCACGCCCTCGCGGATTTCGTCCTTGCCGACGATCGGCAGGAAGTGACTCGGCACGATGATCTCGGGCTCGAGGGCCAGCACGCGCTCGAGCGAGTCGATGTAGGGCACCGCGAACCGCGTCTTCTCGCCGCGGATCGTGTACAGGTTCGGCCACATCGGGAAGATCGGGCCGAAGAAGTCGCCGGTGAACAGGATCTTCCGGTCGGGTAGCCACACGGAGATCGAGTCCTCGCCCTCGGCGCCCGGGGTGTGGATCACCTCGAAGCGCGTGCCGCCGAGCTCGAAGGCGTGGACGTCGTCGACGAGCAGCGTGGTGTCGAGGTGGGGGTACAGCTGCCGGAACATCGGGCCCGCGATCACGTCGGGGATGTCCGGCACCGAATCCGGGTAGTAGATCTTGTTGCGACGCAGGAAGAAGGGGACGAGACCGGTCAGGTAGCGCTGCGTCTCGGGAAACGTGCGGTGCGCGAGCACGACCGTGTCCTCGCCGATCCACTTGCCGAGTCCGCCGGCATGGTCGGCGTGGGCGTGGGTGGCGATCGCGTAACGGGCGTCACCGGGCGCCACCTCGGCGAGCAGCTCGCGGTGATCGCCCGCGCTCGTCGGCAGCCCGCCGTCGATCACGACGACGCCCTCGCTGGTGACGACGATGTTCGTGTTGCCGACACCGTGGGCCTGGTAGACCCCGTCGGCGATGCGGTACGGCTCGGCCTGGTTCGCGCCGAACGAGTCGAGCTCGTGGGTGCGGCGCCCGTCGTCCGAGCCGGCGGCAGGGCCGGCCCCGCGCTGTGCGTCGCGCTCGCCGCAGCCGGCGACGCCCACAGCGAGAAAGCCGAGAAGCGCGAGCGTGCCCGGCACGAGCGACGCGAAGCGAACGGCTCCTCGGGTCCCGGTGGCAGTGTGGGAGTTGCTGGTCATGGGGTCCTCGTCGACGCCGGCCGCCGGTCAACTGCCGGCCGGGCTCAGGAAGATGGGGGACGACCAGGCGCGCTCCTCGAAGGGCGCCAGGCAGTCGTCCTCCCGTGAAGTTCGCTCGTCGCCGTAGCACGGCGCGAGCTCGACGCAGCGTCCGTTCTCGTCGCGCTCGCAGCGCAGTCCGGCCGCGTTGATGGCCGGAGTGGGCTCCTGGATGGCTCGCACGTAGTAGATCGTCTCGCGCCCGTCGCGGCCGAACGCGGCGTCGGCGAACTCGACGCGACAGCCCTCGGCGCCACCCGAGCAGGGCAGCACGCGCCACGGATCCTCGATCAGCGGAGCCAGCGGCTCGCCGGGGGCGCTGGCGGCGCGGATGCGCACGACCTCGATGCGCGTGATGGTGCGGCGCTGGTCGGACGGGTGGTAGCACTCGTCGAGGCAGAGCGATGCGGTGCGCGCCTCGCCGAGGGCGGCGCGCACGTGGTCGGGGCAGCCCGGCTCCTGGACGAAGGCGCCGCGCGCCGTCACGCGGAAGCGAGGCGGTGCGCGCTGTCCATCGACCTCCGATCCCATCGGGCGCGCTCGCCCGTCCGGGGCGTTCAGCAGGTCGAACCAGAGCAGGATGCGCTCGCCCGAGGTGCCGTACACGCGCCGCGCCTCCAGGGCGTTCCAGATGCCGTCCCGGCTACGCGAATCGGCGTGGACCGCGACGAGGCCGCCGGTCGTCAGGAACGAGGCGCTGCGCTCCACGTAGCGCCGCGCGCCGAGCTCGAGCTCGCCGAGCACGACCGGCTCGCTCCGGGCGACCGGCTCGCGGTCGTCTCGCCGGGTGCGCGCCATCGAGCCCGTCAGATACGGGGCCTCGGTGTTCTCGATGCGACCGATCTCCTTGAAGCCGTTGCCGCCGCGCGCGTCGTGGGTGTCGCTCGAACCGATCAGCCCGAAGCGGAATCGCGCGGGCTCGCCGTCGGCAGCGCTGCCGCCCGTCGCGGCGAGCGCGGCCTGCAGGCTGCCGCCGGTGCGGTGCGAGTAGGCGGGCACCGCGCAGTCACGACACTGGTCGCAATCCTGCCAGTCCTCGACGGTGGCTCCCGGAATCGTGCGGTTGCCGGCGACGCCCGCATCGACGAAGCGCTGACGGGCCAGCACGACCGCTGCCTCGCAGCTTTCGGAGTCGGGATCGTTGCAGCGCTCGCGGATGATCTCACCCGCCCGCCAGCAGCAGGGCAGGAAGTCTTCGGTGGCTGCGGGGCAGGTCCACCCGCTGCCGTCGTCGGTGCGTACGGCCGCACGGCGGTCGCGGTACTCCTCGGCGGAGCCGTGGCCCGAGTACACCTCGAACAGCCGCTGGCGTCCGGCATCGTGCTGATTGCTCGTCAGCTCCCGCGCGATGTCGAAGCCCGTCGGCGTCATCAGCCCCCAGGTCGTGCCGTGGGGGATCACGAGAGCCTCGACGTCCCACTGGTCGAGCTTCTCGTACAGCTCGCTCGGTGTCGCGGCGACCTCGTGGCACTCCCTGGGGAGGTCGGGGCTGGCCACATCCGCCCGGCAGATCGGCACCGCGCTGATCTCCTCCGCGTAGGCGTGATAGTCGAAGTAGCGCTGTCGCTCGGAGAAGTGCATGAGCGGCAGCATGACGCGGGCCATCGGCGGCAGCAGCGCCACCCGGAACTCGCCGCGGGGCGCCGCGATCGGCCGCGCCGGCACGCGCGCGCGATCGAACTCGCGCAGCACCACGTTCTTGTGTCCCCAGTGGTTTTCGGCCGTGTCGCCGACCTGCGTCCACTCCCAGCCGAGGAGGGCGACGAGGTCGGGCTCGGCGCTGCCGCCCGCCACCGCGTTGCACTGCTCGATCGACGCAATGGTCTCGTCCCAGAGCCGCGGCGACGAGCCCTCTGCGTGGTCGTTGATGCTGTAGAAGTCGAGCGCCGAGCAGAAGCGCGCGAAGTCGCAGGCGTCGGCGGGCGGGTGCGCGCCCTCGCCGCCCATCATCGGCAGGCTCAGCGCGAAGGCGTCGCCCGAGAAGGTGGTGTGCACGTGCAGGTCGCCGAAGAGGATCTGGTCGTCGCCGTGGGGATCGTCGGCGTTCCAGGTAGGGTGGGGGAGCGGTCGCTGGACGGTGGTGCGGGCCGCCACGACGTCGGCAGGCGTGCGCGTCCCGGTCGCCTCGCCGGCCGTCTGCGGCTCGCCCGAGCAGGCGGTGAAGAGCAGCAGCACCACGAAGGCCGCGGGCAGCGCTCCCCGGCCGCTCTCGCTGGCCCGGCACCGTCGGTCCTGACACCGCCCGATGCGCGGGGCGGCGCCGGGCGGCGTGTGGCGGGTGGCTCCGAGGGGGCGGGGCATGGCGGTGATCTTGCACCCATCCTGTGAAATCTTGCGGTTGCCGGCGACTTTCAGAGTCGCATTCTAGAGATCTGCGTCCACCCTGGTACAGCTGAATGAGATTCTCGATCGCACTCGCGTTCAACGACGCGGAAGACCTTCCCGCGCTCGCCCGCGCGGCCGAGGAGGCCGGCTTCGGAGCCGTGATCCTGTCCGATCACCTCGTCTACCCGGAGTCGCTCGAGACCCCCTACCCCTACACGAAGGACGGCCGCCCGCCCTGGCGGCCCGAGACCGCCTGGCCGGACCCCTTCGTGACGGCGGCCTCCCTCGCGGCGGTCACGACGCGGCTGCGCTTCGTCGTCTCGGTGTTCGTCCTGCCCATGCGCAACCCCGTGCTCGCCGCCAAGACGATCCTCACGACGGCGGTGATGACCGGGGGACGGCTCGAGCTGGGCGTCGGGGCCGGCTGGATGCGAGAGGAGTTCGATCTCGTCGGCGTGCCCTTCGCGGAGCGTGGCCGGCGGCTCGACGAGGCGATCGGGCTGCTGCGCAAGTTCGAGGCGGGCGGTGTCGTCGAGCACCACGGCGAGTTCTTCGATGTGCCGCCCGTGAAGCTGCGCCCCGTACCGAAGGAGCCGATTCCGATCTACGGAGGCGGGACGTCGCCGCGGGCGCTGCGCCGGGCCGCGACGCGCTGCGACGGCTGGGCCTCGCAGATCGTGAGCCGCCGCGAGCTCGAAGGCTACGTGGCCGAGCTCCGCCGGCTTCGCGCGGACTCGCCGCGCGCCGGGGAGCCCTTCGCGATCTCCACCGCGGTGAGCGACACGTTCGGCGAGGCCGGCTACCGCGAGCTCGACGCGATCGGCGTCACCGACTGCATCACGATTCCGTGGGCGTTCTACGGAACCGACACCGAAACGGGAAGCTGCAGCGACAAGTGCGACGGCATCAGGCGCTTCGGCGACGAGGTCCTCGCCAAGCTGGGCCGGGCCGCGCCGGCCGACTAGCATTCCCTGTGTCGCGTCTCGGCGCCCGCTGATGGCGCCCGATCGGCGCCCCCAGGGCACCCAATAGTGGGAGGAGCTTCCATGTCCCCGTCCATCTGCCAGACCCTGCTCTCGCCCGGCCGCATCGGCTCGCTCGAGCTCCGCAACCGCATCGTCGTCACCGCGATGGGCGTCAACTTTGGCGAGGACGACGGCCAGTGGGGCGACCGCATCTTCGCCTACCACGAAGCGCAGGCGCGCGGGGGCGCCGGGCTGATCATCTCCGGGGCCTGCGGGGTCATGCACCCGGTGGGACAGGTGCAGCCCTGGCAGATCGCCATCTCGGACGACGTGCACGTTCCCGGGCTCGCGCGGGTGGTCGAAGCCGCCCACCGCCACGGCGCGGCCTTCGCGGTGCAGCTCCACCAGGGCGGCCTGAACGCGGTCGACGACACGGCGGCCGGTCGGCCCCAGTGGTGCCCTTCAGTCCCGGACATGAAGCCGGGCGACTTCATCGACGGCTTCCTGCTCCCCGAGCTCGAGGCGCTCGCCCGCACCGGCATGCCGAGCTTCAAGGTGCTGACCAAAGAGGACATCCAGACGCTGGTCCGGGCCTTCGCGGACGGCGCGCGCCGCGCCCGGCAGGCCGGCTGCGATGCCGTCGAGGTTCACGGAGGCCACGGCTACGTGCCGTCCTCCTTCCTCTCGCCGAAGACCAACCAGCGGACCGACGAGTACGGCGGCTCGCTCGAGAACCGCGCGCGCCTGCTGCTCGAGATCGTGCGGGCCGTTCGCGCCGAGGTGGGGCCCGGGTTTCCGGTCATCGTGAAGATCGACTCCCGCGAGGTCGGCAAACAGGGCGGCATCACCCTCGACCACGCGAAGGTGACCGCGAAGTGGCTCGAGGAGGCCGGCGCCGACGCGATCTCGGTCAGCGCGTATCACGACACCAGTCAGGGCAAGCTGCACTCGGCGTCGAACATCCCCCACGAGCCGAACACCAACCTGCCCGCCGCCGCCGCCGTCAAGGCCGAGATCGGGATCCCGGTGATCGCCACCGGTCGCGTGGAGCCCGAGCACGCCGACGCGGAGATCCGCAACGGCCGCTTCGACTTCCTGGCGATGGGCCGCAAGCTGCTCGCCGATCCCCACCTGCCGCGCAAGCTCGGCGAGGGCCGCGCCGGAGAGATCCGCCCGTGCATCTACTGCTACACGTGCGTGAGCGCGATCTACACCCGCGAGTCGTCGCGCTGCGCGGTCAATCCCGAGTACGGCTTCGAGTACACCCGTGAGGCCGCGCCCCGGCCCTCCGCGCGCAAGCGCGTCGCGGTGGTGGGCGGCGGCCCGGGCGGCATGGAGGCGGCGCGCCGCCTCGCGCAGGACGGCCACGAGGTCGTGCTGATCGAGAAGGGCGACCGTCTCGGCGGTACGCTCCGCTTCGCGTCCCTCGCCTATCCGGCCAACGAGCGGCTCCTCGACTGGCTGAGCGCGCAGGTCGCCGCCGCGGGCGTCGAGGTTCGGCTCGGGACGGTGGCGACGCCCGAGCTCCTGACTTCGCTCGCCCCGGACGAGGTGGTCGTCGCGACGGGCGCGAGCCGCAGTCTGCCCGAGATTCCGGGCGCCGCCCTGCCGCACGTGCTCAGCGGTGACGACATGCGCGAGTTGATGCTCGGTGGAAGCTCCGAGGCCCTCAAGCAGAAGACGTCTCTGCTGACGCGGATGGCGACCCGCGCCGGTGCGGCGACCGGGCTCACCGGAAACCTCGAATTCGTCCGCAAGGCGACGCGGACGTGGATGCCGCTCGGCAAGAACGTCGTGATCGTCGGCGGTGAGCTGGTGGGTCTCGAGCTGGCCGAGTTCATCGCCGAGCGCGGGCGCAACGTGTCGGTGGTCGACGAGGTGCCGCGCCTGGGGGCTGGCTTGATGCTGGTCCGCCGCCTGCGCCTGCTCGCCGAGCTGCGCGAGCACGGACTCGGCCTGTACCCCGGCGCCAAGGACATTCGCATCGAGCCCGGCCGGGTGTGCTTCACCGACGAAGGCGGCGAGGGCCGCACCGCCCCGGCCGACCACGTGATCGTGGCCAAGGGCGCGTCGGGCGACTCGTCCCAGGCCGAGGCCTTCCGGCAGGCGGGCCTGCGTGTCCACGAGGTCGGCGACGGCCGCGGCATCGGCTACATCGAGGGCGCCATGCGCGATGCGATGGAGGCGGTGGACGCCATCAACGCGGGCTGAAGCTTTGGGGAGCGAATCCCCCGTCAGCCGTCCGTGCGCCGCGCGCCCGCCAGGATCCGCCTGATGTCAGAGAGAGGGAGACCCCCCCGATGAGCTCCTCCGCCACTCCGCCCGAGCGCACCGGCGGCAGCGCCGTGCCCCGGGTGTCGGGAGACGAGAACGATCTGGGTCTCGGGCACCTGCTCGAGCTGCGCGAGGCGCCGATCGAGCTGTTCGCGCGCATCAAGAGCGAGTGCGGCGAGGTCGGCGAGTGTGACTGGGCGGGCACGAAGGTGGTCCTGCTCTCCGGCCCCGCCGCCCAGGAAGCGTTCTTCCGTGCGCCCGATTCGCAGCTCGACCAGGGCGAAGCGTATCCGTTCATGAAGCCGATCTTCGGCGAGGGCGTCGTCTTCGATCTCCCGGTCGAGCAGCGCAAGCACGCCCTTCGCACGCGCGCGTTGCGCGACGAGCACATGCGCCGGCACGCCGAGGTGATCGCCCGCGAGACCGAGGCCATGTGCGATCGGCTCGGCGACGAGGGCGAGATCGACCTGCTCGAGTTCTTCGGCGAGCTGACCACCTACACGTCCACCGCGACCCTGATCGGGCAGGAGTTCCGCGACGACCTCGCCAAGAAGGGCGGCGAGTTCGCACAGGCCTTCCAGGGCGTCGAGCGCGGCACCGACGCCTTCGCGTACGTGAACCCGTACCTGCAGCTTCCTTCTTTTCGTGAGCGCGACGCGGCGCGCGAGAAGCTGGTGTCGCTGATCACCGAGATCCTCGACAAGCGCGAGGAAGAGCAGCGCCGCTGCCGCGACCTGCTGCAGGTGATGGACTCGCTGATCGACGAGAACGGCGAGAAGAAGTACTCGCGCTCGGAGATCACCGGCATGATCATCGGCATGATGCTCGCGGGTCATCACACGAGCCAGGGCGTGGCCTCCTGGACGCTGATCGAGCTGCTCCGCAACCCCGAGGCCTACGAGCGGGTCGTCGCCGAGCTCGACGTGCTCTACGCCGATGGCCGCAAGGTGAGCTTCCAGTCGCTGCGCGAGATCCCGCTGCTCGAAGGGGCCCTCAAGGAGACCCTGAGGCTGCATCCGCCGCTCATCATCCTGATGCGCAAGGTGATGCACGACTTCGAGTATGGGGGCTACACGATCGAAGCGGGCAAGCTGGTGGCCGTTTCGCCGGCGGTGTCGAACCGCGATCCCGACTATTTTCCGGACCCCGGCGCCTTCGACGTCGAGCGCTACACCGACGGCCGCCGCGAGGACGCGAAGAATCCCTGGGCGTGGATCCCCTTCGGCGGCGGGCGGCACAAGTGCGTGGGCTCGGCGTTCGCGATGATGCAACTCAAGGGCATCATGTCGATCCTGCTGAGGCGCTACGACTTCGAGGCCGCCCAGCCCGACCACACCTACGTGGACGACCACTCGAAGATGGTGGTCCACCTGCGGCAGCCGTGTCGGGTCAGGTACCGGCGTCGCGAGGTCACGAGCCTCGACGACGCCAGCATGCGCGACCTCGAGGCGAGGGAGCAGGCCGAGGCCGCCTCGCGACCCTTCCGCGTCGTCATCGATCGCGATCTCTGCCAGGGGCACGCGGTGTGCACCGCCGAGGCGCCGGAGATCTTCGAGCTCGCCGAGGGCGGCGAGGTGCGCGTCCTGCAGGACGCGCCGCGCCGCGAGCTGCGGCGCAAGGCCGAGTGCGCGGCGCGCTACTGCCCCAACCACGTGATCCGGATCGAGGACCTCTGAGCCGGACGGGTCCGGGCCGACATGCTGTAGGCTTGACGGCCGTCGGTTCGCCTCGACCCGAAGGAGCCCCCCCGTCATGTCCGACCCGAACCCGCCCACCGACCCCGCCTCGCTGGCCGCCGAATTCGGACTGCCGCCGATCGACCAGGTCGGCTTCGTGGTGCGCGACCTCGACAAGGCCCTGCAGACCTTCGGCCCCGTCTTCGGCCCGTTCGTCAAGATGGACAGCTCGCTCGAAGGCACGAACTTTCGGGGACGGGAGTCCGATGTCACGCTTCGCATGGCGTTCGGCAAGTCGGGCCCGGTGGAGATCGAGCTGCTGCAGTGGGTCTCCGGCGACAGCCCCCACAAGGAGGCGCTCGACGCAGGCCGGGAGGGTGTGCACCACGTGCGCTTCAAGGTCGACAGCGACATTGCGACCTACCGTCGGCGATTCGAGGAGAAGGGCTTCAGCGTGGTCTGGTCGCACAGCTTCCCCGGCGCGGACATCGAGTGGGCCTACCTGGAAGGCCCCGCCGAGCAGGGCGGAATGATGGTCGAGCTGTACCAGAACCCGAACGCCTGAGAGGGGCGACGAGATGAACGGAGTCAGCTTCGACTTCGCGGGCCGCAGGGTCCTCGTCACGGGCGGCACCTCGGGGATCGGCTTCGGGGTGGCCAGCGCGTTCGCCGACGCCGGCGCCGAGGTGGTCGTCACCGGCCGCCGCGAGGCGGCATCCGGCTACGACGCAGACCTGTCGCGCTTCGAGTACCGACAGGCCGAGATGACCGACAGCGAGTCGCTGGATGCCCTGGCGGGCGATTTCGAGCGTCTCGACGTGCTGGTCAACAACGCCGGCTCGAACCTCGTCGCCAGGGACGAGTGGAACCCCGACACCTTCGCCGAAGCGCTCCGGCTGCTGCTCGTCAGCAGCTTCCGCCTCTCGGTGGCCCTCAAGCCGCTGCTGGTGAGGAGCGGCATCGAGGGCGGCGGCAGCATCGTGAACTGCGCGAGCATGTCGGCCTTTCGCGCCGTCCCGGTGGTGCCGGGATACGGGGCCGCCAAGGCGGGCGTCGTGCAGATGACGCTCAACATGGGCGTCACCTGGGCGCGCGAGAACATCCGCGTCAACGCGGTCGCGCCGGGGCTGATCGAGACCAACATGACGGCCGTGATGAAGATGGAGGGCATGGAGGCGCTCGAGGCCGCAGAGCTCGCGCGCGTCCCGATGGGTCGCTGGGGCGTGCCCGAGGACATCGCGCCGAGCGTCCTCTTCCTCGCCAGCCCCGCAGCGCGCTTCATCATCGGGCAGACGCTGTGCGTGGACGGCGGCTTCTCGGTCATGTAGGCGAGCCGATCCGGTCCGCGAGCTCGCGATCGATCTGCGAACAACTGAAGCAAGGAGCCCCGCCATGACGACGCGCGGAGAGCCGCTCTACAAGACCCGCCCCGTGGCGCCCGCCCCGGCGCTCTTCGGCCGGTGCACCCGCATCAACGACATCGTCTCGATGTCCGAGGGCTTCTCGAACACCTACCTGATCGAGACGCCGGAAGGCAACGTGCTGATCAACTCGGGCATGGGCATGGAGGCGCCGGTCCATCACGGCAACTTCAGTGAGCTCGCCGGCGAAATCGACGGCCGGATCAGGTACGCGATCGTCACGCAGGGGCACGTCGACCACGTGGGCGGCGTCGGGTACTTCCGGGACCGGAATCCGGGTCTGCAGCTGATCGCCCACGCCAACGACGAGGAGCACCAATCGTACGAAGCGCGACTCGCGGGGTTTCGGCAGGCGCGATCCGCGTTCCGCTTCGCGGAGATCTTCGGGGCCGTCTTCAAGGAGTGGGCCAGCGCCGGATACACCGAGCTCAACCCCCAGGACAGGCCGACCGCGGACATCACGTTCGAAGACCGTCACGAGTTCTCCCTGGGAGGGCTCGACGTCGTCGTGATCGGTCAGATGGGCGCCGAGACCAACGACTCGCTGGTCGTCTGGCTCCCGCAGCATCGCATCGTCTTCACCGGGAACCTCTTCGGCTGCCCGTTCGGTCACTTCCCCAACCTGGTGACGATACGCGGCGATCGCTACCGCGACGCCCTCGTCTGCGCCGAGGCGGCGCAGACCGTTCTCGACCTCGAGCCCGAGCTGATCCTGTACGGGCATCACGCGCCCGTCGTCGGGGCCGAGGTCATCCAGCGCGAGCTCGTGGCCTATCGCGACGCCATCCACCACGTCCACCACGCAGTCGTGGCGGGGATGAACGAGGGGAAGGACCTCGCGACGCTCCAGCAGGAGATCGAGCTCCCCGCGGAGTGCGAGGTGGGCGAAGGCTACGGGATGGTCCGCTGGAGCATCCGGGCGATCTGGGAGAACTACGCGGGCTGGTTCAAGCACGAGTCGACGACCGAGCTCTACGCCGTGCCCCAGAAGTCGATTCATGCCGACCTGCTCGAACTCGCCGGCGCCGAAGCGCTCGTCGAGCGGGCCCGGAAGAAGGCGGCGGCGGGTGAGCGCGAGCAGGCCCTCCACCTGCTCGACATCGTGCTCTCGGCCGAGCCCGACGACGAGGCCGCCCGGGCGCTCTGCGTCGAGGTGCACGAGTCGCTGCTCGAGGAGGCGCGGACGTTCCGCACCACCGGCAACTTCTGGCTCGAGGGCTGGCTCGAGAAGCAGATCGAGCTGCTCCGGGGCGGCAGGGACGTCTCGCTGGCGTCCATGCTGAAGTAGCGAGCACGCCCGATTCCGCGGCGTGATTCTCCGCGCCTCCTCTGCGACACTCGCCGCATGCCGCCCGAGTCCGTATGCGCCGTGTTCTTCGATCTCGGCGGCACGCTCTTCAGCTATCGGGACGCCCAGGGGCTGCTCGGTCCGATCTTCGCCGAGGCGATCGCCCGCCTCGGCGTCGACGCTGAAGCCGCCCAGATAGGCGCAGCCTACCTGAGCGCCCTTGCCGAGGCCGAGCGCTGCTACGCGGACCGCGACTACTACCGCCATCGCGATCTCTTCCTCGACACCTACCGCGAGTTCATGCGCGAGATCGGGGCCTCGCCCGAGGACGACTTCTACGAGTGGCTCTACGCGACCCAGAGGCGCGCCATGGTGGAGGACGTACCGCTTCGCGAGGACTGCCTGGCGACGCTCGGCGAGCTTCGCGCCCGCGGCTACTCGCTGTCGATCGTGTCGAACATCGACGACGACTATCTCCTGCCGATGGTCCGCAACTTCGGTCTCGAGCCGCACCTCGATCACTGGTCGAGCTCAGAGGAGGCGGGCTCCTGCAAGCCGCACCCGGGCATCTTCGAGCTGGCGCTCGAGAAGGCGGGGTGCCGGCCGGAAGAGGTCGTCTTCGTCGGCGATTCGCGGCGCCACGACGTGCGCGGGTCGCGGGAGATGGGCATGACTTCGGTGCTGATCGACGAGGGCGCCGGGCCGAGCCCGCTCGACTCGGGCGACGAGGCGGCCCCGCATCACGTGATCGGAGAGCTGCGCGAGCTGCTCGACCTCCTCTCGCCGCGGCGGTAGACGACGCGCGCCGCGCTGTCTCGGCCGGCCAGCCAGGAGGCTCGCCGAGCAAGACCCTGGTTCAGCACGGGGTTCGGCGCCGGCTAGACGAGTCGGTCCGCGTGCCGTGCGCGCGTGGCGCGGCGCGCGAGCTTGCCGCTCGTGGTCTTCTCGATGCCGCCGGGCGGCACCAGCACCAGGTGGCGAAGCGAAAGGCCCGTGCTCTGCAGCACCTTGTCGCGCACCGCGCGATCGAGCGCAGAGGCAGACTCACCGGTCTCCCTCGTCTCGACCACGGCGGCCACCTCCTCGGTGCCGCGGGCATCGCTCATCACGCCGAAGGCCACCGCGCACCCGGCCCGCACCCCGGGCACCTCGTTGATGAGCGTCTCGATGTCGTGCGGCACGTACTTCTCGCCGCCGATCACGATCAGGTCCTTCTCGCGCGAAACGAAGAAGAGATCGCCGTCGGCCAGGTAGCCGAGGTCGCCGGTGTCGAGCCAGCCGTCGACCAGCACACGCCGAGTCAGCTCCGCGTCGTCGTGGTAGCCGATCAGCAGCGAGTCGCTGTGCAGCCAGACCGTGCCGACGCGGCGCTCCGGGCAGCGCGCCCCGGACTCGTCGCGAATCTCGACCGAGCAGCCAGGCAGGCATCGGCCGATCGCCACCGACGGGACGCCGTCCGCATCGCGTGGCTCGGCGAGGCCGCCGGCCGCGAGGGTGTCGCGGTCGACGTGCTCGATGCGCGGCGCCTCGTCGACCGGGTGCGCGGTCGCGATCGTGACGTTCTCGGCCAGGCCCCAGGCCGGGGTCATTGCCCGTGGCCGGAAGCCGTGCGGCTCGAAGCGTTTCGTGAACGCCTCGATGGTGTGGGCCAGCAGCGGTTCGGCGGCGTTGATCGCGACGCGCCAGCTCGAGAGGTCGAGGCCTTCGAGGTCGGCGTCGGGCACCCGCGTCGCGGCCACGTGATAAGCGAAGTTCGGTGCCCATGACAGGGCGCCCCGGTAGCGATGTACGGCCCAGAGCCAGAGCCCCGGGTCGCGCATGAAGTCCATCGTCGGGATCAGCACCGTCGGGCAGCCGCCGAGCACCGGGAGCAGGAAGGCGTCGATCAGCCCCATGTCGTGATAGAGCGGAATCCAGTTGACGCTCACGTCCGTGGAGGTGAGTCCGAGGCCGCGGCGCACGGCGCGTATGTTGTTCAGCATGGCGCGGTGGCTGAGCAGCACGCCCTTCGGCGTGCCCGTCGAGCCCGACGAGTACTGGACGGTGGCGACCTCGTGCGGTTCGGGCCGAGCGGGCGGGGCGTCGCTTGCTTCGCCCACGTCCGCCGGTCCGAGCAGCGCCGCGCCGGCGAGCAGCTCGCGGCGCGCCTCGAAGATGTCGGCGATCGCCGCATCGCAGTACAGCGCGTGGGCGGCCGCGTTGGCGAGGATCGCGCCCACGCGCGACGCGTAGACGCCGTGGTTGGCCACGCGATTGGAGGGGGTGGCGACCAGGCCGGGCACGCCGCCGGCGAGCAGTACGCCGAAGTAGGCGGCCACCAGCTCGGGGCCCGTCGGCAGGATCAGGATCACGACGCGGCCGGGCGCGAGACCGCGCTGCTCGAGGGCGAGGCGGATCGCCTGCGCGCGCTGCCACAGCGCGCCGAGCGTTCGCGTCTGCTCGTCGCCGTGGCGGTCGAGGGTGGTCAGGCAGGTGAAGTCGGCGTATCGCTCGACCAGTGATGCGAGCGCGCCGGTCAGCGTTTCGGCTTCGTCGAGCAGGCTCGCGGGGACCGGGCTGGCCGGGAGGTGGGCGAGGTCGGTGAGCCTCACCGTCCGGCGGACTCGCGACTCGCCACGTAGTCGCACAACGCCCCGAGCGTCGACAGGCCGCCGACGAGGTCGACCTCGGGCACCGCGATGCCGTATCGCTTCTCGATGAAGTCGAGCAGTGTGAGTGAGTTCATCGAGTCGACGTAGCCGGCGTCGAAGAGGTGCAGGGTCGGGTCGATCTCGTCCGCCGAGATCGCGCCGCGCGAGCGTTCGGCGAAGAAGCGCCGCAGCTCCTGCTCGATCCGGGCTCGTGCGTCCTCGTCGCTGCGACCGGCTTCGCTCATGGGACGGCCAGAATACCACGAAGCACGATTGGTCGTGTCGTGCCCGGTGTCAGCGCAGATCGGCAGCCGACGTGCGAAGCGTCGGCAGGATCGACGCAGCGTAGCGCTCGAGTCCGGCCTCGTTCACGTGGGCCAGGTCGGCGAAGTAGCGGTGCGGCCATGGCATGCGGAGCCCGAGCGGGACCGCCACCCCCGGCCGGCCGCCGAGCACGCGACGCTCGAACTCGGCGAGTCGCTCGGCTCCTCCCGAGAGCGCAAGCGCGGCGTCGAGCGCCTCGGGCTGCGCGGCGGGAAGCACGAGCACGGGAATACCGTGCTCCGCGCATCGGTCGAGCAGCCGCTCGAGCGCCTGCTCTTCCCGCGCCGCCGCCTCGAAGGGCGGAAAGTAGAAGGTGCCCTCGTCGTAGCGGACGTCGCGATCGAGCTCGCCTTCCGGAAGGCGCATCTCCTCGAAGAATCGCCACCCGCGCTCGGCAAGCAGCTCGCGGGCCAGCCGCTCGTTGCGCGCTGCCCGCTCGCGGTAGCGCCAGCGGAAGGTTTCGTCCGAGTCCGACGACCCGGTGGCGGTGCGGTAGGGATCGGCCAGGCCGGGCCAGCGGTCGAAGAGCAGCGAAAGCACCCCGCTCTTGATCTCCTCGCGGTACCGCACCGTCGCGAGGCGTGTCGCCGACCACTCGAGCAGGTAGCCGGCGTCGCGGTCCGCCCAGGCCGCCCGGGCCACCGGCGCGAAGGGCAGCAGGTGGCTCAGCGGGTACTCGACGAAGTTCGGCCGCCACTCGGTGAAGCTGAGGGTCGAGAACGACAGCACGACGAGCCGAGGGGGGGCGTCCGGGCGTCGCGCGAGCAGCTCGGCGAGCAGGAAGTCGGCGACCACCGGGCCGGAGCCGGGCATCGCGAGGTTCGCGACGCGCTGCTCTCCCGAGAAGGCCTCCTCGGCGGCCGCGGGCAGCACCGAAGCCACCGCCGTGCTGTCACCGAAGAAAACCACGTCACCGCGCAGGGCGTCGTCGAGCGCCGCCATCTTCGTCTCGTAGATGAGCGGTTGGCTCTCCATGAACCGCGTCGCACTCGCGCCGATCGCGCATTCCAGCAAGAGTGCGACTAGCGCGGCGGCCGCCAGGGCAGACGGCCATCGCGCGCGTGCACGGTCAGAACTGGAAGTAGAGGAAGTCATAGCCCTCGGCCCGCCCGAAGAACACGATGCCGTAGAAGACGGCGAGATACACGGCCACGCGAGCCGGCCACGGCCACCCGAGCACGTAGAGGTCGTGCCCCGCCCGCCGCTGCAGCAGGTCGGCGCCGAAGAGTGGGATGGCGGCCAGGGCGACCGCCACCATCGAGCCGAGCAGCTCGGGTTGCCACGCCCACCCGGAGAGCATCGAGCCGTAGAGGGCGAGGGTGTGGGCGCCGTCGTCGGCGCGGAACGCCACCATGGTGAGCGCGAACGTGAGGAAGGTGCCCACGATGCCGGCGACGCCCGTCGTGCCCGACCGCACGGGCCGCCAGCGCCGGTACCAGTACGTGCCGGCCACCAGCGTCCCGTGGAAGACGCCGAACAGCACGAAGCTCCCGTCCGCGCCGTGCCAGAGGCCGGCCACGAAGAGCGTGAGCCAGAGGTTCAAGGTGAGGCGGAGCGCGCCCACCCGGCCGCCGCCGAGCGAGAGGAAGAGGTAGTCGCGCAGCCAGGTGCTGAGGCTCACGTGCCAGCGCCGCCAGAACTCTCCCATGTCGCGTGACAGGTACGGGGTGTCGAAGTTGCGGACCAGGTCGAAGCCCAGCATGCGCGCGGTGCCCCGGGCAATGTCCGTGTAGCCGGAGAAGTCCGCGTAGGCGAGCAGCGTGAAGCCGAGCGTGGCGATCACGATCTCGGGACCCGAAGGATCGGCGCCCCGCGCAAACACGGGATCGACGATGCGCGCGAGGTTGTCGGCGATGACGGTCTTCTTGAAGTACCCCCAGCCGGCCAGTACGGCGCCTTCGTGCAGAACGCGGGCATCGATGCGCCGCCGCGACTCGATCTGCGGCATCAGCCGCGGCGCCCGCTCGATGGGGCCGGCCACGAGCTGCGGGAAGAACCCGACGAAGAGCGCGAAGTCCAGCGGGCTCTCCACCGGCTCCTGGTGGCGCCGGTAGACGTCGATCGTGTAGCCGAGGGATTGGAGGGTGTAGAACGAGATTCCCAGCGGAAGCACGAGGCCGAGGTGCAGCCCGTCCACACTGGCGCCGAAGACCGAGAGCAGTACGTCGAGCGAGTCGACGAAGAAGTTCCAGTACTTGAACAAACCGAGGATGGCGAGATTCAGGATCACACTCGCCGCCAGCCACGCTCTGCGCACGTGCCGCACGTCGCTTCGGCCGATCGCCAGTCCAGCCAACCAGTCGATCAGCGTCGACAGCCACAGCAGACCGAGGAGCTTCCAGCTCCACGAGGCGTAGAAGACGCAGCTCGCGATCAGCAGGAAGAGGTTGCGCCGCCGCGGGGGCAGGCAGACCGTCAGCAGCAGGACGCCGGCGAAGAACGCGACGAAGAGGAAGGAGTTGAACAGCATCGCTCAGCGGCGGCTCAGGTCCCGGGTCAGGTTGAGGTGGTGAGCCTCGAGGGTGCCGCCGCCGATCTCGATCAGCTTGGCGTCGCGCCAGAGCCGCTCCACCACGTACTCGCCCATGTACCCGTAGCCGCCGAGCACCTGGATTGCCGAATCGGCGACGCGCTTGCCGACTCCGGCGGCGAAGAGCTTCGCGGCGTCCGTGTCGAGTCGCTGCCCGGTGGACGTGAGGTCGATGCGTCGAGCGACGTCGTAGACGAAGGTGGCGGCCGCCCGGGTGGCCGCGAAGCCCTCGGCGATGTGGCGCTGGATCTGCCCGTGCTCGCGAAGCGGCACGCCGAACGCGTGGCGGTCGTTCGCGTAGTCGATCATCGTGTCGACGCAGCGCTCTGCGATGCCGACCGCGATCGCCGCCAGCGCGAGCCGCTCGATCTCGAGGTTGCGCATCATGGCGGGCGCGCCCTGGCCCTCGGCGCCGAGCAGGGCGCTTCGTGGAACCCGGACTTCGTCGAAGATCAGCTCGGCGGTGAAGGACGCCCGCATGCCGAGCTTGTCCCGCCACTTCTGGCCCAGCGAGAAGCCCGCCATGCCCTTCTCCACCAGGAACGCCGAGATGCGCCGCGTCCCCGTGGCGGCGTACACCACGAAGGCGTCGCCGAGGGTGTCGTCGTCGATCCCGCCGTTGGTGATGAAGGTCTTGCGGCCGTTCAGCACGAAGGCGTCGCCGTCCCGATCGGCGCGCGTCCGCATCGCCATCACGTCGGTGCCCGCGTGGGACTCGGTCATCGCCAGTCCCCCGACCCACTCGCCGGAGACAGCCCGCGGCAGAACACGCGCCTTCTGGGTCTCGCTGCCGTTCACGCTCAGGTTCTGGGCGAAGAGGATCGCGTGGGCGAGGAACGCGAGCGCGAAGCCGGGGTCGGAGCGCGCCAGCGACGAGATGACCTGTACGGCGGCGGTGGCGTCCATGCCCGCGCCGCCGTACTGCTCGGGAATCGTGACGCCGAGCAGGCCGAGCTCGCCGCATTGGCGGAACAGCGCGAGATTGAAGCGCTCGGCGCGGTCGTGCTCGGCGGCCTGCTTCTCGACCGCGGTCGCGACGAACCCGTCGAGCACGCGCTGCAGCTGGGCGTGTTCTTCGGTGGGCGCGAAGAGGTCGAGCCTGCGCCAGTCGGCGTCGCTCATACCGCTGAGATTACCAGAGCGCCGCAGGGAGGTGGGGCGCTCAGCCCTGGATGCGTGACTGGCGGCCCGACCAGGCCTTCTCGCGCAGCTTGAACTTCTGGATCTTGCCGGTGGCGGTCTTGGGCAGCTCGCCAAATTCGACCGACTTCGGACACTTGAAGTGCGCGAGCCGGTCGCGCGCGAAGTCGATGATGTCCCGCTCGCTGGGGCTCGTGCCCGGGGCCTGCGTCACGAAGGCCTTGGGGACCTCGCCCCACTTCTCGTGCGGCACGCCCACCACGGCCACCTCGAGCACGTCCGGGTGCTGGTAGAGGGTGTTCTCCACCTCGATGGTCGAGATGTTCTCGCCGCCCGAGATGATGATGTCCTTGCTGCGGTCGCGCAGCTCGATGTAGGTGTCGGGGTGCATGACGCCCACGTCGCCCGAGTGGAACCAGCCTCCCGCGAAGGCCTTCTCGGTGGCCTCGGGGTCGTCGAAGTAGCCGAGCATCACGTTGTTGCCCCGCATCACCACCTCGCCCATGGTGGCGGCGTCGCAGGGCACGTCGCTCATCTGCTCGTCGACCACGCGCAGGTGGTTGGCGAAGATGAAGGGCACGCCCTGCCGCGACATCATCCTGGCCCGCGCGGCGGTGTCGAGGTCGTGCCACTCGTCCTGCATTTCGCAGACGACGTGGGGCCCGTAGGTCTCGGTCAGCCCGTAGAGGTGGGTGATCTGCATGCCGAGCTTTTCCATCTGCTCGAGCAGCGTGGGCGAGGGCGGCGCGCCGCCGGTGCAGACGCGAATCGGCGGGTCGAAGCGCCGGCCCGAAGCAGCGGGATCGGAGGCCAGCATCAGGAGCACGGTGGGTGCGCCGTTGAAGTGCGTGACGCCGTGCTCGTCGATCAGCCGGAAGATCTCCGGCGGGTCGATGGCGCGCAGGCACACGTGGGTGCCGCCGGCGCCGGTCACCGCCCAGGGCATGCACCAGCCGTTGCAGTGGAAGAGCGGCAGCGTCCAGAGGAAGACGGTGTCGCGGCCGAGGCGATGGCTCGCGATCTGGCCGAGTGCGTTCAGCTGCGCGCCCCGGTGGCTGTACATCACGCCCTTCGGCCGACCGGTGGTACCGGACGTGTAGTTGATCGAGAGCACGGCGTTCTCGTCCGACAGCGTCGACTGGATCGGCAGCGCCTCGGCGCCGTCGACGAGTTCGGCGTACGTCGCGGCGCCGGGCCGGGTCGCGACGTCGCGGTGCGGCACCTCGACGATGCGCTCGAGGCTCGCGATGCCGTCGAGCTGTCCGCCGAGCGGGGCGGCGAGCTCGGGATCGACGAGCAGGATGCGGGCGCCCGAGTGCTCGAGGATGTAGGCGACCTCGGCCGGCGCGAGCCGCGTGTTGATCGAGACCAGCGGCGCCTCGATGAGCGGCAGTGCGAACGTCGCAGCCAGATGGACGGGCGTGTTGGGCAGCAGCACCGCCACGCGGTCGCCGCGCCGGATCCCGGCGGCGCGCAGCGCGCCGGCCAGTCGGCCGACCTCCTCGGCGAAGCGCGCGTACGACCAGCGCTCGTCGCCGTCGATCAACGCCGTGCGGCGAGGAAAGACGCGCAGCGACCGCTCGAGCAGCATGATCGGCGTGAGGGGATCGAGGCTCGTTGCGGGATGCGTGAGGTGACTCATGGGGCCTCCTGCCACGAATGTAGCCCCGCCGACACCGCCGCGGCGGGACGGGGGCAGGCGACGCTAACCTCGCGCGGGCGGGTCATGGAGGGCGAGCCGGGGTGGCGGCGACGAGGACCATCGCGATCGGAGCATTCATCGTGCTGTTCGGCCTGCTCGTCTCGGCGCGGCCGGCGATCGCGAATCGCACACCCGCCGCCGACGAAGCCGCCGCGGCGCCGGGGGCCGTCCCGGAGATCGTGGGCCCGCCCGGTCTTCTCGCGCAGGGCCGCGAAGCCCGGGCCGCGTTGGCTCCGCTCAAGCGCGGTCTGATGGCGACGCTGTCCGCCGCGATGAAGAACGGCCCGGAGTCGGCGGTGGATGCCTGCCGGCTCGCCGCGCCGGGCATCGCCGAGGGCGCCGCGACTCCGCGCTACACGGTGGGCCGCACGAGCGAGCGCCTCCGCAATCCCGCGAACGCGGCGGCCGACTGGATGCGGCCGCTGCTCGACCGCTACGCCCGCTCGCCGGAGCTCTCGGCGGGCACCGTGGTGGCCCTCGAAGGCGGCGCGGTCGGCTACGTGGAGCCGATCCGCGTGAAGCCGCTCTGCACGACCTGCCACGGCACGTCGGTCGACCCGGACCTGCTCGACCACATCCGCGAGCGATACCCGGACGATCGCGCCACCGGCTACGCGGAGGGCGACCTGCGCGGGCTCTTCTGGGTGGTTGCCCGGCCGGCCGCCGATCCGCGTTAGTTCCGTTCAGCCGCGCCCGGTCGGGACGTCGCTGAACACCCGGTCCTTGTCGATGCGGATCTCCGGCGGCAGGCCCAGCACCCTCTCGGCGATGATGTTTCGCATCACCTCGTCGGTGCCGCCGGCGAGTCGGCCGCCCGGGGCCGAGAGAAGCATCTCCTGCCACGCGCCAACGCCGCCCGCGGTGCCGAGGCCCGTCAGCGTGCCCGCAGCGCCGAGCACGTCGCACGCGAAGCCCGCCATCTCCTGGCGCAGCGCGGCGCCCACGAGCTTGCCGATCGAGCTCTCGGGCCCGGGCGTCTGGCCGCGCGAGAGCGCGGTGAGCGTCCGGTAGCCGGTGTATTGCGCGCCCTTGGCGCGGATGTAGAAGTCGGCGATCTGCTGCCGCACCGATGCATCGTCGATCGCCCGATGTCCCCCCCAGTCGGTCTGCCGGGCGAGCTGAACGAGCTCGTGGATGCCGGGCCCGGGCGGCCCGCCCGAGCCGATCGCCGAGCGCTCGTTCATCAGCGTCGTGATGGCGCCCCGCCAGCCGTCGCCCACCTCGCCCACGCGGTTCGCGTCGTGGATGCGGACGTCGTTGAAGAACACCTCGTTGAAGCCCGACGTGCCGTTCATCTGGCGGATCGGGCGGACCTCGATGCCCGGGCTCTTCATGTCGACGATGAAGTACGTGAGCCCCTGGTGCTTCGGCACGTTCGCATCGTTGCGGGTGATGACCATCCCGTAGTCCGAGTACTGGGCGCCGCTGGTCCAGATCTTCTGGCCGTTGACCACCCACTCGTCACCGTCGCGAACCGCGGCCGTGCGCAGCGCCGCCAGATCGGAGCCGGCGCCGGGCTCGCTGAAGAGCTGGCACCAGATCTCGTCGGCGCGCAGCAGCGGCTCGAGGTAGCGGCTCTTCTGCGCGTCGGTGCCGTGGGCCATCAGGGTCGGGCCGAGCATGCCCTGGCCGATCGTGAACATGTTGGGCGGCACCCGGCAGCGCGACTCCTCCTGGCCCCAGATCACGTTCTGGATGGGGGTCGCGCCGCGGCCGCCGTACTGCTGGGGCCAGGTGATGCACGCCCAGCCGGCGTCGGCCTTTCTCGCCATCCAGGCCTGCGCGTCGGGGATGGCGTTGTCGCGATCGCGCCATTCGGCGATCCCGATCGGCCTCGCGCCCGGGTCGAGCCGGTCGGCGTTCGCGTCGAGCCAGGTCCGTGCCTCCTCGCGAAAGGCGGCCTCTTCGGGGGTGTCTTCGAAGTCCATTTCGTTCCTTCGCGGCGCGTTCGCGGTGTCAGTCTTGATCGGCGTCGAGTCGGCCCACGAGCCGGTCCCGCCACTCGTCGGCGCTGCCGAGCTCGACGGCCAGCGCCTTGGCGCGGCGATAGAAGAGGTGGCAGTCGTACTCCCACGTGAAGCCGACGCCGCCGTGCATCTGGATCATCTCGCGAGCGGCCAGCTCGAAGACGTCGCTCGCCGCAGCGCGTGCCGCGCACGCCGCGGTGGCGAGCTCGGGGCTGCCGGCGTGCAGCGCCCAGGCCGCGTAGTAGGCGTTCGAGCGGGCGAGCTCGAGGTGGGTGTAGAGGTCGGCGAGCCGGTGCTTGAGGGCCTGGAAGGATGCGATCGGCCGCCCGAACGCGTAGCGCTCGGTGCAGAACTCGAGGGTCGTCTCGAAGGCGCGCTCGGCGCCGCCGAGCTGCTCGAAGGCGATCAGCGCGGCCGCGCGATCGAGCAGCGCCTCGACCTGCTCGGCGCCTCCGCGGCCGTCGCCGAGCCGCTCGGCCGGGGCTCGTGAAAACTCGAGCCGGGCGAGGGGGCGAGAGGCATCGAGGCCGGGCGCGGGCTCGCGGGTGACGGCTTCGTGGTCGAGCGGCACCAGCGCCAGGACGAGATCTTCGTCCTCTCTCGCCACGACGACCGCCACGTCGGCGCGCCCGCCGGCCGGCACCGGAAGCTTCGCGCCTTCGAGCCGCCCGTCGGAGAGGCGCGCGGTGATGCGCTCGAGCGGAAGGCGCCCCGCGCCTTCGTGCAGGGCGAACGTGCCGACCACCTCGCCGCTCGCGAGTCGCGGCAGCCAGTGCGCACGCTGCGCTTCGCTGCCGGCGAGCTGGATCGCCTCGCTGGCCAGGCAGGCCGAAGGCCCGAATGGAATCGGCGCCAGGGCGCGGCCGATCTCCATCGAGATCAACGCGAGCTCGAGATGGCCGAAGCCTGCGCCGCCGTACTCCTCGGGGATGGCGGCGCCGAGCCAACCCATCTCGGCCGCGCCCTTCCAGAGCGCCTCGGACATCGCGGCGTCCGACTCGAAGACGTCGCGCACGGTGGACAGCGGCGAGTTCGCTTCGAGGTAGTCGCGGGCCGTCTTCTGCAGAAGCTTCTGCTCTTCCGAGAAGTCGAAGTTCACGGTGTCTCCTTCGCGGCCGCGGCGCCGGTGGCGCCGCCTGACATGATACAGACCAGGGCGACGGGGCCGAGCGCGCAGCGAGCTCGGGCGCGCGCCCCGCTGGATCGCGTCAGTCCAGCAGGCCGACCAGCTCGGTGCTGCGTGTCCAGAGGCGCCGCGCCGCCTCGTCGTCGCAGGCGGGCGCCGCCGGCCGGGTGTCGCGGCGGTCTACGAAGTAGCGCCCCGTCACGTCATCGAAGCCCTCGGCGGTCGCCACATGGATCTGTGTCTCGGCGCCGCGCTCGGGCGAGCGGAAGAAGGGCCGCAGGAGCGTCATCGTGGCGCGGGCCAGCCAGCCGTTCTGGCCGCCGAGCCCGGTGCCGACTGCGCCGGGATGGACGGCGTTGACGGTGACGCCGCTGCCCGCGAGGCGGCGCGCCAGCTCGCGGGTGAACAGGATGTTGGCGAGCTTCGACTTGCCGTAGACGCGAAACGTCTTGTAGCCGCGCTCGCTCTGCAGGTCGTCCCAGTCGAGACCGTGACGGGTGAAGCGATGCGCGTCGGAGGCGACGTTGACGATGCGGGCCGGTGCGCTCTCGAGGATGCGGGGGAGGACGAGGTTCGTGAGCAGGAACGGGCCGAGGTGATTGGTCGCGAAAGTCGTCTCGAAACCGTCCACGGTCGTCGAGCGCCGCAGGGCGATCAGACCCGCGTTGTTGATCCAGACGTGCAGATCGGCGAAGCGCGCCAGCACCTCGTCGGCGGCGTGCCGCACCGATGCCAGGGAGGCGAGGTCGCCCTGCACGATCTCGACCTCGCGGCCGGTGGCGGCGTGGATGCGATCCCGCGTCTGTGCGGCGCGCTCGGCGCTGCGCGCCAGGATCCCGACGCGCGCCCCCATGCGGGCGAAAGCCAGTGCGCTCGCCTCGCCGATCCCCGAGGTCGCGCCCGTCACGAAGCACGTGCGTCCGCACAGGTCAGGCGTCGACATGCTCCCGTCTTCCTCCCTCCATTTGCTGCTTTCCTTTACTACTTTTCTCCTACACTCGGTGCCGACAGCGTCTTGCGCCCCGGGCTTCGTGCCCGGGGCGCTCTTCTTTTGATCTGTCGGCGGAGAGTGTACGGGCAATCATCGAGACGTGGCCCGAAGATTTCACCCGCATCAGCCGTAATCACGCGCCACCCGGCCCGAACCCACCCCGCTTCGGGGGGGGCTCAGCTCCTCAGGACCGTATTCGACATAGATCGAGCCATCGGACGTGGAGCGGGGCAGGGGGCTTTGATCTCCTGCGCTCCGTCGCGCGAAATGCGCCTGTCCGGCTGACGCTCGTCTGCGTCCGGCGTATCCTTGATGCCGCCTTGCCCCAAGGCCGG
>CAZETS010000045.1:0-49631 GCA_964515335.1 uncultured Spirochaetaceae bacterium
GACATGGCCCGAGGTAATGCGAGATGTGGGCCAGGACCAATCTCGTGGGCACGTCTGAAGGATTTGCTACGGATCTCGGGCCAGCTGTCCGATGCACTCCAGTAATCGACGACGCCGCGACCGGACCGCAGCGGACGGCAGGGGAAGGGGATCGGCATGGAATCCGAGCACGCCACGCAGGTGGGCTTCCAGAGCGGCGACCGGGTGCGCGTCTGCGAGCCGAACGGCGAGTACACCGGCTGTCGGGGCACGATCGCCGACGAGGCGGACACGCAGGCCCAGGGCTTTCTGCCGCTGGGCCACATGGTGGCCATCGACGGCGAGAATGGCGTCGCCCGGCCGTTTCTGGTGCAGCACCTCGAGTCGCTTCGGCCGGCGCGAGTGCGGCGGCCTGCCGAGGCGAGCGAGCGGGCGGACGTCCGCGATCCGGGCAGCGCGTAGAGGCGTCGCTCAGAAGTGGTGGGCCGGCTCACGGTACGCACCCGCGGACAGGGTCTGCACGAGCTGACCGACGAGCTCGTGCGCTGGGTGGCCGGTTCGGGGGTCGAGGAGGGGCTCTGCACGCTCTTCGTGCAGCACACCTCGGCGAGCCTGGTCGTGCAGGAGAACGCCGACCCTTCGGCGCGGCGCGACCTGGAGGCGTGGCTGTCGCGTCTCGTCGCCGAGGACGATCCGCTCTACACCCACACCCTCGAGGGCCCGGACGACATGCCGGCCCACATCAAGGCCGCCCTCACGTCCACCTCCCTGTCGATTCCGGTGATCGGCGGCCGGCCGGCCCTCGGCACCTGGCAGGGCCTGTTCCTCTGGGAGCACCGCCACGTGGGCGGCGAGCGCCAGGTGGCGATCCATCTGGGTGCTTAGGGGTCTGGCCGACCCAGGGGCCGAGCGCGGGAGGCGCGGGGCCTGTGGGGCCGTCTCACACCTTCCACGCGAACCGCAGCCGGCCGTCGAAGTGCCGGGGATTCATCTGCAGGCACACGATGTCGCCGATGATCGGCGGAAAGCGGTGGGCCTCGGCGAGCGCGATCTTCGCCTTCTCGGCCAGATCGCGGGTGAGCTGGCTGATCGGCTTGCGTTCGGGCGCCGATCCGTCCGTGGCCCTGTCGTCCCACAGCACCAGGTTCAGGTCGAAGCAGGGCGCGACACCGAGTGCGCCCTTGAAGCCGTGCCGATCGAGGCGTTCGAGCTGGGGGACGTGGCCCATCTCGCACACAAAGGCCAGCAATCGGAGCAGCAGCGGGTAGGCGGTGGCATCGAGGCTCGACTGAACGACGCCGAGGATCGGCCGCGAGGCTGCCGTGCAGGTGATGGCCAGGTAGTCGAGGCCCTCGAAGCCGTCCTCGGCAGCCAGGGCGGCCGGCACCGTCTCGACCCGCTCGGCCAGGCAGGTGAAGGAATACGATTCGCGTACGACGACGACGTCGTGCGACGGATAGAACCAGCTCGCCTCGTCGCAGGGCGCCTGTGACGCAGCGGGAGCCGACGGCGCGGGCGTCCGGACCTCGTAGCAGCCGCCGGCCGTCGCCGCGCAGGCCGCGTGGGCTTCCTCGAGCTCGCGAGCCATCAGCTGCGAGTTCTCGAGCTGGTCGATGCACTCGCGCAGCTGCTCGTCGAGGCCGAGCGTTCGTGCGCGTCGATAGCTGGCGCGGAGGTCGGAGACTGACGCGGCCACGCTTACGGCTGGGGGCCGGCCGGTGTCTGTCGGGTCGAGAAGACGAGTTCGAGCACGCAGGACTGCGTGGCTCGAGCTTCGCTCCGCAACCCGACCAGTCGTGCGGGAGCGAGAGCTCTTCGGCTCACGGTCGAGCCGCCGGAACGGGCGGTTCGGACACCACCGTCAACTCGAATTTCTGTCCGGAGCGGCCGCCGAGCGAATCGCTCACGGCGATCTCGACGGGATGAGACCCGACGTCGGCGACCGACGGCGTCCACGACAGCTCTCCCGTCCGCTCGTCGATCTGCATGCCCGAAGGTCCCTCGACGAGGTCGAAGCCGAAGTGCGAGTCGTCATCGTCATCCTCGACTTGCGGCGCGTACTGGAACGTGCCCGACGGGTCGAGGCCGGGCGGCGCGGACACGATGCGGGGGGGCGTGTTGCCGATCACGATCGAGGCGCTCTCCAGCGCCGGGCTTCGGGACTCGCCGTCGAAGGCCGTCGCGCGCACGCGCACCTCGTCCATGCGCCGTACGCGGCTCCTGGCGAACAGGTCGCTCCCGCGCTGGACGACCTCCCCGTTGACGATCCACTCGTAGTCGACCCGGGTCTCGTGGCCGTCGGGTTCTTCGACCGAGGCTCGGACGAGCCAGTGGGGCTCGTCGCCAGATTCGCCCGTGGCGTCGACGGTTTCGATCTCCAGCGAGGTGATGCGGGGCGGACGGTTGGCGACGGGGAAGCGCGCCGTCATCGGCTGGCTCTCGCTCTCGCCGTCGCTGGCGACCACCTCCACCTGCACGTCCATCTGCACGCCCCGGCCGGCCGCCGACTCGGGAACGGTGATCTCGGGCCCGTCCGCCAGCACTCGCCGTCCGGCGACGGTCCAGGTGTACTGGAGCCGGATCGGGTCGCCATCGGGATCGCGGGCCATCCCGACGGCCTGCACCCGCTCGCCCGGGGCCGCGCGTCTCGGCATGAAGTGCAGCGACGTGATCTCGGGCGGGCGGTTGATCGAGTACGTCGGCGCGGGCTCCCGCACCATCGCGTCTCCGCTCGGTGTGGGGCTCTGCGGATCCGGGCCGCATCCGGTCGTGAGCAGGGTCGCGGCCAGGGCGGCGAGCACGGGCCCTCGGCGCTTCTTTCCATGCGCGTGGCGAGCGGTGCAGGGCATCGTTCAGTCCGGCAGCGCCGTGACGATCTGCACGGACGTGAGCTCCCACTCGCCGTCCCTCGACCGGGTCGCCCGGTACTCGACCTTCGTCGCGTCCTCGAAGGAGAAGAGCCCCCGGTGGACGTCGAACACGGGCATCGATTCGAAGCTGAGGAGATTCCCCCGAGCGTCGCTGAACGTCGTCTGCGACGTCACGTGAAAGACGCGATTCTCGATCCGCAGCGTCGAAGCGCCCAGATCCCGATTCGTCACCACGCCGTGGCTCTCGAGCGTTTCGCTCGCCCAGGCGGGTGTCGTCGCCAGGACCGCCAGCGCGGCGGCCGAGAAGAGCAGGGCAGCGCTCCGTCGGATCGTGTCGGTCATGTCCGTCCCCATCAGTTGATCTCGCGCCAGTAGAGAAGCGTCTTTGCTCCGGCCGGAACGTCGGGCGCCTTGATGCTCTCGAGGTCGGCCCCGCTCTTCTCGATGAACACGATGTTGTCCTTGCCGTTGGCGCCGACGGAGACCTGGGGATCGGTCGGCATGCCCTCGCCGACGTCCAGGCCGCGTATCGGTGCTCCGGACGGGTCCGTGAAATAGCCTGCGCCGCACGAGAGGTCGAACACGTAGATGGTGCCGCTTCCCTTCGAGGTGCAGGGGTCTCCGGTGTTGGCGGGCGTGAACGAGCCGGCGAGGACGAGGCCCGCGAAGATCTCCACGTTGGTCACGATCTTCTCGCCGTCTGCGAGCAGGAAGTAGTAGCCGGACGTCGTGATCGAGGTGCAGCTCTGGGTGCCGCTCAGGTCGGTCAGGTCGCCCTCGGTCAACGTCGGATTCGGCGTGCCGGCGACTTCGAACGGGTCGAGGTCGCGGATGGCGTACATCCGGTTGTTCTCGTCCGAACCCGCCAGTCCGGCGAACTGGATGTTCGTGCGCTCCCCGGTGCCGAACGCGTACCAGAGGTCCTTGCCCTGGTAGGCGGCGGCCGGCGGGAAGTAGATGCTCTTGTAGTAGCTGCTGCCGCCGACCGTCTCGACCGGCGCCGCGAAGAACCTCTTGAACGTCCAGTTCGGTTGCGAGTAGTCGCCGAGGGGCGACGTGTCGTTCACCCGGTCCTCGCCGATCGGGTTGACGACCCACTTCCAGACCTGCCCGCCGAGGTCGCCGATCAGGATGACGTCGGCGAAGCCGTCGAAGTCGAGGTCGAGGACCGACGGCGTCGAGGGGATCCCGTAGTTCATCTGGCGCTCGGGGTCGCCGGTGGGCGCCGTCGGCCGGAAGCGCTTCATTGCAAGGAGTTGGCCGGTCGTCACGTCGACCATCAGGATCGATCGTCCCGCGATGGCGTTCGGGTCGTAGTTGACGAGGTCGTTGGGGTCGCTGCTGGCATCGTATCCCCCGCCCACGATCATCACCCACCGCTCGTATCCGACTCCGCCATTGTCGTCACCGCCGATGCGCACGCGCACGCGCGTGATCACGGGCTGCGACCAGGAGGATCCGAGGTAGGGCAGGATGGAGTTTGCGATCGCAGGGTCGTCGGGATCGGCTTCGCTCGGGAAGTCCCACGCGTGGCCCGGGTAGCCGGCGCTGCTCGGGTCGGTCACGTCGAGTGCGAAGAACCCGCGGCCACCGTTTCGAAGTCCTCCGAACAAATAGGTATGCCACTCGGCGCCGGTGACGGACTTCGCACCCGTGCTGGGGGTGGGGTAGATCCAGACGTCGGCGGCTTGCGGTGAGCCGTCGACGTAGAATTCGCGGTCGGCCGGGTCGTCGATCGGGAGGTTGCGGATGTTGCGTCTCGCCTCCCACGGCATGAAGCCGAAGATCTCCGCCCCCGTCCCGCGTGTGTACGCGGGAGGCGTGGCGGCCGGGTTCCAGAAGCCCGCCTCGACGCCGTGCAGGAATCCGTCATTGGCGCCGAAGTAGATCACCCGGTCGCGACTGGAATGGGTCGCCGCGAAGGCCGCATAGGACGTCTCGCCCATCGCGGCCCGGGGCTTGCCGACGACCGCCGGCGCCGAGTGGAAGATGTCGCCGAGGAGCCACGATCGCGCCGAGCAGGGCACGTCGGCCGAGACGGCTGCGCCGGACACGCCGCTGCCGAACGCGCACCCTCGGGCGTAGCTCACGATCTCGTCGGTGAGGCCCTCTTCGGTGAGGGCGCCGCTGCCGGGATAGATGGGGTTCGGTGACGGGTCGGGCGGAGCCGCGAAGGGCGCCACCTGCAGGTCGGCCGCGGCGATGGTCGCGGTGTCGAAGACGATGCGGTTGGTCAGGCTGCCGGTCAAACGGGTCGTGTAGAGATTGCGCAGGGCGGGGGCCGGAACCTGCTCGCCGGCGTCCCAGAACGGCTGGACGCCCGGCACGAAGGGGCCGCTGTTGCACTCCCCGGGCGTGGGGTCGGCGACCGGGCAGTTGCCGGCCGCATCGAAGAGATCGCCGACCGCGTCGATGCCGAACGACCGCAGGTGTCCCTGCCAGAAGGGCGTCTTGGCCGACGGCAGGAAGAAGCTGGTGTAGAAGTCGCCGCCGGACGCGGTCCGGGTGGACGGGACCGTCGCGGCCGTGAACGATTGCGACTTCTCGATGATGTCGGTGATGGAGGCGACGATCGCGACCGTCAGCTCCTCGGCGTTGTTCGACGTGAAGAAGAGCCCGTTGCCCTGCTCTGCGGTCTTCTGGAGCAGGTCGTTGGCGGGGCCGTTCGTGGTGAACCCGATCGTGTAGACGTCGAGGGTCTGCTCGCCGGTCAGGTCCGGCCGGAAGTCCTGCTCGTGCATGAACTTGGCGACGTCGTCGAGGTAGAGCGCCGCTTCCGAGCCGCCCGTCACCTCGACTTCGCCGTCGGGATTGAAGTCGCCGATCAGGTTGCCGTAGTTGGAGAAGCCGGCGGAGGTCGAGGCCGGGTCCGTATCGAAGTCGTCCCGGGTGGGCTCTCCGTCGGTGATGACGATGACGAAGTTCTTCTGGCAGGTGTAGGTGACCGGGCAGTCCGGCACGGTCGGCGGACCGGCCGTACTGAACGGGCCGCCGCCGGAGCCCGCGGAGGTGCTGTAGGAGTAGGCCGGGAAGCTGCCGGAGGTGGCCGGTGCGGGCTGTTCGCCGGAGCCCCGGCCCATGAAGTACGTGTAGACCTGGAAGAGGGACTCGGCGAGCGGGGTCCAGGTCTCGGCCTCGGCGAGTGCGATGGCGCTCTCGATCGCGGTCTGCTGGGTGGTCGTCAAGGTGTCGACGCCGACCGACATGTAGCCGCCGTTCGGGTCGACCCCGCTCGAGTCCCGGGACTCGCGGAACAGGCCGAGGCCGAACCTCACCTCCTTGGTGTTGTTGATCAGGCAGATCGTCTCGAGCACGACCTGCTTGGCGGCGGTCATCCGGTTTCGTTGGTACTTGCCGTAGGTGGCCGGAACCGCCGGCGAGCAGACCCTCGAGCCGTTCGAGCTCGAGTCGAGGTCGGTCACGTAGGGATCGGATTCGTCGCTGAAGATCCAGTTGAGGTACCGCCCCGTGATTCGCGTCGACCAGAGCGAGGTCGGGTCGTGATAGAGCGTACGCGTGTTGCCGCACCTCGAGAATGTCAGGTTCGAGGTGTATCCGTAGACGATGTTGTCGTTGTAGTAGTTGCAGCTGGGGTTCGAGGTCGGGTCGTAGGCCGGGTGCCAGACGATCTCGTTCATCGAGCCGGAGTTGTCCAGCACGATCGCCACGTTCGGCGGAACCGACGTCGTGAACAGGAAGAGGTCGGCGTCCACGTCCGCGCGCAGCGCGTCGTTCGGCAGCGCGAGCAGGGCCAGCCCGAGCAGCAGGCCGACCGGGCTCCGGATGATTCGTAGAGCGGTCGATCTCATGGTCGTTTCTCCCGAACGCGGCTCACGCCGCGTCAGCTGCCCCTCAGCACACCCGTTGCGGCTTCGATACGGCTGAGAGACCCGCCGGGCGCGGTCCCCTGCACGTTCAGCTTCCAGTACTGCACCTGGTATCGGGGGCCGCCGCCGCCGATGCGGAGATTCATGCCCTGCGCGCCAGTCGCACCGAGGTCTTCGACCGGATCGACGATCGTCGCGTCGGGCCCGTAGCTCGGTTGACCGTGCGGGTAGAGGCCCGAATCGCCGAGCGAAGCGGTCGGAATGATCGGGGTTCCGACGCCGTCGACGCTGGCGATCGCCGCACCGAGGCCGGCCTCGGCGGCGTGGAACGCGATCCGCCCGCGTGTCTGGAAGCCGGCGACCTGCTGATCGCCGAGCACGGAGTTCAGCGTGGCCAGGCCCATCATCGAGAGGGCGACCAGGATCATCATGGTCACCAGCAGGGCGGTGCCGGCGTGACGCCGCGACTTCACGTTCGGGAGGCTCACAGCTCGGCCCTCCTTCCGATGTTCCTGATCCGGACGACGCTCGAGTAGACGCGGCGGCGGAAGCCGTCGTTCGTCGCGCCGACCACCCGGTTCTCGGTGGCGATCGGATTTCCGTTGTTCGACTCGGGGTCGCCGTCCTCGGTCCGGATCACGACGTTGAGGCGCACCTCCCGGAGCAGCGACGCATCGGAGCCCTGAGCCGCATAGTCGGCCGAGACGCCGTCGCCCCGGTATTCGCCGAGGTCGACGGTGTTGTTCTCGTTGACGTCGAGGAACCACGCGAGCTGCATGTCCTCGACGTTGTTGGCCAGCGGGTGGGTGTTGCGGAACAGCCGCTGGCTCCCGTCCACCTGATACCGGAGAGCGGGAACGGCCACGATACGGGGGGCCTCCCCGCCGACCGCAAGAGCGTCGAGCCCCCCGGCGTCGATGTCGAAGCGGATCTGATCCGGCAGCTGGACGTCGGTGATCGCGCCGCAGACGGTGCCGCGTGACGGGTTGTTGGCGTCGGCGATGATGATGAACCCCGTCGTGGCGAAATCGCTGTCCGGGGTGCCGTCGGCGTCGATGTCGAAGGCCGGGTCGGGCGTGCCGTTCTCGAGCACGAGGCTGTCGACGGTGAAGTGGCTGCCGCTCGGCGGAGCATCGACCGCGCCCGTGACGGTGGCGCCGAGGGTCGGGCGGAGGTCGGTGCCCGGCACGACGACCTCCCAGTCCGTCAGGTAGAACCGGTCCGGATCGGAGGTGTTGTCCACTGCGCACATCGCTGTGGCGTCGCTGACCATCATGCCCGTGTGTCGCAGGTCCCGCTCGATGAGGTCCGCGATCTGGCGGGCCGCCTGCTGGGCGTCGACGGTGTCGCCCAGGGCAGTGGCCTTCTTCTGGCTCGTCACCATGGTCCCGAATACGTAGACGAGGACCACCGCGAGCACGCCGACGGCGACGATCAACTCGACCAGTGTGAAGGCAGAGGTGCGCCTGGCCATCAAAGAGCCTCGTGGTTGTGCCGGATCGAAGAGACGGTCACGGTCCGGTTCAGGCCCGTCGCGTCGGTCCAGGTGGCGCGCACGTCGATGGCCTTGGTCTGGTCGGGGATCTGTGTCGTGACCCGCCAGGAGAGTGCATAGGCCTGGTCGGCGTCAGCGCGTTGCACGACGCCTGTTGCCGACGTCGGCGCCGTCCAACCGGTGTCGGGGATCGCCGTCCAGCGTGTGCGCTGCAGCTGTTCGAGCTGCGAGGTCGCGAGGTTCGCAGCGGTGCTGAGGTGCCTGCCCCGCTGTCCGCCCTTGATGGACTGGAGCTGCACGCTCGCCATCGCCAGCAGGCCGCCGCCGAGGATCATCATCGCGAGGAGGACCTCGACGAGGGTCATGCCCGACCGGCGCCGCCGTTCGCGTCTTTGCATCGTCATGCCGACCTGCCTCAGCTCTTCCACGCGCCGGCCGCCCGGTCCCATGTATGGACGGTTGCGTCGCCGAGAGCAGTCAGGGTGATTGCGTGGTCACGGGCGCCGTTGGTGAAGTAGATGCCGCCGTTCCCCGAGCCGACGGTGCCCGTGTTGCAGAACGAGTCGGCTGCGACCGGAACGCCGTCGGGCCTGAAGAGGACCCAGGTCGACGGCAGGCCGTTGGGCGTGGTGAAGGTCGAGCCCGGAGCCAGGGGCACGCTGCTCAGGTCGCCCGGGGCCTTGGTGGTGCCGGCGAACGTCGCCCCCCAGCTCAGGCCGGTTTCGACCGAGATCGCTCGCGTATTCTCGTCCGGCTCGATCTGGCAGTTCTGATCGGGGGCGCCGGTCGGTCCGTCGTCGAGGATGACCACCGCCGCGGGCTGGGCGTTGGCGTCGAGGAGGGCGTTTCCTCCGCCGTCGCCGGCGCCGCCGACGCTGAAGAAGACCACGTGGTTGCGGCCCGTACGGCGAGCCTCCGCATGCGCCACCTCGAACGCCCGCGCGATGGAGAGCGCCATGCCGAGGGACGACTGATTATCGAGATACCGGCGCGTGCTCGGCAGCGCGATCATGACCAGCGCGCCGATCGTCGCCGCCACGACGGCGACCTCGGTGAGTGTGAAGCCGGAGACTTCTCGCGAGCGACGCATGGGGGGACTCCTGAGGAACGCATTGCCTCGGCGTCATGCATCGGTCGCCTTGCTGGATTTCTTGACGTTCTTCCCGGCCTGGAACACTGCAGGGTGACTGCCAGCCTGCGGGCCCTGTCGCTCAGGAGGAGAAGAGGTCGACCATCTTCGAGTCGGTGGAGGCGAGGCGCGCGCGTCCCCGCGCCCAGTCGCGCAGCTCCTTGATGCGGTCTTCGTAGGCGTCGTAGAGCGGCACCGTGTCGTGGATCGCATTGGCCAGGTCGTTGTCGCCGACCTCGCGATTCTCGGAGAAGGCGGTGTAGAGGGCCGCGCAGACGACCTGCTCGAGTTCGGCGCCGGACAGTCGCTCGGCCTCGTCGGCCAGGCTCTCCAGGTCGTAGTGGGTGGGTTCCCGGCCGCGCTGCGCCAGATGAATGGCGAGGATCTCCATCCGTTCTGCCCGGGCGGGCAGGTCGACGAAGAACATCTCGTCGAAGCGTCCGCGCCGCAGCAGCTCGGGGGGCAGGCTTTCCACCTCGTTCGCGGTCGCCACCACGAATACCGGGGCAGTCTTCTCCGAGAGCCAGGTGAGAAACGACCCGAACACCCGGCTCGCGTGTACGTCGTCGCTGGTTGCCGAGAAGCCCTTCTCGATTTCATCTATCCAGAGCACCGCCGGCGCGATCGACTCGGCGACCGCGGTGGCCTCGTGGATCGCCTCTTCGGGGCTCTGCTGGGCGCCCGAAAAGACCGAGGCGAGATCCAGGCGAAGCAGCGGAAACTGCCACTCGACCGCGACGCTCTTGGCCGAGAGCGATTTGCCGCAGCCCTGGACACCGAGAAGCAGCAATCCGCGGGGCAGCGGCAGCCCGAAATGGCGGGCCTCCTCGCCGAACGCCTTGCGGCGCGCGCGCAGCCACTCCTTCAGCTCGCCGAGTCCACCGACGGCCTCGAGACCCTCTTCGGTGTCGTAGAAGGTGAGTGACGGCGTGCGCCGCAGGGCGTGGCGCTTCTCTCGCGCGACGTGTCCGGCGGTGGCCTCGGTGAGACCACCCGTCACGGAACAAGCCTTGCGGAGCACGCGCACGGCCTCGGCGGCCGTCAGGCCGAGGGACGCGCGCACGCAGGATTCGAGGGCGCGTGGGTCGGGCGCCCCGTCGGCGGCGTCGAGCACACGGCGATACAGGGCCTCGATCTCGTCGTGACGCGGAAGGGGCAGGGCGACGTGTCCCGTCTCGCGCACCAGCTCGATGGGCGGCTCGACGACCGGCCCGAGCAGCACCAGGCTTTGCCGTCGCTTGGCGAGCGTCGGCAGCCAGTCGCGTATGCGGCGCACGGCGGCGGGATCGTCCTGCACGGCGTGCACGTCGAGCAGCACCAGCAGGGCGGGCTCATCGTGCTCCATCAGGGCGGTGATGCCGGCCTCGAGGCTGCCTGCGCCCCGACCCGAACCGTCGATGCCCGAGGCCAGGCTCCAGACGGTCACGCTGCGCTCGGTGGCCTCGGCGGCGCGCTCGAGCACGCGCAGCGCGCGGTCCTCCTCGAAGGTCTCGAAGGCGATCAGCCGCCAGCCGGCACGGATCAGCAGGCTCAGGTCGTGGGCCGGTCCCTGGCTCATGTGCGGTCCGTCGTGATGCGCACGACTTCCTCGAAGGTCGTGGTGCCCTCGGCCAGGCGCCGGATCGCGCACTCGCGCAACGTCTCCATGCCCTCGATCCTCGCGGCATCGGCGATTTCGTTCGCGTCACGCCCCTCGCGGACCAGCGTCTGGACGCGGCGGCCGACGTCGAGCATCTCGAATATCCCGATACGGCCGTGGAGCCCCGTGTGACGGCAATCCGGGCAGCCCTGTCCGAATCGAACCGGCAGCTGCTCGCGTCGCTCGACGGGCACCTTGATGCCGAGGGCCGTCACCTGGTCGGGAGTCAGCCGGCCGTCGACACCGCAGTGCGGGCAGATCTTGCGCACGAGGCGCTGGGCGAGCACGCCGCGCAGCACACTCGACAGCAGGAACGGCTCGACGCCGAGCTCGGCCAGGCGCGTCACTGCGCCGGCTGCGTCGCGGGTGTGCACCGTCGAGAAGACCAGGTGACCGGTCAGCGCGGCCTGCACGGCCATCTTGGCGGTCTCGGCGTCGCGCACCTCGCCCACCATGATGATGTCGGGGTCCTGGCGCATGATGGTGCGCAGCGCGTGGGCGAAGCTCACGTCGATCTGGCGCTGCACCTGCACCTGGCTGAAGCGGGGATCGACGAGCTCGATCGGGTCCTCGACGGTGGTGATGTTGATCTCGGGGCTCGAGAGATAGCGGAGCGTCGAGTAGAGGGTGGTCGTCTTGCCCGAGCCCGTCGGGCCGGTCACCAGGATCAGCCCGGACGGCGAGGTGATCCAGCCCTCGTAGCGCTCACGCTCGAACGACGTGAAGCCGAGCTCGTGCAGCTCGGCCATCAGCACGTTCGGGTCGAAGACGCGGATCACCACCTTCTCGCCGAAGGCCGTCGCCATGCTCGAAACGCGAAGCTCGACCTCGCGGTCGGCTCGCTGGGTCTTGATGCGCCCGTCCTGGGGCCGCCGGCGCTCGGCGATGTCCATGCGCGCCAGCACCTTGATGCGCGAGACGATGGCGCCGTGCACGGTGAGCGGCAGCTGCTCGATCTCGTGCAGGATGCCGTCGATGCGGAAGCGGATCGAGGCGCCCTCGGCCTTGGGCTCGAGGTGGATGTCCGAGGCGCGCTGGTCGAACGCGTAGTTGAGCAGGTAGTCGACGGCAGCGACGACGTGCTCGTCGCTCGTGGCCGCGAGCTGGTCGTGGCTGCGCAGCTCGACGAGCTCGACGAGGGCCGTCTGTGCCTGGGCGCCGAGTTCCGCGGTGGCCTTGTCGACCTTGGAGCGGAACCCGTGCACGCGCTCGATGACGGCGAGGATGTCCTTCTTGCTCGAGACCACGTAGGTGACGGGCCGCTCGATGGTCGATTCGATCGACTCGCGCAGGGCGCTGTCGAAGGGGTCGGTGATCGCGAGCACGAGCCGGCCGTCGTCGACGCCGACCGGCACCACGACGTGGCGCAACGAGTAGGCTCGAGAGAATGTGCTGGTGATCAGGTCGTTGTCGAGATCGAGCGGATCGATCTTCAGGTACGGAAACAGCGCCGCCTCGGCGACCGCCTGGGCGATCGCCTCCTCGTCGACCTTCTTGCGCGGCTCTCCGGCGCGGCTCAGGCCAGCGGCCGCCGCGATCTCGGCGGGCGAGACGTCGTAGCGCGCCGCAGCCTGGGACCGCACCGAGCCGACCTTCTCTTTCAGGACCAGGCTGCGAAGCGTCATGGTCCGCGACTCGACGTCGGCGGCCTGCGCCTTGTCGAGGGCGTTCTGCTCGACGAGCAGCTCGAGCAGTTCGTCGAGCGAGAGCGGAGGACGCAGCTCGTTCGGGTCCCGCAGCTGATCGGGGTCGGAGAGGGCGGGGATGTCGTCGTGTCCCATGCGCTTTCGCTTATCGGCGAACGCTGAGAAACCACAACAGCTGCGTGTCCGGTGCGTTCGCGCTCGAGCGGAGCGTTGCCACCGGGCTGGAGGGCGCGGCGGGTGCCCTTCCGTCTAGCCGGCCGGCTCGCGCGGCAGCACGTGCACGTCCGCGGGCCGCACCGACAGGGTGACCGCGTCGCCTGCGCCGATCTCGCGGGCGAGACCGCGCCCGGCCACCAGATGGGTGCGCAGGATCTGCCCGGCCCAGCGAAGCTCGAGCGTCGAGACGACCCCGTCGGAGACGTGGCCCTCGACGAGCGCCTTGCCGATCGACGTGCCCTCGCCGCGGCCCACGTCGACCTTGAGGTGTTCGGGGCGGAGCCCCACCCAGACCGCGGTGCCGCGGGGCTGAACCGTGGCGACCGGAACGCGGTGCTCCGGGTCGACGACCGCCCAGCCGTCGTCGCCGATCTCGGCGGCGAAGAGGTTCGTCATGCCGACGAGGCGTGCGACGGAGGGCGTCACGGGGCGGCACAGCACCTGGTCTCGTGCGTCGGCCTGCAGCAGGGCGCCTTCCTCGAGCACCGCGATGCGATCGCAGACGAGCGCGGCGCGGCGCAGGTCGTGGGTCACGACCGCGACGGCCACGCCCGTGTGCGCCACCGCCTGCCGGAGATCTCGGGACAGCGCCTCCTGTGCCTCGCCGTCGAGATCGTCGAAGGGCTCGTCGAGCAGCAGCACGGCCGGCTCGAGCGCGAAGGCGCGCGCCAACGCCAGGCGTCGCAGCTCGCCGCCCGAGAGACGGTTGGCGCGTCGGTCCGAGAGGTGGGCGATGCCGAAGTGCCCGAGCGCGTCGGCGACGCGGCTCGAGATGCTGAGCTCGGGCAGCCGGCGCGCCCGCAAGGCGATGCGCACGTTGTGCTCGACGCTGCCCGCGAAGGCGATGGGCCGCTGGAAGACCATCGTGACGTCGCCGGGGCCGTGCCTCCGCACGGTGCCTCCCGTCGGCGCCTCCAGGCCGGCGAGCACGCGGAGCAGCGTGCTCTTCCCGGCGCCATTCGCTCCCAGGATGGCGAGCACTTCACCGGAAGCGAGGGCGAGCGACGGCACGTCGAGCAGGAAGCGCCGGCCTCGACCGGTGCGTTCGAGCCGGATCGCCTCGGCGCTCAACGCGGCCGTCATGCCCGCTCCCCGTACTGCACCCAGGTGAGCAGCCCCGCCAGCACCAGCATCAGCCCCACGAGTATCGCCGCCAGCTGATAGGCCGACTCGAAGAGCCCCATTCGCGTGTGCATCAGGATCGCCGTGGTCAGCACCCGCGTCTCGCCCTCGAGGTTGCCGCCCGTCTGCATGACGGCGCCGACCTCGGAGAGGACGCCGCCGAGCGCGGCGATCACCGCGGCCAGCAGCCCGAGCCGGATCTCGCGCAGCAGCAGCCAGCGCCGCCACAGCGGCGGGATGCCGAGGGCCTCGACCTGCAGCTCCCAGTCGGCGTCGAGGGCCGCGACGGCGGCCACCACCAGCGCCACCACCAGGGGCAGGGCGATCAGCACCTGGGCGGTCACCATCGCCTCGACCGAGTACCAGAGCTCGAGGTGGCCGAGCGGGCCGCTGCGAAAGAACAGCTGCGCGACGATCAGGCCGACGACGACGGGCGGAGCGCCCATCCCCGAGTTGACGAGACCGAGCAGCACCCGCCGGCCGAAGAACGCGCGGCGACCGAGCACGATGCCGAGCGGCACGCCAAGGCCGAGGGCGATCGCCAGCGCCGAGAGGCAGACGGCCAGCGTTCGCAGGGTGATCTCGACGAGCTCGGCGGCGTCGAGCTCGCTCACGGGGTGTCGGGCTCGATCGGCGAGAACAGCGCCCGGCCGAAGCGCGCCTTTCCGAACTCGGCGACCTGTGAGCGTGTCTCGGGACGCTGCCAGTGCGCGATGAAGGCGTCGGCCTCGGCGGAGTGGACGTTCGGAAACTTCGCGGGGCTGACCCGCAGCAGCGAGTACACGTTGCGAAGCGCGGGCTCGCTCCCGCTCAGGGTCGCCAGACCCGTGCGATCTTCGAATGCCAGGAAGGTGCCGATGTCCGACAGGATGTACGCGCCCTTCTGCCCGGCGACCTGCAGCGACAGGCCCATGCCCGAGCCGGTCCGGGTCAGCGAAGGCCAGGTCTCGGTCGGATCCAGCCCGGCCGCGCGGAAGAGGGCGACCTCGCGTTTGTGTGTCCCGGAGTCGTCGGCGCGGCTGACGAACGGCGCCTGCTCGCCGCGAATCGTCCTTAGGGCCTCGAGGATCGACCCGGCGCTCCGCGCGCCGGCGGGATCACCCGGCGGACCGGCCAGCACGAAGTGGTTCGTCATGATCTCTACGCGGCGATCGACTGCCCCCGACTCGACGAGCTTCTGCTCGGCCGCCGGGGCGTGGGTGAGCAGGACGTCGGCATTGCCCTCCGATCCCATCCGCAGCGCGGCGCCGGTTCCCACCGCGACGGCACGCACGCGAATGCCGGTGGCCTCGCTGAACGCCGGCAGGACGGCGTCGAGCAACCCCGAGTCCTGCACGCTCGTCGTCGTCGCGAGCAGCAGGCTCCTCTGCTCGGCGTCCGCCCTGGCGGCCGTCGGGGCGAGGGCGAGCGCGTTGGCGGCCAGGAGGGCCAGCGCAGCCAGCGCGACGGGGGCGACTGCCCTGACGGCGCTCTTCGCAGCTCGGCTCACTCGAGTTCCTTCATGTCGACCAGCTCGGCGCTCGGTGTCTCGATGGGGCCCTCGGGCAGCATGAAGCGCCAGAACACCATCCCGAACGGGCGACCCTCGCTGTCGATCCAGTTCGGCACGCCGGGATCGCGCGGCGCGATGACCATCCGGAATCCGCCGTCGTCGTCGAGCACGGTCTGCTTGCGGTTCAGGCTGACGCGGCGCGTCGAGTAGTCGTAGGTCTGCATGTGGCGGTTCCAGAGCGACACGTTGGCGCAGCGGCAATCCGGCCAGCGGCCTCGTATCACCAGGGCCTGGTCGGGGCCGATCAGATAGGGGGCCATCGAGTAGGCGGCGTCGGCGGCGGCCAGCCCGAAGTCACCGGGCTTGACGGGCGGCGGGAAATCGTTGGGTGTGGTGGAGACGAACGGCGGCTGCTCGCGCTCGCCGGGGCGCGGCATCTCGAGGGTGCGGCTGCGCACGAAGTTGACGACACGGCGCAGACCGGCTGCGATCGAGGCGTCGTCGGCCGGGGGGGCAGGCGGGGCCGCTTCCAGCGCCTCGATCTCGAGGGGCACCGTGATGCCCTGGTCGGCGGCGGCCGGGATCTGGTTCTCGAAGTAGTGCCGGGTGGTGATGCGGTTGGCCTCGGGTGGCAGGGCGAGCCAGCCGCGCGCCTGCTCGGGACCGCCCAGGGTGACTTCGAAGCTGCCGTCCGGCGCGATGTCGATCTGCTCGTCGTTCAGCACGCCTGCGGTGCTCGTCCCGAGGGCGCCCTCGGCGGCGCCGGCCTCGACGGTGAGCGACATGTAGACGGCGCCCGCCAGGTTGCCGCGCACTCGGTAGGTGCGCGCCGGGTCGATCGGCGTGTCGTAGTAGAGGGCGTCCGCGTTGTCGCCGGTGAACTTCCGCGTGGGCGACACGATCTGGCGAAAGCGGGGGTGCGCGGGGTCTTCCTCGAAGCAGGTGAAGAGCCCGCCCTGCAAGAGGTGCATCACGGCGAACATGCCGGTCGCGACGTCGTCCGAACTGGTGATGCTCCACTCGGGGCCGAGGAAGCGGTCATCCACCTCGCGCAGCAGGTCGAGCAGCTCGTGGAACGCCTTGCGGCTCTCGTTGACGGGGCCTGCCATCGGGACCTCCTCTGAGGGCGGCCACACACGATAGACCGTTTCGCCTCGGCGTGACTGCCGCCTGCGCCCACCCACCGGCCCCGGATGGCGTCCGTCCGCCCCTCCTCCTATGGTGCAGCCGCGAGTGACGTCGGCGATGCCGCTTCGGCCTGTCACTCCGCGGGAGCCGCTTCGACCTTGACCCTCTCGACGCAGATCCTGATCGCGCTGATTCTCGGACTGGCGTCCGGCGTCTTCTTCGGCGAGCTGATGGCGCCCATCAAGGCGGTCGGCGACGCGTTCATCCTGCTGTTGCAGATGACCGTGCTGCCCTATCTCTCGATCTCGCTGATCGTCGGGCTCGGCAGCCTGCAGCCCGAAGGCGCCGCCCGGCTGGCGCTGCGGGCGGGTGCGGCGCTGCTCTGTCTCTGGGCGCTCGCATTCCTGACGATCTTCGCGACTTCGCTCGCGTATCCCGACTGGGAGAGCGCGTCGTTCTTCAGCACCAGTCTGGTGGCCAGCGGAGGCGACTTCGACTTCCTGTCACTCTTCATTCCGTCGAACCCGTTCAGCTCGCTCGCCAATACGGTGGTGCCGGCCGTGGTCGTCTTCAGCGCGGCGCTCGGCGTGGCGCTGATCGCTCGGACCGAGAAGACAGGCCTGATGAACGGCCTGCAGACGCTGAACGAAGCACTCTCGGCGATCACCACCTTCGTGGTGCGGCTGGCGCCCATCGGCATCTTCGCGATCGCCGCCTACGCGTCGGGCACGCTGCCGATCGACCAGGCGCGCAGCCTGCAGGTCTACATGGCTGTCTATGCGCTATCGGCGCTGGTGCTGGCGCTCTGGACGCTGCCCGGGCTCATCGCCTGCCTGACACCGTACTCGTGGAGCGACGTGATGCGCACCATGCGCGGCGCGCTCGTCACGGCTTTTGCGACCGGCTCGCTCTTCGTCGTGCTGTCGGTGCTGGTCGAGCGCGCCAAGCAGCTGGTGCGGGAGAAGAACGACGACCCGGTGAGCGGCGAGCACTTCGTCGACGTGATCGTCCCGGTGGCGTTCACCTTTCCCAGCACCGGCAAGCTGCTCTCCCTCGGCTTCGTGCTGTTCGCCGGCTGGGTGGCGGGCTACGAGCTGTCCTTCGCTCAGTATCCGGCACTCCTGGTGGGCGGGCTGTCGAGCTACTTCGGGGCCACCGTTGCGGCCATCCCGTTCCTGCTCGACCTGTTCCAGATTCCTTCGGACACCTTCCAGCTGTTCCTGGTAGCCGACAACGTGGTCGGCACCCGTTTTGGCGCGATGCTCGGTGCGATGCACCTGATCGCACTCGCCTTCATCGCGACCGCCGCGATGAGCGGGCAGCTCCGTGTCCGGCCGATCGCGCTGGCGCGCTACCTGGCGATCACCGTGGTGCTCACGCTCGGTGTCGTGCTGGGCGTCCGCTGGGGCTTCGAGGCGATCGGGCGCGAATACGAGGGCTACGACCGCTTCGTCTCGATGCAGGCCCGTTTCGAGCACGATGTTGCGAAGCAGTTCGAGCAGCTCCCCGAGCTGCCCGGCCCCGAGGTCATCGAACCGGACGGCGTGTCGCGCATCCTCGAGCGCGGGACGCTGCGGGTCGGCTACTTGCGCGACCGCCTGCCGTGGGTGTTTCGCAACTCGGCCGGCACCCTCGTGGGGTTCGACGTCGAGATGGCGCAGGTGCTCGCCCACGAGCTCGGCGTCTCTCTCGAGTTCTACGCGATCGAGCGGGATCAGGTGTCTCCGGCGCTCGACACGGGTGCGATCGACGTGGTGATGGCGGGTGTCCTGCTCACGACCGAAATGCTGACCGAAGTCTCGTTCTCGCAGCCGTACGTAGACGAGACGATCGCGTTCATCGTGCGCGACTACGATCGCGACGACTTCGGCAGCCGGGTCGCGGTGCGAAGCCTTCGATCGCCGAAGATCGCGGTGCCGAACGCGCGGTACTACATCGAGAAGCTCTCGCGCTACCTGCCGCAGGCCGAGGTGACGGTGGTCGCATCGCCCCGCGAGTTCTTCCGCGCAGAGCCCGGCACCTTCGACGCGCTGCTGTACACCGCCGAGTCGGGCTCGGCGTACAGCCTGGTGTACCCGGCCTTCACGGTGGCCGTTCCCCGGCCCGACATCTTGAGGGTTCCGCTCGCGTACGCGGTGCGGCGTGGCGACGAGCACATGGTCGAGCTGCTCTCGGCGTGGATCGAGTTGAAGCAGCGCGACGGCACGATCGATGCGCTCTTCGATCACTGGATCCGGGGGGTCGCCGGCGAAGACGAGGCGCCGCGCTGGTCGGTCTGGCGCGACGTGCTCGGGTTCGGAAAGGAGTCGCCTCCGGAGCAGGCGGCGCCGTGAATCTTTCCGGAGGGAAAAGGCCGCACGGTGTGACTTGCGTCACCTCGTTGGCCGTCGCCGCCGTGCACGTTCTCACGTAATATCGGTCGAGGACGGATGAGAGGAGTTCTGCGGATGGATTCAACGAATCGGAGCAGGTTCTTGCTGGTGGTCGCGACGGGGCTGGTGGCGGCTTCGCTCGCCGGATGCGTGACGCGCGGCAGCTACCAGGAGCTCGAGGCCGATCGCGACGCCCTTGCCGAGCAGGCTGCGGTGCTAAGGGCCGAGCGCGACGAACTCAGCGCCGGCCTCGTCGCCGCCGAAGCCGAGAAGGCCGCGATGGAGGGCACCTACGCCGAACTCGTCAGCGAGCTGCAGTCCGAGGTCGCGATGGGTCAGGTCGAGGTCCAGCAGATGCGCGACGGCATCCGGCTGAACGTCTCGCAGGATCTGCTCTTCGGATCCGGCGCCGTCACGCTCGGCGACTCGGGGCGCGAGCTGATCGTCCGGGTGGCCGATCAGATCAAGGACGAGCCGGCCCTCATTACCGTCGAAGGACACACCGACGACGTCGCGGTCGGGCCCGCCCTGAAGCAGCGCTTCCCGACCAACTGGGAGCTCGCCGGGGCCCGGGCGGCCAGCGTCGTCCGATTGCTCTCCGAGAGCGGCGTCGACCCCGCCAGGATGCGCGCCGTCTCCCGCGGCCCCTTCGCCCCTCTCGTCTCGAACGAGACCGAGGAAGGACGCGCGAAGAATCGGCGCACGGAGATCATCCTGCGCCCGGTTGGCCAGTAACAGGCCGGCGACTCAGCGGCGCGCGGCGGCCGTGCGGCCGGCGCGGCGGCCGAAGAAGGTGCCGTCGCCGAGAGAGAGGCCACTGCTGTAGCCGCCGACGGAAACGCCCGAGGTCGAGCGCCCCGCGGCGAACAGCCCGGGAATGGTGTCGCCTTCCGGATCGAGCACCCGGCCGTCGACGTCGCTGCGCAGGCCGCCGAGGGTGAAGACGGCGTACAGCGCCTTGTCGGTCGTGCAGTCGAAGGCGCCGAACGGGGGCCGGTCGAGGGGTTTCAGGTACTCGGCCCGCTTGTGGAAGACGGGATCGGCGCCGGCCGCGGCGTGGCGGTTGTAGAGATCGAGCGTGGCCTCGAGGCTGCCGGCGGGCAGCGCGAGCTCGCGCTCGAGCCCCGCGAAGTCGTCGGCGACCGCGGCGACGTGGTCCATGTACTCGGGCTTCTCGAAGATCTCGTCGTCGACGATCAGCCAGGCGCGACCGTCGTGGTGGAGCAGCGCCGCCTCGCCGAGGCGGCCGTAGTAGGTGTCCTCGTTGACGAAACGCTGGCCGGCGCTGTCGACCATGACCCCGCGCTTGAGCCCCCAGGGCTGGGTGATCGGCAGGGAGATCGAGATCGCGTCCATGTGCAGGGTGTCGGCGCCGGCCGCGACCCCGAGGCGGATGCCGCTTCCGTCGTCGCCGTCGGCCGCGACGCGCATCCCGCAGCGGCGGGCCAGCGGGGCGTGTCGGTCGAGCATGCCGTCGTTCAGCACGAAGCCGCCGGTCGTGACCACCACACCTCCGCGGGCCCGGATCCGCCGCTCCTGCCCGAACCGCGCCACCGCGGCGCCGACCACCTCGCCGTCGGTTTGCTGGTAGAGCGCCGTCGCGCGCGCGTTCGTTTCGAGGCGAGCGGGGCTGGCCTCCACGGCGGCGCACAGCACCTGCATGAGCAGGGGGCCGGCCTGGTGGGGCACCTGGGGAACGTGGCCGCGAGGGGCGGGCCTGGCGATGTCGCAGAACGGATGGACCTTCTCGGCGCCGGACCAGACGAGCCCGTCGTCGGTGGGTGGCTCGCCGCTGCAGCCCTCGTAGTAGGTCTGCTTGAACGGCACCCCCTGGTCGACGAGCCAGTGGTAGTGCTCGACGCTGCCGTCGCAGTAGAGACGTATCTTGGCCTCATCGGGGGCGTGGCCGACCGACGCCTGCAGGTACTTGAACATCTCGTCGGGATCGTCGTCGAACCCGCAGGCCTGCTGGAGCGGCGTCCCGCCGCCGAGGTAGATCACGCCACCGGACATCGCCGAGGTGCCGCCGCCGCCCCCCGCCGCCTCGACGACGAGCGTATTCGCGCCGGCGGCCGCCGCTTCGAGCGCCGTCGCGGCCCCTGCGGCGCCGAGTCCGAGGACGAGGACGTCCACCTCCTCGTCCCAAGACGTGGCCCCGTCGGCCTCCCGAACGGCTCTCGACATGCTTGCTCCTGCTAGACGATCCGGCTCGTGTGGCCTTCCCAGTAACGGTCCTTGAGCAGGCGCTTGTAGAGCTTGCCGGTGGGATGGCGTGGCAGCTCGGGATCGAAGTCGATGCTGCGCGGGCACTTCATGTGCGAGATCTGGCTGCGGCAGAACTCGAGCAGCTCCTGCTCGAGCTCGGCTCCCGCGTCGTCCATGCTGACCGGCTGGACGACGGCCTTGACTTCCTCGCCGAAGTCCTCGTTGGGCACGCCGATCACCGCGACGTCCGTCACCTTGGGATGTGTGATGAGGACGTTCTCGGCCTCCTGGGGATAGATGTTCACGCCACCCGAGATGATCATGTGGGCCTTGCGGTCGGTCAGGAAGAGCCAACCCTCCTCGTTGACGTAGCCGACGTCGCCGAGGGTCGTGTAGCCCCTGCTGCTGCGCGACTCGGCGGTCTTCTCGGGCGCATTGTGGTACTCGAACTCGACGTCGCTCTCGAAGTAGATCGTGCCGATCTCGCCCGGCGGCAGGTCCTCGCCGGCCTCGTCGAGGATGTGGATCGTCGCGTTCAGGGGCTGGCCGACGGTGCCCTTGTGTGCGAGCCACTGCTCGCTGTCGACGAGGCAGAAGCCGTTGCCCTCGGTGCCCGCGTAGTACTCGTAGATGACGGGGCCCCACCAGTCGATCATCTGCTCCTTGACGGGGACCGGGCACGGGGCTGCGGCGTGGATCGCGACCTGCATGCTCGAGACGTCGTAGTGGGCGCGGTCCTCCTCGGGCAGCTTCAGCATGCGAACGAACATCGTCGGAACCCACTGGCTGTGGGTCGCGCGGTGCCTCTCGATCTGGCGCAGAGAGTCGAGGGCGTCGAATTGCTCCATGATCACGCAGGTGGCGCCGAGCCGCTGGAAGTTCATGTTGAAGGCGAGGGGCGCCGCGTGATAGAGCGGTGCAGGCGACAGATAGATCGACTCGTCGTTCGCCTTGAACATGGCCGAGATCATCAAGGCGATCGGCGGCGCCGAGCCGGCCGGCTGTCTCGTCAGCGGATGCTTGACACCCTTGGGCCGCCCGGTGGTGCCGGACGAGTAGAGCATCTGGCCGCCCTCGAGCTCCTCGGCGAGCGGCTCCGCGGGCTGACCCGCGATGGCATCGTCCCAGGCCGCCCAGCCCGGCCGCTCCGTGTCGAGCACGTAGCGCGCCTCGACGTTCGGGCATTTGTCGGTGAGGGCCTCGACGGCTTCGCCCATGTAGGCCGAGGACACGAAGACATGCGCCCCGCAGTCGTCGACGATGTACTCGATCTCGGGCGGCGTGAGCCGGCTGCTGATCGCGGTGAAGTAGAGGCCCGAGCGCTGGGCCGCCCAGCACAGCTCGAAGAAGCGGGGATGATTCTCGATGCAGAAGGCGATGTGGTCGCCGGGGCGCAGGCCGAGTGACCAGAAGAGCTGTGCGGCCTGGTTGGAGCGGGCGTCGAGCTCGCCGTAGCTGACGGTCTGGCCGCTGCCCGCCATCACGTAGGCGAGCTTGTCGGGGTTCTTCTGGGCGTGCACGGCGGGGTACATGGGGCGCGTCCTCTTCTCGGGTCGGTCTCGGGCGCCGTTGCGACGGCGGGGGCGGCTTCACAGATTAGGTTCGCCGTCGCATCCCGCCAAGCCGCCGGACGGGAGGCCGCAGCAGCGAAGACGTCTGCGCGGGTCCCGCCCTCAGCCGAGGGTGATCGCCGAAGCCCCGGCGTCGCTCTCGACGACCTCGCCGACGATGGCGGCCGCGTGGTCGCCGGCGCGGTGAAGCGCGGCGGTCAGCGCCTCGGCGCGTTCGGCGGGCGCCCCGATCAGCAGGCCGCCCGACGTCTGTGGATCGAAGAGCAGCTCGAGCGCGCTCGGGTCGGCGCCGGGCCGGGCGTTCACCCGGGCGCGCAGCGTCGCGTTCTGATCGTGGTAGGTGCTGCGCAGACCGTCCCGCATCAGCGCGAGCGCCCCCGGATACGCCGGCAGCGCTGCCGGGTCGAGGCGGGCGTCCACGCGACTCGCATCGAGCATCTCGAGCAGATGGCCGGCGAGGCCGAATCCGCTCACGTCCGTACAGGCCCGGGCGGCGTGCTCCAGGGCGGCGTCTGCGGCGTCGCGGGTGTCGCGCAGCAGGCCCTCGTGCAACGCCTCGATCCAGGCGCCCCGGGCGAGTCCGCGCATGTCCGCCGCGAGCAGCACGCCGCTGCCGAGCGGCTTGCTGAGTACGAGCCGGTCGCCGGCGCGCAGTCCGTCGAGGCCGAGGATCTGCCCTTCCCGAAGCGGCTCGCCGGTGATCGACAGGCCGACGAAGAGCTCCGGTCCGGTGGTGCTGTGCCCGCCCACCAACGAGACCTCCAGCGGATCGAGTGCCGCTCGCACGCCCGCGAGCACCTGGTGGAGGGTCTCGCTCTGCTGGCCGGGCGTGCCTTCGGGCACGCTGACGATCGCCAGCGCGTGGCGCGGTCGTCCGCCCTTGGCGAACACGTCGCTCACGGCATTGACCGCGGCGGTGCGACCGACGAGCCACGGATCGTCGGTGAAGGCCCGGAAGGCGTCGACGCTGGCCAGCACGAGATCGCCGCCAGGCAGCTCGAGCGCTGCCGCATCGTCGGCGGATGCCAGGCCGCTGCGAACGCTCGGGTCGGCGGGCGGGGTCGGCAGGCGGGACAGGGCGGCCCGCAGCGGCGACGGGCCGACCTTCGCCGCGCAGCCTCCGCACAGCATCTCGGCCTCCGTCGCCATCGAGTCGGCGGGCGGAAAGTGCTTGGAAGGACGGCCGCTTGCATCCAGTACCTGAAAGCGTCGCATGAAGCGGCGATCGATGCGCTCCTTGAGACGGTGGAGCTGCCTGCCGGCCGCGCCGAGCTGCCACTTGCCGCCGGCCGCGCGTCCTTCACCCAGGTTGAGCAGCGCCAGGAAGTCGCGCTGCGGCCGGTAGCGGCGAAGCGCGCGCCCCCCGCAGTGGGCCCGCAGGTTGGCGTCGAGGACGGGCCCCTGGCGCACGGCGTAGACGCCGGCGCGCGGCACCCAGGGCGAGGCGTCGGACACCGCGCAGTCGCCCACCGCGAACAGCTCCTCGTAGCCGACCACGCGCAGCTTCTCGTCCACGCGCACGAAGCCTTCGGAGGTGAGCGGGAGCTTGCTGGCCCCGAGCAGCGGAGGCGGGGCGGGGCCCGTGGCCCAGAGGGTGAGATCGGAGGTGACTCGCGCGACGGCCGCGCCTTGCGCCTCGACCAGCACGGCGTCGGGCTCGACGCCGACCACGCGCTGCCCGCAGGCGATCGTGACGTCGCGGCGTGCGGCCTCGGCGAGGATGCGTCGTACCAGGTGTCGCTGCGCGCCGGGCAGCAGCGTGTCCGACGCGGCGAGCAGCGTGACCGCAGCCGTTCGACCCGCCGCGCGCAGTCGCGCTTCGAGACACAGGGCGAGCTCGACGCCCGCCGCGCCGCCCCCCACCACGACGACGCGTGGTCGCTCGGGCAGGTCGTCCTGGGAGAGCCGCCGATCGATCTCCTCGACGAATCGCGCGATCGGCCGCGTGGCGACCGCGTGCTCGCGCACGCCCGGCGCGTCGAGGTCGCGGACGCTCGAGCCGACGTCGAGACTCGCCACGTCGTAGGCGATCGGCGGTCGCCCGGAGAGCTCGATGACGCGCTCGCCGGGGTCGATGCGTACGGCCGCCGCGTGGAGGCAGCGCGCGTTCGCGCGGCGCGCCAGTGGCAGCACGTCGATCACCGGCTGATCGGCCGAGTAGTCGCCGGCGACGAGGCCGGGCACCATCCCCGAGTACACGGCCTCGTAGCGATCGACGACCACGCTCAGCCGCACGCCGTCGATCGGCGCCATCATGAAGCGCCGCAGCACCTGGACGTGGGCATGTCCACCGCCGACGAGAACGACCTCGCGAAGCGGGGTCGTTCGGGAGGCGGGGTCGTTCGGGGGGCTCACGGCTGGTCAGCGTAGCAACGCGCGGGATCGGGCCCGGCCCGTGGCGGTGGGATACGCTCGGCGCATGGAGGAGTCGGGTTGGCCTCGCTGATTCGCGAGCTGTTGGCGCTGCAGGAGCAGAACGGCTGGCTCGACGACGCCGCCTTGCGACGACTGGCCGAGCAGCGGCGGGTGCCCCTGCATCGTCTCGAGAGCCTGACCACCTTCTATCCGCACTTCCGGCGCCGCCCACCGCAGGGCCGTCGCATCGCAGTCTGTCGCGATCTCTCCTGTGCGCTCGCCGGCGGCGCCGAGGCGCTCGCGAGGCTGCGCGAGCAGGCCGCCTCGGCGGGCGACCCCGAGATCACCGAAATCTCGTGTCCGGGCCGCTGCGACCGGGCGCCGGCGGCCATCGACGGCGAGCAGGTGTTTCGCACCGACGATCCGGAGGCGTGCCGGCGAGCCCTCTCGACCGAGGACGTGCCGGCGCGGCCGCCGCCACCGCTCGAAGGTCTCTCCGGCGCCGATCCGTACGCGAGTGCCGCAGATCGCTTCAGCGCGCTGCGACGCCTGCGGTCGCAGGCGGGCGCTGCGTCGATCGCCGAGCTCGACGCCGCCGGGCTGCGCGGCATGGGGGGCGCGGCCTTTCCGACCGGGCGCAAGTGGTCGCTGGTGGCGGGCGAATCCTCGCCGTCGAAGGTCGTCATCTGCAACGCCGACGAGAGCGAGCCTGGCACCTTCAAGGACCGGGAGATCCTGCGCAGCCTCGGGCACCTCGTCGTCGAGGGCATGGCGCTCGCCGGACACGCGGTCGGCGCCGCGCGCGGCATCGTGTTCATCCGCCACGAGTACGAGCCCGAGAGGGAGAGTCTCGAGCGGGCGATCGGGGAGGCGCGTGCCGCGGGGGCGATCGGCCCTGCAGCGGGGTTCGACGTCGAGGTGTTCGTCTCGCCCGGTGGCTACATCCTCGGCGAGGAGACCGCGCTTCTCGAGTGTCTGGAGGATCGCCGCGGTGAGCCCCGCAACAAGCCGCCCTATCCGGGCAACGTGGGGCTCCACGGTCGGCCGACGCTGATCAACAACGTCGAGACGTTCGTCCACGCCACGGCCATCGCCGCTCGCGGGGCCGAATGGTGGCGATCGCTCGGCGTGCGCGGGGGGGAGGGCCACAAGCTCATCAGCGTGAGTGGCGACGTCGCCCGGCCGGGCGTCGAGCTGGTTCCGTTCGGCAGCACCTTCGGCGAGCTGCTCGAGCGCTGCGGTGGCCTGCGCGACGGCCGCCGACTCCTGGCCTTCGCGCCGGGCGGGGCTTCGAGCCGCTTCCTCGGCGCCGACTCGCTCGACGTGCGGATCGATTGGGGGAGCGTCGCCGAGGCGGGGTCGATGCTCGGCAGCGGCGCGGTGGTCTTCGTCGGCGAGGGGCACGACCTGCGCGAGCTCGGTCTCTCGATCACGCGCTTCTTTCGCAACGAGTCGTGCGGCAAGTGCGTGCCGTGCCGCCTGGGCACCGAGCAGGCCGTCGCGCTCGTCGAGTCGGCCGGAGGCGTCGACGAGGCGCTGCGGTCGCGACTGGCCGGGCTGCACGAGACGCTGGAGCGGACCAGCCTGTGCGGGCTGGGTCAGGTGGCGCTCGCGCCGTTGCTCTCGCTCTGCGAACGCTTTCCCGAGCGGATGCGTGGGGACTGACGGGCGGTGACGGCGACCAGCGGCATCGTACTGTGCGGCGGGCGTTCGTCCCGCATGGGGCGCGCGAAGGCGTGGCTGCCGTGGGCGGGCCGGCCGATGCTGGTCCACGTCGTCGAGCGTCTGCGCGAGGCCGTCGACGACGTGGTCGTGGTATCGGCCCCGGACCAATCGCTGCCGCGAGTCGAGGCGCGTGTCGTCGCGGATCGCGAGGAGGGGCTCGGTCCGCTCGCCGGGCTCCGTGAGGGAATCGGCGCCGCACGCGGCGAGCTCGTCTTCGTGACCGCGACCGACGCGCCCCACCTGAGCGTCGCCTTCGTGCACGCACTGCTCGCCGTCGGCGGCGCCGCCGCGCCGGTTCTCGGAGGGCGCGTGCAGCCGCTCTCCGCCGCGTACCCGGCAGAGGCAGCCGCGCTCGCCGATCGGCTGATCGCGGAGGGCAGACGCCGGCCCCTCGACCTGCTCGAGGCGCTCGACTACGTGGCCCTCGACGCCGAGGCGCTTCCCGACGTCGACTCGGTGCGCGGCTTCAATACGCCCGACGAGTATCTGGCCGCAGTAGACGACCAGCCCTCGGGCGGAGTCGTGCTCGAGCTGCTCGGCCGGGCGCGTGTACGAGCGGGCGCCGCCTCGCTCGAGGTCGGGCCGGGCCGGCTCGGTGACGTGCTCGGTTCGGTGGCCGATCGGGTGGGGTTGATCGACGGCGACCGGGTGGCGCGCGCCTACGCGGTGTCGCTCGAGGGCCGCACCTTCCTGCGTGATCTCGCCGTGCCGATCGGCCCGGGCGAGCACGTGATCGTGTTCGACGCCGCGGTGGGAGGCTGAACGTGCACGGCCACCACGGCGCCTATCTGCGGATCGACCTCTCGCGGGGCACGCATCGGCGCGTGCCGATCGAGGCCGCGGTGTTGCGCGAGCACATCGGCGGCGTCGGGATCGGCGCGTGGCTGCTGGAGCACGAGGCGCCGCCCGGCGTCGATCCGCTCGCCCCGGAAGCGCCGATCGTGATCGCCTTCGGTCCGTTCGTCGGCACGCCGCTCACGACATCGGCCAAGCTCGCCGTCGTCGCCAAATCCCCGCTCACGGGCATGATCAGCGACGGCCTCTCGAGCTCGCACTTCGCGGTCGCCGGCAAGGCGACGGGGGTCGACGCGATCGTGATCGTGGGGCGCGCCGCCGAGCCCTCGGTGTGGCGCGCTGGGCGACTCGAGCCGACGACGCTGTGGGGCAGGTCGGCCGCGGAGACCGAGCGACGCCTCGACGCGGCCGGCCGTGTGCTGGCGATCGGCGTGGCCGGCGAGAACGGCGTGCGCTTCGCGAGCCTCTCCAACGGCGGACGGCACGCCGGGCGCGGCGGGCTGGGCGCGGTGCTCGGATCCAAGCGACTGAAGGCGATCGTCGTCGGCGGCGCGCAGCCGACCACGCTCCACGATCGCGAACGCGTGCAGCAGCTCGCGCGCGGTCTGGCGGGCCGCTCGCGCGGCGAAGCCACGGCGAAGTACCGCGAGCTCGGCACGGTCGCGAACCTCGCGGCCTTCGACCGCCTCGGCGTCCTGCCCACCCGGAACTTCCAGCAGGGTCGCTTCGCGGGTGCGGGCGCCCTGATCGGCGGCGCCGGCGCGGGTCCGCGACCGCACGAGCGCCGCGCCTGTGCGCAGTGCACGATCGGCTGCGAGCACCGCTACGCGGGGGCGGCCGGCGGGACGACGCGGGTCGAGTACGAGAGCCTGTTTGCGCTCGGGCCGCTCTGCGGCATCGACGATTCCGACGCGGTCCTCGAGTCGATCCAGCGCTGCGACGAATACGGGCTCGACACCATCTCGACCGGCGGCACGCTCGCGCTGGCGATGGAGTGCGTCGAGCGGGGCTGGCTCGCCGAAGGTCCGCGGTTCGGCGACGCCCGGTCGCTGCTCGATGCGATCGACGACATCGCGCACCGCCGCGGTCTCGGCGACCGGCTCGCCGAGGGCTCGCGTCGCTTCGCGGCGAGCATCGGCGACGGGGCGCTGGCGATCGCGCCGCACGTGAAGGGGCTCGAGCTGCCGGGCTACGAGCCCCGGGCGCTGCACGCCCAGGCGCTGGGCTTCGCGGTGGGCACCCGCGGCGCCGATCACAACCGCAGCGGGGCCTACGAGGTGGACTTCTCGGCCGAGGCCGACCGAACGCGGGGAGACGCGCGGACGGCCCGGCTCGCCGCCGAGGCCGAGGACCGCGCGGTGCTGCTCGACTCGCTGATCCTCTGCAAGTTCCTGCGTGGTGCGTTCGACGATCTCTGGGCCGAGTCGGCCGAGATGTTGGCCGCCGTGACGGGCTGGCCGGTCGACGCCGACGAGCTGCGAGCGTCGGCGCGCCGCATCGTCACGTTGCGCAAGCGCTTCAACGTTCGCGAAGGCTGGCGGCCCGAGCACGACACGCTGCCCGATCGCTTCTTCGACGAAGCGGTCGATGAGGAGGGCGCCGCACCGGCGGCGCTCGGTCGCGATCGCCTCGCGCGAATGGTGCGTGCCTACAACCTCGCGCGGGGCTGGTCGGCCGACGGCTACCCGCCTGTGGGGCGGGCGTGATGATCGAACTCACCATCGACGGCGTGGCGGTGCGGGTGCCGGAAGGCACGCGGCTCATCGATGCGGCGCGCGAGGCGGGCATCGAGGTGCCGACCCTCTGCGACGCGCCCGGTCTCGAGCCGGTCGGCATGTGCCGCATGTGCGTGGTCGACGTCGGCGAGCGAACGCTGACGGCGGCCTGCGTGAGGGCCTGCGAGCCCGGCATGACGGTCCTCACGGCGACCGACGAGGTCGAACGCCACCGCGCCCGTCTGACCGGCCTGCTCATGGAAGAGCAGCCGGCTCCCGAGTCCGACGCGCGGGAGGCCGCGCTCGGATCGAACGAGCTCTTCGCACTCGCGCGCCGTTACGACGCGTGGGGGGGCGAGGGGGCCGGCGTCTCCGGGCCACGGCGGGACGACTCGTCGGCGGTGATCGCCGTCGACCACGCGGCCTGCATCCTCTGCGACCGCTGCGTGCGCGCCTGCGACGACGTGCAGGGCAACGAGGTAATCGGGCGCGCGGGCAAGGGCGCGGCGAGCCGCATCGCCTTCGACCTCGACCGGCCGATGGGCGAGAGCAGTTGCGTGTCCTGCGGTGAGTGCGCGGCCGCGTGTCCGACGGGAGCACTGGTCGACAAGCCGGTCGGGGTGGCGATCCGTCCGCGGAGCGAACTCGAGGCAGTGGACAGTGTATGTCCCTACTGCGGCGTCGGTTGCGCGCTCACCTATCACGTCGACCGCGGGGAGAACCGGATCGTCTTCGCCGAGGGGCGCGACAGCCCGGGCAGCCGCGGTCGCCTGTGCGTGAAGGGCCGCTACGGCTGGGACTACGCGGCGCACGCACAGCGGCTGACCCGCCCTCTGATCCGCCGCGACGCATACCGGCCCAAGGGGCCGCTCTCCTCCGACGTGCGCGGCGATCACGACGGCCGGCGCAAGCCGGGCGGGCTCGTCGACTACGACGAGGTGCTGCCCGCCTTCCGCGAGGCGGATTGGGACGAGGCGCTCGACCTGGTTGCCGAGCGGCTCGGCGCGATCCGCGACACTCACGGTCCCGACGCGCTCGCCGGGTTCGGCAGTGCCAAGTGCTCGAACGAAGAGGCCTACCTCTTTCAGAAGCTGATCCGCGCGGGTCTCGGCACGAACAACGTCGACCACTGTACGCGGCTCTGTCACGCGTCGAGTGTGGCCGCGCTCCTCGAGGGGATCGGTAGCGGCGCCGTCACTACGACGTACGGCGACGCCGCGAACGCCGGCGCGATCCTGATCGCCGGCTCGAACACCACCGCCAACCACCCGGTCGCCGCGACCTTCTTCAAGCAGGCCCGGCGGGCCGGCGCCCGCCTCATCGTCGTGGACCCCCGCGAGAGCGACATCGCCTTCCAGGCCGACCACTACTGCCGCATCAAGCCGGGCACGGACGTGGCCTTCTACAACGCGGTGATGCACTGCCTGATCGAAGAGGATCTCGTCGATCACGACTACATCGCGCGCCATACCGAGGACTTCGCGGCCCAGGCCGAGCTGGTCCGGCGCTACGCGCCCGAGCGCGCCGCGGCGATCTGCGGCGTGCCGGCCGATCGCATCCGCGCGGTGGCCCGCGACTTCGGCGGTGCTTCGAGTGCCATCGTCTACTGGGGAATGGGGGTCTCCCAGCACGTCTACGGCACCAACAACGCCCGCTGCCTGATCGCCCTCGCGCTGATGACGGGCAATGTCGGCCGTTCGGGGGCCGGGCTGCATCCGCTGCGGGGACAGAACAACGTGCAGGGCGCCAGCGATGCCGGGCTGATCCCGATGGTCTATCCCGACTACCAGCCCGTTGGCGACGACGCGGTGCGGCGCAAGTTCGAGGCGGCCTGGGGTCGCGAGCTGTCCCCGGATCCGGGCCTCACGGTGGTCGAGATCACCCGCGCGGCGCTCGAGGGAAGCGTGCGCGGCATGTACGTCATGGGCGAGAACCCCTTCCTCTCCGATCCGAACGTCAACAAGGTTCGCCAGGCCCTCGCGAACCTCGAGTTCCTGGTGGTGCAGGACATCTTCCTGACCGAGACCGCAGAGTTCGCCGACGTCGTGCTGCCGGCGACCGCCTACCTCGAGAAGCTCGGCACCTACACGAACACAGACCGGCGTGTGCAGATCGGGTGGCCCGTCACCGAGCCGCCGGGCGAGGCCCGACTCGACTGGCAGATCCTCTGCGGCGTGGCCACGCGGCTCGGCTATCCGATGGAGTACGAAGGGCCGGAGGCAGTCTTCGACGAGATGGCGGCGTTGACCAGCTCCTACGCGACCCTCGACTACGACTGCCTGGGCTCCACCGGAAAGCTCTGGCCGAACCCCGATCCGGCCCGCGACGACGGTCCGGCGGTGCTCTTCGGGGACGGCTTCCCCACCGCCTCGGGACGCGCGCGCTTCGTGCCCGCCGAGTGGAGCGCAGCGCGGGAGCTGCCCGACGAGGAGTTCCCGCTCGTCCTGAACACCGGGCGACTGCTCGAGCACTGGCACACGGGCTCGATGACCCGCCGCAGCCGCGCGCTGGACGCGATCGCGCCGGAGGCCCACGCCGTGATGCATCCCGACGACGCCGCCGCTATGGGTATCGCCGACGGCGACTGGGTGCGGGTCGAGAGCCGGCGGGGCCGCGTGCGGATTCGGGCCCGGCTGTCGACGCGCGAGGCAAGAGGCGCGATCTTCATCCCCTTCCACTTCCGCGAGGCGGCGGCGAACCTGCTCACGATCGACGAGCTCGACCCGGACGGGAAGATCCCCGAGTTCAAGTTCTGTGCGGTCCGCGTCACGCGGGATGACACTCAGGAGTAACGAAATTGGGCAGGTTGGACGGCAGGATCGCGTTGGTGACGGGGGCCGGGCAGGGCGTCGGGCGGGGTGTCGCGCTCGCCATGGCGCGCGAGGGCGCGGACATCGGGCTCGTCGAGAAGAACCCCGACACCGCGAAGGTGACGGGCGAGGAGATCGCGGCCCTCGGTGTGCGCGTCGAGGTGGTGGCCGGCGACGTCGGCTCGCGAGCGGCCTGCGAGTCGGCGCTCGGGCAGGTGGTCGGTGCCCTCGGCGGCCTCGACGTACTGGTCAACAACGCCGGCTGGGCGAAGTCGCCGGTGGCCCTGCTCGACATCGACGACGAGCAGTTCGACCTCACCTGGCGGGTCAACACCATGGCGACGTTCTGGTTCATGCAGGCCGCCCATCCGCACCTGGTGGCGCGTGGCGGCGGCTCGATCATCAACTTCGGGAGCGGGTCGGGCACCTCGGGCAAGCCGGGTGAGGGCGCCTATGCGGCCGCCAAGGAGGCGGTGCGTGGACTCACCCGCGTGGCCGCCAACGAGTGGGGGCCGCAGGGCATCCGCGTCAACGTGATCTGCCCGTTCGCGAACTCGCCGGGCATGGTGGCGTGGTCGGAGGTGGAGCCGAAGGCCTACGAGGCGACGATGCGCCGGATCCCGCTGCAGCGCGTCGGCGATTGCGAAGACGACATCGGCCGCTCTGCGGTCTTCCTCGCCAGCGACGACGCCTCGTACGTGACCGGGCAGACCCTGATGGTGGACGGGGGGTCGGGCTCGTTCCGCTAGAGGCGCAATAGCGGATGAAAACGCGGGAGGATTGGGCTAACGATGCTTCCGTTTTGTGTCCGACCGGCCGACGAGACCTTGCATGAGGCCCCTCTACTTCGGAGCGACCGGGAGGCGTCTCTTCGGCGTGTACGATGCACCCCGGGCGGGGGGGATCCGACGCGGCGTCGTCCTCTGCTACCCGATCGGCATCGAGTACTACAGCGCACACCGCGCCTGCTGTGGCCTGGCGCGGCACCTCGCCGAGTCGGGCATCGAGGTGCTGCGCTTCGACTACGCGGGAACGGGTGACTCCGAGGGCGAGGTGGTCGACGTCTCGGCCCCGGACTGGGTGGCGAACGTCGGTCAGGCCGTGGACGAGCTGAAGGACACGACCGGGCTCGCGAGGGTAGGGCTGATCGGCATCCGCTTCGGGGCGGTGCTGGCCGCTCGCTGCGCCGAGGTCCGAAGCGACGTCGATCGTCTGGTGGTCTGGGACCCGGTCCTCGAGTCGGATGAGTGCATGGGGGAACCCGGGCGGGACCTGCACCCCGAGGAGCTCCTCGCCGGGTTGCGCGGGCTGGGTGCCGCGGCCTTCGGTGACGCGCCCGCCCGGCGGCTGGTGGTGCGCACGGCGTCTGACGATGCGGGGGCGGCCGAGCCCCCTGCAGAGCAGGCGAGCCTCGCCTCGGCGGACTCGAGGGTCTGCGTGGGGCCTCGGATCTGGGAAGAGGCAGAGGACTTCGGGAGCGGCGGGCTGCCCGTGAACGCGATGAGGACGATCTCCGAATGGCTGACGAAGACCGCCTAGCCGGGGCGGCGAGCGTCGAGAAGGCGGTCGCCTTCGGGCCGAACCGGTCGCTCGTCGGCGTGTGGACGACACCGGCCGGCGGTTCGTCCGGATCCCGGCCGGCGATGCTGCTGTTGAACTCCGGCGTCATCCACCACGTCGGGAGCTGGCGGCTGCACACACGGCTTGCTCGTGCGCTGGCAGCCGAGGGTTTCTCGTCGCTGCGCTTCGACCTGTCGGGCATCGGGGACTCCGAACGGAGGAACGAGGCCGCCACCCTCGAGGAGCACGTCGCGAAGGACGTGGCCGATGCGATCTCGTACGTGCGGGATGTCCTCGGCGTGGATCGCGTGGTGCTGCTCGGCCTCTGCTCCGGGGCCAGCGATTCACTGGAGGCGGCCGAGCGCGACGCGTCCGTCGTCGGGGTCGTCGCCATCGACCTCGTGGCCGACCTGCAGACGCGGCGCCACTACCTCCGGCATTTCGGGCGCCGTCTGTTCATCTTGGAAAGCTGGTGGAATACGATCACCGGGCGCAACCGTGTGTTCGAGCGCGTGACGGGTGCTCTGCGTGGCCGCTCGTCTGCAGCGTCGCTGACGAGCGAGGAGGAGGCCCAGGTCGGCCTCCGCTTCGCGATGAGCCGCCAGCACGTGTCCCGGGTCGTCGCGACCCTTTTCGAGCGTGACGCGAATCTGCTCTTCGTGTACTCGGCGGGACTCGAGGGCAACTACAACCACGAATCGCAGCTCCGCGAGGCGCTCCCCGAGCACGCCGCGCACCCGAACCTGTCCGTCGAATTCTTTTCGGCGGCCGACCATACGTTCAGTCGTGTCGCCCGGCAGGCCGAGCTGATCTCCGTAATCACGGGGTGGATGCGGAATACGTTCGCGTCTGCGAGCATCGCAGCCACGGGTTGGGTCGCGACGCATGGCGGCTCGTGAGGTCGCCCCCCCAGGGGAGGGGGGGGGTGGTCGTAAGTTGGGCGTCACATTCGTGCGGTAGGAGGGCACTCCTCCTCGGTTGCCGGGCTGTGCGCGCGCAGGTGCGTTTCTCGAGCCGGTGGTCGGGAGGATGCGCTCCGAGGCAGCGAGGTGACCGCGCACGGCGCGCGGGGATGGCGGGGCTGGGCCGCGGTTGGGTTGGCGGCGGAGATGAGTCGAAGTGGAGTCCGTCCAGGAAATCCTCGCCGAGCTGCGCCGCCGCCGAGTCAGCTTGTGGGTCGAGGGCGGGCGCCTGCGCTGCAAGCCGACGGAGGAAGGGCTGCCCGAGGCGCTGCTCGCGGAGCTGCGGGCGCGATCGCAGGAGATCGTCGGTTTCCTCGCCGACGCGGCCCCGGCCGAGTCGAGCAATCGTGAAGTCGATGCGATTCCGAGGCGCGCGGAGTCGCAGTCGCCCGCGCTCTCGATCGTCCAGGAAGGACTCTGGTACCTCGCCCAGCTGAACCCCGGCAGTGGCCACTACAACGGGCCCATGGGCTTCCGGTTCGCCGGGCCCCTCGACGTCGCGGTGCTGCGGCGCAGTCTGAACGAGATCGTGTCGCGACACGAGTCGCTGCGCACGATCCTGACGCTCTCGGAGGGCCGCCCGGTCCAGACGATCCTGCCGGAGCTGGTGCTCGACGTTCCGGTCGTGGACCTGTCGGATCGGGAGGCCTCGTCGCGTGCCGAGGAGTCGGCAAGACTGCTCGCCGAGGCGGCCAGCGAGCCCTTCGACCTGGCGACGGGACCGCTGGTGGGTGCGTTCCTGATCCGGCACGCCGCCGACGAGCACGTGCTGTGCCTCGTGACGCATCACATTGTCTTCGACGGCTGGTCGGCGGAGATCCTGCGCCGCGAGCTGTCGGCCCTCTACGAAGCGTTCGCGGCGGGTCGGCCTTCCCCCCTCGAGCCGCTTCCGATCCAGTACGCGGACTTCTCGGACTGGCACGGGGCGTGGTGCGAGAGCGAGGAGGCGAAGCGTCAGCTCGAGTACTGGACGGATCGTCTTTCCGGCGAGCTTCCGGTGCTGGAGCTGCCGGCCGACCGTCCGCGCCCGGCGGCGATGAGCTTCACGGGCTCGACCCGGTCGCTGCGCGTCTCTCGCGAGCGGGTCGATGCGCTGTCGAAGCTGGCCCAGGGCGAGGGGGCCACGCTCTTCATGGGCCTGCTGGCGGTGTACGAGACGCTGCTGCACCGCTACAGCGGTCAGGAGGACATCCTGGTCGGCTCCCCGATGCTGGGTCGTCCGCGTCAGGAGACGGAGGGGGTGATCGGGTTCTTCACGAACCCGGTGGTGGTGCGAAGCCGGGTGACGGGGGAGCTCTCGTTCCGGGAGCTGCTGGGTCGGGTGCGCCGGGACTGCCTGGACGCGTACGCCCACCAGGAGACGCCCTTCGAGCACGTCGTGGAGGCGCTCGGTCCCGAGCGCGACCTGAGCCGCACGCCGGTGTTCCAGACGATGTTCTCCTTCCAGGACATCCGCCAGACCGCTCGCAGCATCGGCGACGTCACCATGGAGCCGGTGCGCATTTCCACCGGCGCATCGCGAACCGATCTCACGGCGTTCATGTATCACGGCGCCGACGGTCTCGAGGTGGTGCTCGAGTACGCGACGGAGCTCTTCGATCCGGAGACGGTCGACCGTCTGCTGGGCCACTTCGCGCAGCTCCTCGATGAGGTGGTGCGGGACCCGGAGGCCCGGATCGGCGAGCCCGATCTGCTGACGGGGGCCGAGAAGCAGGCACTGTCGAGCTGGAACGACACCGAGGCGCCGTTCTTCGATGGGTGCCTGCACGAGCTGTTCGAGCAGCAGGTGGCGATGCACGCCGAGTCGGTGGCGGTGGAGTCGGGGACGCAGCGGCTGACCTATGCCGAGCTCGATGCGCGAGCGAACGCTCTGGCGTGTCACCTGCAGGCTCAGGGCCTCGGTCCGGGTGAGATGGTCGGTATCTGCCTGGAGCGCTCGGAGCAGATGCTGGTGGGTCTGCTGGGGATCCTGAAGTCGGGAGCCGCCTACCTGCCGCTGGATCCGGAGTTCCCGGTGGAACGTCTCGGGTTCATGCTCGAGGACTCGGGGGCGCGCCTCGTGGTGACCGAGCGGCGGCTTTCCGAGGAGCTGCTGCCGGCGCAGACGCAGACGGTGTGTCTGGACGACGCCGAGGAAGCGCTGTCGGCCCATGCGGGTGAGCGCCCGGAGTCGCGAGCGGCCGCCGAGGATCTCGCGTACGTGATCTACACGTCGGGCTCGACCGGCAAGCCGAAGGGCGTTCAGGTGCCGCACCGGGCGGTGTCGAACTTCCTGTCGAGCATGGCGCGCGAGCCCGGGTTGACCTCCTCGGACGGTCTGCTGGCGGTCACGACGATCTCGTTCGACATCTCGGTGCTGGAGCTCTTCCTGCCGCTGTCGGTGGGCGCCCGGGTGGTGGTGGCGAGCGCAGAGGTGTCGTCGGACGGTCCGCAGCTGCTCGAGGAGCTCGCGCGGAGCCGGGCGACGGTCATGCAGGCGACGCCGGCGACCTGGCGGATGCTGGTGGAGTCGGGCTGGTCGGGTGGAGACGGCCTCAGGGTGCTGTGCGGCGGCGAGGCACTGTCGTCGGATCTGGCCTCGGAGCTGCTGAGACGATCGGACGCCGTGTGGAACCTGTACGGCCCGACGGAGACGACGATCTGGTCGACCTGCCGTCGTCTCTCTCCCGAGACGGCGGTCACGGTGGGGGGACCGATCGCGAACACGCGGGTGCACATCCTGGATCGGTTCGCGCGTCCCGTCCCCGTCGGCGTGGCGGGAGATCTGTATATCGGGGGCGCGGGGGTCACGAAGGGCTACCTGGGTCGTCCGGAGCTGACCGCGGAGCGCTTCGTCGCCGACCCGGTGGGCGACGACGGGGTCGTCTACAGGACCGGGGACCGGGCACGCTGGCGGCCGGACGGCTGCATCGAGTACCTGGAGCGCGAGGACACCCAGGTGAAGGTGCGGGGGTACCGGATCGAGCTGGGTGAGATCGAGTCGGTGTTGGACACGCACCCGCAGATCGCCCAGAGCGTGGCGGTGGTCCGGGAGTTCGGTCCGCAGGACCACCGGATCGTGGCGTACTTCCGTCCGGAGCCCGGGGCAGGGGAGGCGCCCACGGCGACCGAGCTGCGGGCGCATCTCCGGCTCAGCCTGCCGGCCTACATGCTGCCCTCGACGTTCGTGGAGCTTTCGGAGTTTCCGCTGACGCCGAACGGGAAGGTGGACCGCAAGCGTTTGCCGGAGCCGGAGATGTACCGGTCAGCGGTGGGTCGGGAGTACGTGGCGCCGCAGAGCGATCTCGAGAAGGCGATGGCGACGGTCTGGCAGGAGCTGCTGGGGATCGACCAGGTCGGCGTGACGGACAACTTCTTCGACCTCGGTGGACACTCCCTCCTCTCGATGAAGGCGAGCTATCAGATCGAGCAGGCCGTCGGCGTCCGGTCGAACGCGCGGGACATGCTCATGCTGACCCTCGGGCAGCTGGCGGCCCTCGCCGTGCGCGACGACGCTGGGAAGGTCGAGGAGCGGGCCGGACGCGGCGAGCAGCCGGCCGGGTCGGAGCCTGCGGCGGGTGGAGACGGCGCCGGGCTGTTCTCGAGACTGAAGAGGGTGATCGCCGGCGGCTGAGGGCCCCGGCGACGTCGATCGGAGAGCCCGGATTCGATGCACTCGGAGGAATCAACGCGGCGGGCCGTCCGGCTCCTCACGGAGCTACGGCGTCTGGGTATCCGGGTCTGGAGGGAAGGCGCCCGGCTTCGGGTGTCGTCTCCGCCGGGCGTGGTGACACCCGACATCCAGGCAGAGATCTCGCGTCACAGAGACGCGATCCTGGAGCTGATCGTGTCGGGCGACAGCGGATCCGGCGATAGCGATTCGTCACCTGGGCAGGGCGCGGTCGATCTCCCGGCGCAAGAGCGCCACCGGATACTCGTCGAGTGGAACGACACCGCGGTCGAGTACCCGCTCGAGATCTGTCTTCACGAGCACATCGAGGCGCAGGCGGCGCGCACGCCGGATGCTCCGGCGGTGGTGTTCGAGGGCGAGTCCCTCGCGTACGGCGAGCTCGACCGCCGCGCCAATCGCCTCGCGCGGCATCTGCGCTCTCTCGGCGTGGGCCCCGGGCAGCTCGTGGCCATCTGCATGGAGCGCTCGTTCGAGCTGGTCGTCGCGCTGCTGGGAACCCTCAAGGCGGGGGGTGCCTATGTGCCCGTCGATCCCGGGTATCCCGAGGACCGCATCGCCTTCATGCTCGAGGACGCCAGCTCCCTGCTCCTCACCCAACAGCGACTCACCGAGACGCTCCCCCTCGACGTGGCCGAGCGAACCACGATTCGACTCGACACCGACTGGGCGACGATCGGCCGCCACGACGATTCCGCGGTGGACGATCTCAGCGGCCCCGACGACCTCGCCTACGTGATCTACACCTCGGGCTCCACGGGAAAGCCGAAGGGCGCGATGAACGCGCATCGCGGCATCTGCAACCGGCTGCTGTGGATGCAGGACGAGTACCGGCTGAGTGAGCGGGACGCCGTGCTGCAGAAGACTCCGTTCAGCTTCGACGTCTCCGTCTGGGAGTTCTTCTGGCCGCTGATGACTGGCGCGCGGCTGGTGCTCGCGCGTCCCGGTGGGCAGCGCGACAACCGCTACCTGGTCGATCTGATCGGGCGCGAAGGCGTGAGCGTGCTCCACTTCGTGCCGTCGATGCTCCGGCTCTTCCTCGACGAGCCCGACCTCCGCGCGTGCTCGAGCCTGCGCGACGTCATCTGCAGCGGCGAAGCGCTTCCGCTGGATCTGCAGGAGCGCTTCTTCGAGCGCCTGGACGCGCGCCTCCACAACCTCTACGGCCCCACCGAGGCCGCGATCGATGTGACCTACTGGCGCTGCCGCCGGGGCGAGACGGCCAGCAGCGTGCCGATCGGCCGGCCGGTTGCGAACACCTCGCTGTACATCCTGGATCCAGCGATGCGGCCCGTGCCAATCGGTTGGGAGGGAGAGCTCCACCTGGGCGGCGTCCAGGTCGGGCGGGGCTACCTCGATCGCCCCGAGCTGACCGCGGAGCGCTTCGTATCCGATCCCTTCGCGGCCGAGCCGGGCGCGCGGCTCTACAAGACCGGTGATCTGGCCCGCTATCTGCCCGACGGCAACGTGGAGTTCCTCGGGCGCAGCGACGACCAGGTGAAGATCCGCGGCAACCGCGTCGAGCTCGGCGAGATCGAGCACGCCCTCTCGGAGCACGCGAAGGTGAAGCAGAGCGTCGTGATGGCGCGAGAGGACGAGCCGGGCGAGCAGCGCATCGTCGCGTACGTGGTGCCGGCCGGCGCGGCGGCGCCCGGTCCCAGCGAGCTCCGGGCCTGGGCGGAGGCGCGGCTGCCCGACTACATGGTTCCCTCGGCGTTCGTCGCCATCGAGGCCGTGCCGCTGAATGCGAGCGGCAAGGCCGACCGACGGGCACTGCCGGCGCCGGACCGGACGCGCCCGGATCTCGATCAGGCCTACGTGGCGCCGCGGAGTGAACTCGAGACGCGCCTTGCCGGTCTGTGGTCGGAGATCCTCGGCCTCGACCGGGTGGGCGTCCGCGATCGCTTCTTCGAGCTCGGGGGCACTTCGCTGCAGGCCGCTCGCTTCGTCAATGCGCTCCAGGAGGAGCTCGGCGAGTTCGTCTACGTCGTCACGGTCTTCGACAATCCGACGATCGATGGCTACGCGGCCTTCCTGCGCAGCGACTACGCGAAGGCCGTCGCCAAGGTCTTTCCCGGCGAGACGGTCGAGATCGCGGGCGAAGCCGATCTCGACGCGCCGGGTCCAGTCGCGCGGGTCAAGGGCGACGACGTCGCGCGCATGCAGGCGGCGATCCCGCTGCTCGCGCCGGTCGCCGTCGAGGCTGACGAAGGGCGACGGAACCGGCCGGCGCTCTTCGTTCTCGCGCCGCCGCGCTCGGGGACCACCCTGCTGCGGGTGATGCTGGCCGGGCACCCGCGGCTCTTCGCGGCCGCCGAGCTGCAACTGCTCGGGTTCCACACGCTGGCGGAGAGGCGCGAGGCGTTCAGCGAGAAGTACGCGGTGTGGCTCGAGGGAACCGTGCGCTCGATCATGGAGATCAAGGGCTGCGAGGCCGCCGAAGCCAAGCGGATCATGGCCGAGCACGAAGAGCGGGGCACGAGCACGAAGGCCTTCTACGCGGTCCTTCAGGAGTGGCTCGGTGAGCGTATGCTCGTCGACAAGTCGCCCGCCTACGCGACGGACCCGGGGGCGCTCCGCAAGGCGGAGGCCGACTTCGACGACGCGCTGTACATCCACCTCGTCCGCCACCCGTACCCGATGGTGCGCTCCTTCGAGAGCTACCACATGGACCAGATCCTCTACCTCCGCGAGCACCCCTATTCGCCGCGGCAGCTCGGCGAGCTGATCTGGACGATCAGCCACCAGAACGTCCTGCGCTTTCTCGAGGACGTTCCCGAGCAGCGGCAGGTCCGCGTCTCCTTCGAGGAACTCGTCACGGATCCCGCGACGCCCATGCAGGCGATCTGCGAGCGCTTCGGGCTCGAGTACCACGAGGACCTGATCCGCCCCTACGAGAACACCGAGAAGAAGATGACCGACGGGATCTACGCCGAGTCGACGCCCATGGGTGACACGCGATTCCTCGAGCACCGACGCATCCGGCCGGAGCTGGCCGACGCCTGGCGGGACGTCCTCGAGGACGACTTCCTGGGCGACGTCACGTGGCGGACCGCCGAGCGGCTGGGATACGAGAGGCCCGGTGACACGCGTCGATCCAGGCGCACCCGTGAGCCCTCGCACAGGCGCCGCGGGCCGGGGCGGAGGCGAGCATGACGGACGGAGGCGAGGACCTGCGCGAGCAGATCGCGATCGTCGGCATGGCCGGGCGCTTTCCGGGGGCCGAGAGCGTCTCGGCCCTGTGGCAGAACCTCTGCGCGGGCGTCGAGGCCATCACCCACTACTCGGACGAAGAGCTGCTGGCCAACGGGGTCGATCCCGCCGAGCTCGTGAATCCCGCCTACGTGAAGGCCGGCGCGCCGCTCGAGGACGCGGACCGGTTCGACGCGGCCTTCTTCGGGTACACGCCGCGCGAGGCGGAGCTGATGGATCCCCAGCACCGCGTCTTCCTGGAGTGCGCCTGGGCGGCCCTCGAGGACGCGGCCGTGGACCCTTCGCGCTTCGAAGGCCTGATCGGGTTGTTCGGCGGTGTCGCCCGCAACACCTACTTCCTGAATACGCTCGCCACGCGGCCCGATCTCCAGAGGTCGCTCGGCCACTACCCCGCCATGATCTCCAGTGACAAGGAGTTCTCGACGGCGCGGGTCGCCTACAAGCTGAACCTGCGCGGGCCCAGCGTGAACGTCCAGAGCGCCTGCTCGACTTCGGGCGTGGCCTTCCATCTCGCCTGCCAGAGCATCCTGAGCGGCGACTGCGACATGGCACTGGCCGGAGGCGCCCGCGTCCTGGTTCCGCATCGCATCGGCTACCTGTACGAGGAAGACGGCATTCCCTCGCCCGACGGGCACTGCCGGGCGTTCGCCGCCGACGCCCAGGGCACGCTGATCGGCAGCGGCGTCGCGATCCTCGTCCTCAAGACCCTCTCCGCTGCACTGCGCGACGGCGACTCGATCTACGCAGTCGTTCGCGGGACCGCGATCAACAACGACGGCTCCGAAAAGGTCGGATTCACGGCGCCGAGCGTGGAGGGGCAGGCGAGGGTGGTCGAGGAAGCCCTGGCGGTCGCCGACGTCGGTGCGGACACGATCGGCTACCTGGAGGCCCACGGAACGGGCACCCGGCTCGGCGACCCGATCGAGGTCGCCGCCCTCACGCGGGCGTATCGCCAGAGCACCGAGCGGACGGGCTACTGCGCGCTCGGATCGGTGAAGACCAACATCGGTCACCTGGACGCCGGGGCGGCTGCGGTGGGCATCATGAAGGCGGCGCTGTCGCTCCGGCACGGGAAGATCCCGGCGAGCCTGAACTGCAGCGCTCCCAATCCCCAGATCGACTTCGCGGGCAGCCCCTTCTTCGTCAACACCGAACTGCGCGACTGGCCGCGCGGCGACACTGCGCGGCGCGCCGGGGTGAGCTCGTTCGGGCTCGGGGGCACGAACTTCCACTGCGTCCTCGAGGAAGCGCCGCCGCCCATCGAGTCGGACCCGGCGCGGGGCCACGAGCTGCTGCTGCTCTCGGCCAGGACCGAGCAGTCCCTCGACCGCGCGACGGCGAATCTCGCCTCCTTCTTCGACACGCACCCGGAAGCCGACCTGGGCGACGCCGCCTACACGCTGCAGGTCGGACGGCAGCGGTTCGAGCAGCGCCGGATGCTCGTCGCCGACAGCCCCGCGGATGCCGCCGAGGCCCTGTCCGCGGGCGACCGGCGCAGGCTCGTCAGCGCGTCGGGCGCCATCCCGGATCGCCCGCTCGCCCTGATGTTTCCCGGCGGCGGTGCGCAGTACGTGCAGATGGGGCTCGGTCTGTACGAGAGCGAACCGGTCTATCGCGAGCACGTGGACGCCTGTACGGAGATCCTGCGGGACAAGTACGGCATCCACCTCGGGCCTCTCCTGCACCGCGCCGGCGAGGTCGCGCCGGAGCTCGCCGCCGAGCTCGAGCGACCGACGCTCGCGCTGACCTCGCTCTTCACGACCGAGTACGCGCTGGCGAGACTGTGGCTCTCGTGGGGGCTCGAGCCCGACGCACTCATTGGGCACAGCGCCGGCGAGTACGCGGCGGCGTGTGTGGCCGGAGTGATGTCGATGGAGGACGCGCTCGCCATCGTCTACCAGCGCGGGCGCCTCTTCGAGACCTTGGAGGCCGGCAGCATGCTCGGGCTCAGGCTCTCCGAGCAGGAGGCCGAGCCCTATCTCGACGCAGGCGTGGCGATCGCCGCGGTCAACCTGCCGTCGAGCTGCGTCCTCTCCGGACCGACGAGCGCGATCGACGCGGTCGAGGGCCGGCTCGGCGAGCAGGGCATCGATTTCACGCGGGTGCGGATCGCGGTAGCCGCGCACTCGCCGATGGTCGATCCGATCCTCGACGAGTTCGGGGCCTTTCTCAGGAGCTCGGTCTCGTTCCAGCCACCGCGCGTCCCGTTCGTCTCCAACCTATCCGGAGCCTGGGCGACGCCGGAAGAGGCGACGGATCCCGACTACTGGGTCCGGCATTTGCGGGCCACCGTGCGCTTCGCGGACGGTCTCACGACCCTGCTCGAGAAGGAAGACTGTGTGCTCCTGGAGGCCGGGCCCGGGCAGACGCTCGCGACACTCGCCCGGCAGCACCCGGCGAAGACGGCCAGCCAGCTCGTGATGACGAGCCTGCGCCATCCCAACGAGTCCACGCCCGACGGATCGTTCATCCGCAATGCGGCCGGACGGCTGTGGTTGGCCGGCCGCGATCTCGATTGGGAGCGCTTCCACGCCCCGCGTCGGCGCCGCCGGATCGGACTGCCGCCCTACGCGTTCGAGAGGGATCGCCACTGGCTCGACCTCGGGCCACCCGCTCAGGTCGCGCCCCTCCAGCCAGCCAGCACGGGAGCCCCGATCGTGGCCAGTCGACAACCTTCGCCCGCTTCCCCCGGCGTCCCCGGGATCGACCGCGAGGGCCTGCTCCTCGAAAAGCTCCAGTCGAGCCTTCACGAGCTTTCGGGCATTCCGGTAGAAGACCTCGACGAGGACGCGACCTTCCTCGAGCTCGGCCTCGACTCGCTCTTCCTGACGCGCGCCAACGCGGCCTTCAGCCGCGAGTTCGGCGTGAAGATCACGTTCCGGCAGCTGTTCGAGGAGGCGCCGACGCTCGCCGCGCTCGCGGGCTACATCGACGCCCAGCTGCCCGCGGACGCGTACGCGGACGAGCTTGCGGCCCGCGCGCCCGAGCCGAGCGCACCGGCGCCGGCGCCGCTCGCGCCGCCTCGGGCTCAGGCGGGCGGGAACGCCTACGAGGGGCTGCTGGCCCTCGCCCAGCAGCAGCTCGAGATGACGGCCCGGCAGCTCGAGCTGCTCCGGGAGCTGAGACCGACGCCTGCCGGCGCCGCGTCGACACCGCTACCCGAGCGTTCGACGCCGCCCGCGCGCACCGCTCGGGACGAGCCGCCCCGCACCGCCTCGCCGAAGCGCGCGGTCGGCCCCTGGCGGCCGATCTCGAAGGACGGCGGCGGTGAGCTGACGGACACGCAGGTGCGACACCTCGAGGCGCTGACCGAGCGGCTGACGAACCGCACGATGGAGTCGAAGCGTCTGACCGCCGAGCACCGCGATCACTTCGCCGATCCCAGAGCCGTGGCCGGTTTCCGGCGCACGTGGAAGGAACTCGTCTACCCGGTCGTGGCGACGCGATCGGCTGGCTCGCGGATCTGGGACGTCGATGGCAACGAGTACATCGACATCGCGATGGGCTTCGGCGTGAGCCTCTTCGGTCACTCCCCGCCCTTCATCCTCGACGCCGTCCGCGAGCAGATGGAGCAGGGCATCGAGATCGGTCCCCAGTCGCCCCGCGCCGGCGGCATCGCGCGCCGGATCTGCCGGATGACAGGGATGGATCGGGCGGCGTTCTGCAACACCGGCTCCGAGGCCGTGCTCGCGGCCCTGCGCATGGCCCGAACGGTGACGGGCCGCGAGCGGATCGCGACTTTCGCGGGCGACTACCACGGGCTGTTCGACGAAGTGCTCGCGACGGCCGTCGGCAGCGGCACCGAGCGCCGGACCGTCCCGGTTGCGCCGGGCATCCCCGGCCAGATGGTCGAGGGCGTCTCGGTGCTCGACTACGGTGATCCGGACTCGCTCGGGTTCATCCGCGAGAACGCCGGGCAGCTGGCGGCGGTGCTGGTCGAGCCGGTGCAGAGCCGGCACCCGGACCTGCAGCCGCGGGAGTTTCTCCGGGCCCTGCGAGCGCTGACCGAGGAGGTCGGCGTTCCCCTGATCTTCGACGAGATGATCACCGGCTTCCGCTCCCACCCGGGCGGCGCGCAGGCCTTGTTCGGCGTCGAGGCCGACATCGCGACCTACGGCAAGGTCATCGGCGGCGGCTTCCCGGTGGGCGTCGTCGCCGGCAAGCGCGCGTACATGGACGCCCTGGACGGCGGCGGCTGGAGGTTCGGAGACGACTCCTTCCCCGAAGCCGGCGTGACGTGGTTCGCCGGCACGTTCGTCCGCCACCCCGTCACGCTGGCAGCCATCGCCGCGACGCTCGACGAGCTGGAGGCGAAGGGGCCGGGCCTCCAGGAGGACCTCAACGCCCGGACGAAGGCGATGGCGGACGAGCTGAACCGCTACTTCGCCGAAACCGGGGTGCCCATTCGGATCGAGTGCTTCAGCTCGTTGTTCCTCACCACCTTCGAGAGCCACCACGAGTTCGCGAGCCTCTTCTACTGGCACCTTCGCGACAAGGGCATCCACGTCACCGAGGGCCGTGCGGCATTTCTTTCCACTGCCCACTCCGACGAAGACGTCGCGTCGATCGTGCGTGCCTTCAAGGAGAGCGCGAGCGAGCTGCAGGAGGGCGCCTTCCTGCCCCGCCCTGGAGCAGGGGCCCTGGTGGAAGCCGTGCAGGTGGCCAGCCCCGCTTCGTCGGAAGACGCACGGGACGCTCACGAGCTCGTCCCACTGACGGCTGCGCAGCTCGAAATCTGGCTGGGCGCGTTCATGGGCGACGACGCCAACTGCGCGTTCAACCTGTCGAACAGCGTGCGCCTGGACGGGCCGGTCGATCTCGCGGTGCTCGAGCAGGCCGTTCAGGGGCTGATCGATCGCCACGAGGCCCTGCGCGCCACGGTCAGCGAGGACGGCGCGCACATGCGCATCGCGCCGCGCGTCGAGGTGGAGATGCCGCTGATCGATCTCTCTCGGGACGACCCCGAGCAGGCCGAGCGGCGCCTGCACGAACTCGAGCGGGAGGAGACCGAGACCCCGTTCGATCTGGTCCGCGGCCCGCTCTTGCGAACGCGGATCGTGCGGCTGGCCAGCGAGCGCCACGTGGTTCTGCTCACCGCCCATCACATCGTCTGCGACGGCTGGTCGACGGGCGTGCTGATGCGCGAACTCGGCGCGCTCTACTCGGCGGCTCGCGGCGCGGCGGCTCCGGCGCTTGCCGAGACGCTTCAGCTCGGCGAGTACGCGCGACAGCAGGCCGAGCTGGTCGAGACCGAGTCGTTCGCGCTCGACAAGGCCTACTGGCTGGCTCAGCTGGCGGGCCAGCTGCCGGTGCTCGATCTGCCCACCGATCACCCGCGGCCCGCCCAACGGACCTACGCGGCGCGTCGCGAGGAGCTCGATCTGGATTCCGAGGCCGTCGTAGCACTCAGGCGTCTCGGGGCGGAGCACGGCTGCACGCCGTTCGTGGCGCTGCTCGCCGCCTATCAGGTGTTCCTCCATCGCGTGACGGGCCAGTCCGACCTGATCGTGGGCATGATCGCCGCCGGTCAGCCGGTCGCCGGCGCGCCCGATCTGGTGGGGCACTGCGTGAACCTGCTCCCCGTGCGTTGCCAGCTCGACGGGGCCACGCCCTTCGACGAGTTCCTCGGCACGATTCGCGGGCTGGTTCTGGATGCTTTCGACCACCAGACCTGCGGCTACGGCCAGCTCCTCGACAGCCTGACGATGACACGCGACCCGAGCCGGGTTCCCCTCGTCGCGACGACGTTCAACATCGACCCGACCATGCAGGGCGTCTCGTTCGACGGGCTCGAAGTTCGCGTCGGGTCGAATCCGCGGAGCTTCGAGACCTTCGATCTCTTCTTCAACATCGTCGACCGGGCGGGCGCCCTCACGGTCGAGTGCACGTTCAACAGCAATCTCTTCGACCGCGAGAGCATCCGCCGACGCCTCGACGAGTTCCAGGTGCTGCTTGGCGGGATCGCGGCCGACGCGCATCGGCCGATCGCCGAGCTGCCGATCCTTCCGGACTACGAGCGACGGCGTCTGCTCGTGGACTGGAACCGGACGCAGGAGGACTTCGCGCGGGACGACTGCATCCATCAGCTCTTCGAGCAGCAGGCCGACCGCATCGGCGATGCGGTCGCCGCCGTCTTCCCCGCCAGCGGGACGAGCCTCGGCTACGACGAGCTCGAGCGCCGCGCCAATCGCCTCGCGCGTCATCTCGTCCACAGAGGCATCCGCCCGGCGGACCACGTTGGCCTGTGCGTCGAGCGGTCGCCGGACATGCTGGTCGCGCTGCTCGCCGTGCTGAAGGCGGGCGCCGCCTACGTGCCGCTCGATCCGACCACCCCGTCGAACCGGATGGCGACCATGCTCGAGGACTCCGGGGCCCGCGCGCTGCTCACCTGCTCCTCGCTGGAGGACGCCGTTGCCGACGCTGGCGCCGAGGTGATCTGCCTCGACCGGGAGGCGTCGGTCATCTCCCGGCAGAGCAGCGAGCGGCTCGATCTCGAGATCGACCCCGAGGCGATCGCCTACACGATCTACACCTCCGGCTCGACCGGAAAGCCGAAGGGCGTTCAGGTGGGCCACCGGTCGGTGGTGAACCTGCTCGCGACGATCGCTCGCGAGCCGGGGTTCTCGGCCGACGACGTCCTGCTCGGGGTCTCGACCATCTCCTTCGACATTGCCGTGATCGACATGTACCTGCCGCTCTGCTGCGGCGCCCGCACCGTCGTCGCCAGTGCCGAGGAGGCGCTCGACGGAGCGGTCCTGATCGACCTGCTCGAGCAGTACGGCGTGACCTTCATGCAGGCCACGCCCATGACCTGGCGCCTGATGCTCGCGGCGGGCTGGAAGGGGCGGTCCGAGCTGCTCGCGATCAGCACCGGTGAGGCACTCTCGCGGGAGCTGGCCACGCAGCTGCTCGATCGATCGCGAGTGGTCTGGAACATGTACGGGCCCACCGAGACGACAGTGTGGGTGCTCGCCGAGCAGATCGAGGACCGGGAGGGCCCGATCCTCGTGGGCCGGCCGATCGGCAACACGCAGATCTACGTCCTCGACGACGCGCAGAGCCCGGTGCCGATCGGCTCGATTGGCGAGATGTACGTGGGCGGTGTCGGCGTCGCCCACGGCTACCTCAATCGGCCGGAGCTCACGAACGAGAAGTTCGTTCCCGATCCGTTCGACGAGAGCGGTCGCTCGCGCCTCTACCGCACCGGCGATCTCGTGCGCTATCGACCGGACGGAGACATCGAATTCCTCGGGCGTATCGACCATCAGGTCAAGCTGCGGGGCTTCCGGATCGAGCTCGGCGAGATCGAGGCGCTGCTCGAGAAGCACGAGCAGATCCGACAGGCCGCCGTCACGCTGCTCGGAGCCGGTGACGCCGACGCGCGCCTCGTCGCCTACTACGCGACCTCCGAGGGCGAGGTCTCGCGCGGGGAGCTGCGCGAACACCTGCGGCGGGATCTGCCCGAGTACATGGTGCCGACCGTGTACGTCGAGCTCGAAGCGTTTCCGCTCACGACGAGCGGGAAGGTGGACCGGAAGAAGCTCCCGGAGCCCGAGACGACCCGGTCCGCGGACGAGGACTACGTGGCTCCCGAGACCGCCACCGAGCAGTCGTTGGCCGGCATCTGGTCCGAATTGCTCGGCCTCGATCGGGTCGGAGTGCACGACAGCTTCTTCGAGTTGGGCGGGCACTCCCTCACGGCGACGCGCATGGTCCTCAGGGTTCGTTCGACGTTCGACGTGGAGCTGCCGCTTCGGGAAGTCTTCGAGACGCCGACGATCGGGAAGCTCGCCGACTACATCGACACCATGCGGTGGGTGAGCGAAAGCGCCCGCGACGGGGCCGGGGCGGCGGGGGACGAGGAGGTGCTCGATCTCTGAACAGTGGATCGAGGATTGTGCCTGGCATGATTTCTGCTTGATCTCGGTTCATGGCAAGAAAACGATCAGGACGCACACGCTTCTTCTGCCCCAACCCGGACTGTGATTCCCGAGCCGACCCGGCGACTTGGCGATTTCGCAAGAAGGGCTTCTTCTCGCGGACGTACAGCCCCCACAAGGTCCAGCGGTACCAGTGTCAACACTGCGGCCGGTGCTTCAGTTCACAGACCTTCTCACCCACCTACTGGCTCCGGTACA
>CAZETS010000046.1:0-12689 GCA_964515335.1 uncultured Spirochaetaceae bacterium
GCAAAAAGGCAGTGACCGCACGCAGGCTGGGAGTAACCCGGGAGGGGCTCTACAAAAAGATGAGGCGGCTGGGCATCGAGTGAGCGCTCGGGCCGTCGTGCCCGCAGCCGTTGGTCCTCAACCGGCTGCGAGTGACCCGGAGGCGTCCCGGATACTCGCCTCGCTCGAGAAACGCGTCTGGACGCCGGACCTCACCGCGCCGAGGGAGTGGCGGGGCACGCTCGTCACCTGGTAGAAGGTCGGGAATCGAGGTCCGCCGCCATTCGCTCGAGGCGCGCGGTGCGGCGCATGAGCTTGTTCTGCCCGTAGGCCTTGGCGGGAAGCTTGGCAAGCTCGGTGGCGGTCGCGAGGGCGGCCGCCTCGGCCTGACCTTCGGGCACCACTTCGTCCAGAAAGCCCACCGCGACCGCGGCCAGCGGATCGTAGGCCTTCGACTGCGTGGTGACGGGAACCAGGTAGGGGTTCGCGATCCGCGCCTCGAGGAGCTCCCATGCCCAGACCGGAAGGCCGACGCCCATCCTGGTCTCGGTCATTGCGAGCTTGAAGGGGCCTTGCTCGCCGATCCGGGTGTCCGAGGCCAGCAGCCAGAGCGCACCGATCGTGAACGCATGGCCCGTACAGGCCGCGACCAGAGGCTTCGGAAAACGGTAGAGCCGCAGCGCGATCCGGCCCCCGCCCAGCCCGAGTGCGTTCATCGCTTCGAAATCTCCGCCGGTCATCGTCGCGAGGTCGAAGCCGGCACAGAACGAGCCGGGTCGCCCGGCGAGAACGAGCGCGTCCGCCTCGGCCTCGGCTTCGTCGAGGGCCTGCGACAGGTCGGCGACGGCGGCCGGTGTGATGGCGTTCTTCTTGCCGTCGTCCATGCGAATGCAGGCGAGGCCGTCGGCCAGGTCCAGAGAGATGTCCATGGGGGCTGGTTTCCTCTAGGCAGGGAAGCGTGCGCAGGACGCGCCGATCACACGTCCGAGCGGAGGCTTTCGTTCGAGGCGATCGTCGCGCCGCCCTTGGCGTAACTGTCGCGTCGCTCCTGGCTCCAGCGGTCGATCTCGTCTTCCGGAACACCGTAGGCCAGACCGCGGCCGACACCGGGACGCGCGCGCACGCGATCGATCCAGGCCATCACGTTCGGGCGGTCGGTGATGTCGACCTTGCTCCACTTCCAGCCGCGCATCCACGGATAGATGGCGATGTCGGCGATCGTGAATTCGTCGCCGCACACGTAGGCATGACCCTCGAGCTTGCGGTCGAGTACGCCGGCGAGGCGGCGCGCCTCGGTGCCGAAGCGTTCCAGCGGGTGGGCACGCGCTTCGTCGGTGACGTCCGTGATGTAGCGGGTGTATGCGAGCTTGTTGCCGAAAATCGGCCCGACGTTGGCCGCCTGCCAGTAGAGCCAGGGCAGCACGTCCCAGCGCGCCTCACCCTGCGGCAGCAGCTTCGTCGGGTACTTGTCGCCCAGGTATTCGAGGATCGCACAGCTCTCCATGAGGTTGCGTTCGCCGTCGACGAGGGCGGGGATCTTCTGATTGAGGTTGACGGCCGTGAACGCTTCCGTGAACTGGTCGCCCTTCATGATGTCGATCGTGGTCACGCTGAGATCGGCCAGCTCGAAGCCCGATTCGCGCAGCTCTTCGACCATGATCGTCACCTTCCAACCGTTGGGTGTCGGGGAAGTCAGCAGCTCCATCGCCATGAGGCATCTCCATTGCGTTCGGCCAGCCGGCCGCTCTCGAATCAGCGCTCGTCGCCGCGCTCGATCAGGTCCTGCAGGCGATCCGCGGCGCGAACCAGATCATCCATCAAGCGTTTCGACTTCAGGCCCTCGCGCCGCAGCGCCTGGTCGTAGAACCAGATCGCCTGGCGGGACAGTCCTCGAGCTTCGAAGGCGCTGCATTCCGGGTCCATGCAGGCACACTAGTGCATACGGACGTGACGCAAAAACGGCCCCGCCCCCGGCCGCCCAGGGCATGGCCTTCGACCGGCTTTGCTCCCCCTCCTCCCTTACCTTCTACATCTTCTTCCACATCTTCTATGCCTTCTACACCTTCTATACCTTCTATACCTTCCATACCTTCTATACCCTCTACCCGACGAGCCCCCCGAGATGTGTTCGTATTCGATTCGAGGCACCCGCATCCGGCGGCGAGCGCCTCGGGGATCGAACTCGATCCGACTGTTTTGCCGGAGCGCGGCGGCGTTGGCCGTCGAAATCAACCAGAAGGAAGCGAAGCGATGCAGCGGCGCCCGATCGTCCGTGCGGTTCTGTCATGCGGCGTGTTGGCGGGGCTTCTGGCCGGCTCATGGCCGGCGGCAGCCTTCACCCCCTACCGGCTCCTGGTTCACGCGGTGAGGGGCCCCCAGAACGCGATGGCCTTCGTCGAGGACAAGCGGCTCAAGGCCCATCTGCGCCGGGCCGTGCTGGAGGCCGATCCGAGCTCCGCTCTCTCGGTTTCGTCGTACGTGGCCGGCGGCCACGGCTATCTGGTGGGCTGGGTCGAGGACGATGCCCAACGGGAGAAGATCGAGCAGGCAGCCCAGAAGGTGTCCGGGCTGATCTCCGTGGCGGTCTACCTCCCGGCCCGACCCACCGGCGACGATGCGCCGAGCAAGACCGCCGAGCTGGCGCTCAAGGCCAAACTGACCGCCGCACTCCGGGTCGATATGGGCGCCGATCAGACCAACATCGGGGTGGATGTCCTGGGCACCCACGCCGTCTTGGTGGGAGTCCTCGACTCTGCGGCCAAGATCCAACGAGCGGGCCAGGTGGCGCGGGAGACCGACGGCGTATCGGGCATCACCAGCTTCCTGACGGTGCCCCTGCCAAGCGACAGCAAGCGCATCCACCGGCTGTTGCGCTGAGGCCGGCAGCCGAAGTCAGCTGCGTCTCGTCCGACCGCCCGAGCCCGGGGCGGCCTCCTACCAGGGGTGCACGCGAACCGGCAGCTCGGCGAAGCCCTTCACGAAGCTCGACTTGACCCGCACCGGCTCGCCCACCACCTCGACGAAGCGGAAGCGCTCCATGATCTCCTCCCAGAGCACGCGAAGCTGCATCTCGGCCAGACGGCTGCCCATGCAGAAGTGCACCCCCCAGCCAAAGGAGAGGTGCTGCTTCGAGTTCTTGCGATCGATCAGGAACTCGTTCGCCCGCTCGATGACCGACTCGTCCCGGTTGGCCGACACGTACCACATGACGACCTTCTGCCCCTTCTCGATCTTCTGCCCGCCGAGCTCGGTGTCGGCGGTGGCCGTGCGGCGCATGTAGGCCAGCGGCGTCTGCCAGCGGATGATCTCGTTGACCATGTTGGGGATGAGACTGCGCTGGTCGCGCAGCTTCTCGTACTCGTGCGGATTCTCGTTCAGCGCCAGTACGCCGCCGGAGACCGAGTTGCGCGTGGTGTCGTTGCCACCGACGATCAGCAGGATGAGCGTTCCCAGGTAGTCGAGCGGCTCGATGCCGCGGTAGGCCTCGGAGTTGGCCATTGCGGTCACGAAGTCGAGGCTGTCCGCCTCGCGCCCCTCGCGCTGCTTCCAGAGATTGCTGAAGACCTCCAGGCACTCGCGCAGCGCCGCCTCGCGGTCGTCGGGCGTCATGCCCAGCTCGGCGATCTGCTCCTCGCCGGCCGTCGTCATGTCCGACCAGAAGGTCAGCTTGCGGCGATCCTCCCACGGAAAATCGAACATCGTGGCCAGCATGCCGGTGGTCAGCTCGATGGAGACGCGGTCCACCCAGTCGAAGGTTTCGCCGACCGGAAGCCCGTCGAGGATCAGGGCCGCCCGCTCGCGGATCAGCGGCTCGAGGGCCTTCAGGTTGCGCGGTGACGAGACTGGCTGCACGACCTTGCGATGCTGGTCGTGGCGCGGCCCGTCCATGCTGATGAAGCCCGCCTGCAGCGGAAACTCGGGGTCCGGGTCGGAGATCACGATCGACGGCTCGGAAGAGAAGAGCTCCGGGTTCTTCTCGACGTGCACGATGTCGTCGTACCGGGTGACCGACCAGAAGGGCCCGAATTCGTACACGCCGTCGTCGCGGTTGTTGCACCAGTGAACGGGGGCTTCCTTGCGCAAGCGCTCGAAATAGCCCCAGAGCGTGTCGGTCTCGAACAGCTCGGCATCCGACGGATCGATCTGCTCGAGGGGAATCGAGTACGGGTCGGCGCCGGCCTGGCCCTTGGACGGCGGCACAGCCGGCGCAGGGGGTGCGGCGACGGGGGCATCACTCATGATGGCTCCTGGAGGCTCGGGACGCGATTGGTTCGGAGGGCGAACTTATCGGATGTAGAAGACGACCGCCTGTGAGATAGACCGCCTCAAAGACGCGTTGCGGGGGATGCCCGTAGACGGGAGACTCGTAGTCATGCCCGCTTCGCCCAGCGACGACACACCGCCCCCTCCCCTGCACGGAGTCCGCGTCCTCGAGCTGTCGCGCGTGCTCGCCGGCCCGTACCTCTGCCGCCTGCTCTCCGATCTGGGCGCCGACGTGATCAAGATCGAGCCCCCCGAAGGCGATCAGGCCCGCCAGATCGCGCCGAAGTGGGATCGCGGCATGTCGGGGATGTTCGTCTTTGCCAACGCCGGCAAGCGCGGACTCTGCATCGACTTCAAGGCGCCCGGCGCCGTCGATCTGGTGCTCGACCTGGTCGGCCAGGTGGACGCCGTGGTCGAGAACTTCCGGCCGGGAGTCGCCAACCGCCTCGGGCTCGGCTGGCACGCCATCCACGCCGCCAATCCCCGCGCGGTGATGGTTTCGATCAACGGCTTCGGCAGCGACTCGAGCCTGCGCGAGCGCCGGGCGTACGCGCAGATCATCCACGCCGCGTCGGGCGTGCTGCACGATCAGGCGCAGTACGCCGACGCGCCGGTCCAGCACATCGCGCAGGCCTACGGCGACGTCACCACCGCCCTGCACGGCGCGATCGCCGTGCTGACCGGCCTGCGCGAGGTCGATCGCACCGGCCGGGGCCGGCGCATCGAGCTGGCCATGTACGACAGCGTGCTCGCCACCTACACCGAGACGACCAACGAGCTGCGCGACCCGCCAGGCCGCGAGGACGGCACCGACACCAACGGCCTCTACGCGGCCGGTCCCCACGGCGAGATGGTGGTGGCCGGCACGGCGCAGCACGTGTGGGCACAGCTGCGCGCCACCTACCCGGAAATCGCGGATCCGGCGCCGCCGGGCGCCGACATTCCCACCAAGGCGCGGCTGCGCCGGCGCGCCATCGGCGAGTGGATGGCCGCCCACCCGACGAAAGACGCCCTGGTGCAGGGTCTCGAGCAGGCGGGCATAGCCTGCTCGCCCGTGGAGTCGCTGCGCGAGGCCCTGCACGGACCCTTCGGGCAGGAGCGCGAGCTGCTCGTCGCGCTGGACGATCGCCGCGGCGGCACGCGAAGCGTCGTGCGCTCGCCGTACCGGTTCTACGACGAGGGGCCGGATCCGGACGCCGGGGCCTGCGCGGTGCGCCGCTCGGCGCCGCGGCGGGGCGAGCACAACGCCGAGGTGCTCGGCGAGCTGCTGGGCCTGTCCGAGGACCGCGTCGAGTCACTCGTCCGCGATGGCGTGCTCGGCGTGGCCGCCGAGCACGAGCGCTAGAAGCCCGGCCTACGCACCGAAGTCGACGAAGATCGGCGACGACCACGCCCGCTCCTCGACCTCGGCCAGGCAGTCGTCGCCGCTCCGCGCGCCCGCGCCCACCCGGCACGGCTCGACCGAGACGGCGCGACCGTCTTCGAAGCGCGTACGCAGATTGGCGCCGTTGATCGCCGGGGTGGACTCCTGCAGCGCACGCACGTAGTAGACGGCGTCCCGCCCGCTGCTCGCGAAATCCGGATCCTCGAACCGCACGCGACAGCCGGAGGGATCGGCGGGGCACGCAAGAGTGAGCCAAGGATCGTCGACCAGCGTGGTGACGTCCTCGTCGGGTGTGCGCTGGGGCCGGACGCGAACCACCTCGATGGCGCTGATCGGGTGGCGCGCGTCGCCCGGGTGGTAGCACTCGCCGAGGCACAGCGATCGCACGCGCTCCTCGCCGAGCGCGTCCACCACGTCCGCCGGGCAGCCCGGCTTCTGCACGTGCGCGCCGACGGCCCGCACCTCGAAGGCCGGCGCCGTCGAGCGCCTCACCTCGCTGCCCATCGGGCGCCGCCCGCTCTCGTCGATCAGATCGAACCACAGCAGGATGCGCGGACCGCTCGTCCCGTAGACCTCGCGCCGCACGAGCGAGGACCAGATCGCGTCGCGATCCCGACCGCGCGCGTGCACCGCCACCGTGCCACCCGGGTAGAGGAAGCTCGCCATGCGCTCGGCCACCAGGGGCGAGGAAAGCGCGGGCGACGGCGGCTCGGCGCGCTGCGGGTCCGCGGGCTCGCCCCGGTCGAGCAGCAGGCCCGCATGGAAGTCGCTGCGCAGCCCGGCGATGTCCGTCCAGCCACGCCGTCGCCGCGGCTGCTTGAAGCCCGTGGCCGCGCGGCCGCTGTGGGTGTCGCTCGAGGCGATCGACCCGAAGCGAAAGCGCAGCGGTTCGCCCGCCTCGCCCTCACGCGAGAGCGCCCAGGCGTACTGCGCGGTGCCGCGCGGGCGCAGCCCGTAGGCCGGCTTGAATCCGCGCCGGTCCTGCCCGCAATCCAGCCACTGCTCGGCGCTGGTGCCGGGCAGCACGAGATCCGGCGTCACGTTGGCCTCGAGGGTGAGCCGTCGCGCCTCCTCGACGCGTGATTCGCAGACGTCGGCCGGCAGGTCGCCGCAGCGTTCGCGGACGATCTCCCCGGCTCGCCAGCAGCAGGGCATGTAGTCGTCGGTCGGCTCGGGGCAGAGCCTCTCGCCGTCCGGTCCGCTCTCGACCTCGCGCCAGTCGCGGTACTGCTCGGAGCTGCCGTGGCCCGACATCACCTCGATCAGCACCTGCCGGCCGGGGTCGTGCATGGCGGGTGCCAGCTGCTTGTCCCACGCGGTTCCGGGCGGCGAGTAGCTCCCCCAGGCGGTCCCGTGCGGGATCACGATCGAGTCGAACCCCCACTCGTCGAGCTTGCGGAACAGCACGTCGGGCGTCGGCGCGTTCTCGTGGCAGTCGTCGGGCAGCTCGCGCGTGTGGGCGTCGGGATCGCAGAGTGGCGTCGCATCGATCTGGTCGACCATCCAGCCGAAGTCCAGGTAGGCGCCGGCGTTGAGCGGGTCGATCAGCCAGGCCATCGCCATTGCGGGCGCGCGCTCGGCCCACGGGCTCACGGTCTCGGGCCCCACGGCGCTGATCGGGCGAGCCGGAACGCGATCCTCGGCAAGCTCGCGGAAGATCACGTTCTTGTGGCCCCAGTGCTTCTCGGGCGTCGTACCGACCTGCGTCCACTCCCAGCCGTGGAACGCGACGAGGTCCGGATTGGCCGGATCCCCCGCCACCCCGTTGCACTGGCGCGTGGCCTCCTTCTCCATCGCCCAGTGCGCGGGCGTGAGCTCCATGGCGTGATCGGTGATGGCAAAGAAGTCGAGCGCCGCGCAGTGGCGTGCGAAGTCGCAGGCGTCGGCGGGCGGATGGGCGCCCTCGCCTCCGAGCAGCGGCAACGAGGTGAAGAACGCGTCCATCGAGTAGGTGGTGTGGACGTGCAGGTCGCCGAAGAGGATCTGCGGACCGGCGGTCTCTGCGACAGGCCGGGGAACGGCGGTGATCTCGCCCGGGTCCTGGTCGGCCCCGCCGCAGGCCACCATCAGGGCGAGCGCGAGCAGCGTCAGCTTCTCACACAGGGCCGCGCCGCCGCACACCGGGCCCGCGCCCTTCGTGCCGAAGAGCGGCGGCCCCCCGTCCGCCTCGAGCTGCACGCGCGCCGGCGCTCAGCCCGCCGGCAGCGGGGGCTCGACGTCCGGCGCGTCCAGCTTGTACAGCTTCGCCGCGTTGTCGAAGAGCAGCTTGCGACGGTCGCCCGGCGAGGCGTCGGCGAGCGCGGCGTCGATCTTTTCGCGCACGTTGCCATAGAGGCACACCGGGTGCGGGTAGTCGGTCTCGAACAGGATGTTGTCGACGCCGATCGACTCGCGCAGCTCGCGCGGAGCGAACTCCTCGAAGATGTAGCAGCCGTACACCTGGCGAGCGAAGTACTCGCTCGGCTTGAGGGTGAACTCCGGGTTCGTGCGTCGCACGTCGCCGTACTCGAACGTGTAGTCGGCGGCCTCGAGGATGAACGGGATGAACCCGATCCCCGACTCGACCGACACGAACTTCAGGTCGGGATGGCGCGCCAGCACGCCCGAGAAGAGCAGATCGGAGAGCTGCTTGCCGTTGTCGAGAAAGAGCCCGATCGCCGAGTAGCCGTTGGTGCGGCCGGCGCCCGTCAGCTCCACGCGCTCAGGGGTGAAGACGTCGTCGAAGCTGCCGGTGCCGATGTGCAGGCTGATGGGCAGATCGCAGGCCTGGGCGGCCGCCCAGATCGGATTCCAGTGATCGCTGGCGAGGATCGGCATGCCGTGGCTCTGGGGCGATCCCGTGAAGAGCACACCCTTGTGACCGAGCTTCGCGCAGCGCTCGATCTCGGCCACCGATGCCTCGACGTCCCAGAAGGGCGTCGCCATGATCGGGATGAAGCGGCGCGGATCGGGCGAGATCCAGTCGAGCAGGAAGTCGTTGTAGGCCCGCACGCAGGCCAGCATCAGCTCGGGGTCCTTCAGGTTGAGGAAGGCCTGGCTGCCGAAGCCGCCGACGTTCGGGTAGAGGGCCATCGCCCAGATTCCGACGCGGTCCATGTACTCGAGTCGAGCCACGCTGTCCCAGGCAGCCTTCGGCACCTCGTCCATGTTGCGGGGCGCGGCCGGAAACGGCTCGGGCCAGCCCGCCACCGCCGTGAAGCCGACCGGGAGGAAGGCCTCGCCCTCACCGACCTTCCAGAGGTCGACGCCCGACTCGGGGTCGCGGACGATGCGAGGCGCCCGGTCCGCGAACTTCGCGGGCAGTCGGCTCGTCCAGAGGTCGCCCGGCTCGCTGATGTGGGTGTCGGCGTCGATCACCCAGTCGCGGACCACGGCTTCGGCTGCACTCATCGAAAGGCTCCTCGCCTGCCGCAGCGCGCACGGCGGCCGGGCTCGATTCTAGTGCCGTCGAAAGGGATTCGCCGCAGCGGCGACTTCCATGACTTCAGCGCGGCCCATCACGAGGACCGGGCGGTAGGCGGGGCAGCCTGTCACTCTGCCGAGCGGGCCGGCCCGCGCGATGCGGAGCCACCCGGACCCGGGCGATCTCGCGCGCCGAGTGCGACGACGCCTACTGGAGCGTGAGGGTCTGCTGCTCGGTCGATTGCTGGCCGGACTGAGTGGTGACGGTGAGCGTCACCGTCACGGGCCCCGCCTGCAGGATGCTCACCGGTGCGGGGGTCTCGGAAGTCGAGCTGCCCCAGCCCCCGAAGTCCCACGACCAGGCGACGATCGGATCGCTCACGTCGGCCGTGGAGACGTCGGTGAAGGTGAGCGTCGCCGGCGCCAGGTAGGGCTCGCTGGGCGGGTCGGTGACCGCGAACCCGGCGAGCGGGGCGTCGATCACCGTGATCGGCATCGAGATCGTGTCCTCGGCGGCGCCGCGTCGAACCGTGAGGGTCACGGTGGACGGTCCGGCCGACGGGAAGACGTAGGTCGGGCTCTGATCGCTCGAGCCGGACGACGCGGGCGGCATCGTCAGCGTGCTGGTCCCGAAATCCCACCGCCAGCTCGTCGGCGCGGGACAGACGGGCGCGCTCACGCACGACAGATCGGTGAACGTGGTCGGGCGTCCCACGACGACCGGCGTGGTCGACAACTCGAAGTCGGCGACCAGCGGCTCGGACGACGGGTCGACGAAGCGCACGTTGTCGACGTACGCGCGCGGGCTGCGCAGGCCGTCTCCCACGTTGCCGACCTTGATGGTCAGCGTGTACTGGGCCAGCGGCGTGGTGGTCGGCGACGTCACGCCGAAGGCCGCGGCGACGTCGATACTGGCGGTGCGTGTGGGCGTGACGCGAACCACCGATCCATCGCGCGTGGGGAACCTGCTGGACTGCCCCGCCCAGGGCGCCGCCGCGTCGGTCACCGCGCTCGGGATCTCGACCGTCGTCGTGCCGTCGCTCACCGTCGCCGTGACACCGTCGGCGCTGAGCGCGGCCGGCGGCTCGTTGAAGAGCAGCGCGTAGTCGAACTCGAGCACGGTGGCGGTTCGAGGCAGCACGAACGGCTGACTGATCCCGTTGTCGACCTGCAGAACCGGCGTCTGGCCGTCGGTGCCGGCACCGTCGATCACCGCCCACTTGGCGCCGTCGGTCGGCATGCCGTGGTCGGCCGCACCGGCAATGACGATGTGCTGGGTGCTCGAGTCCGGATGTTGGGTCCACGGGAGACCGATGGGGGCGTTCGCGGTTTGCTCCTCGAAGCTCGCGCCTAGCATGTAGACCCGCACGGCATCGAGCACCACGAAGGTGTCTTCGACGGCCGGCGAGCCCGGCGCCGCACCCGGCCCGGTCACCCTCAGGCTCACGTCGTAGCTTCCGATGGCCGTGTAGCGATGCTGAGCGCTCGCCCCGCCGATGCAGGCCGGTGTCCCGTCGTGGTCGGGGTCGGCGCTCTGGTCGGGATGGACGCACTTCTCTCCGTCGCCGAAGTCCCACTCCCACTTGTCGATCTGGCCGCCCGAGAGATCCATGAACACCACGTCGAGGGGACCGGTTCCGCCCACCGGAACCGGTGCGAACCGGGCGACGGCCGGGCCGTAACCGACCGTGTAGTCGATCTCGACCGCCCCGAGCGCGCCACCCGGCGTGAAGTCGCCGACCTGAAAGCGCACGCGGGAGGTGCCCGGGGTGTTGAACGTATGGATCACGCTGGTCGTCTGGCCGGGCAGCACGACACCGTCGATCGCCCAGGCGATCAGGCCGCCGAGACTGCCGGTCGCCGTGAAGCGCACGGTCGCCGGCGCGGGCGGAGCGCCCGCGGGCTGATTCGCCGCCGGGCAGACCGGGGCCTGCGGCGGATCGTGCTCGCAGACCTCGGCGACGATCTGCAGCGCCGCCACCTCGACCTGGACCGGCGGGTCCGACGGCGTGGGGTGGATCGCCACTCCACCGGCGCCCGACGCCGTCTGCTGGATGTCGAACGTCCCTCCGGTCGTGTAGGTGTAGGTCGGGTTCTGCTCGGTCGACGTTCCTCCGTCGCCGAAGTCCCAGCTCCAGCTGTCGGCGTTCTCCGATGCGTCCGTGCAGATCACCGTCAGCGGGGCGTAGCCAATGAGAGGACTGCAGCTGAAGCCGGCGGTAACCGCCGCTCCCACCTGGACGAGGTCCGTTTTTTCGACCGTGCTGATCCCGTTCGGCCCGGTCACCGTCAGGCTGACGGTGTAGCTGCCGATGTTCGGAAAGGTGACCTGTGGGTTGGCGGCAGTGCTGGTGCCCGCCCCGCCGAAATCCCACGCGTAGCTGCTGATGTTGCCTTGCGAAGTGCTCGTGAACCGGACCACGAGACCGGGCACGCCCTGCGTCCGATCCTCGTCGAAGCTCGCCACCGGCGTGCCGTCCGCGTGGGGATCGAGCGTTCCCGACACGGCGACCTCGCAGCCCACTCCGACGAGCGCGAGACAGAGCGCGGCCGCGAGCCCCGAGAGGTGGCTGGTGGTGCGCGACGCACGCGCCGTTCGCTGGGGGCAGGTACTCATGTTCCCTCTTCTGCAGCTGATGCAGCGGAGCACCCATGCGGGCCACCGGGACCCTCGATGCAGCGATCTCCGCGGGCCGCTTTCACCAGACGAAAAGCTCACAGGTATAGGTGGCCCGGAACGGTCGGAAGGGATCACTCGTATACGCGCCCGACCCCAGCCTGCTGGACACCGCCCGCGTGCGCAACGTGCGGCGTTCCCCACGACTTGCGGTGAAAGCTGCCGGCTCCCGTGGCCCGGCTGCTCGTCCCGCAAAGTCTCCCGGGGCAGGCGACTCGCAGCGCCCACGCCGGACGATTCGCGCGGCGGCGGAAACGGCCACCGCGCGCGGCCCCCTCTCAGCCGTCGATCGAATCGGGCAGATGGTCACGGATCCGCGCCAGGCTGTCCGCGTAGTCGAGCAGGTCGACGACGCGCCGGGCCGGCCGCGCGAAGATCGTCGGCCAGCTCAGCTCGCCGGCCTCGGGGTCGGGCCGGTAGGCGAAGCTCGGCTGCTCGACGTCGACCTCGGTGTGGATCTCGTCTGTGTCGCCGCGCGGATCGAGCACCACCCACGCCTCGCGCCCCGCGAGCCACGCCGCCGCGAACCCGTGCAGCGCGAAGCCACCGGCGGGCCGATCGCTGCGCAAGCGCTGATAGCCGAAGCCAGCCGGGATGCCCCGTGATCGGAGCAGCGCGACGAGCAGGTGGCACTTCGCGTAGCTGAGACCCGTCCCCTCACGCAGCACCTGGCTGGCGCTGCACGGAACGGCGTCGGTCTCGACGTCGAGCGAGTCGCTGATCTCGTCGCGCACGAACCCGAACATCGCCTTCACGCGGTCGAGCTCGTCGGCCACGTCGCCGACGAGCGCGCGCGCCTTCTCGAGCACGGCCGGCGTCTGCCAGTCGACGATGATCGTGTCCTCGAGGTAGCGGTCGAGACCCGGGCGTTCGGGCACGAGCAGGGGCGGCTCGGCGGTCATCGGGGCGGCTTTCGTGTCGGCTTGCGGGTCGGCTTGCGGGTCGGCTTGCGGGCCCGTCGTCGTACGGCTCGGCTCGCGGCTC
>CAZETS010000046.1:12789-45487 GCA_964515335.1 uncultured Spirochaetaceae bacterium
GTCGGCTTGCGGGTCGGCTTGCGGGCCCGTCGTCGTACGGCTCGGCTCGCGGCTCGGCTGCGGCGACCCCGGACCGGCGAGCGGGCGAGACCTTAACGCACCGCCCCGCCGGCGCGGATCCGCCGCAGTGGGCGGTAGACTCGTACGCCGTGACGGACATCGAAGACCCCGCGCCGAGCGCAAACGAGCGCGACCCCGGCGCCCTGCCGGTGCCGGGCGGGTCCCGCGCGCGCGCCGAGGAGTGGGCGCTGGTGCTCGCCGCGGAGGGTCTCGCCTCGCAGATCCGTCCCCGCAACGGCGGCTACGAGCTCAGCGTGGCGCCCGCTCAGGTGCGGCACGCGCAGGCGGCCCTCGAGGCCTACCAGCGCGAGAACGCAGCCGCGCCGGCGGACGCCGGCGACGACGCGCTGCCCCTCGGCGAGCCCGGCGTGTCGGGCGTCGTGGTCGCGTTCCTGCTGCTCGGGGCGCACCTGCTGGCGCGTCGGCCCGCGCTGCGCGGCGTCGTCTACGACGCGGGCAGTGCGAACGCCCGCGCGATCCTCGACGGCGAGTGGTGGCGCACGGTGACGGCGCTGTTCCTGCACGCCGACCTGGGGCACGTCGTCGCCAATGCTCTCTTCGGCGTCTATTTCGTCACGGCGGTGACTCGGTCGCTCGGCGTGGGCCTCGGGCTCGCGCTCGTCCTGGCGGCCGGCGCTCTCGGCAACGCGCTGAATGCGATCGGACATGCCGGAGCCCACGACTCGATCGGCGCATCGACGGCCGTCTTCGGCGCCATCGGCGTGCTCGCCGGCATGGCGCTCGCGCGGCGCAACCGCTCGGGGCTGCGCGGCGCGCGGCTGCTGGTGCCGGTGGGCGCCGGCCTCGCGCTGCTCGCGATGCTCGGGACCAGCGGCGCGCGTGTGGACGTGTTCGCGCATCTGTACGGACTGCTGGCGGGCGGACTGCTCGGCATCGCGGCCGGCCTGGGCGTGCAGCGCCGCCCGGGCCCGCTGGCACAGACGCTGCTCGTGGTGGCGACGATCGGGGTGGTGATCGCGTCGTTCGGGCTGGCGTTGCGCGGTTGAGCGCGCGGGCTGGCTCAGACCGCCTGCCAGACGCGCCCGCCCACGTCCGGCGAATCGGCAAAACGGTTCCAGGGCGTCACCTGCTCGACGGATCGCTCCTCGAAGCCCGGAGGCAGCTCGCTTCGCAGCACGAAGAACGCGTTCGGCGCCCAGCCGTCTGCGTGGACGAGCGCGTAGCCCTTGTCGTGGCCCAGCTTGGTGAGCGCGGCCAGGCTGGCCCCGTGATAGAGCGTCTCGTCCCACACGTGCTTCGGGTCGTAGGGCATCGTGCGGGCCAGGTGCGGGGCGAAGCAGATGTTGTACTCGATCACCACGACGCGCGGCGTGTAGCCCTCGATGGCCCGCCAGACCCAGTAGTCGTTGCCGTCGATGTCGATGCCGAGCAGGTCGAAGCGCGGCGGCACGTCGTAGCGGGCGAACAGGTCGTTCACGTTCTCGGCGTCCACGAACTCGCGGCGCACGATCTCGCCGTCGGCGCGGTCGCTGCCCTCCATCAAAAGTCCCGTCCAGCCGCCGTTGAGGCGCAGGTTCGCGGTGTTCGAGTTGTGCTGGCCGTCCCAGGCCCCGAACTCGACGAAGAAGCGCGATTCCACGCCGATCACGTCGAATATCCGGGCCAGCACGCCGTCTTCGCCGCACTGCGAGTAGACGCTGGATTCGTAGCGGTCGAGGTTGCCGAGGGTCACGCGGGGGGCTCCTTGCGGGGGCGGGCGACGATACCAGCAGCACGGCGAGAGGCCCACCGTGATAGCATCCGAGAAGCGTAGGAGGTGCCCACGAAATTGGTTCTGGCCCGCGGGCTCGCTCGGACCTTCTTCGCCACGCACTGACGCGAACGTCCGGACCCGCTCTGACCCGCGGGCGGGGGCCTCGTAGGGTTCTCGGGGTCACGAACCGGACGCTCGGGCGAGGGGAGGTCCCGGGTCCGACTCTCGGGCCGCCGGCACCATTATCGTGGGCACGTCGGAAGATGGAGGAGGTACGGCGATGTACTCGGACAGCCAGCTCAAGACCGCCCGGGCCGTGGTGCTCGCGGCGTGGATCTTCGGACTGCTCGCATACTTTCCCCCGCTGGCCGAGATGGCCATCGGCGGCCTGGGCCGGGCCCTCTTCGGCATCCTGTTCAGCGTCCACCTGATCGAGTTCCTGTTCTTCCGCAACATCTACGCGGCGGCCGGCGACTCGATGTTCGGCCACTTCCTGCGCCACATGGTCTACGGCCTGATCTACAAGACCGAGGTGGAGCAGCGGAGCGCCGGGGCCTGAACGAGCGCCGCAGCCTGAACGAGCGCCGCGGCCTGAACGAGCGCCGCGGCCAGGGACGAGCGCCGGGGCTCAGCGGCGGCCGGCGCCCTTGCGGCGGGCCGGCGCACGGTAGCCACCGCCCCCGCCGCGAGTCGGAGCGTCCGGACGAGACGGGCGGGCGCGCTCGGCCGGACGGTGGGCCGGGATCAGGCATTCGGCGCCGTCGCCGATCAGTTCGGTTCGACCGGCCCGGCGCAGGGCCTGCTCGACGAGCGTTCGGTTCTCGGGCTTCCAGTACTGCAGCAGCGCCCGCTGAAGCGAACGCTCGCCCGGGGTCCGCGCGCAGGTCACCGGCTGCATGGTCTCGGGATCGAGACCGGTCACGAACATGCACGTCGCGATGTCCATCGGCGCGGGAATGAAGTCCTGCACCTGCCGCGGACGGTACCCCTTCCGCTTCAGATCGAGCGCCAGCTCGATCATCTCGTCGAGCCCCGAGCCGGGATGACTGGCGATGAAGTACGGAACCAGATACTGCTCGCGGCCCGCCTCGCGAGACGCATCGGCGAAGCGCTCCGCAAACCGGTCGAACGAGGCCGAATCCGGCTTCTTCATCAGCCGAAGCACCTCGGCGCTGACGTGCTCGGGCGCGACCTTCAGGTGGCCGCCCACGTGGTGGCGCGCCAGCTCGGCCACGTACTCGGGCTCGTCGGCAGCGAGATCCATGCGGATGCCCGACGCCACGTGAACCTTCTTCACGCCCGGCAAGGCGCGAGCGTCGCGCATCAACTCGCGCAGGGAGCCGTGATCGGTGCCGAGCAGCTTGCAGACTTTGGGGTGCACGCACGACAGGCGCCGGCAACGGGCCTCGACGTCGGGCCGGGTGCACTTCATCCGGTACATGTTCGCGGTGGGCCCGCCGATGTCGCTCACGTGGCCCTTGAATCCCGGCCGCTCGCTCACCTGCCGCAGCTCGCGCATCACCGAGTCGTGACTGCGGCTCTGCACCTGGCGGCCCTGGTGGAGGGTGATCGAGCAGAACGTGCAGCCGCCGAAGCAGCCCCGCATGATCTGCACCGAGTCCGCGATGGTCTGCCACGCCGGCACCGGTTCGTCGTACGACGGATGCGGGCCCCGCGCATAGGGAAGCTCGTGCAGGCGGTCGAGTTCCTCGGTCGACAACGGCGGAGCGGGCGGGTTCACGACCAGCAGCCGGTCACCGTGCCGCTGTAGCAGACGCCGTGCGTTGCCGGGGTTCGTCTCGCGGTGCACCAGTCGCGTGGCTTCGGCAAAGGCGCGGCTGCGATCGCCGACGTCCTCGAACGACGGCAGCTCGACGTCGCCCGCGCACGCCTCGCCGAAGTCGTGCTCGGGCAGGGTCTCCCGCCGCCCCAGCAGATACGCGACGCCGCGCAGGTCGCGGCAGTCGCGCACATCGGCGCCGGCGTCGAGCCGCCGCGCGATCTCGAGGACCGTGCCCTCGCCCATCCCGAAGCCCAGCAAATCGGCCTTCGAGCTGACGAGATGGCTCGGACGCACGCGATCGGACCAGTAGTCGTAGTGGGCGACCCGGCGCAGCGACGCCTCCACACCGCCGACCACCACCGGCACGCCCCTGGCGGCCTCGCGACAGCGCTGCGCATAGACGATCGAGGCGCGATCCGGCCTTGCATCGATGCGTCCGCCCGGCGAGTAGGCGTCAGCGTTGCGGCGCTTCCGGTTCGCGGTGTAGTGATTGATCATCGAGTCCATGTTGCCGGCGCTGACCGCGTAGAAGAGCCGGGGTACGCCGAGGGCGCGCCAGGCGTCGGCGCTCCGCCAGTCGGGCTGCGCGAGCACCGCCACGCGGAAGCCGTGCGCCTCGAGCCAGCGCCCGAGCAGCGCGGCGGCGAACGACGGGTGGTCGACGTAGGCGTCGCCCGACACGAATACGACGTCGGGGCGATCCCAGCCGCGCGCCTCGATCCCGCCGCGGGTGGTCGGCAGGAAGTCGCGCTCGGCAGCTGTGTCGACGGCAGGAGACGCGCGCCTCGCGCGACGCCGGGCGACCATGCCGGACTACGAGCCGAACAGCCCCGCCAGCGCCGCGCCGGGCAGGCCCATGACGTCGAGCGGGACGGTGCCGACCATGCTGGCTCTCCGGCCCCAGGTCGAGAGGGGCTCGTCGTCGAGGCCGCGGGTGAGGCCGAAGAAGTAGACCGTGTCGTACGACCAGGGCTTGGTCGGCACGTCGAGGTCGGGGTAGCGATCGGGGTCGTTCTCAGCCCAATGGGCCGGCGGCGTAGCGGGATCTACGTCGGAGATCACGCCGGAATCCGGGCCGGAGGCCTCCGGGGCGTCGGCTTCCGGGGCGTCGGCTGTCGGGGCGTCGGCCGCGTGCGCGTCCGCCGAAGCGGTCGTCGCCGCCCCCGAGACCATCAGCATCACGGCGGCCGCTCCGCACAACGAGATCAGTTGCTGCACGCCTCTCCCCTCATGGTACTGGCCTGGTCCTGGCATGGTCCTGGCCTGGTCCCGACATGGTCCCGGCCTGGTCCCGGCCGTCGCGCCGGCAGCCGGCGCGGTATCGCGCGGCGTCCCCCAGAGTACGCGAGCCGAACGCAGAGGGCGACCTCGCAGGCCGAAGGAGTTCGCCTCGGCGCGGTTCCGCTGGCCGCGCGCTCAGCGGCCAACGAACCGCTCGAACGACCAGGGCCCGCTCGGCTCGTCGCGATCACGCCGTGAGACGCGCCCCAGTCCCGCACGCTCGAGCATCGCGCGCGAGGGAAACGGGTCGCCGCGCACGCCCCCGGCGAGCTCGGGCGCCCGGCACACCGAGAGCAGCAGCTCGTCGACACGACCGGGCGCCTCGTAGAGGACCGACGCGGTGCTCGGCCCGGCCTCGACGACCGCCGTCGCCAGCCCGCGCTCGCCCCGCAGCAGCGCCAGCGCATCCAGCAGGCCCGGCCGCTCGCGGCCGATCACCTCGGCGGAGAGATCCGCCAGCCGAGCCGCCACCTCGGCCGCCCGTTCGCGCCCGGTCAGCACCAGCACGCGCTCGCCGCGAAGCGCCGGGTGCGCGGGATCGAGCTCGCCGCCGCCCGTGAGCACGACCACCCACGGCGGCGTCGCGCGGCCGAGGCGCTCGCCGCGCCAGTCGGAAAGGCTCGCGTCGGGCCCGGCGGCGAGCTCGAAGCGCAGCGACGGCTCCTCGCGCAGGATCTTCCCGGTGGTCACGATCGCGTCGGCGCGCGCGCGGGCCAGGGCCAGCACCCAGGCATCGGTGGGGCTCTCTGGCGTGTCGGCGACGATGCGCATGTTGTGGAAGGCACCGGCCGGCGACTCCCAGACGGCGGCCACGTGGACGACGCCCGCGCTCCGCGGCAGCTCCTCGCCGTACAGCTGGCGCACCGTGCGCGCGACGCGCTCGCTCTTCACCGGCGCTTCAGGCGGCCAGCCGCTCGTGGAAGAAGGCGATCACGCGCTCGAGGGCCGCGCGCGTGGGGTGCCCGGCCTCGTCGACCAGATCGTGGGTCACGACACTGTGGGCCGTGCGCGGGATGCCGTGCGGATTGCCGGGCGACGAGTCGATCTCGATGCCCTCGAAGCCCTCCCCCAGCTCGTCGCGCAGCCGCGTGAACCGCTCGCCCGGCACCATCGGATCGCCGCTGAAGCGCATCCCCAGCACCTTCGCCCCCTCTTCGCAGACGCGCTGCTTCACGACCGAGAGATCGCCGTCCGACAGGTGCAGCGCCCGCCGCCGCTCGGCGCCGATCGGGAACGGCAGCGACGGCTGCGAGAGCACCGGCGCCATCACCACGGGATCGACCATCAGTGCCAGCGCGAAGTTGCCCGTCAGGCACATGCCGATCGCGCCGACGCCCGGACCGCCGCACTCGGCGTGCAGGTCGCGGGACAGCGCCCGCAGCCAATCGGTGATCGGACTCGACCCCCGTGCAGCGAGCACGTGGAACTCGCGGCCGATGCAGGCCCGAACCATCTGCCCCGCGATGTAGCCGCCCGATCGCTCCTTTCCCGTGGTGCCGAACAGCTCGGGCAGCGCCACGCGGAAGCCCTCGGCGACGAGCCGCTCGGCGAACTCGGCGACCGCGGAGTAGATTCCCGGGATCTCGTGCATGACGACGACGCCGGGACCGCTGCCGGCGCGGTACACCAGCCGGGTTTCGCCGTCGTGGGTGAACTCGCTCTGTTCGAACGACTCGAGCATCGGAGGCGATTCTATGGAAGCGACCCTGCTCGGCAAGGTGCTCGTCGGCGGGCTCGCCGCGATCGCGCTCCTGTACCTGCTGATGCTTCGCCCGTGGCGCCCGCGACGGATGTGGGAGCGGAGGGCCCCGGCGGTCGACCTGCTGTTCGTGGTGGCGCTGGCGACGGGCGTCGTCGCGGTGAGCGGAGCCCCGCCCTTCCAGCGCATCGCGGAGGTGCTCGTCGAGCAGACCGACCTGCCCGAGACGCTCGGCACGATCGACGACCGCATCCGCGCGATCGAGACGCTGCCCGAGCGGATCTGGGAAGACCTCACCGCGCGCTTCGGGTGGTCGGACGAGCCCCCCGAGCCGGCGCCGTCCGACACCGGGCCCGGCGTCGTGACCAGCGCGGTCCTGCCCGGCGTGGTCGCGATCGTCGAGGTGCTGGTGCGGGCGTTCGTCTACTGGGGCAGCCTGATCTCGCTGGCGGTCTGCCTGGTGATGCGGATCGTGATCGGCGTGAAGCGGGCGGTCGGCGCGGCGGTGGCGCGGCCCCGGGCCGACCCCCTGCTCGAGGGGCGCGTTGCCGAACTCGAGGAGATCGTGGTGACGCTGCGGGCGACCCGCATCGAGCTGACGGCCGAGCGTGGGGCGGCTTCCTCCGGCATCATCCGGGAGCCATGAAGATCTCGATCACCTACTGCGTGCGTTGAAACTACCTGCCTCGGGCCGCCGGTCTGGCGGCCTCCATTCGTGACGCCACCGGCGTCGAGGCCGAGCTCGTGAAGGGCAGCGGCGGCGTGTTCGACGTCGTCGTGGACGGCGAGCTGATCTTCTCCAAGCACGAGCAGGGCCGCTACCCCGAGCCGGAAGAGATCCTCGCGCGCCTCGGGTAGCCAAGCCGGCCCACGCCCGAGCTCAGCGCGGCGCCTCGGGGACCGCCAGCAGATCGAGCGCGAGCAGACTCATCGCGCGGATGGCGGTCTCGAGGGTGGGGTCGGCGTCGGGCGCGAAGTCGCTGGCGTGCACCGAGGGCAGCGGCTCGGCGCCGGGCTCCTGGCTGGCCTCGAAGCGCTTCCTCGGCTGTGTGCCGACGCGGAACATCAGGCCCGGCACCTCGAGCAACCGCGCGTAGCGTCCGAAGTCCTCGCCGCCCATCGACGGCGGCCGCTCGACGACGTGATCCTCGCCGAACGCCTCCTGGAACAGCTCCACGGCGCGCCGGTTCAGCGCGGGATCGTTGTAGAGCGCCGGCGTGTAGTGCTCGCGGGTCGAGACGTCGGGCGGCGCCGTGCACTGGAACGTGCGGCAGGTGTCTTCGGCGATTTGCCGGATGCCGTCGAGCAGCTGCGCGCGCACGTCGTCGCCGTACGAGCGCACGGTCAGCTCGAGCCGCGCCTCGTCGGGAATCAGGTTGCGCTTGGTGCCCGCGTGGAAGACGCCCACGGTGATGACCGCCGGGTCCTGGGGATCGACGCGACGACTCACGACCGACTGCACGGCGGTGACGAAGTGCGCGGCCGCCAGGATCGGATCGACCGCCTTGTGGGGCCGCGCGCCGTGGCCGCTGCGGCCGTGGAAGACCACGTCGACCCCGTCGACGTTGGCCATCGCCCAGCCCGGCGTGAAGCCCACGTCACCCGCCGGCAGCCCCGACTCGACGTGCAGCGCCAACGCGTAGTCGGGCCGCGGGAAGCGCTCGAACAGACCGTCTTCGATCATCGCCAGAGCGCCGGCGCCGATCTCCTCTCCAGGCTGCGCGACCACCACCAGCGTGCCCGACCAGGCCTCGCGGTGCTCGGCGAGCAGCCGCGCCACCGCGGTGAGGTTAGCGGTGTGGACGTCGTGCCCGCAGGCGTGCATCACGCCGGACTCGCGACCGTCGGGCAGCTCGACGCGCACCCGGCTGGCGTAGGGCAGCCCGGTGGCCTCGGTCAGCGGCAGCGCGTCCATGTCGCCGCGCACCAGCACCACCGGGCCGGGGCCGTTGGCGAGCACGCCCACCACCCCCGTACCGCCGACACCGCTGGTCACCGCGTAGCCCGCCGCTTCGAGCGCCCGTGCGACGAGGGCCGCTGTCTCCGTCTCGACCATCGACAGCTCGGGGTGGGCGTGCAGGTGGCGGTAGACCGCGACGACGTCGTCGATGTGGCCATCGATCCAGGCGTCGACGAGCGCCCGGCCGCGGACCGACTCGGCCTGTGCGGAGACGGCAAGGAGAGCGAGGCAGAGTGCGGCGAGCAAGACGGCGGCGCCCGAGCAGCGAATCCCCGGCCACGACGAAGCGATCCGGCGTCCTCGATGATCCCTGGGCCCGCTCTTCGAGATACCTCTCATGTCTTCAGCCTAGGAGCCCGCGCGCCGACGGGCCAGAGCCGGGCTTCCGAAGGCGGCGTGTCTTTCTCCCGCCGCGTAGCCTCTGTAGAATCCGCGCGCCGGGCCCGACCCGCAGAGCTGCAGGAGTCCAGATCCGATCATGCCCCTCGACCCCCAGGCGAAGACGATTCTCGACCAGCTGAACGCGGCAGGGCAGATCGACCCTGATTCGCTGACCCCAGAACAGATGCGCGCGGTCTTCGACGCGATGTCGCTGCCCAGCGAGCCCACCGCCGTGGGGCGAACCGAGGACCGAAGCGTGCCCGGGCCGGGCGGCGACATCCCCGTCCGCGTCTACGCGCCCGGCGGCGACGGCCCGTTTCCGATCCTCGCCTACTTCCACGGCGGCGGCTTCGTGATCGGCGGCATCGAGACCCACGACGGCACCTGTCGCGACCTGTGCAGCCAGACCGGCTGTCTGGTGATGTCGATCGACTACCGGCTGGCGCCGGAGCATCCCTTTCCGGCGGCGCCCGAGGACTGCTACGCGGCGACGTGCTGGCTGGCCGAGCACGGCGCCACGCTCGGCGGCGACCCCGAGCGCCTCGCGGTCGGCGGCGACAGCGCCGGCGGAAACCTCGCGGCCGTGGTCTCGCTGATGGCCCGCGACCGGGGAGGCCCGGCGCTGCGTCACCAGCTGCTCGTGTATCCCGTCACCAACCACGCCTTCGACACCACGTCGTACGCCGACAACGGCGAGGGCTACATGCTCACGCGCGACATGATGCGCTGGTTCTGGAACCACTACCTCAGCGAGCCCGGGCAATCCGACGATCCGCTGGCCTCGCCGCTGCGCGCCGAGGACGTGAGCGCGCTGCCCCCGGCCACCGTGATCACGGCCGAGTTCGACCCGCTGCGCGACGAGGGCGAGGCGTACGCCGAGAAGCTGATCGCCGGCGGGGTGGCGACGCAGCTGACCCGCTACGACGGCATGTTCCACGGCTTCTTCGGCATGACGAGCGCCATCGACCAGGCGCGCCGCGCCGTCGAGCAAGCGGCCTCGGCCCTGCGCGAGTCGTTCGCCTGATCGATCGCCATGGCTCTCCAGCAACCGACAGGAATGCGCGCACCCGAGCGCTCTGCAGAGCCCGCCAGGCGACGTGAGCGCGGGCGGCCGCGGCTCGCCAGCGCGGCGGCCGCACTGGTGGCCGCCTCGCTGGCCGGTGCGGGCTGCGGGTCGCTCAGCTACCCCGAGCGGGGGCCGGAGCCGAGCGACCCTGCTCAGCCGCAATCGCACGTGGCGACCACCACGGATCGCAGCGCCTGGGTGTCGTTCTCGGCGGACGGCCGCAACGCCATGCGGGTGCGCGACTATGCGGCCGCCGAGGAAAGCTATCTGGCGGCGCTGGCGGAGACCGGCGGGTTTCCCGTCCACGATGTCAGGGTGCGCACCGCGCTCGGCAACGTTCTGCGGTTGGCCCGCATCCGTCAGGCCAGGGGCGAGTGGACGGACGCCGACCGGCTGATCGATCAGGTGGTCCGGCAGGCCGAGAGGGGACGGCTGGCCGCGTTCGAGTCGGCTGCTCCGGTCTTGACCGCGCAGGCCGAACACCACCTCGCGCTGGGCGATCCGCAGACGGCGATCACGCTCTACGAGACCGGCCTGACCCTCTACGGCGTGCACGATCCCGCGCTCGTGCTGACGCGCCTCGACATGCAGTCGAGGCTCGGCCGCGCCTACCTGGACGCCGGTCGGCCGGACGAAGCGGCGCCGCACCTGCTGTCGGTGCTCACCGCCACGCAGAGTCGATTCGGGCCCGAGTCGCTGCACGCGGCTCGTGTGCGCATCGACGTCGCGGCCATGCGCGAGGCGCAGGGCGACTTCACCGCCGCCGAGCGCGACTACCTGCTCGCGCTGACCATCCAAGAGCGCGAGAACGGCGGCTCGCTCGAGCACGCCGTCGACGAGAACCGGCTCGCGTGGCTGTATCTCGAGCACGACCGCATCCCCGAGGCCGAGCGGCACGCGAACGCGAGCGTCGAGCTGCTCACGAAGCTCGGCGTCTCGGGCCCGAACATGGTCGCGAGCCTCGACACGCTGGCAACCGCCGAAACGCGCCGGGGCAAGGTCGAGCAGGCCGGGGCCCACTTCGCGCAGGCGCTCGCGCTCTACGACGAGCTCGACGACATCTACCGCGGCGAGCTGGTCGTGCTGCTCGACCACTACGCCGAGCTCGCCCGCAGCGTGGGCGACGCGGCGCGCGCCGAGGATCTCGCCGCCCGCGCCCGCCGCGATCGCAAGGCGCTCAGCCCGAACCCGCCGACCGACCCCACACCCGCGCAGCCGTAGGGCTCGACGCCGCGAAGCCAGAACGGCCGCCGCCGTTCGGATGGCTCCCGCGTCGTACGCGCGCCCGACTCGTCTGGTCGGCCTAAGGGGTCGTGGGGACCGGCGGCCAGCTGCCGCCGACGATCGTGAACCCGAGCGGGCCGGAGCCCGGCACGTTGAACGCGCAGGACGCCGCCGCCTCGCACGGCTGGATGACATTCAAGCTGTTGTCGGTCTGAGGCAGGCCGGGCCGGGGCTGGAAGTTCAGCGCCAGCGGGCCGGAGCCCACGTCGTCGACCGGCTGCGGGAACTGCGCGGTCGCCGGCCCGATCGGCAGATACGCCGGGCTCGGGGTCGGCATCGGCGGCAAAGAGGCAGGCGCCACCTCGGCCGGCGGCGGCGGGGCGCCCACCGCGGGCGGCGCGACCGGCGGCGGCGGAGCCGCAGCAGCGGCAATCGGCGCCGCGGCAGCCACGGCGACCGGCACCACCGGCGGCGGTGCCGTTTCGGGCGCGGGCGGTGCGGCCGCCACCACCGGCGGAGTCGCCGCAGCGGGCGCCGGCGGCGCGGCCGCGACCACCGGAGCCGGCTCGGGCGGCGGCGCCACGGGGAGCGGCGGCTCCGGGGACGGCGGCTGGACGGCGATCGACGGCGGCGAAGTCTCGATCTGCGGGCCGCAAACGTTGTAGCCGCACACGATGAGCAGCGTCATCGCGACCAGGACGACTCCGTTCCTGACCCAGGCCGCGGTCTTGCTCGGGTTGATTTCAGCCATGACTCTCTCCCTCGCTCGCTTCTTCTTCGTACCAACTGGCCGCCGCCGGGCGGCCGATGCGTCGCAGCGACGTCAGAACGCGTACTTCGCGTAGGCGCCGACGATGTGCCGCGTGTAGTCGAAGACGACGACGTTGGAATCGGATCGCCAGTAGGTGTAGCTGGTGAGAACGCTCCAGTGGTCGTCGATCGGCTTCTCGAGCACCCCGTAGAGCGTGGTGATCTTGTCCACCCGCGGATTCGGGTTGAGGTCGAACACGAAACCGTTCGTCGACGGAGGCACGGGGTAGCTCGACGGATAGGTGTACGGCCGGTAGCTGAAGCCCAGCTCCGAATCGAGGAGGATGTTCCAGAACAGCCGCACCTTCGCGCCCACCAGGAAGTCGTGACTCTGGTAGTCCCAGTCGGTGCCCTCCGCCCAGTAGCGCTCGAATCCGTAGCCGCCGCGAATCTCGACGTCGTGGAAGTGCTCCCAATCGATGCTGCGCACCTTGTAGCGGTGGAGGAAGAACGGGCGCAGGGAGTTTCCGTCGCGGTTTCGGGCGGCTTGTGCGTCGAGTCCCGCCGGCGCGCAGGGCAGATTCGGAATGCCGTTCGCGCAGGGGGAGCCGGGAGTGACGTTCGTGGCCGCCTGCGGCACGGGAAAGATGAAGAACTTGTAGTCGTTCCGGATCCAGCTGATGCCGACCTCGGTGTTTCCCCAGCGAGCCCAGTTCCGAAAGGCGTTGAGCGACGCATCCTGGGTGAGCACGAACGGCGAGTAGTCGACCCACGCATACCCGAAGCCGTAGGTCAGGACGACCGAGGTGCGCGGATCGATCTCGTAGTCGAGCCAGGCACCGGCGCGCGGATACTGGATGTCGAACTGCCGCAGCTCGAACTGCGCGTTCCCCGCGTAGTTCACATTCAGGCCGCCCGAGAAGGCGCCCTTGTCGAACAGCTGGGCCGCGCCTTCGAGGAACCACATGCCGCGGCCGTCCGCCTCGTCCGAAATGCCGAGCGGGCTCGGCACGTTCTGGCCGAGCAGGACGACGTTGCTGTCGTACTCGAGGCCCGCGAGTATGCTGCCCCAGAAGCGCTCGTCGAAGCCCTGCCCCGCCAGCAGCTCCTCGGCCCGCTGGCCCCAGGACCCGTCGGGATCCGCGGCCTGCACGCGCAGCAGCGACTCGCGGGCGAGGTCGCGCTCGCCCGCGGCCTGCCACGCCAATCCGGCGTAGAACGAGGCCACCGGCTCGACCTGACCCGGGTCGAGCAGCCGAGCGCGGTCGAGCGCCTCGGCGGCATCGCGCTCGCGCCCGTCGCGCAGCAGCAGCAGGCCTGTGTAGAGCGCGAGCTGGGGCTCGGCCACCCGGCTCGTGCGCCCACGCGCCGCCGACAGCGCCCCACGCGCCTCGCCGTACTCCTCGAGCTGGTACAGCGCCACGCCGCGATACGCGTCGACGTCCTCGAGGTCCGGGTCGAGCCGCTTCGCCTCGTCGAGGGCGCCGAGAGCTCCCGCGAAGTCGCGCAGCCGAAGTCGGCACTGGCCGTCGACCATCGCGAGCCGCGCCGAGTCGCGCTGGCGCCGCGCCGCCGCGATCTCGGGCAGCGCCTCGCTGCAACGGCCGTCGTAGACGAGCTGCAGGGCCCGCCGCTCGAGGGCATCGGCGTCCTCGGCACTCCACGCCGGAAACGGCAGGAGGATCGCGAGCACGACAGCCGAAGCGGCCCGGGCGACTACCCGGGCAGCTGTGTGGACCGATGCCCAAAGCATGGTGGCGCTACCGACTCCTGCGCCGAGCAAGAAGCAGGAGACCGGCTCCCATCAGCACCGCGGTGCCCGGCTCGGGCACCACCCACCCGTTCGCCGCGAACGCGAGCGGCATGCCCGCACCCGAATGGTCCCCCGTCACGTCGACGCGAAACGTGGCCGACTCCCCCAAATCGAGGAAGAACCCCAGGTAGTAGTAGGTCATCGTGGGGCTCAGCGCGAAGTCCAGGGCCGTGAACGGGGTGAAGGTGAAGCCGGCGATCGGATCGGGGTCGACGATGACCGACACGTCCGAGACGCCATACGTCGGCACCGGCGGCATCGCCGAGAAGAAGATCAACGGCGTCGCGCCCGAGGCAGTAACGTCGTTTGGAACACTGAGAACCGTGATGTCGACGACGAGGGTGAAGCCCGACGATCCCACGGGCTGGGCCAGCTGGCAGCCGGCGCCGGGGCTCTCGTTGATGATGAAGCAGTTAGCGACGCTCAGGCCGAAACCATCCGCGACCGACCCGGTCACCACCGGCCGGATGTCGGCGGTGAGCGGCAGGTTCACGTCGACCGGCATCGGGAAGCCACTGGGGTCCATGCCGGTCGGCGAGGTACCCATCTCGAGGAACTGCACGGGCATCGGGACGGCTGCGACCGGCTGGGCGAGCAGCACCAGCAGGGCTCCGAAGGCCGCCATCCCCGCAGCTCGTCTCATCTGCTGGCTCCGCATCCGAACCTCCCGGGCGGACGCGCGGGCCCACCCCCTGTTCAGGTGACATGTGGTGCGGAAAGCGGCGTTGTGTCAGACGAAGGGAGAAAAAGCGAGGCCTTTCCGCTACGAATTCGCGTCTGCGGTGATGGGTGGGAGGTGCCCACGAAATTGGTTCTGGCCCGCGGGCGCGGGCCTGGTCGGGTTCTCGAGGTCACGAAACGGGTGCTCGGGCGAGGGGAGGTCCCGGGGCCGACTCTCGGGCCGTCGGCACCATTATCGTGGGCACGTCGTAATGGTCGCACGGACAGGCCGCCCGGGTGGCCCACCAACGCTCCCGGGAGCTTCGCCCGGTTCCCAGCGGGGCACGATTCGGGTGGGCGCGCCGCCCACCCGACGCTCAGCCGCGGGTTGCGACCAGCCCCCGGAAGGCATCGCCCTCTCGAAATCCCCGCAGCCGGGGAAAGTCGGGGCCGGGCCCGGCTGCTTCGGTACGCGCCAACGCGATTGCCTGCTCGGCGGCTGCGGCCCGGACGAGGTCGTCGAGGTCGGTCCGGCTGCTCCGGTGGTTGTGGGACACCATCAGCACGCCACCGGGCAGCAGCTGCCGAAGCGCCGCGCCGACGAGCGGAGCGAGGTCGCGCCGCGCCGACCAGAAGCGCCGGCCGGCCGCCGCCGCCGTCGGCGGATCGAGCACGATGCCCGCGAAGCGCTCGTCGGTGCCGAGCGACTCGAGATGTCGCCGCCCGTCGCGCCTGACCGAGCGATGGCGCGATGCATCGACCCCGCTGCCGGCGTTCAACGCGAGATTCTCTTCGAGCCAGCCGAGGTACGGGCGCGAGAGGTCGACGCTCACCACCTCGTCGGCTCCCGCGGCGAGCAGCGCCACGCTGAACGCCCCCGTATGCGCGAAGAGGTTCAGCCAGCGGCCGCCGCGACGGGCCCTTCCGGCCAGGCGTTGGCGGTTCTCGCGCTGGTCGAGAAAGAGCCCGACCCCGGGCCTCGCGCGCTCCGGCTCGCTCAGCCCCGGGTCGACCGCGAAGCGGAGCCCGCGCTCGTGCACGATCAGCCGGCCCCGATCGTCGAGCAACCGCCCCCCGCCGCGCTCGTCCGGGTCGCGCCACCAGTGAACGCGGCGGCCTACGCCCGCACTGCGGCGATCGAGATGCGGCACGACAACGATGCCGGCCGCGGGTCCGACGATCTCCTCCGGCGCCGCCGACAGCGCCTCGGCGACCGGACCGGCCAGCGCCTGCGCGGCCCCGGCACTGGTCACGAGCAGACGCAGGATCGGTCCGAGCCGGTCGACGGCGATGCCCGGCAGCCGGTCCGCCTCGCCGTGAATCAGCCGCAGTGCGTCGGTCCACGGCCGCCCGTCGTGCAGCAGCCGCGCGGAGCCGCCCCGCGTCAGACGAGCCCGACGAGCCAGCGCGGCGTGGACCCGCTCGGAAACGTTCGCATCGCGATCCGCCGCCTCGCCCGGCCGCGCCCACACGCGCGCGGCGATGCGCCCCGGCCCCTCCATGCGAACGACGGCCACTGGAGCACCGCCGGGCGCCACCGCATCGACGAGCATGCCGGGACTGAAGCGATCGACCGGCTCGGTATCGCGGTCGGGCAGCAGCCACGGATGGCCGCTCGCGACGATCCGGGCCGTTGCCCGGGAGACGCGCCAGCGAGGCCGCGAAGAGGCGGCGGCGCCGCGGTGCGAGCTGCCGGCGGAGTGATCGGCCACGCGCCGGAGCATATCGGTGGAGCCGCCCGACCGGTCGCCGCCGTGGCGCCGGCGCCCGCTCCCGCCGGATCGCTGCGGGGGGCGGTCGCCGGTCTTTTCGACGTGCCCACGAGATTGGTCCTGGCCCACATCTCGCATTGCCTCGGGCCATGTCCGAGTGGCACGATTCTCGTGGGCACGTCTCTCTGTTAGAGTCCCCGGCGGAATACGAGCGCCGATGAACGAGATCCAGCAGCCCCATCCCCTCCGCCCGGGACCGCAGCCGCCCCGGCGCGGAGCGCGCTTCATCGGCGAGGCCTGAGCCCGCACCGGCATGCGTGTGCGACTCGTCAGACCTGCTCCGCCCGCCGCCGTGACGGAGATCGCGCGCCGCCTGGCGTCGAGCGGCCGCGCCTCGTGGCTCGCGGGCGAGTCCCTCGCCGACCTGCTGCGCGACCGCGCCCCGGCGCGGGTCACCCTGGAGACCTCGGCGCCGGCCTCGGAGATCGCGGGGCTCTTCGATCGCGCGGTGCCGACCGCGCCCGGCGGCCGCGTATTCCAGCTTCCGACACCGACGGGCCCGGTCGATCTGCTTCCCGTCGCCGCCGACTCTCCCGGCGAGCAGCTCCTGCGACGACGGGGGCTCACGCTCCTCGCGATGGCGTGGTCGCCGCTCGACGGCGAGCTCAGCGACCCCTGCGGTGGCCACGACGACCTGTCACACGGGGTGCTGCGCCTGGTCGACCCGGCGTCCGACCTGCTCGCCCGTCGGCCGGGGCTGGCTCTCGACGTCGCGCGGCTCCGCGCGCAGCACGCCGACGAGCCGGACGCCGAGCTCGAGAAGGCACTCGCGCGCCTCGGGCACGACGACCTCGAACGCGTGCCCGCCGCCGCCCGCGGCCGCAACCTGCTCGCGATGATCGAGGCCCCGCACGCCGGCGACGCCGTGGCCCTGCTCGCGCGAACCGGGCTCGAACGAGCGCTCGGCCTCCGGTCGCGGGCCGACGCACCGGCACTGCTCGACGCGGCGCCGGGCGACCCGGCGGTGCGGCTCGTCGTGTGGCTGCGCGGCAACCGACCCGGGCGCTTCGTCAGGCGTCACCGGATTGCGCGCGAGCTGTCCGAGCGCGTGATCGCCCTGCTGGCCGCCCACCCGGTCGACGAGAGCTTCACCCTCCGGCGGCGCAGTTCGATCCAGCGACTGGCCGCCCTCGATCCGGCGGATCGCGAGGCCCTCTTCTGGCTGCGGACACAGGAGCTGGAGCGATCCGCCGATCAGTCCGTGCAGGAAGCCGGCCGGCGCGCCCTCGAGGGGCTCCGCTCTGCGCTGGACGATCATTTCGCCGAGGAGGCCCTGAGGCGCGACGCCAGGCCGCTGGCCCTCGACGGGCGCGACGTCATGCAGGCGCTCGGTGTCCTGCAGGGTCCGCTCGTGGGTCGTGCCTTGCAGCATCTGCAGTCGCGCGTCGCGGTCGATCCCGCCCTGAACGAGCCGGAGGCGCTGCGCGCGCTGCTGCGCGAGTGGAGCAAGGCCGAGGGTGCCGCGGCAGGCGCCGGCGATGACCGGCCGGCGGCGCGTCCGGGCGCAGGCGACGAGGACTGAGCGACGCGGCGGGCGCCGGCCCGCCGCGGGCGAGACACGAGGAGAGCGCGGAGCCCGCCATGCAGCAGCTGTTCACCGCCATCCAATCGGCGAGCTCGAAGGCCGTGTGGTCTCGCGGCGTCGAACTCGTGCGCGCGCACGCCGTGGCGGGCGAGCGGTCCGAGCCCGACCAGGTGGTGCTGCGGGTCACCACGCCCAAGTCGCTGGTGGCGCCGGTCGTCACCCTGTACCCGGACGACGAGGACTGGGAGTGCACCTGCCGCGAGCAGGAGGATCCCTGCGAGCACGTGACGGCGGCGATCATCGCGCTGCGTCAGGCCCGCAAGGCGGGTGAGTCGCTGCCGCGACCGGCCGCCGCAGCAGCGACCATCCGCTACCGCTTCCGGGTCGCCAAAGAGCGAAGCATCACCTTCGACCGGCTGCTGGTCGCTCCGGACGGGCAGAGCACGCCGCTCGAGCACGGCCTGAAGGCCCTGATCGCCCGGCGCGACAGTGGACCACGCTTTGCGGCAACCACCGTCGACATGGCGGTCGAGCGGATCCTGCCGACGAATGCGACCGGCGTGCTGCCCGCCGACGTCCTGGCCCGGCTCGTCGACGCCCTCGCGGGCTCGGACCAGGTCGTGCTCGAGGACCGCTCGATCGAGGTGTCGGCCGAGCGCGTGCTGCCGATCGTTCGCGTCGTGGATGCGCCGGGCGGCGTGCGCCTCTTCATCGACCGCGACACGTCGGTGACGCGGGCCTTCGAGAACGGCGTGGTCCTGTGCGGCGACACGCTGCGGGCCGTGGGCGAGGCCCATCTGTCCGGTCGCGAGCGTGAGGACCTGCGCCGCGGTCGCTTCTTCGCGAACGACCAGCTCGCCGAGCTGGTGACCGAGCTGCTGCCCTCCCTCGAGCAGCGGCTCCCCGTCGAGCGCGCCACCGAACGTCTGCCCGACACCACCCGCGACGAGCGGCCGCGACTCGACGTTCGCGTCGAGCGCGACGGTGACCGGCTCGCCGTGATGGGCACCGTGGTGTATGGCTCGCCCGCGACGGCGCGCGTCGACTCCGGACGGCTCGTGCACCTCGGCGGAGCGATACCCGTGCGCGACGAAGCGGCCGAGAACGCCCGCATCCGCGAGCTCCGCGAAAAGCTCGGACTCTCGCCAGGCCATCGCGTCGTGCTCTCGGGCGGTGAGGCGATCGCGATGGCCGAGCGCCTCGCGAGCTGGTCGGGCGAGACCAGCGGCGACGCGCTCGGACAGTTCCGCCCGCTCGGCGCCCTGACGCCCGTACTCGCCATCGAGGGTGACGACTTCGACCTGTCGTTCACGCTGGACGACGCTGCGTCGCTCGACGGCTCGGAGGGCGCGGAAACCAGGCGGATCGCCGGTGAGGGGGCGATCGGGGCCTGGCGCCGCGGCAGCGACTGGGTGTCGGTCGGAGAGCTCGGGTTCGCGCGGCTGCCCGGCGACTGGCTCTCGCGCTTCGGCGACCAGGTCGCCGACCTGCTCGCGGCCCGCGGCGAGCGCGGCGAGCTACCGACGTGCGCCCTCCCCGACCTGGCGCGGCTCTGTGACGAACTGGACGAGCCGCAGCCGCCGGGCCTCGAGCGCCTGCGCCCGCTCCTCGAGTCCTTCACCGGCGTGCCGCCGGCCGGGCTTCCCGACGACTTCCGCGGCGAGCTGCGGACCTACCAGCAGCGCGGCGTCGACTGGCTCACGTTCCTGCGTGAAGCCGGCCTCGGCGCCCTGCTCGCCGACGACATGGGACTCGGCAAGACGGTTCAGGCCATCTGTGCGCTGTCGCCCCGCTCGATCGTCGTCGCCCCCACGAGCCTGCTGCACAACTGGGCCGACGAGCTCGAGCGCTTCAGGCCCGGACTCCGGGTGGACGTCTTCCACGGACCACGCCGCCGCCTCGACCCGCAGGCCGACGTCGTGCTCACCAGCTACGCGATCCTGCGCATCGACGCCGAGCAGCTGGTCGCCGAGGACTGGTCGACCGTCGTGCTCGACGAGGCCCAGAACATCAAGAACCCCGACAGCCAGGCCGCCCGCGCCGCCTACCGGCTGCGCGGCGGCTTCCGCATCGCGCTGACGGGCACCCCGGTCGAGAACAGACTCGACGAGCTGTGGAGCCAGCTCCACTTCCTCAACCCGGGCCTGCTCGGCGGCCGCAGCGACTTCGACGACCGCTACGCGCGCCCGATCGCCGACGGCGATGCGGACAGCGCCGAGCGCCTGCGTGAGCGCATCCGCCCGTTCGTGCTGCGCAGGCTGAAGCGCGACGTGGCCCCCGAGCTGCCGCCGCGGACCGACGTGGTGCTGCACTGCGAGCTCGACGCGGCCGAGCGAGCCGTGTACGACGCGGTGCGCGCGGCGGGCGTCGAGACCGCGGTGCGTCAGCTGCGCGCCGGCGGCGGCGTGATGGCCGCCCTGGAGGTGCTGCTTCGGCTGCGCCAGGCCGCCTGCCATCCGGGCCTCGTGCCCGGACAGCAAGCCGAGCACTCGACCAAGCTCGGCCTGCTTGCCGAGCGCCTCGAGCAGGCGATGGCCGACGGGCATCGCGCGCTGGTGTTCTCGCAGTGGACGGCGCTGCTCGATCTCGTCGAGCCCGTGCTCGAGCGAAGCCAGATCGATTTCGTGCGGCTCGACGGCTCGACCCGCGACAGGGCCGGCGTGGTCGGGCGCTTCGCGGCCGAGGACGGCCCGCCGGTGATGCTGGTTTCGCTCAAGGCCGGGGGCACCGGCCTCAACCTCACCGCCGCCGACCACGTCTTCCTGCTCGATCCCTGGTGGAATCCCGCCGTCGAGCAGCAGGCCGCCGACCGCGCGCATCGCATCGGGCAGACACGGCCGGTAGTGGTGCATCGCATCGTCGCGCAGGACACCGTCGAGGAGGGGATCCTGCGGCTCCACGCCCGCAAGCGCGCGCTGTCCGAGTCGGCGCTCGGCAGCGGAGGCGGCGGCGACGGCCTGACCCGGGAAGAGCTGCTGGCGCTGCTCGACTGACTTCGAAGCGATCCGTTCGCCCGCCGGCCGCTTCGCCGGCCCGTGGCGCCGGGCTCGAACGCCCTGGATCGATCGTGAAGGAACCGGCCGTCGCTCAGAACTCGTCCGGGCCGAACATCGACTTTTCGTAGCAGTCTGCGGTCTCGGCCAGGAAGCTCGCCGAGGCCTCGATTTCGCCAGGGTCGGCGTCGGCGAGCAGCAGCGTGTCGACGAGCAAGAGCATGCCGTCGTGGACCGCCATCGAGCCGTGCGGCATCGACCAGTTCAGCTCGAGGGCGAACACGAGCCGGTCGGCCAGGATGCGGCGGGTGGAGCCGATCGTGCTGTACAGGCGGACCATCTCGCGATCCTCGTGGGTGAAATAGTCGAGATGCACCTGCTGCCGTCGGCCATCGGCAAGCGGCAGCTCGATGCGCTGGCCGTCCCACTTCCAGTCCCGGGCCCGGCAGACCTCCGCGCTCAGGGCCTCGAACCGATCACGTTGCTCGCTCACTCGCCTGGCCTCCTTGCGTCCATCCAAGTCCCCGCCCCGTCTCGACGCCGCCCGGTCGAGGCTCGGAGTGCGGCGTGCGTTCACGGTACCAGCCCACACCGGCCTATAGCCCCGGGCGACCACTCCTTTTGCCCTCGCACTCCCCGCCCGCATGCCCTGCTTGCCCCTGGGGGAAACCCTCAAGCGCGGCCACGGGCATCCGAAGAGATTCGTATATCGAGTTGATAAGCCCCCATGCAAAAAACCGACGCCCCCTGCACCCACGCACCCTACACCCACGCCCCCTACACCCAGGCACCCGCCGCCCGTCGAGCACAATGCTCACCGTGCAGCGGCGCCCGCGTGCTCGGGGGCGTGTTGCTCGTGGTTACGCTGCTGGTCTGGGGCCCGGTGACGGTCGCCTCCGAGCCCGCGCGGGTCGCCGGCCCGGATCCGCTGATGCTGCCCGCCCTGCCCGCCCTACCTGCCTTGCCGACCCTGCCCGCCTTGCCGGCCCTGTCCACGAACGCGACGCGACGCCCGGGCGCCGGCGACCCGATCGCCCGCCCCGCCGCGCCGCTGACGCGGGCCCTCGTGCAGGCCCGGATCGAGGCCATCGACCCGACCGACTGGCTCGCCCGCTTCGGCCGCGTCGAGCAGCTCCCCGCCCGACACCGCTGAGCCGGCCCGGCCGCCGCGGTTGCCACCTGCGGGGCAGTGTCTAGCTTGGCGGGGCCTCGGGAGAGCGGACGGGCACGTGACCGCGTTCGCCCTCAGCCAGAGGTGCGGGTTGCCGATCCGTTCCGGGCCGGCACGAACAGCGGAGGCGCGCGACGGTGGCTACGACAGGTCGGAAGGATCCGTATGCCACGCTCGGAGTCGCGCGCGATGCGGACGTCGACGCCATCAAGAAGGCGTATCGCAAGCTCGCCCAGCAGTACCACCCCGACCGCAATCCGGACGACGCGACCGCGGAGGAGCGCTTCAAGGAAGTCTCCGCCGCACACGCCGTGTTATCCGATCCCGAGCGGCGCAAGGACTACGACGAGTTCGGCGAGATCGCCCTCGACCCGAACTTCGACGCCGAGAAGGCGCGCGCGGCCTCGCACGCGTTCGGGGGACAGCAATACGGCCAGGGCTTCTCGACCGGCGGCTTCCAGGACGCCGGCGGTCTCGGCAGCCTGTTCGAGGATCTCTTCGGCGGCGGCGGCGGCGGACGCGGCCGGACGGGTACTCCGTTCCAGCGCCCCGGCCCCGATCTCGAGACCGAGCTGACGCTGGGCTTCGTCGATGCGGTGCGTGGCTGCGAGAAGCGCGTCGACGTCGGCAGGCCCGGCCCGGACGGAAGAGCGACGCGCGAGACGCTGAACGTGCGCATTCCGCCCGGTGTCGAGGACGGCGCGCGCATCCGCCTGGCGGGCAAGGGAGGAGCGGGAAGCGGGGGCGGTCCGCCCGGCGACCTGTACGCCAGGGTGCGGGTCTCGCCGCACCCGGTCCTGCAGCGCTCGGGCAACGACCTGTCGATGGAGATGCCGATCTCGGTCGCAGAGGCGGTTGCCGGTGCACAGATCGACATCGCGACACTCGACGGGCGCGTGACCCTCAAGGTGCCGCCGGGCACGGACGGCGGCAGCAAGCTGCGGCTGCGCGGCAAGGGAGTGCCCGCCCACGCGGGGCGGGCGGCCGGCGACCTCTACGTGACGGTGCGCGTCCGGGTGCCGAAGAACCTCAGCGAAGAGCAGCGGGCCCTCGTCGAGGAGCTGTTCGACGAAGATGCCGCGCGCTGGCGCGAAGATCTGCTGAAGTGAAACGGCTCGCCGGGAGGCGGGCCGAGCAGGCGAGACGGGCGCCCGGCGCGCAGGCGGCTCGCGAGCGATCGCCGGAAGGCGAGCTGGGCGCGCTCAGTCCTGCTGCGCCTCTTCCTCTTCTTCTTCGTCCGAGGGGAACCCGTAGCCCGCCATGTCGTCGGCCGTAGCGACCATGTCGCTGGGCTCCTTCGCCGGCGTGTCCTCCTTGCGGGTGCGCAGCTCCTCGCGCTTGAGAGCTGCCTTCTCGGCCTTCTTGACCTCGCGCAATCGCTTCAGGACGCCGGTTTTGCTCCGCTTTCCCATGATGACTTCCTCGCCTCGTATGGCTGCGCTGCCCGTTCGGCGGCGGCAGCCTACCACAACGCCCTGAAGGCTCGACCACTCCGTTCGCGGCGGCCGACACGCGCTCGCCCGGACCCCGGGGGATCCCGCCCCGGTATGCGGGGCGTCTGATAGGATGCCTCCACCTCGGCCCCGGTTCGGCGCCGCGGGGAGCCGACATGCCCAAGCGCCGCGAGCAGATCCGGATGACCGAAGACGAGCTCTGGGCCTTCATCGAGGCGCAGAAGAGCGTGCAGGTCGCCACGATCAATCGCGACGGCACCCCGCACCTGATGCCGCTCTGGTTCGCGATCGACGATCGCACGATCGTGCTCGAGACCTTCACGAAGTCGCAGAAGGTCAAGAACCTCGAGCGCGACGCGCGCATCACCGTCCTGTTCGAAGACGGCGACGTGTACGAGAAGCTTCGGGGCGCGTCGATCCGCGCCACCGCCGAGCTCGTGCAGGATGTCGATCGCGTTCACGCGCTTCACAAGAAAGTATTGATGCGCAACACGCCCGAGCTTCCCGAGGAGGTGATCGACAAGGCGTCGCGCAGCATGGCGCCCAAGAAGACCGCGATCCTGATCCGGCCCGAGCGCGTCGTCAGCTGGGACCACGGCAAGCTTGGCGGCGTCTACTGAGCGGCGGAAAAATGCCGCGATCGGTCGACTGACCGCGGCACTGTCGGGGGTCGTCGCACTCACGTGGTGCGGGGCGACCGCCGACGCCCAGGTCGTCGTGATGGAGCCCGTCTCGGGCTACTACGACTGGGAATACCGCGGAGAGTTCACCAGCACCTACCAGTCCGAGACGCCGATCGACGGCGGCGGCTCGTTCAGCGCCCTCCGCTTCCGCGCCATGGGGGGCGGCGGCGGACCGGTCTCGCAGAACGTCCGGCTCTTCATGGACGTCGCCTACGCCCACACGGACTACGACTTCGGCAACCCGATCCCCGTCGGCTGCACGAATCCGGCAGCCTGCTTCAGCGGCTCGCCGTGGGGCGACGTGCACACCGTCGACCTCTCGCCGGGCGCGAGCCTGGTGCTGAACGACTCCGTCCAGATCCAGGCGATCGTCCCGATCCGCTGGCAGGCCGAGAGCGGCGGCACGCAGACGGGCCTCACCGCGGGACTGATCGGAATGGTGCACGTGCAGCTGTCCGAATCGATCACGACGGGCATCGGCGTCGGAGTACAGAGCGAGCTGGCCGACGACGCGCTGGTCTACCCGGTGATCAGCCTCGACTGGCGGCTCTGGAATGGCGCCCGTCTGGTGACCCGCGGCGGGCCCTACCAGGGCGCCCGCGCCGCCCTGCTGCTCGGACCGAGCGACGCCGTGCAACTCGAGCTCGGCGTCGGCTGGGAGCGGCAGCGCTTCCGCATGACCAACCGGCTGCCGAATCCCAACGGCGTGGGGCAGTACGAGGCGATCCCCATCCTGGCAGGCTTCCGCCTGAACCTCGGTCGCCGGGCCCACATCCACCTCGAAGGGGGCGTCGCGGTGAACGGCAAGCTGCGGATCGAGGACTCGGCCGGGTTGCTGCTGCGGGCTCAGGACTTCGATACGGCCGGGCTGATTCGCGGGGGGATACGGATCGACCTCTAACTCGCTGTTAGACGCCTTCCGAAAAGCAGAGGATGTAGCCGTCCGGATCCTCGACATAGAAATCTCGGGTACCCCAGGGCCGCTCCTCGAGAGGCTTCAGGATCTGTGCGCCACGGGCGATGAATTCGTCGTGGAGTTCCCCGACTCCAGAGACCGCCAGATATGCGTCAAGGTGCCCGCCAGATTTCCGGTGTGCACGTTCTGCGTCGAGTCTGGGGGCGCACTTGAGGTGGATCGTTGCGCCGCCGCGAGAGACGCTCGCATAGAAGTCTTCGTAGACGAACTCGCGATCGAATCCGAGACGCTCCTCGTAGAACGCGAGCGCATCGCTGAGTCTGCTCACGAGAAACTGCGGGGCGGCGGTTGAAATCGAAGCCATCGCAACACCTCCGACGAAGCCGGTTGAGGCCATCATCACAGCCCCAAGCCTATCACGAGCCGCCCTCGGAGCGGATGCCCCGTTTGGGCGGCGTTGGCGGACGCACCCGAACGGGCGCTCGGCGGCTGCAGCGCCGATGTTAGGCGGCGGAGCTCTTCGCCTGGAGGACCTGGTCGTGAACCGTCTTCGCGTTCGGGATCATCTCGAACGAGGGCGTCTCGTATTGGCCCATGCCGGGCCACTGCATCCCTGCGGACCACATTGCCATGGGATGCGGGCGACCCAGGGTGATGGTGCCACTACCGTTCGCCCGCTCCTTCAGCGTGAGATCGTTGAGTGTCGCGAGCGGGATGGAGTTGACAGATCGCGACATGAGGCCCGACACGATGATCGCGCGCTTGGCGGTCAGCCCGTAGATCGTCTTGGCACGGCGTCTCGCGTCAACGAAGAACCGCCCGACAATGAGATACAGGCCTACCAGGACGAACGGGATGCCCCACAGCATGAAGAAGAAAGGGCCGCCCGACGCGATCACGGTGAACTCCCAGAAGATCGCGAAGCCGCCCCACATCAGGCTGAAGGGGATGAGGAACGCGTCGGCCGGGCGCAGGATCAGGCCCTGGCTGGGCGAGCCCGACCATATAAGCGACTCGCCGCTCTCGAGGTACCGAGCAAGCTCTCCCTCAAGATGCGCGTACATCCGGACCTCCGCCGCCTAACGGATCGGCGTTCAGCGGCCGGCGGCGATCTGCCACCGAGGCTGCGACGCCATTGACTTGTGCATGTTACCACAATTCAAATAGAGCTAGGCATTTGCCGGTCCGCTGCAACGGCATGTTATACGGCGCCGCTGCTCGCGGAAGGGGGTCGAGGGAGTCGTTCTCGGCTATGGCGCCGATGCTCGAGCTGGGCGATGACAACGATGGAAACCCACCACAACGCGAGGAGCCATGCGTTGCTGGGCGGAGCAACCGAGTCAGGGGCGGCCAGCGCCACGGCATACCAGAGAGCCGCGGGGACAACACTAAGAATTACGACGGTTAAGATTCTGCGTGTCAAACTCTGAGCACGAACCGTTGAGTTGGCGAGCCACGTATCGCGAATCGCGCGCGCAGCATCGCCGTGTTCCGGTGAGACTCGAACCGAGGAGTAGACTACGTAAGGAACACCTGTGCGCGGATTGATCTGTTGCTGATCATCGACGTGACTGGGAATGCCGCTTGAGTGGAGCAGCTCAGCGAAGGATCGAGCCGCCTCGGGCCCCCCACGCCAAACCTGTTCAGCATCATCCATGCTCAAGGCGCCGCCTGACTCGCTGTTCGGGCGCCGCGCCGCGAGGCCGAGGCGTGCGCGTCAGTCGGCGCCGTGGGCGCGTTGGGGGAGGTTCGGCATGACGAGGCCGGCCAGCTCCTCGACGCAGCGGACGACCTGGCGGCTGTAGCCGAACTCGTTGTCGTACCAGACGTAGAGGGTGCAGTGGTCGCCGTTCACGATGGTGGCCTTCGAGTCGACGATGCCCGCGAAGCGGTTGCCCACGAAGTCGGTGGAGGCCACCTCGGTCGAGACGACGTACTCGATCTGGTTCTGCAGCGGGCCCTCGAGCGAGACCAGGCGCAGGTAGCTGTTCAGCTCGTCGACGCTGGTCTCGCGGCCGAGCTGCAGCGCGAGGATCGCGAGCGAAACATTGGGGGTGGGCACGCGGATCGCGTTACCGGTGAGCTTGCCCTCGAGCTCGGGCAGGGTCTTCGCCACGGCCTTGGCGGCGCCGGTGGAGGTGATCACCATGTTGAGCGATGCCGCGCGACCCCGCCGTTCCTTGGGGTGGTAGTTGTCGATCAGGTTCTGGTCGTTCGTGAACGAGTGGACACTCTCGACGTGGCCCGAGCGGATGCCGAACTCGTGGCTCACCACCTTCAGCACCGGAGCGATGGCGTTGGTGGTGCAGCTCGCCGCCGAGAGCACCGGGCCGGCCTCGCGAATGCCCTGGTGGTTCACGCCGTAGACGATGTTGGGCACGTCCCCCTTGGCAGGGGCGGTGAGGATCACGGTGGAGGCGCCCGGCGACTTGAGGTGCAGGCTCAGCGCCTCGCGGGTTCGCCACTTGCCGGTGTTGTCGATCACGATGGCGTCGCTGATGCCGTACTGCGTGTAGTCGACCTCGTCCGGCGAATTCGCGTAGATGACGCGGATCATGTTGCCGTTGACGACGAGGGCGTTCTCCTCGTGGTCGAGATCGATCTGACCGGACATCGAGCCGTGCACGGAGTCGCGCCGCAGCAGGCTGGCCCGCTTGGCGAGGTCGTTCTCGCCGCCGGGCCTCACCACGATCGCCCGCAGGCGGAGCGAGTCGCCGTCGCCCGTCTTGCCGACGAGGATGCGTGCGATCAGCCGGCCGATGCGACCGAAGCCGTAGAGGACGATGTCCTGGGGCGCCGGCCGGCGGGCCGTGCGGCCGCCGCAGACGTCGGCGAGCTCGCGTGCGAGCAGCGTCCGGATGTTGCTCTCGCCGGACTCGCCGCGCAGGTGGGTGACCAGGTTGCCGAGGTCGATGCGGGCAGGAGAGAGGTCGAGTTCGGCGATCGCCTCGATGATGGGGAAGCTGTCGCGCACCGAGATCTCCGAGTCGACGACCGCGCTGCCCACCCGGTGCAGCTGGATGATCTCGGTGGCCGACTTGTTGACCAGGCTGTGCCCGAACACCGTGATGATGACGCCCCGCTCGCGGTACAGCCGACCGATGAGGGGGACCATCTCCTCGGCCTGGCGTGCCCGGACCGTCCAGTCACTGAGATAGGCGTCACTCTTGGTGTCGCTCATGGGGGCGTGGTCTCCTGATCGGCCGCGGAGTTTCGGTGGGGGCCAAGCTACCACGCTCCTTCTCGGCGAGCGCGCTCGTCCGCAGCAGCTTTTCATTGCGTCAGCGCGCAGCGATTGCGTCCGAGCCCCCCGGCCCCCCTGCCCGGTGGCCCCCCCTTGGCGCCCTCGACGCCGATGCCCGGAAGCGTCAGACTAGAACGCGTTCCACCGGGCAGAGCCCGCCCGGCCGGCGGGCGACCCGCCGTCACGCTGTCGGCGCCCCCGCAGGAGACGCACCGGAGACCCGCATGCACATCGCCTACAACGACGAGCAGGAGCGCCTGCGCCAGGAGCTGCGCGCCTACTACGACAAATTGCTCACTCCCGAGGTCCGTCTCGAGCTCCAGCGCAGCCACGGCGCCGGCGACACGATGCGCGCCGTGGTGCGCCAGATGGGCGAGGACGGCTGGCTCGGCATCGGCTGGCCCACCGAATACGGCGGCCAGGGCCGCTCGGACATCGAGCAGTTCATCTTCTTCGACGAGTCCATGCGCGTCGGCGCGCCGGTCCCGATGCTCACGATCAACACCGTCGGCCCGACGATCTACAGAAACGGCAGCGACGAGCAGAAGGCCTTCTTCCTGCCGAAGATCCTGAAGGGCGAGATCCACTTCTGCATCGGTTACACCGAACCCGGCGCCGGCACCGATCTCGCCGCGCTCACGACCCGGGCCGACCGCGACGGCGACGAATACGTGATCAACGGCCAGAAGATCTTCACCAGCCTGGCCAGCGAGGCCGACTACGTCTGGCTCGCCACGCGCACCGACCCCGACTCCGCCAAGCACGCCGGCATCTCGATGTTCGTCGTCGACATGAAGACACCCGGCATCAAGGCCGAGCCGATGAGCCTGCTCTCCGAGCACGACATCTGCACGACCTTCTACGACAACGTGCGCGTGCCCGCCTCGGCGCTCGTCGGCGGCGAGAACAAGGGCTGGAAGCTCATCACGAGCCAGCTCAATCACGAGCGCGTGACGCTCTGCTCGCCCGGCATGCTCGAGAACGCCTACGACCAGGCCCTGGCCTGGACGCGCGAGACGAAGCTCGCCGACGGCCGGCGGGTGATCGACCAGGAGTGGGTGCAGATGAACCTGGCGCGCGTGCACGCGGGCCTCTCGTTCCTGCGGCTCATGAACTGGAAGGTCGCCTGGGCGGCCACCGAGGGCCGCATGGACGTGGCCGACGCGTCGTCCGTCAAGGTCTTCGGCACCGAGTTCTACCTCGAGGCGTTCCGACTGCTGATGGAGATCGTGGGCGAGCGCGCCTATCTGCGCCGGGACAGCGAGGACGCCTGGATCGGAGGCTACGTCGAGACGCTCTACCGCAGCCTCCTGATCCTCACCTTCGGCGGCGGCACCAACGAGGTGCAGCGCGAGCTGATCGGCCTCTTCGGGCTGGGACTGCCGCGCATTCCGCGCACCTGACGAGCAACGAGCGGGAGACGGACCCTTGGACTTCGCACTGACCGACGAACAGCAGGCCTTCGCCGACCTGGCGGCACAGATCCTCGGCGACGGCGCCTCACCCGATCGCCTGCGCGAGATCGAGCAGGCGGGCGGGCCGCGCCACGACGAGAAGCTGTGGGGAGAGCTGGCGCGATCGGGACTGCTCGGCATAGCGGTCCCCGAGACGTACGGCGGCGCCGAGCAGTCGTTCTTCGATCTCGCCGGCGTGATCGAGCAGCTGGGCCGGCACACGGCGCCGGTGCCGCTGATCGAGACGCTGGTGCTCGGCGCACTGCCGGTGGCGCACTTCGGAAGCGACTCGCAGAAGCAGGCACTGCTGCCCGGCGTCGTCGAAGGCAGCGTGATCCTCACCGCGGCGCTGGTCGAAGACGCGGTCGACCCGCTCGTGCCCGCTACGCGGGCCGAAGAGAGCGGCGACGGCTTCGTGCTCCGCGGCACCAAGCTCTGCGTTCCCTGGGCGCAGCTCGCCCACCGCATCCTCGTGCCAGCAACGACGGAAGAAGGCCGGGTCGGCGTGTTCCTCGTCGATCCAACCCGCGAAGGCGTCGGCGTCCACCCGGTCGACACCACGAGCGGCCAGCCCGAGGCGCGAGTCGAGCTCGACGGCGTGTCGGTCTCGGCGGACGACCTGCTCGGCGACCTCGCGCGCGGCGGCGAGATCCTCCTATCGCTGCGCGAGCACGCCACCGCGGCGCTCTGCTCGCTGGCGCTCGGCGTTTGCGAAGAGGCGCTTCGCCTGACCGCCGAGTACACCAAGAGCCGCAAGCAGTTCGGCGCCGCCATCGCGACCTTCCAGGCCGTCGGCCAGCGCCAGGCCGACGCCTACATCGACACCGAGGCGATCCGGCTGAGCTCGTGGCAGGCCGCCTGGCGCCTGAGCGAGGGCCTGCCCGCCGCCGACGCGGTGGCCGTCGCGAAGTACTGGGCGTCGCTCGCCGGCCAGCGCGTGCTCCACACCGCCGTCCACCAGCACGGCGGCATGGGGGTCGACCGCGACTACCCGCTGCACCGCTACTTCCTCTATGCCAAGCAGCTCGAGCTGGCACTCGGCGGAACGAGCTTCCAGCTGCGCTCGATCGGCAGGCTCCTCGCGGAAGGCGCGATCTGAGCCGACCGATGCAGTAAGGTCCAGCGCGCAATGTCGAGTCCCGAGCCCGGCGCCCCTCAGCAGGACCGGCACACGCGAAGCCTACGGATCCTGTTCTCGGTCGTGATCGTCGACCTGATCGGCTTCGGGATCGTCATCCCGATCCTGCCGTTCTACGCGGACGACTTCGGCGCCACCGGCCTCGTCCTCGGCGGCCTGCTCGCCGTCCACGCGGCGCTGCAGTTCGCCTTCGCTCCGGTCTGGGGGCGGCTCTCCGATCGCATCGGCCGCAGGCCCGTCATGCTCATCACGATGGGCGGCACCGCGGTAGCGCTCCTGCTGCTGGGGCTCGCCGACTCGATCGGCGCACTGTTCGTCGCCCGCGCGCTCTCCGGGCTCTTCGCGGCCAACATCAGCGTCGCCACCGCCTACGTGACCGACGTGACCGACGAGTCCGAGCGCACCCGCTACATGGGGATGATCGGCGCGTCGTTCGGCGTGGGCTTCCTGCTCGGACCGGCCCTCGCCGGCTGGCTGGTCGGCTACGGGCTCGGCCTGCCGGCCTTCGTCGCGGCGGGCATGGCGACGCTGAACTGCCTGTTCGGCGTGATGATGCTGCGCGAGCCCCCGCGCCACGTCGCGCCCGACTCGGGCCGGCTCCGCCTGAGCGAGATCTTCGCCGATCGGGTGGTCGGGCGTCTCTGCGGGGTCAACTTCCTGTTCACCCTGGGCGTGACGCAGCTCGAGTCGATCTTCGCGTTCTGGATGATCGCCCGCTTCGACTACGACGCACGCGGCGTCGCGTGGATCCTCGTCGCGATGGCGCTCGTGATGGCGGCCATCCAGGGCGGCGGCATGCGGGCGCTCGCTGCACGCTTCGGCGAGCGGGGCCTGCTGCTGTCGGGCCTGGCACTGATGGCCATCGCCTTTCCGCTGGTGCCACAGATGGCGAGCGTCGCCTGGCTGATGGCGCCACTGCTCGCCTCTTCGGTAGGCCGCGCCATCGCCCAGCCGCCCATGATGGCGCTGGTCTCCGTGCAGGCCGCCGCCCACGACCGCGGCCAGGTGATGGGCGCGTTCCAGTCGAGCGCTTCGCTGGCACGGGTATTCGGTCCGATCGCGGCAGGCGCCCTGTTCGACTGGAACGCACCGACGCCGTTCTACCTGGCGTGCGCGAGCATGTCCGTGGCCGCCGGCGTGGCGCTCGCCGCCACTCGTGCCCAGGCCCGGCAGCCGGCGATGTCCGCCTAGTCGAGCCGAGCAACAGCGGCCGCTCGCGAGAGCTTCACGCCGCCGGCCGCGCCGCCGCCTGTGGGCGCATCGACCCACCTTTTCGTCGAATGGCTGGATCGAGTGGGTCGCGACGGTGCGACCGACCCGGGGTCGCCGGTAGAATCGCGAGCGGTGACCGCCCACCGTCGTCCCGAGATCCGTTTCACGGATGCGCCGCGCGGCACCTGCCGCTGGTGCGGTGAAGGGATCGTGTACGCCGACGGTCCGAAGCGCGGCGAGCCCGACCGACGCCGCCGCTGGCACCCGGAGTGCGTGAGCACCTACAGCGCCAGCGACCCGCGCGAGGTGCGTCGTCGGCTGCGCCGACGCGATCGCGGCCGGTGTGCGGCGTGCGGACTCGACACCGTGAAGCTGCGGCGCGAGCTGCGCGGGCGCGGCATGACGAAGAAGCTGCGCGAGCGCGGCTTCGTGCCGCGCCGCTCGCTCTGGGAGGTCGACCACATCGTTCCGCTCGTCGACGGCGGCAGCCACGACCTCGACAATCTCCAGACCCTCTGCTCGCCCTGCCACCGCGCCAAGACGGCGGCAGAGGCGACCGAGCGGGCGGCACGGGAGCGCGAGGCGGCGGCCACGCAGGCACCGGAAGTCGGAGTCGGAGCCGGAGCCGGAGCCGAAGTCGAAGTCGGAGCCGAAGCCGGAGCGGATGGCTCGGCTGCTGCGGCCGACGCCGCGGCCGCCCCGCTCGCGACGGCCGCGCCGGAGGCCGTTCCCGTTCCCGTTCCCG